>PLSM01000167.1 GCA_003165075.1 Acidobacteriaceae bacterium | reverse complement strand
AATGTCCGAGTGGCCCACCATCTTCTCGGAACCCCGCAGATGACTTTGAGGAGTCTAATTCCGCACTAGAATCATGAGCAGAGCGAGAAAAACATGAAAACTGCCACGATGTTATCCGGCTGGCTCTTCGGCTTCTTTTTCATCTGTTGCATTGTCGGCGCTGCCGACTACCTTCGCCGGAACTGGGTGCCGCGATTTAGCACATTCTGGGTGCTTGGCGCTATGGTTTCGCTCGCCATTGTCTTTGCGATGACTTGGTGGACCACATGGAAGCGTAGGCGCACGGCGCGAGCTTGGGGGGTCACTGCGAGTCTGACAAACCTGTCCATTCCGATGTACATGACATACGTTGCTCATCGGCGATTGACCGGTGTCGGGTGGGAGATGATCGCCATAAGCGCGTTCTCTCTCATCGCCTATTCATGGCCGGACAGCGAGAGGGATTCTCCCACTCCGGAGGGTGATGATTCCACTCCCCAATAGGCACGATGCATCGAATTCCCAAGAGAGCGACCGGCTCTACGCACAGAACTTTGACGGCGGGCGAGTTCCGGGCGGATTACCGCCTATCCGGAAATTGCGAATTCATCCGAATCCGCCACTGGGCGTGCGTCTATCGGTGCCTGCCGATACCTTCGCCCCAAAAACGTAGTGGGCATCCCTGGTTAGGGATGCCCACTGCCTTGCTATCCGGATAGCTGGCCTTTAGCGCCAGTAGTAGTACCCACCCATCATGTAATACGGCCGGTAGAACACCGGAGCATATCCATACGGCCTGTAGGGATACCCATAGCCTGGTCGCCGGTACAGCGAGGGGCCACCCTGGAAAAGTCCCTGCGACAACCGCGCCGCTTCATCCCTGCTGATCGGATTCACCGTCACCGGCGCAGCCAGGTGGAACGTCACCAGCGCCTCGGCGGGAATCCAGACTCCCGGCCCCGGAGAGGCAGCCGACGCCGCCGTACCCGCGCCCGCGCCCGCCGCCGCACCAATCGCCGCGCCCGGGCCGCGACCCACGGCGCCGCCGATGATCGCGCCTACCAGCGCGCCGCCAAAGGCGCTCTCTGCTGTGCGCCCACCCTTGTTCGGCCCCTTCACTTTGAATTGATCCGACTGCAGCGGGTAGTTTTGCCCGCCCAGGTCAAGTGAAGTAAGCTGCAGCACCAGTTCCGGGCTGCCGGCCAGGGCGCCGGGGCGCTTCACTTCTGCAACCACACCGTGGACGGTAGCGCCGCGCGGAATCGCCAGCACCCCACCCGGAGCCACATCCTGAATCACCGTAAACTCAACCGGAGTGCCATCCTTGGCATTCTTGGTGCCGACCGGTTCACTGGTCCTTAGCTGCACCAGCGTTCCCTGGGGCAAGGTCATAGGCCCCTTCGGCATCGCATACGTGGGCTGAGGCGGCGCATACTGCTGCCGGTATTGCGGCGGCGGTGGCGGATACTGATTCTGTCCGTACCCCGGCGGAGGAGCCTGACCGTAAGCCGGGGGCTGGTTCTGGCCGTAGCCCGGAGGTGGAGCCTGACCGTAAGCCGGGGGCTGGTTCTGGCCGTAGCCCGGAGGTGGAGCCTGACCGTAAGCCGGCGGCTGATTCTGCCCGTACCCCGGGGGAGGAGCCTGCCCGTTGTCTGGCGGAGGCGGAGCCTGTCCATAGGCCGGAGGCTGATTCTGACCGTAAGCCGGAGCCTGGTTCTGCCCATAGTCCGGAGCGGGCGCAGCTGCGGGAGCCTCTGGCCCGGTTCCCGGCTGGTTGTCCGCGACATCCGGCGCGTTCTGCTCGTTCAGATTGGCGCCCTGCGCATTCGGATCGTTGGCGGGGTTGCCGACCTTCAGATTATTGTGTACCCCGGTCACGCCCGGAACGCCCTTGACGAGGGACTCCGCCAGTTGCTTCGACGCGTCGCTCGACACCGTCCCAGAGAGCGTAACTTCACTCTGGATGGTGGCCGCCGTGATCAGATCGCTCTTCAGGGCCTGGGAAGCGTCCAGAGCGTGTACCACATCCATTTCGATCTGCCCGTCGCTGCGCTGGGTGGGCGCCGCGTCCTGTGCCATCGCGCCGCACATCACGGCCAAAGCCGCAAATGCCAGCATGTGGTAAACGACTCGCTTGAATGGTGACCGATTCATCCTTCTATCTCCTGCCAACAAGTTGCTGCCCCGGGTCTTGCCAATTTAGACGAATACCCGTGCAGCCCGTCATCCTTATGAACCCTGGCGCCCGGAAAAAGTTCCGTAGAACAAAGGATCGTAGCAGTCCGCAATCACTGCCGCCCAACCGCCTGCTCCAACACGCTTTACGCCTCGGCAACTGCGGGCTGTTGCACGCCTGTGGTCAGATCCCGATGATTCGGGAAAAACAGTTGGAAGGTGGTGCCGGACGGTCCGTCACCCGATGCGGGTCGGCTGTGAACCCTCACCATCCCATGATGCTTGAGAATAATCTCCTGGCTCACCCAGAGACCCAGCCCGGTCCCGGTCACGCTCTTGGTGGTGAAAAACGGCTCGAAAATATGCTCGCGTACCTCCGGCTCCATGCCTGAGCCAGTGTCCGCCACGGTAATGCGCACACCTTCCGTGCCTGGTTCCTTCCAGTTCCTGGAGCGTCGTGCCCTGACCACCAGCCGCCCCCCTCGCGCGGTTGCGTCGATAGCGTTGCCCACCAGGTTCGCGATCACCTGCCGCACTTCTCCGGCAAAGCAGTAGAGGTCTAGCTCCGTGTCGTAATCCCGCTCCACCTTGATCTCGAGGGCCGCGAGCCGGCGATTATGAAGGTCGAGTACGGAATTGAGCAGTTCGCCCATGTTGGAACGGGTTGGCAGCGTGGATTGGCGATAGAACCGCAGCGTCTGTTGAGTAATCTGGGTGATACGGCGGACCTCGTCCTCAGCCATGGTCACGTATTTCAGCGCCGGGTCCTCAAGCTGGCTGAAATTACGCAGCAGGAACAAAAGGTTGGTGATGCCTTCCAGCGGATTGTTGATTTCGTGAGCGATCGAGGCAGCCAGCCGCCCGGTGACGGCCAGCTTTTCAGTCTTGCGCAAGGCGTCTTCGCTGCGTTTGCGCTCGCTCACGTCCAGAACAATCACACCCACCCAGCGCACCTCGTTTGGCGTAGTTCGCACAGGGTACACGCTCACCAGCCAGGTTGAGGGCCACCTCAGCTTTCCTGCCTCTCCGCTCAGTTCCAGGTGGCCTTCCGGCTCTTCGTCCGCAAACACACGCCGCACGGCGTCTTCCAGTTGTTGGGCAGCGGGTTGGCGGAGCAGTTCCGGCAGGGTCCGCCCCAGGTGGCGGCTTAGCGGGGCTCCAGTCATCCCTGCAAACACTTGGTTCACGCGCACAAAGCGGCCGCGGCGGTCGAGAAAAGCCAGTCCGATCGGCGCATTCGCCAGCATCGAGTCCAGCAGCGACAGGGTATCGTTCAACCCCGAGCGCTGCTCGGCGATAGAAGCAACCATGCGGTTGAATGCTCGGATCAGGTCGCCAAACTCATTGTCGACAGTCACTGGCAACGGAAAATTGCCCCCCGACCCCGGTGATTTCATCAGCGCGCCCGTGCCGCGGTGCAGAATGGCCAGTGGCTGGTCGATCGAGCGCCAAACCAGCAGCACCAGCACCGACGACGCTACCAGCCAGATGATGCCGAAGATGGCCGTGTACTGCAGAACGGTGTTCAGCTCCTCGCGCGCCCAGGTCTGGTCGTATTCCACCCAGGCATAGGCGCGCAGGTCATTTCCCGTGTAGATGGCGCTCACGGCCTCCAGGCGGCCGCCGCTCAGTGTAAAGACCTTGGACTCATCGCGCCTTATCTGCGGTATCTGCGCCATCTCGGCTGGATCGAGCACAGTCTGGTTCGACTGATCATTGCTCACGAAGAGCACGTTTCCGGCAGGATCGCTGACCTTGGCAAAGGCCACGGTGGGCGATTTGCCCATCATCTTCACTGACAGCCCCACCCAACCCGGCCGGTCCTGATCCAGTGCTTCCCTGGCCTGGAGCGCCATCGATCGAGCTTCGTAGGCCAACCGTTCCCTCGAGCGTCGCTCCACTCTCCGCGTCTGCTGGTCGGTAAGCAGCGCCGCAAAAAGCACGATTGAAAGCGTCTCCAGCAGCAACAGTCCAGCGAGCATCTGCCACCGGATCGATCGCGGCCACCAACGCATCGCCAAGGCCCCAATTCCCCCTCAGTATTTTGTGCCGGATTCTACCCCAACAAGTCCGCAGCCGGCCGGCATCCTGTTTCTATTTTGATGCCAATGCTTTAGCAATCTGCCGCCCGTGGAATCGCCCATTCTCAATGAAAATCTCATTGGTGCGCGATCCGGCGACGATCACGCCCGCCAGGTAAATGCCCGGCACGTTACTCTCCAGCGTCTCCGCGTTGCACACCGGCAGCCTGTCCGGCCCCTCAAAGCGCACCCCCAGCGCCTCAAGAAAGCTGAAGTCGGGATGATAGCCGGTCATGGCAAATACGAAATCGTTGTGCAGAATCTCCCGGCCCTCCGGCGACTCTACCACCACCGAGTCCGGCGTTATCTCCACCACATTGGAATCAAAATACGCCTTGATCTCCCCATTTTTGATGCGGTTTTCGATGTCCGGCTTGATCCAGTACTTCACGTGCGGCGGAATCTCCGGCCCGCGGTAAACCAGAGTGACGCGCGCCCCGCTGCGCCACAGCTCCAGCGCCGCAATGGCCGCCGAGTTCTTCCCCCCGATCACCACCACATCCATCTCGAAGTAGGGGTGTGGGTCAACGTAATAGTGGTGCACTTTGCTCAGGCTCTCGCCGGGGATTCCCGTCAGGTTGGGCAGATCGTAGTAGCCGGTGGAAAGTGCCAGTTTCCGAGTCTGGATGGCTCCCGGCCGCCCGAAGCGGTCCACCGTATGCACCGTAAAAGCCCCGTCCGCGCCTGTCACCCGCTCCACGCGCTGGTACTGGCGCACGTCCAGCCGGTAGTACGCCGCCACCAGCCGGTAGTACTGCAGCGCCTCGTTGCGCGTGGGCTTGGTATTGGGGCTGGGAAACGGAATGCCCCCGATCTCCAGCAACTCCGGCGTGGTGAAAAATGTCATATGCGCGGGATAGTGAAACAGCGAGTTGCACACGCAGCCCTTGTCCACCAGAACCGCCCGCAGCCCCTCTTTTTGCGCCTCGATCGCGCAGGCCAGCCCCGTAGGTCCGGCTCCCACCACCAGAAGGTCAAATATCTCGCCCTCAACCGCATTTGCAGTCATGTCGTTCATGCCTTTAGCTTAGGCCATCACGGCGGTTTCCAGTGGAGCCGGACAGCTCTATCCGGCTGGAACAGGCTCAAAATGGTAGAATGGTAGAAGGGGACGGTGGAAAGGTGGAATCTGATGGCCCTGAACATCAAAGACGAGGAAACACATAGGCTAACTAGGAAATTGGCACAACTGACCGGGGAGAGCTTGACCCTGGCAGTCAAGGTTGCGGTCAAAGAGCGGCTGGAACGGCAAGAGAAGGCATCCAGGAAAGAAAGCCGCATGGAGTGGCTCGATCGGATTACTGCTCAGACCGCTGCGATCATGAACGATGGCAGAACCTCCAAGGAACTGATGGACGAACTTTATGATGACGAGACAGGCTTGCCCAAATGATTGTTGACACCTCTGTATTGGTCGCAATTCTCAAGCGAGAGCCCGGGTGGGAAACCTTCGCGAAGTCTCTCGATGAAGCAGACAATTCCAGAATTTCGGCATCGACCTACGTCGAGCTTGCAATCGTCGTCGATCGATGGAAGAGTCCTGCGTTAAGCCGCCGGATCGATGAGTTGATCGAACAATTCGGAATCGCCGTCGAGCCATTCACCGCGGAGCAGGCGAACATCGCCCGCCAGGCCTTCCGCGACTACGGCCGGGGCAGCGGCCACCCCGCCAACCTCAACTTCGGCGACTGCTTCAGCTACGCCCTCGCCCGCGACAAGCGCGAACCCATACTCTACAAGGGCGACGATTTCGTGCACACCGACCTGCGGCCTGCTCTCGGACGTACTTTACCCTGACGCCGCCGGCTACCGCCTGCGAGTGTTGCTGTCGGAATTACGCCGGTTCCGCTCCAGCGGGTCGCTCCCGTGCTCTCCCATTGGGGTCGTTTCAATTTCCCTGGAACTTTTTGCATGACTCGGACTTCAGCCCCCGAGGAAACGCTTTGTCCGAGTTCCGGTTTGGCGGTTATACACCAGGAACGGTTTGCTAATCTGGCAACCCGGATTTTTGAATCGGCTCGGCAAGTGCATCCTCAATGCGCCGAAGGAGGCATTCATCCGTTCCTTCAAAAAAATCGGCACAATGCTCTTCCAGATCGAACAGGAGGTGACGAAACGCGTCCATTGGGTCGGTTGAGAATCCGGGATATTGGCTCGCATTGGGTTTTCCCAGCATGGAGCGCATATATTCCTGATGGGACATCGAATGAGAGTTAAGTTTGTACGTTACCAACCCTAAGCTGTATCGGAAGTGAAACTCCATTCTTCGAGCTCCCTTCCTAAACTCTGCGTAGGCGAATTGGCCACCGCTGCTGTCTCCGTCATTCAGGGTTCTGTAAGCGAAACCGTACCGCAGGAACAATGGTTTGAGTAGCTCAGCGCCACGTTCCAACCATTCCTTCGCCTTGTTGTTCATCTGCTTCCCCCAAGGTTCTCTTAGCACAGCATACGGTAGGTTCTAGACCCTGATCGCATTCCGGTCGGATCGTGGCCAATCCGGAGATTACTCGTTGCTCACTTCACCCATCAAACGCAAATTTCAAGCGTTGGCCCGCCTCATTTCCTCTGGTTCTGCCAGCCCTCCCTCGCATCCATTACCCTAGAAGCGACCGACCTTCGAGGGAGCCTCCATGACCGTCATCCGCCAGGAAGATTTCATTTCGAGCGTTGCAGGCGCGCTGCAGTACATCAGCTACTACCACCCCGTCGATTACATCACCAGCCTGGCCAAGGCCTATGAGCGCGAGCAGTCTCCCGCCGCCAAAGACGCCATCGCCCAGATTCTCATCAACAGCCGCATGTGTGCCGAGGGCCACCGCCCCATCTGCCAGGACACCGGCATCGTCAACGCCTTTGTAAAGGTCGGCATGGACGTGCGCTTCGAGGCCGCGCCCGGCGAGAAGCTGCTCGACCTCCAGGAGATGGTCGATGAAGGTGTACGCCGCGCCTACCTGAACCCCGACAACAAGCTGCGCGCTTCCCTCCAGTCCGATCCCGCCGGCGCCCGCAAAAACACCAAAGACAACACCCCCGCCTGCGTCAGCGTGGAACTGGTGCGCGGCAATACCGTCGAAGTCACCGTGGCTGCGAAGGGTGGCGGGTCTGAAGCCAAATCCAAGTTCGCCATGCTCAACCCGTCCGACTCTGTCGTCGAGTGGGTGCTGAAGACTGTGCCCACCATGGGCGCTGGCTGGTGCCCGCCGGGGATGCTCGGCATAGGCATCGGCGGCACTGCGGAGAAAGCCATGCTGCTCGCCAAAACGGCGCTCATGGACCCCATCGACATTCAGGACCTGATCGCGCGCGGCCCACAAACCACCGCTGAAAAGATGCGCGTCGAACTGTACGACAAAGTGAACCGCCTCGGCATCGGTGCGCAGGGCCTGGGCGGGCTGACCACGGTCCTCGACGTCAAGATCCTCGACACGCCCGCCCATGCCGCCAATCTGCCCGTGGCCATGATTCCCAACTGCGCCGCCACCCGCCACGCCCACTTTGTGCTCGACGGCTCCGGCCCGGTCTACCTTGATCCCCCGAGCCTTGAAGACTGGCCCAAACTCACCTACGACGTCTCCGCGGCTCGCCGAGTGAACCTCGACACCGTCACCCGCGCCGAAGCGGCCACATGGAAGCCCGGCGAGGTCCTTCTGCTCACCGGCAAGCTGCTCACCGGTCGCGATGCCGCCCACAAGCGCATGACGGACATGCTGAGCCGCGGCGAAAAACTCCCCGTCGACTTCCGCGGCCGCTTCATCTACTACGTAGGGCCCGTGGACCCGGTGCGCGAAGAGGTTGTGGGTCCGGCCGGACCCACAACTGCCACGCGTATGGATAAGTTCACTCGCCAGATGCTAGCCGAAACCGGCCTCCTCGGCATGGTCGGCAAGGCCGAGCGCGGCCCGGCGGCCATTGAGGCCATTCGCGAGTTTGGCGCGGTCTACCTGATGGCGGTCGGCGGCGCGGCTTACCTGGTGTCAAAGGCCATCCACGGCTCGCGTCTGATTGCCTTTGAGGACCTCGGCATGGAGGCCATCTACGAGTTCGACGTGCGCGAGATGCCGGTGACTGTGGCTGTCGATTCCAAGGGAACCAGTGTCCACCAGACCGGCCCCGCGGAATGGCAGAAACGCATCGCGGGCATTCCGATCTTGCAATAGCCGCAAGCCCACCTGCAACAGCTTGGTGCGCCTCCCTCTTTGCTGCGAGGCTCGCAATGTCCGATTTTCGGTCAGTGGCAGTAACCGATCCAGCATTACTTGGCAGGCAAATCTCGCTCGCTTTTTTTTTGCACCTTGCAATGCCGCGGAGGATAATTGAAGCACCATTAATTGACTGGCTCAACACAACACAGCTTTATGCTGGACTTGTATTTTCTTCTTCCCTGGGTTTCGACCGAAGGGGCCGTTGTTCGGGACGGCCCTTTGCCTTGGCGCTTAACCTGCGTGGTCATGCAGGTTGAGCGAGAGTGCGAGGGATGCGTTGGTTGCGATAAAGCCGGCTCCGTTTACTTCGCCTGATGCCGGGCAGGCAGGATATTCATTCGGTAGTCTCCGGCTCGAGCCCGATGGAACGCTCCTGCGCGGAATAACTCCTATCTACCTTTCCCCTAGGGAACTGCAGGCGCTCAGTCTTTTGCTGGCCCGTGCCGGCCAGATCCTCACTCCTCTCGAACTAAAGCAGGCGCTCTGGGGAGAGGTCCACGTCACCGCAGACAGTGTTCCCAAGTGTGTCTCCTCGCTGCGCTCAAAGCTGGCGCCGGATGAGTGCATCCAGACCGTCTACAAACGGGGATACCGCTTCTCAGGCACGGTGCGGCCGTCAGGCGCCGCGCCTGCGCAGGCCCCGCTGCGGCTCGCGATCATGCCCTTCTCCACCGGATTCAATGTCGCCGAGCACCTGGGCACAGCAATCGCCGAGGAGACCATGACGCGGCTCACCGGCGAGCGCATGATACCGGTCGGAGTGCTGGCCAGAGATTCCGTTTTCACTCTGGCGAGGCGTGGCCTTACCGCGCTGCAGGTAGGCGAAGCGCTTCACGCCGACCTGGTTTTGGCGGGAACGTTGCGCGCCCAGCCAACCCACCTGAGACTGCGCGCTGAGATGATCCGCGTCGCGGATGGCACCCAAATCTGGGTCGAGGACCTCCTGGCGCCGAAAGACCGTGCAGCCGGTATTGAATCGGAGTTGGTCGAGCGCCTTGTCTTCCGGCTCGGCATGGGTGGCTTATCTTTCTCTGCTGCCGCGGCTCCAGCATCCGAGGAGGAAAACGATCCCAACCGTCGCCATGCCTACGAGTTGTTCCTGCGCGGACACTTTGAGTGGCAGTCTCTGCAGCGTCCCCGCATCCAGGACGCCATGCAGCACCTGTTTCGCGCTGCGGAACTCGATCCATCGCTGGTTGCCGCGCGGGTCGACCTCGCCAATGCCTGTATCATCCAAACCTTCTTTGGCTTTCTGTCGCCGGCCGTGGCTGCGGAGCAGGTTCGCAGCCTGGCCGGCGGAATTCCAGGTCAGCTTGATGGAGCTGAGGCCCTTCTGCCGCCACTCGCCTGGATCCGCTTTCATGTGGACCACGACCTGCGCGGTGCGCTCCACGCGTTTGCAGCCTGTGCGCACCTGCCTCATGATCCCTGGATCACCCGGGTGCGGGTCATCTTTGCTCTAAGCCGCCATCGTTTTGACGAGGCCCTTGGCCTGCTGCACGCCGCCTTGCTCCTGGACCCCTTTGCACCCTGGCTGAACGCTCGCCTGGCCTGGGCCTGGCATCTGGCTGGAGAAAGCACAAGGAGCGTGGAGCAGGCGGAGCGCTCCATCGCGATCTCACCCGAACACGAGGGCTCTCAGCTCTACAGCGCAATCATCCTGGCCCACAACGGCCAGCCGGACCGCGCCATCGAGCTCGCCGAGGACCTGGCCAGGCGCTCGCCCTCTTTCGACATTGCCGCTGCCGTGCATGGCTATGCCCTGGCCCGCGCCGGGCGGGAACGCGAAGCTCGTGAAACTCTTGAACGGCTGCAATGGCTGAGCCGGGAGCGCTTCGTGCTGCGCTCGTTTACTCCCGCCGTCTGCGTGGCCCTGGGAGACATGGAAAGCGCCATTGCCGAACTGCGCGCCGCCGAAAACGACCGTTGCCCGTGGCTCTTCCAGATGCTCGCCGATCCTCGCCTGCAACCTCTCCACGGCCACCCGGAATTCCTGCGCATGCGGCGGACCCTCGCCGATATGGAAAGTGCCGCCGGAAATCCGGCAGGCGAAGCCTGAGTCAGCTTTGACAAGGCCATCTCCATCCCGTCAGTCCTTCAGCACCCCCGTGACCTCCATCACAAGGTGCGCCTTCCCCGTTGCTAAATAATCCTTAATGATTGCTGTGGATGTGCTTGCATCGGAGTGCCTTTGTTCTCCATGCCCACCCTCGCGACCGATCGCGGAGTCAAACTGCTCTTGAAGATCCTCCTGTCGAGCGGGGGTGTCCCTCTTGCAACGGCTTCGGCCGCATCGGAGTTGTGCCTCATGTACAAGATTCTCGAAGCCCGCAGCGTCGGCCTCAATATCAAGCAATTCGTGATTGAAGCGCCGCGCATCGCGCGCAAGCAGAGGCCCGGTCAGTTCCTTATTCTCCGCCTCCACGAGCACGGCGAACGCATCCCCCTCACCATCAAGAGCTCTGACCCCGAGGCAGGCACCGTCACCATCGTGGTGCAATCCATCGGCAAAACCACCATGCTGTTGAATTGCCTTGAAGCGGGCGACTCCATTCTCGACATCGTCGGCCCGCTCGGGACGCCCTCTGAAATTCAGAACTACGGTACTGCTGTGATTCTTGCCGGCAGCGTGGGCACAGCCATGGCGCTTCCCACGGCCAACGGGCTCAAGCAGGCTGGAAATCACGTGATCTTCATTGAGGGCGCGCGCAACACTGAGATGGTGGTCTTTGAAGAAGAAGTGCGCCGCGCCGGCAACGAGACCTACATCATGACCGACGACGGCAGCTACGGCGAAAAGGGCCTGGTGACTAAAAAGCTCAATGAGCTTCTCGCCGCCGGCCGCAAAATCGACTTTGTGCTCGCCGTCGGCCCGGTGCTCATGATGCGCGCCGTGGCGCAGATCACCGCCCCGCTCCGCATAAAGACCATGGTCAGTCTGAACTCCATCATGGTGGACGGCACCGGCATGTGTGGCGGCTGCCGCGTACTGCTCGGCGACAAGAGTAAATTCGCCTGTGTCGATGGTCCTGAATTCGATGCCTCGCTGGTCAACTTCGAGGTCCTTATGCAGCGCAACTCCATGTACCGTGACAAGGAGTGCCAGTCGCTCAAATACTTTGAGGAGCACAAGCAGGAGGAGTTGGCCAACCTTCGCGCCGAGTTGCTCGCGAAAGAAGCCGAAGTGGCCCACCTTCGCGCGGAGTTGACTGAGGAGGAGGCGCACCATGTCTAACCCCAACACGCTTCCCCTCAAAGATCGCATGAAGATCCCGCGCGTGCACATGTCCGAGCTCGATCCCGCCGTGCGCAGCCGCAACTTTGAAGAAGTCAATCGAGGTCTGCTCGCGGCCGACGCCCTTCAGGAGGCCACGCGCTGCATTGCCTGCGCCAAGCCCGGCTGTGTCGTCGATTGCCCCGTCGGCGTCAAGATCAAAGAGGTGGTCGCGCTCATTTATGCCGGTGATTATCTTGCCGCCGCAGCCAAGATGCGCGAAGACAATGCGCTGCCCGCCATCACCGGCCGCGTCTGCCCGCAGGAGAATCAGTGCGAGGGCGGATGCGTTCTGGGCAAGAAGGGCGCGCCCGTTGCCATCGGCAACCTTGAGCGATTCATCGCCGACTATGAACGCAACACCGGCCAGCTTGGATTGCCTGTCAACGCCATGCCCACGGGCAAGAGTGTGGCCATCGTCGGCAGCGGCCCGGCCGGGCTCTCGGCCGCCGGAGACCTGGTCCAGAAGGGCCATCGCGTGCGCGNNGCGTGCGCGTCTTTGAGGCCCTGCACGAGCTCGGCGGCGTGCTCGTCTACGGCATCCCCGAATTCCGTCTGCCCAAGGCCATCGTCAAGAGTGAAGTCGACAACCTGCGCAGAATGGGCGTCGAATTTGAAAACAATGTAGTCGTCGGCAAGAGTGTGACCCTCGACGAGCTCATGCAGAACGAGAAATTCGATGCGGTGTTCGTCGCCACCGGCGCCGGTCTGCCGCGCTTCCTCGGCGTTCCCGGCGAGCACCTCAACGGCGTCTACTCCGCTAACGAATTCCTCACCCGTGTCAACCTGATGCGCGCCTACCAGGTCACTGCGTACGATGAGCCGGTCTACGATTGCCGCGATCGCGACGTCATCGTCGTAGGTGGCGGCAACACCGCCATGGACGCGGTGCGCACCGCGCGCCGCCTTGGCGCACGAACCGCAACCTTGGTCTATCGCCGCTCTGAAGCCGAAATGCCGGCGCGTCTCGAAGAGGTGCGCCACGCCCTCCAGGAGGGCATCGACTTCCGCATGTTGACCAACCCCGTCGAGTTTATCGGCGACCAGAAGGGTTGGCTCACCGGCGCACGCTGCGTGCGCATGGAATTGGGCGAACCCGACAAGAGTGGCCGCCGCTCACCGGTCGAGATCAAGGGCTCGGACTACGTTCTGCCCGCGAACGTGGCCATCATTGGCGTGGGCACCACCGCCAATCCGCTCATCCAGAGCACCACCCCGGACCTGAAGACCACCCCGCGCAATTACATCCTCGCCGATCCTGAGACCACTCGCACCTCCAAGCGCGGTGTCTTTGCCGGCGGCGACATCGTCACCGGCGGCGCCACCGTCATCCTTGCCATGGGCGCAGGCCGCAAAGCTGCCGTCCATATCCACGAGTACCTCACCACCGGCGCGTGGGAACCGGAGCCCGCAGTCACTGTTTAGTACGAAATTCCTCGGCCCCGTGCCGATGCGCCTCGGACCAAATCTGCCCGACTGCTCCACGCCGTTCGTCTATACTCCATAGCCCATCGCGCTGTAGACTGGCACGTCCATCGGCCGGTAGTTCAAGGAGGGCCTCATAACCCATGCTGAAACAAAGAAAGTCGAATCGCCAGGCAGGAAGTCGTTCGATCGCGAAACCTCCCGGTGAAATCCCAGTTGGCGTTGTAGGAATGGGATTGATGGGCACCAGCATCTGCGCCTGTCTGCTCGCAGCAGGACACCGTCTGCATTGCGTCGAGTCCGATCCAACGAAAATTCGCACGGCGCGCCGAAGGCTTTTGGCCGTTTTGAAGGAAGCCGCCGCCCACGGATTGATCAAGGAATCTCTGCCCCACGTGATGGAGAGATTTACAGTTTCCTCGAAGTTCGACGGCCTCAAGGACGCAGAGATTGTCGTTGAGTCCACCGTAGAGAGCCTTTCCATCAAGCGCCGCGTGATTAAAGAAATTGAAAAGGTCGTGTCTTCTCGCGCGCTGATCGGCAGCAACACCTCCTCGATCCCTATTACCGAATTACAGAAGAATGCCCGCCATCCGGAACGCGTGCTCGGTCTGCACTGGGCAGAACCTGCAACCGCGACACGCTTTATGGAGATCGTCTGCGGGAACCAGACTTCGCTCGCCTTTGCGCGGCGTGCCGAACGCCTGGCTCGCGGATGGGGCAAGGAGCCGTCGTTGATCCGCCGTGATATTCGCGGCTTCATCACCAACCGGATCATGTACTCCATGCTTCGTGAAGCGTTCCACTTGGTGGATTCGGGATATGCGACGGTTGCGGATGTCGATCGCTCGATGCGCAACGACCTAGGCTACTGGATCACTTTTGCTGGCCCTTTTCGTTTCATGGACCTCATGGGAATTCGCGCCTACAAAGCCGTGATGAAGGGCCTTCTCCCAGACCTCAACTGCGCCAGGAAAATCCCGCGCCTGATGCAGAAGGTGACTGACTCGGGCGGTCGTGGAACTTCGAACGCTAAAGGCTTCTACCGTTACACGCCCGCTCAGGCAAAGCGTTGGGAAAAACTATTCCGGCAATTCAGCTTCAGGATTCGCGATCTGGCAAAGGACTATCCCGAAGATGTGGGAGATCGGTCGTCGTTGAAACGCAAGCGCACCACTTAACGTCATCCTCGCGCCGCAAGAAGCGCGGACCGATCTGCTCGCCGCGAGCCTGCCATCCACCCGGAGTCTAGAATTGAAGTCCGACGTCCCAAGCAAGGAGACAAGTATGCCGCCAGTATCCAGAAGAGAATTTATCAAGACAGCCTCATCGGCCACAGCGTTGGGCGCGGCCCTGTCGACAGGGCCGCGCATGCTTCACGCCAATCCCCTTGGCTTGCCCCTTGGATGTCAGACGTGGCCCGTGCGCGCAAGCATCGCCAAAGACTTCCGCGGCACGCTCAAAGAACTTGCCGCCGCCGGATTCCAGACAATCGAGTTGTGCTCGCCCGTGGGGTACGCCGACTCCGGTTTCGCAGGCCTCGCCAAATACAAAGGGCCCGAACTCCGAAGCATCCTCCACGAGGCAGGCCTCACCTGCATCAGCAGTCACTTTTCTATCGACGAATTGCGGAAAGATCAGGACGACCGTATCTCATGGGCAAGAGATATCGGCTTGACCCAGATGCTTGTTCCTAGCCTGGGCGGGCCGAAGAATCCCACCATGGATGATGTGAAGCGAGCGGCCGACGAATACAACCGGATGGGCGAGCGGGCGGCGGCGGCCGGAATCGTGCAGGGTCTTCACAACGAGGATTTTGAACTCACCAAGGTCAATGGCAAGCGGACATACGATCTGCTGTTTCAATTTCTCGATCCCAGGTTCGTCAAGTTCCAGTTCCAGGTGTCCACAATCAGTGCGGGCTATGATGCCGCCGAGTACTTTACCCGGTATCCAGGCCGCTTTATCTCCATGCATGTTCAGGGCTGGTCGGCAAAGACTCGCAAGATCGTGCCGGTTGGTCAAGACACGCTCGATTGGACAAAAATCTTTACCGCGGCAAAGACGGCCGGCATCAAGAACTACTTCGTCGAGATGGACTTGCCTCTGATGAAGGCCAGCGTCCCTTACCTGCGGCAATTGCAAGTGGGATAGAGGAGCCTTTCGCCACTCTTTGGTCGCCAAGGGGACGCTGACATTGCGCAATTACGACCTCGCTCTTTAGCAACTTCTAATCCTCTCGCAAGTCGCTGGCAAGCAACCAGGAGATTACGCGGACTGAAAAACGTCCTTGAGGATCGAAGCCCGCATCTCCAGAAATGCGCAGTCGTCTTTTTCAATTCAACGCGAAAAAATCGGCGGCAAGAGGATCGCCTCTTGCCGCCATCGGTTGTCCAGGGCCTGTTCAATCTCCTGACCAGGCCCTGGCTATTACCGCAGTTGCTCTCTGTCTGATGCTCTCGCTACAACATCCCTCTATTGATTGATCCCCGCTCCCGGGGCAGCCGCATCTCCCGGGTCCTCGACCGTTGGCCTCCCGCCGGCGGCGCCCTGCGGTCCCGGAGGCGGAGGCGCCGCGTGCTGGTCCTCGCCATCCGGCCTCTGGCCACCGGGCCGCAGGCGGTCTCTTCCCCATCCGCGGCGCTCCATCCGGTTCATGCGCCCAGCACGCAACAGTTTCCACTGCTCGGGTGTCAGCTTGCTGCGAATGGCCAACAGGAAACGGGCATTGGCCTTCTCCAGTTCGGCACGCGCCTGGGCCAGCTTGTCAATCTGCGCCAGGATTGCAGTCTCATTCGGCTGGTCGTCGCCCATCAGCGGCTCCATTGCCAGTTCCGCCTTATCCACGTTGGCGCGCAGGTCGATCAGCTTTTCGCGGTGCTCCATCAGAATCCCGTCCATCGCCTTCCGCTGTTCGTCCGTGAGCTTCAGTTTCTCCACCATGGCCGGATCGTTCCACCAGCGGCCATGCTCGCCACGCGGACCCAGTGCCCGCTCCATAGGGGGCCTGTGATCCCCGAATCCCGGGCCACCACCCGGTGCCTGTGCACCCAGCGCGCCCGCCGTCAAAAATGCGGCAATCGCCAAACCCATCCGTACCGCCACCGTTACCTTCATCCCGTATTCCTCCCAATGATCTTCAGCACGACACTCGTTCGCTTTCCCGCTTTTATTTGGTCACGTCATCCGTCATCAATGAAGCCAGCGGCTCCATGGCGCTTGGAACTTCTCGCGCTACGTCGCTGTCCACCTTGGCCAGCAGATCTTCCTCCTCGCGTGCATGCTGGGCCGCGAGTTCGCGCTGCTGTTGTGCTGCTTGCGCGGCCGCAATCCGGGCCAACTCCTGCTGATGATGGCGCTCGTAGAGACCTCCCGAAGCGGCGCCGCCGAGCAACACCAACGCCAGGGCCCATCCGGCAGCCAGCCGCCATGTCCTGTGCACCACCACCTCGTGCACATTGCGCGGACTCTGATAGACCGCCTCGCTCCAGGCGTGCACACTGGCTCTGAAGTCTCTCAGCGTCTGCTGCAGCACCGGGTCCAGCACTTCCCGCTCGGCCGGCTGCTCCGTCTCTCCTGTAATTCTGCCCTGCACCGTCATCGCTTCCCCCCCAACTCCGTACGCACTCTAGCCAGCGCCCGCGAGAGATGTGCTTTCACCGTGCCCTCGCGCAGGCCTGTGGAACGTGCAATCTCACTCAACTCCAGTTCTTCTACGAAGCGCAGAAGGAAGACCGTTCTCTGCCGCTCGCTCAACCCATCCACCGCGCGCCACACCTGCGCCAACCGTTCGCGCGCCAGCAGTTGCTGCTCCTGCGATCTCTCGCCGCTGGGCAGCCATTCGCCCGCCTCATCCAGATCCACTGCATTGGTCCGCGCCTGGCGCCAGAACTGCAAGCGACGGTTGCGCCAGTGATCCTTCTGAAGGTTGATTGCGATCCGCATCAACCAGGTCATCGCGCTCGAGTCGCCTCGGAATCGCGGCCAGTTCTGATGCGCCTTCAGGAAGCACTCCTGGGTCAGCGTCTCCGCCAGATCCACATCCCGCGTAGAGGCCAGCAAGAACCGGAAAATCTGCGGCCTGTGGCTCTGAACAACACTCGCGAAGTCCTGCGCGGCATTTTCGTTCGCCGTGGCCATGGTCATCGGTTCCAATGCTGTGCAGGCTGCCATCACTCAGGTAGACGCCCGCTTGGAACCCAAGTTTACAGCGGAGGAGGGATTTCTAATCTATACGTACGTGCCGGCCGATCTCCGATCCGTACATGAGGCTTCCGGCTATTTCTCAGCCGCCGGACTATTTTCTCCATTCGCCAATCCCGGCCCAGTTGTATTCAAGATCCCGAGCCGCCCCACTGCCCAGGACTCTGCGCACCTCGTCGAGAACATCGACCATGCTGTCGCACCCGTACTTCTCGTTTATTTCTTGGCCGATAACGCGCGTCTCGTGCGATGTGAAGCTCCCGGTGCTCCCGTGCACCCTGCACAGCCGTGTGACATAGGGCCTAAGCTCCACTTCCACCTGCGGTCGCTGTTCGTTGCGCGGAGTCTCCTGTACACTCGCGAACGCGATGGAGCGCAGGTTATCGAGCTTGAATGCCGCAGGTTTCTTGCCAATTGGTGGGAGAAGTTTAGGGACTGATTGAAGAACGATCAAGGCCACAACCACAAAGAAGATCCACCAGTACCATTCCATTTCCGCCCCCGAGCTGCGGTGTGGTGACTAAGCGTGTTTCTTCTCGCCACCCTCGCTTGAACCCAACAAGGAACCTGCGCCGTGCGAGCATCTACCATGAATTGCGCCCGTTCAGTGGTCTTGTAATCGGGCTGCCCCGAACGGTCAGCATTGTACTGCGAAATGGCAATGATCGTCTGTGCGTTGGCCGGGCTGGTAAACTTGTTGTGGGAAACGCTTACCACGCATTCGCGTCCCTCCACAAGCTGTGCGCTCCTGCCATAAGGAAGTTCGTCATGCTGCTCGAATCCCTCCGTGAAGAAGTCCTCCATGCCAACCGCGAAATTGCCCGCCGCGGCCTGGCTCCGCATACCTTCGGCAACGCCAGTGGCATCGACCGCTCGGGTACCGAACCGCTGGTGGTCATCAAGCCCAGTGGCGTCGACTATGCCCAACTCACTCCAGCAAACCTGGTGGTTACCGACCTCGACGGCAAGATCGTCGAAGGCTCGCTGCGCCCTTCAAGCGACCTGGACACTCACACCCTGCTTTACCGCGAATTCCCCCAGATCGGTGGCATTGTTCACACCCACTCTGAATTCGCCACATCCTGGGCACAGGCATGCAGGCCAATTCCCTGTCTGGGTACAACCCACGCCGACTATTTTCACGGCCCGGTCCCGGTCACCGCTCCGCTGACCGCCAGGGAGGTAACCGTCGAGGCCTATGTCCGTAATACTGGTGCCGTCATCGTCCGTCTCTTCCGCGCGGATGATCTGGACCCCGTCGCCGTGCCCGGTGTGCTCGTGGCCGGCCACGCCCCCTTCACCTGGGGAAGATCGGTTGCCGAAGCCGTAGAGCACGCCGATGTCCTCGAATACATTGCTCGCATGGCATTTCGCAGTATTCTGCTTGGAGCGCCCGATTCCGGTCTGCCCGTGCACGTTCTCGAACACCACTACCTGCGCAAGCATGGCCCAAAGGCGACCTACGGACAGCGCTGAAGTCCAGAATCGACTTTGCGAGCGATAAAAAAGCTCACCTTCATGTTCACGCGACTTCTTCTTCGCCCCGGGGGTCACCCTGCCCAGATAAGTCACTTTCCGCGCCAGAGCAGAAATGAATCCACACCGTGATCGCAGCAAAATAAGTGAGTTTCACGAATTTCTGCGCCTTTTCATCCACTATTGATTTCCGTAGTACGATTCCCTTTTACGTAGGCTGTTTCCCGTTTTCTGCATTTTCCACAGACTCTAGGTGGATGCGGTCTCACCTCTTGCGAAATCCAGCGTCTTTATCTCACGTGTTCTCAGTTGGTTGCCTAAGTGTTCCGGGTTGCCCGGTAAGGGTTTATCACATGGCATCCGACGTGCAGTGCTATTTGGTAGCTCAAGGTGCTCCCCCTTATGGAGACAAGCCTCTTCAATCGTGTGCAGGCGACGCTGCTGGCAGTAGCCACAGTGGGTCTGGTACTGTTGGCGGTTTGGAATCTCCATCAGGAGAGCGAGTTCCAGCAACCTGACGATGGGGTATGGTGGAGCGAGGCGCCGGGCGGTGGGCTGGTCGCAGATAAGGTGTTGTCCGGCAGCCCGGGCCAGCGCGCGGGCATTCAGACCCATGACCTGCTGACCGCTGTCGACGACTCTCCTGTCTCCCGTGTTGCGGACTTTGAGCGTCAGCTCTATCGCACCGGCTCCTGGGACAATGCGCGGTACTCCATCACCCGGGACGGCATCCCCCTCGACGCACCCGTTCTGGTCATTCCCGAACCGGCAGATCGAAGCCTGCAGGCAGGATTGAGGCTCATCGGTCTCATCTATCTGGCTATCGGCATCTACGTCCTGTTTCGCCGCTGGACGGCCCCCCGCGCTACGCACTTCTATCTGTTCTGCCTGGCTTCATTCGCGCTCTATGCGCTCAAGTTCACTGGCAAGCTTGACTTGCTGGACTGGACCGTCTTCTGGATAAATGGGCTTGCAGGATCGCTGCAGCCGGCGCTGTTTCTGCATTTCGCCCTCAGCTTTCCTGAAGAACGCTTCAAGAACATCCGGCGTCGCTGGTTGCTGCCGCTAATCTATGCTCCCGGCGCGGGACTCCTGGGACTTTGGCTCATGGCGATCAACCGCTGGCAGGCTACGGGACTGCTGCGTCACCGCCTTGACCAGACCGGCACTGGCTACGACGCCATCTTCTACGTCTTTGCCGCCGTTCTCTTTCTTCGCAGCTACAGCCGCGCCGATTCGCCCCTGCTACGCCAGCAGTTGAAGTGGCTCTGGCGCGGCGCGCTGCTGGCGGTTCTGCCCTTCACGCTCTTCTACGCCATTCCCTACATGTTGGACCTGCCCATGCCGAGCTTGCTCACCAAGCTGGCCGGGTTGTCGCTGGTCTTCCTGCCTCTCACCTTCTGCTGGGCCATCATCCGTTACCGGTTGATGGATACCGATCTGATCTTCAAGCGGGGTGTGGCTTATACGCTGGCTACCGGCCTCATCCTCGGGGGCTATTTCGGCGTCATTGCCCTGGCCGCGGGGTTGGCCCACAACCGCTTGCCGGAGTCGGTCCGGGATTGGGGCGAGGGCATCGCCATCGTCCTGGTCGCTGCCTTCTTCGAGCCGCTGAAGCGCAGGATTCAGGGCTGGGTTGACCGCGCCTTCGACCGCCATCGCTACGACTATCGCATGGCGCTGGTCGAGTTTGGTCGCGGCCTCAGTTCCGAGACGGATTTGAAAGCACTGCTGGAGTCCATTGTGGAGCGGCTGCCGCGCACCCTGCTGGTGGCGCGCGTGGCCGTCTTTCTGGCCCAGGAGCCGGGTCGGCTGCGCCTGGCCGCGTCCCATGGGCTGCCCGCCGAGGCGCTTGCCGCGCAGGACCGGGTGGGGCCGGACTCGCTCGACCTCAGCTTCCTCGACTTCGACCGCGCAGCAGACCACTCCCACATCTTTCTTGAGAACGCCCAACAGGCCCTTCACCTGACTGAAAGCGAGCGCCAGACGGCGGCCCTGCTCGACTTGAACTACTACCTGCCCTGTCGCGTCGCGGGTGGTCAGACTGAGGATGGAGAAACCACCTCCGCCTCGCGCACCATCGCCGTCATCGGCCTCGGCCGCACCATCGGTGGTGACTTCCTCTCCAGCGAAGATGTGGAACTGCTGGAATCGCTGGCCAGCTACATCGGCATCGCCCTGCAGAACGCTAGCCTCTATGCGCAGTTGGAAGATAAGATCAGCGAATTCGAGCGGCTCAAAGAGTTCAACGAGAATATCGTCGAGTCCATCAACGTAGGCATTCTCGCCCTGGATTTACGGGACCGCATCGAGAGCTGGAACGCACAGATGGAGGCCATGTACGCCCTAAGCCGCGCCGAGGTCATCGGGCAGCCGGTTCAGAGCGTCTTCCCGCCCGAGTTTATTGAGGCGCTGGACGGCTTCCGCAACGAGCCCGGCGTGCACCACCTCTATAAATTCCCGCTCACCAGCCGCGCAGGCGAACAGCGCACCGCCAACATCGCCATTGCGCCGCTCATGTCGCGCGATTTCGTCGCCGTGGGCCGCATCGTGCTGGTGGACGACATTACCGAGCGGGTTTCGCTTGAGGCGCAGCTTACCCAGGCAGACAAGCTCAGTTCCATCGGCCTGCTCGCGGCGGGCGTGGCCCACGAGATCAATACTCCATTGGCGGTGATCTCCTCTTACTCCCAGTTGCTCTCCAAGCAGTTGCGCGGCGACACGCGTCTGGGACCGGTTCTGGAGAAGATCACCCAGCAGACTTTTCGCGCCTCGGAGATTGCCAACGGGCTGCTGAATTTTTCACGGACATCCACCACCGAATTCCGCGAAACCAACCTGAACCAGGTAATTCGCGACACCCTTTCACTGCTTGAGCACCAGTTCAAGACCGCGCAGATTCTCGTTGATGTTGAGTTGACCGAAGACCTGCCTTTGATTCACGGCAACCCCGGCAAGCTGCAGCAGGTCTTCCTGAATCTGCTGCTGAACGCCAAGGAGGCCATGCCCGGTGGCGGCAGGCTGCGCGTAGCCACCATGGCCAACGGCCACGTTGAAGCGGTGGTGGCAGACTCTGGCTCCGGCATCGCGCCGGAGCACCTGAAACGCATTTACGACCCCTTCTTTACCACCAAGACCATGCCCCGGCCTGGCGAGAGGCGCGGCACCGGTCTCGGACTGTCCGTCTCCTACGGAATCATCCAGGAACACGCGGGTAAAATTCATGTCGAAAGCTCCGTGGGCGCCGGGACAACCTTTCATCTTGAGTTCCCAATGCTGAGGAAATCCGTACATGCCTGAGGTTGACCAGCCGTTGAATTTTCAAGTCTCCGCACCATCCGCGATCGCCAGTTCCACTAGCGCCAGCATCCTTGTCATCGATGACGAAGCGGCCATTCGCGAATCCCTTGAGGTGCTTCTGACGTTGGAAGGATTCGGGATAAGAACCGCCATTGACGGCGAGCAGGGACTAAGAATCCTGGAGCAGGAGAACTTCGACCTGGTGCTGTTGGACCTGGCTCTGCCCGGTCAGAGCGGGCTCGAACTGCTGCCCCAAATCAAGGAACGTCAGCCGGAAATGCCGGTCATCATGATCACCGCTTATGGCACGGTGGACAACGTGGTCGAGGCCATCCGCGCCGGCGCAGAGAACTTCGTCCAGAAGCCGTGGGACAACGAAAAGCTGATGGCCGACATCCGCTCCGCCGTTGCCCGCCATCGCGCCGAAGAAGAAAACCTGCAGCTCAAGCGTACCCTCAAGCAGCGCTACAACTTCGCCAACATCGTGGGCAAGAGCGAGCCCATGCTGCGCGTCTTCGACCTGGTGGCGCAAGTTGCGCCCAGCCGTTCCACGGTGCTCATCCAAGGCGAAAGCGGCACCGGCAAGGAGCTCATCGCCAAGGCCATTCACGCCAACTCGCCGCGCCGCGACAAGCCCTTTGTGCCCATCAACACCGGCGCCATGCCGTCGGAACTGCTCGAGTCCACGCTCTTCGGCCACGTCAAGGGCGCATTCACCTCGGCCATCGCCTCCAAAAAAGGACTCTTCGAAGTCGCCAACGGCGGCACTCTCTTCCTGGACGAGATCGCAACCATGGGCTCCGATACCCAAGCCAAGATCCTGCGCGTACTCCAGGATCGCCGCTTCATGCACCTGGGCGGAATCCAGGAGATCCAGGTGGACGTGCGTATCCTTGCCGCCACCAACATCGATCTGCGCCAGGCGGTGCGCGAAGGCCGCTTCCGCGAAGATCTCTTCTACCGCCTCAACGTCATCACCGTGGACCTGCCCCCGCTGCGCGCGCGCCGTGAGGATATTCCCCTGCTTGCCCAGCACTTCCTCGATTTCTATGCCAAGGAGAATGAACTCTCGCCGCGCAAGCTCTCCGCCGACGCCATGCGTGCGCTGGTGGATTATGAGTGGCCCGGCAACGTGCGCGAGCTTGAGAACTCCATCGAGCGCGGCGTGGTGCTTTCCTCCGGCACTATCATCGGCTCGGATTTGTTGCCCGGCCACATCACCGGGCGCAGCTTTCAGGACGCGCTGCTTGAACACAACCCCAACGCCTCGCTCTTCGACATCCTCGAAGACATCGAGCGCCGCATCATCATTGAAAAGCTCGAGCGCTGTAACGGTAACCAGACCGACGCTGCCGAGCAGTTCCACATCCCTCTCTCCACCCTCAACCAGAAGATCAAACGCCTCAACATTGAGATTCGCAAAAAGGGCAGAGAGTAAGACAAGGCACTATAGCGGTTTCACAGTTGCTATGCCCTGATTCCTGCCTTCAACCACCTCCCCAGAAACCCGCGCAACTCCGCCGGCGGTCTTAGCCACACATCGGCGGCGGTCTCTCGCCGCTCACGGCGCATCAATACGCTCAGGTGCGGGCCATCGGCTTCATTCACGGCGCGAAACGCCGCCTCATCGGTGAGATCGTCGCCCAAATAGGTCACCGGCGCGCCAGCCTCGGCCTCGCTTATGATTTCTCGCACCGCGCCGCCCTTGTCGAGTCCCACGCGCAGCTCCAAACCTGCCTCAAACTCCAGCAGAGCCAGGCCATCCAATTGCGCCAGGGGCTCAAAGCGCTGACGCGTTCGCTTCTCGATGAGTCCTGCTGCGCGTGCGGAGTGGCCTCGCCAATGCATTACTGCTGCGTTGGGCTTGTCCTCATAGAGTCCCCCGAGCGCATCACGCTGGAGCGATTCGCGTAGCTTGTGGAGTGCCTGTCGCGCCCCAGGCGCCGCTTCTTCCAGTTCCCGGCGACCATCGGGATAGAGACGTTCAGCTCCATGCAGACCCCACACTTCGAGCGGTGGGTCCAGTCCGAGCAGGGGTGCAATCTCCGCTGCCGGCCTGCCCGTCACGACCGCGATACGCGTGCATCCCTGGCGCTGGATGCGCGCCAGCAGGTCCGGCACGCCGGCCCACGGCCGTGCCGTGAAGCGGTCCACCCTGAAGCCCGCCAGCGTGCCATCGTAATCCAGCAGCAACAGCGGGGTCGGCGCACCTGCAAGTGCACCAAAAAACTCCTCCAGCTTTTCTGCCGCCTCAGAGGTCAAAATCTGCTCGCTTTCCCTATTAGTTCTGGCTCGGTCCTTACGCCAGTTTACGATTGGCCGCCTCGGGAGCAGGCTCCGAAGCTGGGCTGGCAGGGCGTACCTCCACGCCCTCCGCATTCTCCAGTCGCACCTCGCGCAGATCGCCCAGCACGCTTGCCGCCCAGCGATAGATGTTGTGGTCCATCACCTGGCGGCGCATCTGTTGCATGCGCTGGCGGCGCTCGGCGCGGGTCATCTCCAGACCCTGATGAATGGTGTCGGCCACGCCCACAATGTCGTAAGGATTCACCACCAGCGCATCGCGCAGTTCCACGGCAGCGCCGGTGAATTTGCTCAGCACCAACACGCCATCTTCGTCTTCCCGCGCGGCCACGTATTCTTTGGCCACCAGGTTCATCCCATCGTGTAGCGAAGTCACCAGGCACAGGTCCGCGGCACGATACCAACGGTTGACTTCCTCGTGGTTGCACTGGCGCTCGATCAGGACGATCGGCCTCCAGCGCGGGGTCTGATAGCGCTGGTTGATGCGCTCTACGGTCTCCTCCACGCTGCGTCGCAGATTCTCGTATGCCGGGATGCGCGTTCGGCTCGGCGCGGCAATCTGCACCATGGTCAGGCGCTCCCAATGCCAGGGATGATCCTCGATCAGTTGTTCAATGGCCAGCAGCCGCTCCACAATTCCCTTGGTGTAGTCCAGCCGGTCTACTCCTACTGCAAGGCACTCTGCGCGCACGCCAAACTCGGTCAGCAAAGCAGCTCGCTCGGCAGCGCGTTTTTCGTCCTCTTCCTCGGGCGTAGCAACTCCCACAATGCCCGGCTTTGCTCCGTCGAAGGCCACACTCACCGGATACGGCCGCACCATGCTGATATGCCCAAAGCGCCGGACTGTCATATGTTCGCGATCGGTACGTGACTCGATGACCCTGTCCACCGTGGAAAGAAAGTTGTTGCAGTGCAGCGGAATGTGGAAGCCGATCAGGTCCGCCCCCAGCAAGCCATCCAGCAACTCAGCCTGCCACGGGCAAATGCCGAACGCCTCGGGATTGGGCCATGGAATATGCCAGAATATGGCTACGCGCGCGTCGGGTCGCGCCGCCTTCACCAGCCGCGGCAACAATGCGAAATGATAGTCCTGCACAAACACCAGCGGATCTGCGGTGCCCTCCATCTCCTCCAGCAGTGCGGCGGCAAATCGCTCGTTGACCCTCTGGTAGCATTCCCAGTCTCCGGCGCGGAAGATAGGGCGGGTGTGCGCGATATGGCACAGCGGCCACAGCCCCTCGTTGGCAAATCCGTCGTAGTAGCTGGATTCTTCCTCACTGGAAAGCCATACCCGGCGCAGGGTGTAGCGTGGATCCTCGGGTGGCACGCGCAGCCGGTCGAACTCGTCCACATTCGCGGCGTCCGCGTCTCCGCTGCCGCTAGCCACCCAGACGCCGTCGCAGGCGCGCAGCACGGGCTCAATGGCTGTCACCAGGCCGCTCGGCGGCACCACGCAGACCGTCTCCCGTCCCTTCCGCACATGCATATACGGCTCGCGGTTCGACACCACGAAGATGCGGCCGGAGCCGGTGCGCGCCCGCATGTGCGCAGCCAGCAATTCAGCGGTCCACAAGTGATCGCCTGCATCGCGCAAACGGGCCTCGGCAGCCGCTGCAGCGCGCGCCGCAATCAGGCTCTCCGCCATCGTCTCCACCTCGCGCGCCAGAGGTGTGAACAGGCTAAGTTCCTTCGCCTTGGGGTCTGGGACCTTTTCCACGTAGCCGGTTCGCAGTCGCCGCAGGCGTTCCACCACCTCCGTCATAGGCCGCATCAGGAACCAACTCACCATCCCCAGGGTCACCAAGACAATTACGATTACCATCGTTGCGATTCGCCAAAAGCTTCGCCGCCATACTTCGTTTCCCTGGCTGCGGATGTATCCCGCATCGGCCAGCAATACCAACCCGCCCTCCAGTCGGTTACCGTCATGTAGAGGAAGCACTTCTTCCAGCCACTGCAGGTCCTCTGAGTGGCCGAACGCGCTCACATTGGCGCCTTTGCGAAGCGATCTTTCCAGCGACTCCGGCGGCAGCATCGGCAACAGGGAAGCAGGCCCGGCCCAGGCCAGCAACTGTCCTCGATCGCCGTACACTGCCAATCCCAGAGCCCCGATTCGAGCCTTGGATTGTTCGATCAGTGCCGGAAGAGCAGTCGAATTGCCGATGGCGATGGTCCGCTCCAGGTCGGGCTGAATGCTCGCGCCCATCCACCCTGTCCGCCGTTCCAGGTCTTCGCGCAGAAAATGCTTGTGCGCCAGGACATCGAAATATGTGGAGGCGAGAGAAACCACCGTCACGCACGCAATCAGCGCGAGGATCAGCCGTAAGCGAAACAGGTGCATACCGTCCCTCCCATGCTCTTAGATGCAGAACTGTAGAAGTAAATTGGCAGATTCCAACTGCCAAATCCTATCCACTGATTCCTCATGCAGATACGCATTTGCGATTCCACATAATATGCAGCCATGTCCCCCCGCAGTGTAATTCCCACCCATCGAAGAGAAGGGAAAAGTGGCTGGAGGGAATCCGAGCCCCGTGCGCTATCCTGTCCTTTAGAGAGCGGCAGCCGCTCTATCCTGCATCTTATGGTCAGGGAATCAGATGGCGCTAGAAACGATCGACAAAACCGCCAAAAGCATTGTGCTCACGGTACAGGATTATTCCCTGTTCGCCTGGCGCGCTTTAATGAACCTGTTTCACCCCCCCATCTACTGGCCGGACTTCCTCATTCAATCCGACATCATTGGTTTCGGGTCCCTGTCCATCGTTGTGCTTTCCGGGCTCTCCACTGGCGGCGTGCTGGCGCTGCAATCGGCAGCCACACTTTCCGCATTTGGCGCCGCGGCCGTCACTGGCCAGTTCGTGAGTCTGACCATGATCCGCGAACTCGGCCCGGTGCTGACCGGCGTCATGGTCTCCGGCCGCAACGCTTCCTCCATGGCTAGCGAGCTCGGCTCCATGGTCGTCACCGAGCAAATCGACGCCATGCGAGCCCTTGGCGTGGACCCCCTCCGCAAGCTGGTCACTCCGCGCATCTACGCCAGCATTGCCATGCTCTTTTTCCTCACCATCGTGGCCGATGCCTGCGGCATCCTCGGCGGCGGCGCTGTCACTGTGTTCATGAATAACCAGAATGGCACACAGTATTTCGCCATGGCCTGGGAGCACCTTCGCTTTCCCGACATTGTCCAGGGCCTGGTCAAACCCCTCTTCTTCGGCTACATCCTCTCCTCCATCGGTTGCTTTTATGGTATGAGAACGACTGGTGGAACCCAGGGTGTAGGCCGCTCCACGATTCAGGCCGTCGTCACTGCGTCGGTGCTCATCATCTTTGTCGACTTCCTCATTACCCAGGTCTTGCTCTCTCTATTTGCCGGATGGATGTGAACCCCGTCTTCACCCAGCCCGCTCCAGTCCCGTCTCCAGCAGAGGAGCCGGGCCCCGTTGTGGCCTTTCGCAACGTCTCGCTGGCCTTTGCCGGACCGCCCGTGCTTCAAGACGTCAGTTTTTCCGTGGCTCCGGGCGAGACCCGTATCCTGTTGGGTCCGGCCGGCGTCGGCAAAAGCGTTCTCCTCAAGCTCACCAACGGCCTTCTCCGCCCCGATCAGGGCTGCATCCGCCTCTTCGGCGAAGAAATCTCTCATATGCCGGAGCAGAAGCTGTTCGCCCTCCGCCTTCGCACCGGCATGGTGTTCCAGGAGGGCGCGCTCTTCGATTCGCTCACCGTGCGCGACAACGTCGCCTACCAGCTCATTCAGGAGCAAGTCGCGGACGAAGAGATCGACAGCCGCGTCCGCGAAGCTCTTCACTTCGTGGGCCTGGACGAAACCTTCAGATTCTTCCCTTCCAGCCTCTCCGGTGGAATGCGCCGCCGTGTAGCCATCGCCCGCGCCTTGATCCGCCAGCCGGAGTTCCTGCTTTACGACTCGCCCACTGGCGGCCTGGACCCCGTCACTTCCACTACCATCATCGAGTTGATCGTGAAGCAGCGTGATGTCTACCATTCGCCTTCGCTGCTGGTCACCCACCGCCTGCAGGATGCCTTCACCATGTGCACCCACCACTTCGATGCTGCCACGGGCGGCATGGTCCCGCTCCCCAAAGGACAGACCGACCCCAATACCACCTTCCTCATGCTCTCTGAGGGGCGCCTGATCTTCGATGGCTCCCTCCATGAACTCGTGCACAGCCAGATCCCCTTCGTCCGCGAGTTTCTCCAGTAAACAAGCGGCGAGCCGGACTCCAGAAAGCCTATTCTTCTAAATCGAGCATCTTACTCGACACAACCCGGTTTGCTTACACTGTTCCGGAAGGCGTCGATCCTTGGTGAAATCTATCATTCTGGGATGGCTCCTCTTCGATCGGCCGCTCGAACGCCGGTATGCGTTTGCAGTGCAACTTGTATGAGATTGAGATAACCATGGGACGATTAAGACCCATCATTCTGCTGGTATTGCTGCTGGTGATGCCCTTCGGCAGGCAGGCGGCCGCGTATTCCCCGCTGACCCACGAACAGCTCATCGACCTCACCTGGCAGGATTCCATTGTCCTGCTGCTGCTCAGCCGCTATCCGGCGCTGACCCCGGCCGACTTGGAAAAGGCGCGGGCCTATGCCTACGGAGGATGCGTAATCCAGGACATCGGCTACTACCCTTTTGGCGACGCATCTTTTTCCAACCTGACCCACTATGTGCGTTCCGGCGACTTCGTCGTGAGTCTCTTCCGCAATGCTAGGGACGCCAATGAGCTGGCCTTCGCCGTAGGCGCGCTTTCTCATTACATTGGCGATTCGCTCGGCCACTCCATCGCCATCAATCTCGCCGTCCCCGTCGAGTTCCCCAAGCTCGCTGCGAAATACGGCCCGGTCGTGAACTACGCCGAGGGACATCGCGCGCATGTCCAGACCGAGTTCGCCTTTGACATCAACGAGATCGCGCATCACCGTGTAGCGCCTGTCCGCTACCTGCGCCATATCGGACTTGAGGTGCCGGTACGACAGCTCGCCCTGGCCTATTACCAGACCTATGGACTGACCGAAGATTTCTCCGTCAAGCGCGGCCGCCGCTTTAACGTGCGCGGATACCGCTTCGCCGTGCATTCGTTTATTCCCCGGATCGCCTATGCGGTCACCCTGCTCCATCGCAACCACGAGCCTGCGGAACTCAGCACGCCCGAGAAAGTTGAGCTGGAGAATGAAGTGGCTGCGATAGCAGCGGCTAACGACTGGGACGCCTACCGCCGCAAAGCGGGAATTGGTACCTACACTCTGGCGGGACTCATCTTCATACTGCCTAAGATCGGTCCCCTCAAGCTGGTTGCGGTGAAAGGCCCGACGGCGGCCACCGAAGTGGAATATACCCACAGCGTGGCATTGTCCGCGTCGGCGCTCCGCGGCATGCTGGCCCGCTTTACGCCACCCCAGGCATCACACCCAACCGGCGCAAGCAACTCGTCGGTGGACTCTCGCCCCAGCCCTTCAACCATGATTGCGGCCAATGACACGGCCGACCAGAATGTGCTCCGCCCGTCGCGGAACCCGCACCATCCACTGCCGAATCGGGATCTCGACACCGGACGCGTCGTGCAGCCCGGAGGGTATTCGCTCACTGACTCTACCTTTGCCGACCTCCTCCACCGCCTCACGCGCCAGCCCTCTCAACCGATTCCCCCCGGTATCAAAGAAGATGTCCTGGCCTACTATGCAAATCCCGACTCACCCATCACAACCAAGAAAGATCCGGCTCTGTGGGCCCAGGTGCAGACTGATCTCGCAACCCTCGCCGGCATGACTACCAGCACCGAGCCGCAGCCCTATCCCACCTACGGTGACGATGCCGCCGCCACCCAATAAACAATCTCGCGCCTCCTGTCCGTGACCGGCAACCGCCGGCCATGGTCCGTTCATTACCGTGGGGTGGCTACCGGGGTCCCCGCGGACAGGCCGGGCCCCCAGCGAGCGGTCTTTGCTTGCTGGGGTGGGGTTAGGTCTTCGTCCGCGGGGTGGCTGTTCCCTCGCTTCGCCCCCATCTGCTAGCCTTGCTATTTCTGTACCACCCAACGGCAGGTGCAACCATGAGCTTTCAATTCCAGGGCTTTGACTTTCTCCATCTTGATTCCAGCTTCAGTCAAGACGAACTGCTGGTCCGCCGCACTGCGCGTGAATTTGTCGACGACAACCTCATCCCGATCATCGAGGAGTGCTTCCGCACCGGTCGCTTTCCTCGCGAGCTTGTGACGATGATGGGCGGCCTGGGCTTCTATGGCGCCAACCTCCATGGCTACGGTTGCGCCGGCATGTCCAACGTGGAGTACGGCCTGGTGATGCAAGAACTGGAGCGCGGCGACTCCGGCCTGCGCAGCTTTGTCAGCGTGCAGTCGGCGCTGGTCATGTACCCCATCTACACCTTCGGCTCTGACGAGCAGAAAAACACCTGGCTCCCGGCCCTGGCCACGGGCGATAAATTGGGCTGCTTTGGCCTCACCGAGCCCGGCTTCGGCTCCAACCCCGGCGGCATGACCACCACTGCCCGCAAGGTGGGTGATGAGTACGTCCTCAACGGCGAAAAGATGTGGATCACCTCCGGCAACATCGCCGATGTGGCCGTCATCTGGGCCAGGGTCGAAAACGAAGACGGCCGCGTGCGTGGCTTCCTGGTCGAAACCGACCGCCCTGGCTTTACCACCCACGAGGTCCATGGAAAATGGTCGCTGCGCGCTTCTGTCACCAGTGGCCTCTCACTGCAGGACGTCCATGTGCCCGCGACCGCTCTGTTGCCCGGCTCCGGCGGCCTCAAGAGCCCGTTGATGTGCCTTAATCAGGCCCGTTACGGCATCAGTTGGGGCGCCATCGGTGCGGCCATGTCCTGTTACGATACCGCCCTCCAATACGCGAAGATGCGCAAGCAGTTTCACTCTCAGCCCATCGCCAGCCACCAGCTCATCCAGGAAAAGCTGGTGTGGATGGCCACCGAAATTTCCAAGGCTCAGTTGCTCTCACTCCACGTTGGCCGCCTCAAGGACGCAGGCACGGTGGGCCACGAGCATATCTCCATGGCCAAGCGCAACAACGTGTGGATGGCTATTGAAACCGCGCGCATGGCCCGCGACATCCTGGGCGCCAACGGCATCACCGAAGACTACCCCATCATGCGCCACATGATGAACCTGGAATCGGTGAAGACCTACGAGGGCACCCACGACATTCACACCCTCATCCTCGGCCAGCACATCACCGGCCTTCCCGCGTATTGACGCTCCTCCGATTTCGCGTGTTTGGCCGTATCCCCGCGAGAGACGTAGCTCGATGTGTCCCGCCTGTCCCTTAGGCATTTTCGATTCGAGTGTTAACACAACTTTGGGTGCCCCAGGTCCGGACTTTCGGACCTAGGAAACCTCAACACTCAGCCCGGTGCCCCTCAATCTCCACGGATCTGGGTGCCGCATCCTTGCCACAGTCTTATCAGTCTTATCGTGGAAAGGGTGGGAAGCCACCCATCTCCATATCGACCGCAAACAGTCAAGCCGAACACGCTCTAAACCTCCAGCAGCGATACCTCCCGCACCTCGGCCCGCCCGCTCTTCGACGGCGTAATGAGCAGTGTCTTTAGCTCCCACGCAGCCAGCGCCACCGTTTGGTCGAGACCCAGCACCGTACTCTTCACCGTTGCCTGCGCGGCGATTCCTGCGCGCTCCTGGATGCGAAGGATGGTCGCACCCGGCACGTGCTCAGCCTGCTTGATCGCCAATACCCAAACGTTGCTCGGCATGACCTCAAGCATCGATTTCTCCCAGGGCTCCGTCCCTTTGTGTACGGAGTCGGTCACAAACTCGGCGGGTGATTGCAGTTCTTCAGCGCGGCGATCCAGCGCCAATTCCGTATGCGCGCCGCGTCCGCCCATCAGCCAGAATCTGCGCTCCTGCCGTCCCTGGTCCTGCCAGGCATTGTTGTCGTTGTGCGGCACCTGGCCCGGGTTGTGTCGCGTAAATGGTGCGGAGCGAATCAGCACCGTGCGAAACAGCCCGTTGAGGCAGTCGTAGCTATAAGTCGAGTTATTCAGAACCGCCACCGTATAGTCGCCGTTTCCGATCTTTCCCTCCACGGCTCCCCAATCCTGATAGGGCTCTTCCTCGCCATTCGTGCGGCGTTCCAGCACCTGGCCCGGCACCTTCGCATAGACTTTCGGCTGCGCCAGCGCGGTCGGAATCTCGAGTTTCAACATCTGCTCTTTTTCGTGCCAGTCGATCACAAAGCGAAGCTCTACAAAATCCAGGCCTGCAAACTCGGCGATATCGACAATGATCTCCGAATCCTGCCACCGCGCTCGCTGCCGTGTCACGCGAGTTACCGTCCCATTCTCGATCACCGTGGATGAAACCAGCGTAGGCCGCCCAAGCTCCAGGCGGAATTCACTGATGCCGTGCGCCCATGTATCGCTCGTATCACCAATCACCACCAATCCCACCGGGCCCGCAAGTAACTCGGTGCCGTCCTCCGCCTTCAGCGAGGAGACTCCAAATCCCGACTCCGACACTGTGGCCAACCCTCGGAAGCTTTCGCCGGCCGGTGCATCCCCGTGCGCCAATTCAAAGACCTTGTATCCACAGGCTGGCAGCTCAACCCATGCCGACAAGCGCGGAAGAAATGTCGACATGCTTGCCGAAGGTCTCCATTGCACAGGTATCCTGCTGCCATCTTTCGATCGCAGGCAGGTAATCGGCGAGTGATCCGTTGGATCTTCTTCGGTATAGAACTCCGCCAAGGCTTTTCGTTTCCACGGCAGCGAATTAAATAGAAATACCGCGCCCTCCTTCACCGTGCTCAGGTCTACGCGCCTGGACATCGTTTCCAGCGCCTCGACCTTTGAAGTTTGAGCCACTTCACAGGCGTATCCCACGCTGTCTCGCACGTCCTCGTAGTCGGAGTAGAGCGAAGTACCGGCCATCATGTCGTGGAACTGGCAGAACAGCACCTTCCACCAGCTCTCTGCGTATTGTTCGGCTGGGTAAGTGTGGCCGGCGCTCAGGTTGGCCAGCACTGAAACCGTCTCCGCCTCGCCCAGCCACCGCTCGGCGCGGCGATTCAGAAGCTTGCCCTCGCCATAGGCTGAGTAACACCCTCGCGCATGATGTTGTAACTCTCCTCGAACGACCGGCAGGGAGCTGAACGCCGCAGACTTTTCGATCGCCGCATAAAAGTTCCGGAGCGTGCTGAAGCGCAGTTCCGGTAGCGTCGCGTCCTTCTGCATTTCCAGCACCTGTCTGATCTGCTCTTTTGTCACTGCTCCGCCATGATCTCCCACTCCAAAGAACAGAACGCCATGGTCGAAGCCCGGCTCAAATGCTCCCGTAGCTGCGGTGCGGATAAAGCTCGCGTCCGCGTCGTAGTTTCGCCAGATTCGTGAAACCAGAACCCGCGACCCATCCGGCCCCTCCCACCAGAACAGAAGCGGCAACTTCATTTCATGTTCCTGGGGACGCATGAAGGCGTAATATCCGTAGCCCGCGCGCTTCAGGATTGTTGGCAATCCCGCTGCATGGCCAAACGAATCCGGATTGAAGCCGATCTTCACATCCACGCCCAGCGTTCGCTGGCAGTAGTCCTTGCCGCAAAGAGCATGGCGAACGAAGCTCTCTGTAGAGGGAATGTTGCAGTCGGGCTCGACCGGCCAGCCGCCCACCACTTCCCAGCGGCCTTCCTTTACTCGCTGTTGAATCTCGGCAAACATGGCCGGGTCGGCGCGTTCCACCCAACGGTAATGCGCTGAGGACGAATGACTGTAGCAGAAACCAGCAGTCTCGCTCATCCGGTCCAAAGCGCTTCTGAACGTAGTCAGCACCGTATCCGATCCATCCCGCCACGGCCATAACCATGCAGCGTCAATATGGGAGTGACCGACGATATGCAGGACCTTTGTTTTGCCCGTGTTGCTCTCCACTGCCTGCGCCAAGGCCGGCCCGGCTGCAATTGCCCCCAATGTTGCCGCACCATTTACCAGAAACTCGCGCCGTGAAAGTTCGCTACTCTTGCTGCTCATCGTTCGCCCTCTTTTGTCTTGATTTCCTCACCGCTACGTCGAAGGTTCGTTCAGTGCCGCAGACATCGCGATGTAGCGCAGAACGCCGGCCGGATTGCATCTCGTTTCTCGCAGTGCTCTCCATCTACCGGCAACCTAATCTCTCCGCAAGGATTCGCGGGAATTCTAACACCGCAATGGGAACGGTCTGAAATCCAGCCGTAATCCCGAACCATCCATCACCCTCCGCAATCATGGCTCCAATTCAATACTCGACAAAGGTCGCCCGATGGGGCATATTCAATGCCATGCACAAGCTGGTTCAGGTTCTTCCTCTCCTTCTTGCATGCGCATGCTTCGCTCTCATCTCTGCTGCCCAGCAGTCCGCGTCTGGACCGGCCACTCCCATCGTCCTTCATGCGGCGCGGCTGCTCCAGGTTGACACCGGCGTCCTGCTCCAGCCGGGCGAAGTGCTGGTGGTGGGCGAGCGCATCCGTGCCGTAGGTACGTCGGTCGAGCATCCCCAGGGCGCAAAAATCATCGACCTCGGTGACACCACTCTGCTGCCCGGCCTCATCGATGTCCACGTGCATCTCTTTCTGCACCCCGGAGCTGAAGACCTGCAGACGGTGCAGGAGTCCGTGCCCTGGCGCACCATACTGGCTGAACAGGCCGCGAAGGCCGATCTGCTGGGCGGCTATACGGCTGAGCGAGACATGGGCACTGAAGGCGCGGGCTCAGCGGACACGGCGGTGCGCGACGCCATCAACCAGGGCATTATCCTCGGGCCTCGCCTGCGCATCAGCGGCAATGCCATCGACCTGTTAGGCGGTCACGAAGACGCCATCCACTTCAACCCCGCGCAGCACGTGCTCTCGAATGCCGACTACGCCGACTCCGCCGAGCAGCTCGTCGAGGTCATGCGCGAGCAGCATAAGCAAGGCTCCGACTTCGCCAAGATTTACGAAACCGGCCCGGACAAGATGATCGACGGGGTGCTGCATACTCACTACCAGTACAACGAGGCAGAGTTGGCTGGCGCGGTTGTAGAGGCGCGGCGCATGGGTTCGACGGTGGCAGTGCATGCCATGGGCGAGCCGGGCACACTCTACGCCGCGCTGGCCGGTGTGGCTTCTATTGACCACGCCACCCAGTTGAGCGATGACACCATGCGCCTGATGCGCGAGAAGGGCATCTTCGCCGTGCCCACTTTCACCATCTTCGACTTTTTTGCCCACGGCAAAACCACAGCCGCCGAGGCTGCCACTGAAGGTGCGTTGCTGGATTACAAGATTCGCGAATTCAAAAAGCAGGTGGCCGCGGGAATCCCCTTTGCGGTGGGATCGGACGTGGGGCCGTTTCCTCACGGAACGCAGGCCCGCGAGATGACACTCATGGTCCAGTACGGCATGAAGCCGCTGGCCGTATTACAGGCCGACATGATCAACGGCGCGAAGCTTTTAGGCTGGCAAGACCAGATCGGCGAGCTCAAGCCCGGCTACTACGCCGACATCGTCGCCGTCCCCGGCAACCCGCTCAACGACATCCGCGTGGTGGAACACGTCAGCTTTGTGATGAAGGGCGGCGTGGTAGTGCGGCGGTAGCCGCTACTTCACCGCGGCGGCCGCTTTGGCGTGGCGGCGGGCTTGCAGCGTTTCGACAGCGAGTGCGAAGCGCTTCGGTGGCACCGGCGCCAGTGACTCTTCCACGGCCTTGCGATAGCCGCCCATGTAGATGGAGTACATGATCGCCAGCGAGCATCCCGTGCCGAACATGAATCCGAAGCAGAGTCCAAGCACCATGGCCGGGCCAAAATCGATCATCGCGCTCGCCCTTTCCTGGGACTTGCCTTAAACCGCCACAGTAAAGCTGTCTTCACTGCGCGTCACCGCGTGATACAGCGTGTCCCGCTCCACCGGCACGCGGCCTGCCTCGGTAATCAGGCGGCAAAGCTCCTTGCGCGTCATTCCCTGCGGTGTTGTGGCCCCGGCATCGTGGTAGATCTTCTCTTCGATCACCGTGCCGTCCAGGTCGTCAGCCCCGAAACGCAGCGCGATCTGCGCGATCTTTGGTGTCATCATCTGCCAGTAGGCCTTGATGTGCGCAAAGTTGTCCAGCAAAAGGCGGCTCACCGCAATCTGGCGAATATCGGTGAGACCGGTGGTCACCGGCAGGTGGTCGAGCGGCGTGTTCTCCGGGTGGAAGGCCAGCGGAATAAAAGTCTGGAAGCCCCCGGTCTCGTCCTGCAGGGCGCGCAGCTTCAGCAGGTGGTCCACGCGGTCCTCGTCGTTCTCAATGTGTCCATACAACATGGTCGCGTTCGACTTGAAGCCCAGTTTGTGCGCCAGCCGTGCCGTTTCCAGCCACTCGTCGCCGTCGATCTTGTGGTCGCAGATGATGGAGCGCACGCGTGCGGAAAAAATCTCCGCTCCCCCGCCGGGCATGGAGTCCACACCTGCATCGCGCAGTTTCACCAGCGTCTGTTCGATTGAAATCTTGGCCCGGCGTGCAAAATAAGCCACCTCCACCATGGTGAAAGCCTTGATGTGCACCTTGGGAAAGCGCTCCTTGAGGCCGCGGACCAGGTCAAGAAAGTATTCCAGCGGCAGGTCGGGGTGCAGCCCGCCGACGATGTGAAACTCGGTGACTGCTTCCGAGTAACCCGAAGCCGCCGTCTCCCACGCCTCTTCCAGCGCCATGGTGTAGCCGAGCGGGTCACCCTTCTTGCGCCCAAAGGCGCACAACTTGCAGGCCGCCACGCAGACATTGGTCGGGTTGATGTGGCGATTGACGTTGAAGTAGGTCACATCGCCGTGCATCTGTTCGCGTACATGGTTGGCCAGCCAGCCCACCGCCAGCACATCCGTTGACCCGTAAAGCGCCAGCCCGTCGTTCATGTCCAGGCGCTCTCCAGCCATCACCCGGGCGGCAATGGGTTCCAGCCGCGGATCATAACTTCTGAAGGCGTGCGGGCCGCGAAGGTCCTCAGTCTGAACACTCATAGATTGATGATACCGAATACGGGTGATACCGGGCGACTCATCGTCCCCGTCCGGCTTCCGCCACCGCCGCTCGCGGCTGCGGCTCCACCAGCACGCCGTCATAGAGCGATGCTGCCAGCAGATGACCGCTCGCCGAGCGAACCGCCGAAAGCCTGTAGCCGGTCTGCCACCACTTCCAGTCCAGTGTCTTCGTATCGATGGCATAAACAAAGTCGCTGGAGCGCGAACTCACCAGGACTCTATCCAGTTGCGCGTCGTAATAGACATCGTCCACGTCCACGAAGGGGAGACGCTTGATCCACATCCACGACTTGCCCTTGTCGCGGGTGAAATAGATGCCTTCGCGCGCCCCCAGCCAGAGCGTTCCGTCCGGCGAGTAGGCGATGCGATGGATGCGAGTGAGCACGGTGGGAATGCCGATGGGCCACCAACTTTCGCCGCTGTCATTCGACACCACCACGCCGTCCGGCCGGGCCGCGGCCAGCACTGGCCCGTGCACCGCCACTGCAAGATAGCCCGTCACGCCCATCACCGGGCCGCCCTGCCAGGTGGCGCCGTTGTCCTTGCTGGTAAAAACACCGCCGGCCGTCGAGGCCAGCCACGTATCGCCACTCAAGTCCAGCGCATACACGCGGCCGCCCATCCGCCGCCGCGCTTCCGCCACATGCTTCTCCACGTTGACGCGCTCCCCATGATGCGTCTCGGTGGCCGTTTTCGTCAGCGTGTTGGCAATCGTGTCCCTCGGCTCCCAGATTGTCTGGGTCCTCGGTGACAGATCTTCGCCTTTGCCGGCGTCTTTCCTCTTCTCCTTGGTCTTGCCCGCGTTCCTATCCGTGTCCTTGCCGTCGGGGTGACTGGGCGCATTCTCCTTCAGTGCGAAGATCCCGTCGTTGGTTCCGGCCAGGATGGTTCCATCCTGCGCCTGCGCCAGCACAAAAACGTCGCGTCCATCAAGGGCGCCTGCCAGCTGGTGCCATCCGGTGCCTCCGTTGTCTGAAACGAAGACGCTCCCGTAGCTCTTGTCGTTGACTACACCCGCGAAGATGCGCGCCGGATTGCCTCGGTCCACCAGCAGCGCCTCCACCTTGCGTTCTGAGAATCCTTCATTCGCTGCCGCAAAGCTTGCGCTTCCGTCCTCGCTCGCCAGCACTCCGCCGCGATCGGTAGCCAGCAGCACGCGGCTCGAATCCTTCGGGTCGATAAAGACGTCATTCACAATTACGTCTGGCCCGGTCATGCGCTTGAATGTCCGGCCGCCATTCACAGTCTTGTAGAGCCCCTCGGTGGTCCCCGCATACACCACTTCGGGATGCAGGGAATCCTGCTTCAGGACCCTGGTACGGCGTGCGGTGGCCGGAATGCCCTGAATCTTGTGAAACAGTTCGCCTGCATTCTCGCTTTTGTAGATTCCACTGCACGCGCTCGCGTAAACAATGTGCGAATGAGCCGGATCGACAATGATTGAAAACACATCGGAATCGTCGATTACGCCCTTCTTGATGTTGTGCCAGGCCTTGCCCCCGTCCGTGGTCTTCCACGGCAGGTGCCATGTACCGGCGTAAATGATGTCGGGATTGGCAGGATCGACGGCCAGAGACTCCACTTCGTGAATCTCACGACTGCCCGGCGGGCTGATCTGGGTCCAGCTTGCGCCTCCATCGTTGCTGCGGAAAACCCCTTGCAGTGTCCCCGCAAAGAGCACTTCGGGATTCGAAGGTGCTTGCGCAAAGGCGCGAATGGACTGACCGTGCAGACCCTCAATTTCCGTCCACTGCCGGCCACCGTCGTGGCTCTCCCACAGCCCGCCGTTGGGCCGGTCCGCCGTCCACCCCGCCACGTAGACCAGTGCAGGATTCCCGGCATCCACCACAATGTGATCGACGATGAGATCGCCGAAGGAGTTCAGCTTCGAGAGTCGATGCCAGGAGGAACCGCCATCCGTGGATTCGTAAATCCAGCTGTTGGTGGTGCCAAGATACAGATGATTCGGCTGCCCGGGGACGGTGGCAAAGGACCGCGCGTCGCCCCCCGCGGGACCAACGGTTGTCCAGACTCCCTGGGCTGAAACCACCGTGGCCGCAAGAAATAATGGCGTCAGCAAGCAAGCAAGTAGGAACACTCTCTTCGTGCGAAGAGAATCAAGGCAAATCCGCCAGCAACTCGTCAAGAAAACAGCTCCAGGATCGAAGAAAAGCATCCGAAACAAGGCACATTCAAAGGGAAGAGGCTGACCGTGAGAACGGTCAACCTCAGAGGATTGCAGAGGATATTCTGTCGGCGGCTGCCAGGCCCCTATCCCACTGTGGAATGGGGGCCTGTCCAGCAGCTTTGTTCCAGTCACGGCCTCGATACCCGAAATCTGGCGGGTAACAGGCACGACGCGCTACTGTGCCTTCGCCGCCGCGTGGTGCGTGTGATGCCGTGCACCCAGAGGCTTGCGCACCTGGGGTTTCACAGCGGACTCATCCACCGAGGTAGTTCCGGGGACGTCGGCCGAGAAGGTAGCGCCCGCGGGCACCAGGTAATCTTCCACCTTTTGCTCATCGGCAGTACCCGTTGCCACGCTGATGCGAGACGCATCAATGCCCTTCTCGGTCACCAGGTAGTCCTTGGTGTTGACGGCGCGCTGCGCGGCGGAGTCTTCCACCTTGGCATGCTTGTGCTTGGCCGCATACGCCCCTTGCTTGGCAGTCTTCGCCTTCTCCTTGGCATTCGCATCGCCAACCACCACGGCCTTCGCATCTGACTGCTTCTGCAGGTCGAGAGCTACCTCGTCCAGACAGGCCTTGGCTTCGTTGTCCACGCGCAGTGGACGATGCTTGTCCTTGTCGAAGGTGATCGAGCAAAGCGCCTGCGTGTGCTGTACCACCGGCGGAGGCGGCGCCACGATGGTCAGCGTAGTGGTCGCGCTGCCTGTGTTCCCCTTGTCGTCAGACACGTTGCAGGTGATCTCTATGGGGCCTGCCGGAGCGCCTGCCGAAGAGAACGTCGCCGTGGTTCCGCTGCCGCTGATCGTGCCAGCCGCTGCCGCGTAGCTGTAAGTGAGCGGACGGTTCTGGGGACTCATGCCCGTGGCCGTAATCGTGCTGCTGTCGCCCGCGTTGATGCTGCTGGGGTTAGCCGAGCAGCTGATAGTCGGCGGCTCGAACTTCTTCACCGTGAAGGTCGCCGTACTGTCGGCGTTCTCCCACGGCTTCAGACCTTCCTTGCCGGGCTTTCCTTCCTTCACTCCGCACTTTACGGTGTAGGTGCCCGGAGCCAATGAGCCGGTGTTCACGGTCGCTGTGGTTCCATTGCCCGTCACTCCGTCTCCTGACCAGCTGTAAACCGCGTTTAGTTTGGGATTCAGCATCCCGGCCGTCGCCGTCACCGTGACCGGATCGCCAGGGAAGACCGAGTCGGGGCTGGCCGAGCATACCAGGGTCACCGGCGGAGGCGGCGCGATGCTGCCGGCGTGAATGACAATGCCTGCGCTCAGGCGCGCTGCATTGATGTTCGCGCGGCCGCCGAAGGCGCCCGTACCAAAGTCGGCGTGCATCCACTCGTAGTCCGCCTGAAAGATGCGGATCGAGAGACGGTGATTGAACAGCGGCGTGTTATAGTCCATTCCGCCGCCGAGTGTCAGAGCCGGTCCCCATGTAAATGGGTTGTGGTCGGGGCCGTCGATCCGCGCCGTACCCACTAGTGCGTGCATAAACGGCGTGATGTCAGAAGTAGGATAGCGTGCGATAATGCCGCCGCCGACGGTAAAGAAACCATCATCGTTCCCATGCTCGCCGATGTTGCTGGTGTCGGAACCCTTGCCCCACTCATGTATGCCGATTTCTGCTTGAGCGCCGACATACCGGTTGAAGAAGTAGGCCACGCTGCCCAGCCCGCCCACGTTGACGGAGTCGTAGCTGAAAGGCACTGTGGCGCCGGACGGCTGTGGCACATTCACGGTCCCTTTCGGCGCCAGATAGCTGTAGCCGGCGAAGATATCCCACCTTGAAGCGGTATCCCCCGAATCGGCCTTGACTGCCGGCCTCGAAGAACCCTGGGCTACCAGCGCAACCGGCATGAGAACAACACACGCCAAGGCCAGAACCCGGCAAACAGACTTTAAAATCCGCGAATACATGCGATTTTCCTCCGCAAAAAACTGAAACTCATCTTGGGATGAGGTGCCTTTGTGAGCCGCCCCCGCTGGTACCGTGCGAGCGGCGTGCAGGCGGCACTTCAAAAAAACTCGAAACAACAATCTAAAAGTAACATATGAGTGATCGCGACAGCACAATTTTCCAACAGGTTGCCTTCCGCAACACCCCCAAAACCCGTACTCAGTAACCTGTTACTTTTGTAATAGGCAGAGCCGGATTTCAATCCCAATTCACTCAGCCCGCTAGGTTCATAGCTGGCTGTGGAGTTCGCGTTCAGATGCTATACGTACCTGTTTTTGAATCCCCGGAGCATATACGAAATATGGATAACTAGCAGAAAGAGGCTCACCGGAAACCCGATCCGGACGAATCGGTGGCTCGCCACTTTTCTCCCGAGCCGCTCAGGCTCCCAGTCTTCAGCGACACAGGAGCCTGGCAGCTTGGCCTTCTTTACGTTCGTTTAAGGCGCCCGCTCCCCAATGGGGGAACGGGCGTCCTGATTCACCAGTTTAGTTTTCCTTGGCCGCGTGTTTGTGATGCCGCGCGCCCAGAGGTTTCCGTGCCTGGACCTTCACTGCCGACTCGTCTACCGCGGTGGTTCCGGAAACATCGGTCGAGAAGGTGGCGCCTGCGGGCACCAGGTAGTCTTCCACCTTTTGGCCATCCTCAGCACCAGTCACCACGGTGATGCGAGAGGGGTCAATGCCCTTTTCCTTCACCAGGTAATCCTTGGCGTTGACGGCGCGCTGTGCGGCGGAATCCTCAACCTTGGCATGCTTGTGCTTGGCCGCAAACTTCTCTTCCTTCGCGGTCTTCGCCTTCTCCTTGGCATTTGAATCGCCAGCTATCACGGCCTTGGCGTCGGACTGCCTCTGCAGATCAAGAGCGATTTCGTCCAGGCAGGCCTTGGCTTCGTTGTCCACGCGAGTCGAGCGGTGCTTGTCTTTGTCGAAGCTCATTGAGCAAAGCGCCTGGGTGTGCGGAATCGGCGGCGGTGGCGGCGCCACAATCGTTACACCGGTCTCGGCGTTTGCCGTGTGATGCTTGTCGTCGGCCACGGTGCAGGTAATCCCCACCGAGCCGGCAGGTGCGCCGGTAGATGAGAATGTCGCTGTGGTCCCACTGCCACTGATGGTTCCGGCAGCCGCCGCATAACTGTAAGTCAGCGGGCGGTTCTGCGGGCTCGTGCCCATGGCAGTCACGGTGCTCGTGTCTCCCGGCTTGATCGTGCTGGGATTGGTCGAGCAGCTTACCGTCGGCGGCTCAAATTCCTTCACCGTAAAGCTGGCAGAGCACTCGGCGGACTGGCCCGGCTTCAGGCCTTCCTTCCTCGGCTTGCCTTCCTTCACCGTTCCCTTCACCGTGTAGCTTCCGGGATCCAGAGAAGCTGTGGGCACAGTGGCCGTGGCTCCGTTGCCCGTCACTCCTGTTCCGGTCCAGCTGTAAACCACGCTGTTCTTCTTCTTGGTGCTCACTGCGCCGGGGGTCGCGGTCACCGTGACCGGATCGCCGGCAAAGAGGGCTGGGGGCGTAGCAGCGCACGCCAATGTGATCGGGGGAGCCTTCTTGCACCCCATTGGTATTAAGGCGATGCTGGCCGAAGCCAGAACCAGGCAGACAGACTTCATGTTACGCAGACTCATTCCTTGCATCCTCCGCAATCAAACCAATAATTATACTCACCCTTTGGAATGAGGAATGTGCATTTCTGCACAGGGGGTTAATTGCTGACTCCCGGCCGCATTTGAACGTAGGTTTCACGCCCCTGGTATTCGATAACCAGGATTGCTGGCAGGGGAGGACTCAACTCACCCAGCGTTGAGGGTTTTCAGCAAACTGCGCGGTTCGCGCTTAATCTTCTCCTGCAAAAGCGTAATGGCATAGAGAAGTTGCTCCGGCCTGGGCGGGCATCCGGGAACATAAACGTCCACGGGAATCACCTGGTTCACACCCTGCACAATCGCATAGTTGTTGAACACACCCCCCGAAGTGGCGCAGGCACCCATTGAAATTACCCACTTCGGCTCCGGCATCTGGTCATAGAGCCGACGCACCACCGGCGCCATCTTCTGCGAAACGCGTCCGGCCACGATCATCAGGTCGGCCTGCCGCGGAGACGGCCTGAAAACCTCGGCGCCAAATCGGGCGATATCGAAGCGCGAAGCACCCATCGACATCATTTCAATGGCACAGCAGGCCAGGCCGAAGGTCACCGGCCAGACCGAACTCTTGCGCACCCAGTTGACGGCGAAATCCAGCGAAGTCAGCAGCACGCCTTCCGGCTGTTCGTAGCCGTAGCTCACTTCCGCCAATTTGGCGCGGTTCGTAGCGCTGCTCTCCAGTGCCCCGAATAAGTAGTGGTCGCGCTCCTGCGTTGGTGCCATCCCTCTACTATACCTCGGCTCTGCCGGTTCAAATCCGGCTGTCGGCTCGACCAGTCTGCGGATCCACCAGGTGTGGCGTAACTCTTTTTTTGTGCTCCAGTTCCGGATTGGGCCGCGAAAAAGGGCGGTGCATGCGCTATTCTTCAATGTTCACACAATCATGCCCAATGGTATCGGCGCCTCCTGACCGGCGGTCAGGCTTTGCGCCGGTAAGTGGTCCTGAGCACGCGGTAAGCGCTGCAAATCGAACCAGGTGCTCGCAGTCCGGCGGGTATTTCGGGGCTCCGTTTTCGTTTGCGGACACATTTTCTTGGAGCAGAAGAAAAATGCGCAGTTCTAGAGTCATTCTGCTGGCCGTGCCAGCTCTCCTCGGCTTGCCTGCCCTGGCCCAGGTCCCCACCTCCACTCCATCCACCCAGGCCCAAATCGCTGCCCTTCAGCAGGCCGTGCAAAACGCCCAGAGCAACGCCGACAACGCCTGGATGCTGGTTTCGGCCGCCCTGGTGCTCCTGATGACCGGCCCCGGTCTGGCGCTCTTCTATGGCGGCCTGGTGCGCCGGAAAAACATCCTGGGCACCATGATGCAGAGCTTTGCCATGATGGGTCTGGTCACCATTCTGTGGGCCATTGCCGGCTATTCGCTGGCCTTCGGCCACGGCACAAGCTTCATCGGCGGCCTGGAGCACGTATTCCTGCGTGGTGTGGGCCTTGCGCCCAATCCCGACTATGCGCCCACCATCCCCGAGCAGACTTACATGATCTACCAGCTCATGTTCGCCATCATCACCCCGGCCCTCATTACCGGCGCGTTTGCCGAGCGCATGAAGTTCAGCGCCATGGCCGTGTTTCTCTCTCTTTGGTCGCTCTTTGTCTACTGTCCAATGGCCCACATGGTGTGGGGTGTGGGCGGACTGCTCAACGCATCGGGCGGCCACATTCCAAGTCTCGATTTCGCCGGCGGCACGGTGGTCCACATCACCTCGGGCGTCTCGGCCCTGGTCACCGCTCTCTACCTCGGAAAGCGCATGGGCTATCCCCACACAGCCATGCCGCCCCACTCCATGGTGCTCAGCTTCATTGGTGCCTGCCTCCTGTGGGTGGGCTGGTTCGGGTTCAATGCCGGCAGCGCTCTCAACTCTGGGCCGCTGGCTACCAGCGCCTTCGTCAATACCCACTTTGCCGCCGCCGCGGCAGCTTTTGGCTGGGTCCTCGCCGAGTGGATTCACAACGGCAAGCCCACCGCCCTGGGTGCCATCTCCGGCGCCGTAGCCGGACTGGTCGCCATCACCCCCGCATCAGGGTTTGTCCAGCCCTTCTCCGCCCTGCTCATCGGCGTCCTTGCTGGTGTCTTCTGCTCTTTCATGGTCTTCGAGGTCAAGAGCCGCCTGGGCTACGACGACTCCCTCGACGCCTTCGGTGTGCACGGCGCAGGCGGAACGGTGGGTGCGCTGCTCACCGGCCTGTTCGCCACCAAGGCCATTAACGCGGCCTTCGGTCAAGGAGTCCCCACCGGCGCTATGGATGGCCACTGGCATCAGTTGCTCAACCAGGCCGCCGGCGTCGCCATTTCGTGGACCATCTCCATCGTGGGTACGCTGGTTCTGCTCTTCCTCGTGGACAAGATCATCGGCTTGCGCGTTTCCACCGAGGACGAATCCACCGGCCTCGACCTCTCTCAGCATGGTGAAGAAGGCTACGACCTGAATTCCTGAACTCCCGCGGCCCGATTCCCGGTGCAGGGCCTCTTCACCCTACCCCTGTGGAACTCGTGCACGACCTCAGCGTTGAAAAGATTTGGCCATGCGGATGCATGAAGCGCCTTGGCCTGATAGGCTGTCTAGCGAGGCAATTGGATATGCTCAAGATTGAGGCGGTTCTTCAGCCTTCGAAGCTGGATGCGGTCAAGGATGCGTTGCTCGAAGCCGGCATCGAAGGCATGACGATTCTAGAGGCCCGCGGCCATGGCCGCCAGAAGGGCCATACCGAGTTCTACCGCGGCCGTGAGTACACGGTCGATCTCCTCCCCAAGGTCAAGATCGAGCTGGTGGTCACCGACGAAATGAAAGAGAAGGCGGTGCAGGCCATCATGGGCGCGGCGCGCACCGGGCGCATTGGCGACGGCAAGATCTTTGTCAGCCGCGTTGAAGAAGCCATCCGCATCCGCAACGACGAGCGTGGTGAAACCGCACTTTAGAAGACTCGGGTCCGGCGCGAATCAATCCGTCATCGTGCGTCTCCATGGGGTCGCGGCTTCGAGGTCGGGGTTTTTGCCCTCACTCTCAATCACCGCGCTGGCGCTAAATCATGCCAGTCGGCAAATCATTACTGAGCCCCCATGGCAGCCATCTCCACTTCATCGCGGCGTGGTTCAAGTCTCTCGTTGCGGGGATTCAGAACCACGAATCCGCCCGAATGGCTGATATAAATTCTGCGAAAAATCGATGCCGGCAGCAGGCCTGCCGCGTCGGAGACGACCTCATCGCGGGCCAGCACCAGATTCCAGCCCTGGATCTCTGTCGCGCCAATCTTCATCGTAATGTGCATGTGTTCCAGGGTTCGGTTTGGACCGGTGCCAATGCCTGCTTCATAGCCGTCCCACGGATGCGGCAGAGACACGTGGCTGGCAGGGAATAACTCAGGCATCTTGGCGGCGGTGTCCAACTGCAGCACCAGATCTCCGCCGCTCGCTCCTAGAAATTTCACTTTGATCAGCACCCGGTTCATGGTCGGTTGGCCGCGGTGCTCGCCCATGTCGACAAACCGGCATCTGTCCCCGGCAGGCGCAAGCTCGTCAAAACTCAGCCGGTGCTTCTCGTAATCGATGAAAATGTCGAACTGTCTTAGAAAGTCCTCGCCCAGAATGCCGCGAGCGCCGGGGACCAATGCTCTTGCGGCATCCAGCCTGTCCACCAGCGCTACCAGGCCGGAAACCGCCGCCTGTCCCACGCGTACCTCGTCCAGCCGCACGCGCCGGTCACGCCTCTCACCGGACATCGTGGCAAGATGGGAGCCTCCTATCTCCGTGGCGTTCAACTTCCGCTCCAACTCCGGATCGATCATGCTCGATGTAGTCCCCGTATCAAGCAGGAACTTGAAGGGTCCCTCGCCGTTCACCATCACCGGCACGACGATCAGGTAATCGTCAATCAGGCTGAAGCGGATCGCATCGCCCGGCTGCCGTGCGTCTGCGGCCAATGCACACGGCAGCGCACAAGCCGCTCCCAGAAGAGCCAACCGGACCGCAACCAGGCGGACAAGACGGATACGGACCGAATACATGGTCGCCTTCCCCCAAGCCGCCCAACGACTCTCTTAAAGGTGGACAGTCCTCCACATCGACCTGCGGAAAACCTAGACCTGGCGAGAAGATTGGCAGCTATTCCGATTCCGGGACTTACGTACCCCGTGGAGAGCGCCTCACGTCGACGCGAGCATCAGCGGGCGGCGGCTCCGAACCTGATCGAAAAAGGACTTGATGACACTGCTCCCTCAAGCAGCGCGCTTCCAGTCGCACACCTGCGGCGCATCCGAACCTCTCTTCGCTGCCAAGGCAAAAGAAAAACCTCGCACGCGCAGGAAGCCGTATGCCGTGGACCCGCTCAAGTTGTGAAAGACCGACCTCGCGGCCTGAGTATTGGGGAACAGGCCTCGTGACTGCATCCCCATAGCTGGGACAAATACCCCACCTAGTGATGAGTCAACGCCATATTGTGTTGAATCTCGAAAATTTGCAAGTTATTTTTTGACTGGATCGTAATCCGCCAGATTCTACGTTCCAACACGTCCTCTCTCTTGCGGCCCTTGAATCCGCCACTTTGAGCCGATCGCGACGCGCTCACCATGCACTCACGCACACTCGTTGCAGCAGCCACACGCGCCGCACTTTCCGCCCTGCCGGGCAATAATCGTCCTCCCCCCTCTTGAATCTTTAGTATTCTGTAACAACGTTTATTCTTGCGTCGCAGAACCACACCCAAACACTCATGACTCCAGTCGCTTTAGCGGTTGACGATCTACGGGACCAGTATCTTCGCGAGATGGCGCTTGTCCGCCAGACCTATGAGCGCACCGGCGACGGCACAGCCGCCATTCGCCGCCGCTCTGCCGTCGTGGATCGTATCCTCATTGAAATGTGGCGCCGGGCGTTTTCCGGTCAGGCTTCCCAGAATGTCTCCCTGCTCGCACTGGGCGGCTACGGGCGCAAGGACCTCTTCCCCTACTCGGACATCGATGTTCTCTTCGCCTTCGCCGACGAGAAAACCGAGGAGCAAACCAGGGAAGGGGTACGGGCCATCATTCAGAGCATGTGGGACGTCGGCCTGCGCGCCAGCCCCAGTTCGCGCACCCTCAAGGAGGCTGGCCGCTTCGACCCCGACAATCTTGAGTTCACGCTAGCCACTCTCGACCGTCGCTTTCTCGCCGGCCAGTTCCCTCTCTACCAGCAGCTCCACCAGACCGTCTTCCCCGGTCTGGTCCTCAGCGAGTGGAATACCATCACCCAAAAGCTGGGTGAAATCGCCCGCGCCCGCCACGCCAAGTTCGGTAACACCATCTTTCACCTCGAGCCCAACCTCAAGGATTGTCCCGGCGGCCTCCGCGACTACCACCTCGCCGTCTGGTTCGCCCTCCTCTTCCACCTGAAAGAGACCAAGGAATGGCCCCGCCAGCGCGGCGGTGTCTTCCAGAGCGCCCGCGGAGACGCTGAGGCCGCCTTCGACTTTCTCGCCGCCGCACGCTGTTTTCTCCACTTCCGCCACGGCCGCGACGACAACACCCTCGACTGGCAGTCGCAGGACGAGGCAGCGGCCAACTCCATTGGCCTGGAGACAGCGGGCACCGCCGACCCCGCGTACTGGATGCGGACCTACTATCGCCATGCCAGGGTCGTCTACCGCCGTGCCGCGCTGCTCATGGAACACCTGCCTGCCCCGGTCAGCTTCTATCGCCAGTTCCGGCGCCGCCGCACCCCTATCGCGGGCACCGATTTCATCCTCGACCAGGGCCGCATCGACATCCTTCCCGGCGCGCAGTTCAGTGATACGGCCGCCATCCTGCGCATCTTTTCGCTCATGGCCACCCATGGCTACGGGCTCTCGCAGGCCGCTGAAGATCGCATCACCGACGCCCTGCCCGCGCTCGCCATCCACATCCCCGAGGGACCTTATCTGTGGAACGCGCTGCGCGAAGTGTTGCTCGGCCCCCACGCCGCCCACGCTCTGCGCACCATGCACGCCCTGGGTGTGCTTGAGATGCTCATTCCCGAGTTCCACGGCATCGACGCCCTGGTCATTCGCGACAGCTATCACCGCTACACGGTGGACGAGCACACCTTTCTCACCATCGACAACGTACATGGCCTGCGCCAGCCCACGCACGACTACGAACAGCGCCTGGCGCAGCTTCTACCCGAGATTGACCGCCTCGATCTCTTCCTGCTCGCACTCCTGCTCCACGACACCGGCAAGGGACGCCGCAACGGCGAGCACACCGGCCAGAGCGTCGAGCTGGCCGACAGCTTCCTGGCCCGCCTCGACTTCGATGTCGAAGAGCGCGAGTCCATCCTCAAGCTCATCCGCCTCCATCTCGAAATGTCGAACGCCATGCGCCGCGACATCTTCGACATTGAGAACGTGCGCGACTTCGCTGAGAAAATAGGCAATCCGACCGTCCTGAAGATGCTCACCGTGATGACCTACGCGGACATCAAGGCGGTGAATCCCGACGCTCTGACCCCGTGGAAGGCTGAGAAACTCTGGCAGTTCTACATGGCCACGGCCAATTTCATGGACCGCAGTGTGGACGAGGTGCGCTACCACTCCGCCATCGACCCCACCCTGCTCAATCGCATCCGCTCCATGGTTCCGTCCAGCCAGTACGACGAGCTCAGACGCTTTCTTGAGGGCCTGCCGCAGCGCTACCTTCAAACTCGCCTCCCCGAGCAGATCCGCAACCACTTCCAGCTCGCCGTCGCCCTCGACCAGAACCCTGTTCAGCTCGATCTGCGCCCCCATCGCCAGCTATTCGACCTCACCGTCATCGTCCGCGATCGCAAGCGCCTCTTTGCCGACGTGGCCGGCACCCTGGCCGCCTGGGGCATGAATATCGTCACCGCCGGTGCCTTCTCCAACGACGCCGGCGTGGTCGTCGACAGCTTCAAATTCACCGACGTCTTTCGCACCATCGAGCTCAACCCCAGTGAGAAGGACCGCTTCCTCGCCAGCCTTTACGACGTAGTTGCACAAAAGGTCTCTGTCGAGCAGCTTCTTGAAGCCCGCCGCCACATGAATCACCCCACCAACGCCAAGGTCGAGGTAGCTACCCGCCTGCAGTTTGACTCCGACTCATCCACCCATTCCACGCTCTTGCAGGTGGTGGCTCAGGATGTGCCCGGTCTGCTCCGCCAGATCGCCCTCACTCTCAGCGCCCACCAGTGCAACATCGAGGTGGCTCTCATCGACACCGAAGGCGAAACCGCCATCGACGTCTTCTATCTCACCAGCCTGGGAGCCAAGCTCACCCCTGAGACCCAGCAAGCCCTGGCCACCCACCTCACTGCCGCCCTCGACGCCATGCGCGCCCCCGCCGGCGCATAGCCCCCGCTCAAGTGGGCGCCCCCTGTCTGGATTCTCAGACATGGGAGCGCAACAACCCCGATGTTCCTTTCGTTCTCACTGAGTTCAGCACAGAAATGGGTGCCCCATACTTCTCGCGTCTTTTGCGAGAAGGGTGGGAAAGCGCGGCCTTAATCCCGCCGGTGCGATGCCCGCAGTCCCCGCCACCCAAAACTTAAAAAAAAGCTCGGCGATCTGGATGAGCGCGTTGGCCCGTTGGCGGCAACTTAAATAGATGATCAGAGGTGAACAATAGGAATCGGCTTTGAAGACATCTGACCTCGCCGTACATGGCATGGCCAAGGGTGTGCCATTTGTCGGCACCTCTCCTATTGACATTCTGCATGAAGAAGGTCAATACTCATATTGCCATTCGATAGGACAGAGCAAATGCGCTCCAAACAAACCAATCTTCTACAGGGCACACTCGATCTCTTGGTTCTGAAAGCTCTTGGCCCCGGAGAACTGCACGGTTTGGGCATTTCGCGCCGCATTGAGCAAATCACCAAAGGGACATTTCTCGTCAAGCCTGGCTCCCTGTTTCCAGCTCTTCATCGCATGGAAGAAGCCGGCTGGCTGAGTTCGTACTGGGGCGAGTCTGAAAATAACCGTCGCGCAAAGTTCTACCGGCTCACGAGAACCGGAAAAGGCCGGCTTGAAGAGGAAACGAAGCAATGGGCGAGGGTAGCCCTCGCGATGACCAATGCATTGAAGGCTACGTAAGGTGTAAGCAATGAAGGCCTGGTCTCGAATCAGGAGTGTCCTGCACAATCTTTTCTTCAAGCAGCAGGTTGAAAAGCAACTCGACGATGAAGTGCGCGCCTACGTCGATCTGGTTACCGATGAACGAATCGCTGCGGGCATGCCCGCCACCGAGGCTCGCCGCACCGCTCTGGTGGAGTCCGGAGGCGTGGAGCAAGTAAAGCAAGCCGTGCGGGATCATCGCGCCGGCGCCCGATTGGAGTTGTTTTGGCAGGATGTACGCTTTGCCCTGCGCCAGTTGTGGCAAAATCCCGGCTTCACCGTTTCCGCCATAGCCGCGCTTGCCCTCGGCATCGGAGCCAACACCGCCATCTTCTCTGTAGTGGATACGGTTCTGCTCAAGCCGCTCACCTACCCCAACGCCGATCGCATGGTCGATTTTCTGGCGCACACGTCCGGCCTTGCCAATAACCTTCACAGCATCCCGGAGTTTCACTTCTTCCAGCGGCAATCGAACATCTTTAAAGAGGTCGTAGCGTACGACAACGCCGGCCCCGGCTTTAACCTTACCGGCGGCCGTCCGGAGCAAGTCCATGGGATTCACGTTACGGGGAGCTACTTCCACGTGTATGGTGCGCCCGTGGTGCTGGGACGGACCTTCACGCCGCAGGAGGACTCGCCCCACGGCGGCAAGGTCGTCGTCCTGAGCTACGGCCTGTGGCAGCGCAGGTTCGGCGGCGACCCGTCCGTTGTGGGAAAATCAATCTCTCTGGGCAATGAGCCGTACACCATCGTCGGCGTGATCGGAGCGAATTTCGTCGCCGACCCGCAGGCTGACCTCTGGCTGCCGTTTCAGTTTGACCCGGCCAGCAACGACGGGAACATCTTCTTTGAGGCCACCGGACTGCTCCAGCCTGGCGTCACCGTCGCGCAGGCCAACGCAGAATTGCTCGCGGCAAGCCCGGAGTACCACCGTGAGTTCCCGAACACGGATTGGCGACCGTATTTTACGGTTGGACCATTGCGCGACAGCATCATCGGCGACGCGCGCAATTCGCTGCTGATGATGCTGGGCGCGGTAGCACTGGTGCTGCTGATCTCCTGCGCCAATGTCGCCAATCTGCTGCTGGTGCGCGCCACCAGCCGCAAACGTGAGTTCGCCATACGCTCCGCACTGGGAGCCGGCCGCGCGCGCATCGTGCGCCAGTTGCTCACTGAAAGTGTGTTGCTCTCCCTGGCCGGCGGCATTCTCGGCATGGCTCTCGGCTTTGTAGGCGTGCGAGCACTGCTCGCCGTCAGTCCCGCAGGCCTGCCCCGCATCGGCGAGGACGGCTCTGCCATCGGCTTGGATTGGCGCGTGCTCGGCTTCACCCTCGCCGTCTCGCTGCTCACCGGCATTCTCTTCGGCCTGTTCCCGGCGTTCACCGCGTCGCACACCGATCTGAACTCGACGCTGAAAGAGAGCAGCAACCGCTCTGGCACTGGATTCCGCGAGGGGAAGGCCCGCTCGCTGCTGGTCGTCAGCGAAGTCTCGCTGGCCCTGGTCCTGCTCATCTGCGCGGCGCTTCTCATTCGCACCTTCATCGCCCTCCACGAGGTGGGTCCCGGCTTCGATTCTCACAATATTCTCACCATGGAGATGTCGCTCAACGGCCAGCGCTACCAGAACACAGCCGGCGTGGCTCAGCTCTTGCGGGATGGCCGCAACCGGCTCAATGCCCTCCCTGGAGTGGAACTTGCGGCCGCCGGCTTTTGGCGGCCCATCGATGTCGAAGATGGCGCGGCCTTCAAGATCATCGGGCGTCCGGTCGATAAAGACTGCTGCGGAAGCCAGTGGATGAGCATCACGCCGGGTTACCTGAGCCTGTTCAGGATCACCGTTCTGCGCGGACGCGACTTTACTGAAAACGACACCTCTGACGCGCCCCATGTGGCTCTCATCAATGAGGCCCTCGCCAGGGAATACTGGCCCAACCAAGACCCCATAGGGCAGCAGATCAAGGACGGGGATGAAGGGGGGATTGAATCGATCGTCGGCATCGTCGCCGACTTCCACGACAGCGGTCTCGGCAAGCCTGCCGACCCCATGATCATCGTTCCCATTCCCCAGGTCATTGATGGCTATAACGCAGCCTATGCCAATATCCAGCCGCTCTTCTGGTTGGTGCGAACCCACGGCGACCCACACCGTCTCGTTCCCGCCGTCACCGAGCAGTTGCGCATCGCCAGCGCGGGATTCCCGGTGGGCCACATCCGCACCATGGACGAGGTGATGGGGCGCTCCACGGCTCGGCAGAGCTTCAATATGCTGCTGCTTACCATTTTCGGCGCGGTGGCGTTGCTGCTCGCCGCCATCGGCATCTATGGGCTCATGGCCTATTCCGTCGCGCAACGCACCCAGGAGATGGGCATCCGCATGGCGCTCGGCGCGGACCGCGACGCGATACGCAAGCTCGTTGTCTGGCACGGCATGCGGCTCGCCTTAGTCGGCGTAGTTGCAGGCATCGTTGCGTCCTTCGGCCTTACTCGCCTCTTGTCCGCCTTCCTCTTCGGCGTCAAGCCTTGGGATCCTGCGGTCTTCGTATCCGCGCCACTCATTCTCACTGCGATTGCGCTCGTCGCCGTGTGGCTGCCTGCCGCGCGCGCTTCCAAGGTCGACCCCATGCAGGCGTTGCGCGCGGAGTAATGCCACCCTCCGGCGATCTGCCGCGTGCATTCTCAACTGATGCATAAGCGCCAAAGCGCGCTCCCAGACACTGGGTTTCTGTGAACGCGCTTCGGCCTATTAACAAAAGTTGAGACGCCATTCCGTTCATTTCCTGAACACTGGCCGACTTCCCAGTAGTAATCCTGTCCGCCGGGCAAAGACCTTGTTCCGCTGTTTCGGCAGCGCAATTCATCCGAGGGCTGAATAGAGCGCCTGCCGCGATTGAGTCCTATCAAAACTGTGCGACCGACAAATAGATGTCCCGCTCGGGGAAGCGGGACAAACGCGATTGCAGATTCGTCAGATCGCGACGACTTTCGGATGGGCAGATGGTTTATGAATTCACCTGAGAACGCTAATAGATCAGCTTGAGTGAGAACTGAATCTGGCGCGAATTTCCGGCGGTTTTGCTGATTTCTCCAAAGCCTGAACCTGTGAGAATGTTGGCCGGTAGTCCCATGGTGACGATATTGAAGAGGTTAAAGAACTCGGAGCGGAACTGCAGATCCATAACCTCGGCTCCACTTTTGCGAATGCCGAAGGGCGTGTCCTTGATGAGCGCGAAGTCGAAGTTGTAAAAGGCGGGCCCGCGGAATGTGTTGCGCCCGATATTTCCGAAGCGTCCCTGGTTGGGCCCAGTGCCCCCCGCAAGATGAATGGGGATAAAGAAAAAGGCGCCTGCGTTGTCAGTATCCTTGCCGAAGTAGTCTTGGCGGTCCTTGCGTGCCGTAGAGAGCTTTGGTATGGCGATCTGGTCCGGCCGATCCACTCCATTGGAGCCGACACCTGTCTGCTGGATTCCGCTAAAGACGGTAAACGGAGTCCCCGAGCTGATACTTGAAATGCTGAGCAGCTCCCAGCCATCTGTGACCAGTTTGCTGAGGGGGTGCAAGAAACCTGCGCTCTGAAGGTGCAAGTCCTGAGCGACGCTGAGACCAAATCCGTGAGTCGCGTCGAAGGCAGAAGGGCCCTTTTCGGGATGTGTGTCGAAGGGATTCTCGGGATATCCCAGACTGACCGCACCGGTCGAACCGGTGCCGCCTTGGACAGTGCTAGTGTCGTCATTCGACTTGCCCCAGGTGTAGCTGGCCTGGATTCCGGGGCCGCCGTGCCCGAATGTGCCAGAGAGCGAAGTCTGCAAGGCGTGATAGCTGGAGTGCGCGGTTGCTGTGATGACGTTCTCCACGCCGAAGCCGCCAGTAACGGTGCCGGTTGAGTCGAAGGTGGTGAAAGACGCAAAGGCAGGATCAGCGCCGGGATAGCCGTTGGGAAAGCTCATGCGCGCCAGTTTTTGTGTGCCGGTGCCCACATAATTTGCGTCGGCGGTCAGATTGCCGATTTTCTGCTCAACACCTGCGGTCCAGGTGTAGAGTGTCGCATTGCCAAAATTGCGCGCAATGCCGCCAAGAATGAGCGGAGTGACGATGTTGCTTGAGGTAAGTGTGGCCAAATCCTTTTCAAACCGGTCTACGTCCATTACTGTGTTGGGAGCGATGGAGTGAGTGGGCCCGGCGAGAATATCGACGCCGGCCGGCGTGTAGGGCTTAGGAAGTTCAGATGGAGTGATCTGATAGCCGTAAGGGATAGGCGCACTCGGCGTTGAATCCCGACGCGGGGTGACCGAAAACGGGGCGCCGCCAGTAAGGAAATTGTCCTCCCAGATATTAGGAGGGATCACGGTAATGGCGCCGCCGACATGAGCAGACAACTTGTTGTCAACCTGCCACGCCGCCTTGATACGCGGTCCCCATGCATTTTTCCGAGTAGGATAACCGGGTTGTGGGTTGACGATGTACTGCTGAACTCCATTGGTGGTGACGACGCTGGAGGTGCGATGGGCGCGCTCTGTGATGGGCTGGTAAAGCTCCCAGCGCAGACCGTAATCGAGTGTGAAGCGGCTTGTGATCTTCCATGTGTCCTGCGCGTAGAAGTTGTAGTTGTTGCGGCTTGTGGCCGCAGGCCCCATGTGTTCCCCGCTGGAGATGGACGGTGGAGCAACAGAAACGGTGTAGGCAAAAGGGCTGCCCGAAAGAAAGCTGGTGAGTGTGTCCGGCAGCGGATCGCCGGGCTGAATGTCGTGCTTCCCACTCTGAGAGGCGATAGCCTCCGTCGCATAGGCGGTGCCGCCGCCGAAATCGTATTCGCCGTTTGGGCTCATGCCGAAGTATGTGGAGTCGCGATTGAAGCGAGTCTCCGCACCGGCCTTGAAGGTATGACCCCGCGTTGTGAAGGAGAGATTCTCGCGGCCCTGAAAGAGATTGCCAAAAGACTGCAACACTGTTCCGCCCGCGCCATTGAAGGCTTCAAAAAGACCGTCGACAAACTTGACCGCGTGGTCAGTGTGGTTGGGTGAGGGGAAGCCCGGCGTGGTGCGGATGATGCTGATGGACGACTCAAGCATGAGCCGCGGTGAGACGGTGCGAGTCCAGGTGCCGACAACGTTGCGCTGGCGATCGAAGAACTCCACGGCGAAGGAACGATCGATGGCGGTCTGGTCAGGATTGGTGGTCGGACCGGTGAGATTGTCCAAATTGAAGCGGGCAAAGAACTGGTCCTTGCTTGAAATCTTGTGATCCAAGCGCAGAGAGAATTGATCGGCATCGGTGACCACTTTTGAAGCGGTGGCGTAGGTGTGAGAGTGGTAGGAACCGGCTTCGTAGTTCGGCATCGGGTAGCGAGCAAGGATGGCCGCAATCTCAGCAGGCACCGGCACCGTGAGAGTGTCAGTGGAGCCATCGGGGAAGGTGAGAGTGTCAATACCGGAACGCTCCACCGCGCTAGGCACTGGCATTACCTGAGTAGTGCCGAGCACCTGGCGAAAGCCCTGATACTGCGTGAAGTAATAGGTTCGCTTACGACCGTCATAAATGTGGGGAAGATAAAGCGGTCCGCCATTGGTAAAGCCAAATTCGTTGCGGCGGAATGGCGGAATACGGCCGGGATAAGCCACGGTTGGATGGTCGAAGTAGTTGCGCGCATCAAATGCCGAGTTGCGCACAAACTCGAAGAAAGAGCCGTGGAATCCGCTGGCTCCCGAACGGGTGTGAATGTTGGTAAACCCCGCCGCTCCGTGACCGATTTCGGCAGGCATCCAGCCGGAACTAGAGTCGATGCTCTCTACCGCGTCGACGTTGAAATTGGAAAAGGTGGCTCCTCCCATTTCCGGGTCGCTAATGTCTGCGCCATCCATGGCGAAGACGGCTTCGACGCCGCGCTGTCCGTTGATAGCGAACTGGGCGGTAAAGTTGGAGGCCCCGTTGGCGTCCGTCATGGTTCCTGCGGCCAACAGAAGTAGCGAACTGAAGTCGCGCTTGTTGAGGGGTAGCTCGCTGACCGCCTTGCTGGACAACTCCTCTCCTCCGGTGGAGACCAGGCGCTTAAGTTCCCCCACGGACAATTCTCCGCGGCTGGAAAGCGTGAGCGCCACGGCAGGAGTCGCCGAGAACAATTCAATGGGCTGCGCGAAGACGACGTGGTGGTCGCCTGCTTCCACCGAGAGGCGATATTTTCCAGCGGGCAGAACCGGCAGTGTGAACATTCCATCGGCGCGCGTCGCTGCCTCGGCATTGCCTCCGACACCAGTAAGGCGGACCTTGGCTTTGGAGATGGGAGCTCCTCCAGGGGTGCGGACCATTCCCTGCCAGACGAATGAGGTTCTGGTCTGCGCGCCTGGTGCTGATGTGTAGAGCAGGAACACCAGCAACAGGCGCCAGATATTCCGGCTGTTCATCATGGATTCGATCTGTTCCCACCCGCGCAGTGATTCGCCTTTCACGTAACTTCCCTTCATTCCGATAGAGACAAGGTGTGTTTGTTCTAATCTTAAGCTTTTCATTCATACTTCACAGATTTCCCAGCTTGGCTTCGAGGCTAGTTATCCTCACCCGTGATTGGCCCGTCTTACGCCTATTTCGGCTGCCCCCGACGTCGTGCAAGTAGTTGCAAGTATTCGTTATTTACGCCCTGAAAAGGCCGGCGTCTGGCGCCCCGGCGATCCTCCTTGGCCACAGGATTGTTTTACTCGGATCTAATGGTTGAACTGGTCAGCACAAATGTCACGATTACTCCCCTGAAACGCCCATGTCGGAGGGAACGCTTTTCAGTTCGCGCATAATCGCCGAAGCGCTCGTTCAAGGTCCGCAATGGAAGAGCTCATATGCGCTCACCGCTCGCGATACCCCAACCGATCTGTCAAGCTCCGTTCCGCCTCGCATCTGCCCTTATCCCATCATCCCAATGCGAACAGCGTCATTCCCCCTCTTGCGTAGTATTTCTCTCCCCGCGCGCATAATTGAAATCAGGCAGGCAAACACGGGGAACAACTCAACCCACGCCGTTGTAGAAGTCAACGCCTCGCCCGCCCAAGGCCGTATTCTTTTCTCTTCACTTTGCCCGTTTCTGTGGCCTTTAGGTGCGGTTTTGCTAGCCAACTATCCCATAACTCCTTTCCTGAGAAGATTCTGCGGATAAATCCAATGAAATGAAGATTTTGCAGCGCAAGACCTACCGTAAACCCATGAAAATAGAGATTTTATTTACAGAATAGGGGGAGTCGGGTACCTCGACAGGGTGATACCGCTCACATCCCAAACCGAAAAGACTGTTCACCCTATTCCCTGACCACTGACCACTGACCACTGACCACTGACCACTGACCACTGTCCCCTGACCCCTGACCACTGACCACTGACGTTTAGAATGGGAGAAGCTCCGTCAAGGAAACTTCATGCCCGCACTGATCGATGCCATCGACATCAAGCGCAAAATGTACTTCGAGTTTGAGAACGCTCCCTACTACTGTCTCGACGTGGAAGTCTCCACTCCCACTGCCCGCGGCGGACAAACCCTGGTCCGCCTCAAAATGCGCAACCTGCTTACTCGCGCCGTCTTCGACAAAACCTTCAAGGCCAGCGACAAGTTCAAGGAACCCGACCTCGAGACCGTCGAAGCCTCCTACCTCTACACCGATGCCGAAGGCTCCTACTTCATGGACCAGGAGAGCTTCGACACCATCGCCCTGACCAGCGAAAAACTCGGCGACGCTCTCGACTTCCTCCTCGAAGGCGCAATCATCAAGATCGATAAATTCAACGGCAACCCCATCGGACTCCAGTTGCCTCTGCAGGTCGAGTTAGCCGTGACTTATACCGAGCCCGGCGTCCGCGGCGACACCGCCCGTGGCGACGTCACCAAGCCCGCCAAGCTGGAAACAGGCCTCGAAATCAAGGTCCCCTTCTTCATTAAGGAAGGCGAGAAGGTCAAAGTCTCGACCGAAACCCGCGAATTCGCCGGCCGCGCGTGATCTAGACCACAGCATTGTTTTTTCCGTTGAGCAGCCAAACGTTCCGTACATACCCCATCCTTCGTGTGATTTCAAAGAATGAAGCATCCATAATCGGATAACTCGAACCTATCTCTAAGTTATAAAAACTCCGCCCACTTCACCATCTTCTTCTTCAGGTCAAGAGTCCTGCCGTCCACCACAAAGGTGCCGTCCCCATTGGCGTGAAAGGTCCTGCGTTCCTTGCGCTTCGGATCGGTCCACGCTTTCACAACTTCCAGAACGAACAACGCGTACTTGTTCGCCATTCGCGTGTCAACCACCTTGCATTCAAGATTGGCGATGCACTCGGCGACCAAGGGAGCAGCGACCTTCTTCGCGCGCACAGCCGTCAAGCCGAAGACTTCGAACTTGTTCACATCCGGGCCTGAGCAGTTGCCGATATCCACGACCTTCGAGGCCAGGTCGATCCCCGGAATGGCAATCACGCATTCCTTGGTCGTGCGCAGCGCCTTATAGCTGTAGTTCGCGGGGCTCACTACGCACGCAATCAGCGGCGGCACGAACTCCATCATCATGTGCCAACTCATCGTCATCATGTTGGCGTGCCCCTTGCGCGCGGTCGTCAGCAGCACCACCGGTCCGGGCTCGATCAGGTGGAAAACCTTCGCCAGTGGAATCTCTTTCACCGTCCTGGATCCTCCCTTTTCAATGACTCGCGGACCTGCCGGCTCGCAACTCGCCCCAAATCAACCGAACCTTAACAATCCTCGCCCCGGCCACCCTCTACGATAGATCCAGAGTGTTTCTCCTGGCAGGTGCGCGGTTTCGGGTACAATCTTTGCTTATTCCGCAGGTCTTCACTTCAGATAGGCGCGCACCAGGTCGATCAAGTCCTCGGCCAGCTCTGGGGCAATCTGTTCTTTCACGCCGTCCACGAGGTGGAATCGGATATGAGTTTCGAGCACCTCGCCCATCAGGCTGTTGACGCCCCCGCGCACCGCGGCCAGCAGCATCAATTGCCCGCCGCATTCCTCATCGGCCGCCAGCGAGCGCTCCACCGCGTCCAACTGGCCGCGCAACTTCCTCAATCGTTGCAGCAATTTGACCTTTTCCCGATCCTGATGCGACATCACGGGCCTCCTCTGCTTGACAATACCCATCCTCGGTATAGTATATACCCAGTGGGGGTATAAATGCCACTCCCTGTATTCTATGCCCGACCGCCTCCCCAATCCGCTGCGCTTCGTACCTGCCCTCGCCATCCTGGCCTGCGTCTCGGCGGCCGCAGCCGCGCAGGTGTCCCCTCCGCTTCCCTCCGCTCCCGAACCTCAACTCTCATCCACGCCGCAGTTTGTCCTGCCTGCCCCAGGAATCCCCTTGCTTCCGCTGCAACAGGACGGTATCGGAATCAAGCCCGGCGACACCAGCCCTGTGGGCCGCGAACCCCAGGACGCCCCCATCGTCGCCATGGCTCCCCACCCTGAAAACAGCCGCTACTGGCTCTCCGGACAGGCCAATATCATCTTCCAGGGGCGCCTGCCCTTTCATGCCCTCTACGGTGGCACAAACAGCTTTCGCAATTCGGCGGAGTACAAGACTTCCCTGTTGGGCACGGTCTTTACTGCTGCCCGGCTCATTCACTCCATCCGTTACAGTAACGACCTGATCCTCGACGTGGAAAGCGCCGGTGGGCGCGGCCTGAGCGAAGCACTGGGACTGGGCGGCATCACAGACCTGGATGTGGTGCGCAATCCCAATCTGGGCTCGACCCCCTATCTCGCGCGCTACCAGATACACCAGGTCATTGGGCTCACGCAAAAGACCACCAGCCAGGAGCCGGGTCCCTTTGCACTGGCGCCCAGCGTACCGCTGCGGCGTATCGAGTTCCGAGTCGGCAAAATGACTCTTCCGGACTTCTTCGACGTCAACTCCATTGGTTCCGACACGCACCTGCAATTCATGAATTGGACAGTGGACAACAACGGCGCATGGGACTATGCAGCAGACACCCGCGGCTACACCGTGGGTGGCATGGCTGAGTACGACGACCGCCTCTGGAGCATCCGCTACGGCCTCTTCGCCATGCCCATCGTGGCCAACGGCATCGACTTGGACTGGGCCTTCAGCCGCGCTCATGGCCAAAACGCTGAGTTTGAACTCCGCCACAGTTTTATCCGCGATCGCAAGGGTGTAACCCGAGTGCTGTTTTATGCCAACCGCGCCCACATGGGCACCTATCGCGAGGCGGTCGAAGACTTTCTAAACGGATCCGACACTTCCAAATATGGCGTCACTGTGCCCACCATCACCCTTCACGAGCACTTCAGCTCCCTCAAGTACGGTGTTGGCTACAACACTGAACAGGAATTGTCTCCTAACCTCCGTGTCTTTGCCCGCTTCGGTTGGAACGAGGGCCAGCACGAATCGTTCGCTTACACCGAGGTGGAACAAACAGTCCTGTCCGGTGCCGACTACGCCGGAACTCGTTGGCATCGCCCGGTGGATAAGATAGGTCTGGCCTTTGTATCCAACGCCATCAAACGCGACCATCAGAATTACCTGCGCCTCGGCGGCCTAGGCTTCCTGTTGGGGGACGGCAACCTGAACTACGGCCGCGAAAACATTGTGGAGAGCTACTACAACTGGCACGCATGGCGCGGCTTGTTCTATGCGCTCGACGTGCAACATATCGATAACCCCGGCTACAACCGCGACCGCGGCCCGGCATGGGTTGGCTCCGTTCGCGCACATGTGGATTTCTGAGCCACTTTCCAAACACTGGTTGGCTTTCAGCGATCGACCCCGGCCCCTCAGAACAACACGCAGGCGCTTTGATTAGAATGGACGGGTCAATCCAAGTGAGGTGTGTGTGACATCCGACCCGCAAAAGTGTGTTCTTGTCTATGACGTCGGCGGCAGCCATGTATCCGCGGCTGTTTGCTACTCCGGCGATTACCGGCTTGGCCCAGTGATCACTGCGCGCCACCCGGAGCGCGAGTCCAGCGATGCCTTCGTCGATGTTCTCCACTCTGCCGGAACCCAGGCCGCCTCTGGCGTGGCCGGTGTGCTCGGTGCCGAATTGGCCATGCCCGGTCCCTTCGACTACTCCGCCGGGGTCAGTTGGATGAAGCACAAGATGCCCTATTTGTATGGCGTGGACCTGCGCGCGGCGCTGGCCGGGCGCTTCGGTTGGCAACCGGATCAGGTACGATTCCTCAACGATGCCGCCGCTTACCTGTTGGGCGAGGTCGGGGCCGGAGCGGCCCGTGGCATTCCGCGCGTTGTCGCCATCACTCTGGGAACCGGCGTCGGTTCAGGCTTTGCCGTGTACGGCCATGTGGTCACAGCAGGTCCCGGCGTTCCGCCCGGCGGAGAGATATGGAACGTGCCCTACCAGGGCGGAATCGTCGAGGATTTGATTTCCACTAGGGCCATTCAGAAGGACTACCTGGAACGCACCGGCCACGAGCGTGATGTGGCGACGATCGCGGCGGGTGCAGCCGGCGACGACGCGGCCAAAGAGGTCTTTGCGGACTTCGGGCGCGTTCTCGGCGTGGCCCTCCGCGACCTGTTTACCACCTTCGCCCCCGATGTGGTGGTGCTGGGTGGCGGCATCTCGCGCTCCGCGCACCTGTTCCTGCCTCAGGCCGAACACGAGTTGAAGGGGTTGCACATCCAGTTGCGCATCGCGGAACTCGACGATAAAGCCCCGCTCGCCGGCGGCGGAGTGGCGTGGTTTAGCGATACCGGCAACGCGGTCTGAACCAGAACGCTCGTCTGCACGCAGGGTGCGCCTTGGTCTTGAACAGGGAGAGATTGCCGGCTTATTTGCCGCCGTTGGCCGGTTGCGCAGCCTGCGGCGGGGGTTCGGGCAGCGTGTAGATTACCTCACCGGGCCGGGCATAGTGCAGCTTCTCGCGCGCCTCATGCTCAATGGCGTCGGGGTCTGACTTGAGCCGCTCGATGTGATCGCGCAAGTGGGCGTTTTCTTGCTGCAGTTCCTCGATTTCCTGGCGTAGCTGCTGGTCCTGGGTGTGTTGTTGGTGCCAGGCCGAAAGCCCGTGCTTGCCGTTGACCACGCTCCATCCGAAAAGCAGCGCCAGGGACACAGCCACCAGAGTGCCCGCGGGTCGCCACGCGCGTTGCGCCCACTCCAGCATCCGCTTGCGCAGTGCGACTGGCTGCGCCTGTGCAACACCCATCCCGGTTTGATCCTTCTCGTCCTGCATTTAACCTCGATCGGCGTTACGACAGAACAAACTTTTTAGCCGCCGCGCTCAGTGCTTCCATGTCCTGCTCGTTGCGTGCTTCCGTATACGCCCGCACCACCGGCTCGGTCCCCGAGAGGCGGTAGCAAACCCACGAGCCATCTTCCAGAATCAGCTTGAGCCCGTCGGTGCGCACCACACCCGTCACCTTGCGGCCGCTCAGTTCGGTGGGATCGGTCTTCAATTTCTCAGTGAATGCGGTCTTGCGCTCCTGGGTCAAGCGGAAGTTCTCGCGAACAGGATAGAAGGAACCAACCTTGGCAAACAACTCCCGTAATTGCACACCCAGGCTCTTGCCGCGCGTAGCCACCATCTCCGCTACCAGCAGCCCGGCAATCACCCCATCCTTCTCAGGAACGTGGCCTCGAATCGTCAGCCCTGCCGACTCCTCGCCGCCGATGGCAATCTTGTCGGCGATAATCAGCTCGCCAATGTACTTGAAGCCCACCGGCGTCTCGTAAAGAGGTACTTTGTGATGTTCCGCCAATGCATTGACCAGGTTGGTCGTCGCCACACTCTTGGCCACCCCATTCTTCCAGCCACGCGTCTCCACCAGGTAGTCGAAGAGCAGGGCAATAATGTAATTCGGTTGGATAAACGTCCCGTCCTCGTCCACTATGCCGAAACGGTCGGCGTCGCCGTCTGTGGCAATGCCGATCTGCGCGCCAATCTCCTTCATCTTCGCCTTGGCGTCGCCCAGCAGATGGTCGTCCGGCTCCGGCGCATGGCCGCCGAACAGGACGTCGCGGTAGTCATGCACCGATTCGACACTGACCCCGGCTTCCCGCAGCAGATCGGTACTATACCCGCGGCCCGCGCCCCAGAACGGATCGTAGACCACTTTGATTCCCGACTTGGCGATCGCCTTCAGGTCCACCAACTCGGCCAGGCGCTTCAGAAACGCCGGCTTCACGTCCGTGGTCTCAAACCCGCCCGCCGGTGCGTTTGCCTGGGGAATGCTGCCGCCGTCTCCAAGTCCTCCAATTGCAGCTTCAATCTGTTTGGTCACCTCCGGCAGCGCAGGTGCGCCGTCGTGGGTAGAAAACTTGATCCCGTTGTACTCTGGCGGATTGTGCGACGCGGTGAAATTGATAGCCCCTGAAGTTTTCAACGTATGAACAGCATAGGCAATGGCTGGCGTAGGTGCTGCTTCGGGAATCACGATGGGAGTGACTCCGGCGCCGGCCAGTACACGCGCTGCTTCAGCAACAAAACTCTCCCCCAGAAAGCGTGGATCGCGGCCTACCAGCACGCGATGCGGCTCCGGTTGCGTCTTCACATAGGCAGCAACACCCGCCACCGCCAGCCGGATATTGGCCAAAGTAAACTCGTCGGCCAGAATGGCTCTCCATCCCGAAGTGCCAAATTTGATCACTGCGCTCATCGTTCACCTCCCGCACCGGCGTACCCGGCCGCAAGGTACATACTGACTCACCGGGCCCAACTCGGCAAGCATGGTTCGGAATGCAAAAAATCATGCTGCGCCTTTCACAGGCCCTCGTACACTGGCAAAGGAGGAGCCGTATGCCCGAGAAATACCCCGCGGCCCGCATTGTCCTTACCACCATCAACAATATCGAGGAAGCCAGCCGCATCGGAAACATCCTCGTTGAAGAGAGACTGGTCGCCTGCGCCACCGTGTTCCCCTCGGTCCAGAGCATCTACCACTGGCAAGACAAGATGGAGTCCACTCCAGAGGCCCTGCTGCTGCTGAAAACCGGCTCCGAGCAGATTGCGGCTCTTGAAATCCGGCTCCTCGACCTCCACCACTACCAAACCCCGGAGTTCCTGGTGCTATCCGTGGAGTCGGCAAACGCCGCCTACCTGCAATGGCTGCATTCGAGCCTTCGCACACCCTAGACGGGAGCCGGACTTCTTTCTGCATCCAGGGCCAGGTCCGAGCCCGTCTGATATTCTTACCTAGTTTGCTGTGATGCGCTGGCTACTCATTGCCCTTCTCGTCTCGCTTGGGGGGCTGCTTCTCGCGGCAGCGGGAGTGGCACGCCATATCTGGCTCCATCGCGCCAGGCGCCGCCGGCAACCGCCAGCCGAGGCCGGTCCAGTCCTCGAAAGAAGCAAGGAAATTGACCTGTAACCAGCACGTCGGGGAACGCAACGTGAACCAGGAGATATCTTCATCCTTGGCCCCATGGGCCGCTCTCCGCGCAGTCTCTTGGCTGCGCCCCGCTGGAGTTGTGCTTGCGGGCTCCGCGTTGGTGGCCATCTGCGCCCGTATGGCTCTGCCGCTTTGGTTCACCCCCGTGCCTCTGACCCTGCAGCCCTTTGCGGTGCTGCTCCTGGGACTCTTGCTCTCCCCGCGCCTGGCCGCGGCCACGCTCGGCGCCTACCTGGCCGAAGGCGCACTGGGCCTGCCCGTCTTTGCGCCCGGCCTCACCACTACCGCAGGCCTGGCCCATCTGCTGGGCCCCACCGGCGGCTACCTGATGGCCTACCCCGCCGCCGCGGCTCTCATCTCGTTCCTCTGGCGGCGCAGTAGCCGCGGATTCAGCTGGGCCCTGGCCAGCGCCGCGCTGGGCAATCTTGCCATTCTCCTCGCCGGCGCTCTTTGGCTGGCCGCACTCACTCATGCCCAGCTGCGAACCGTGTGCACGCTCGCCGTGCTCCCCTTCCTGCCCGGCGACGCGCTCAAGGTTGCCGGTGCTGCTGCACTCGCCGCCACCTGGGATCGCCTGCGTCGCCGTACCCCGTAACCGCATCAAAAATGGAATTGCAGTCTCTTTGTCGAAAGGACGTTTGTACCAGTGACCAATATCGAATCTGAAGTGGCCAGCACACAGGCAATCACCGACATTTCCATAGCGCACAGTCCCGACTCCGACGATGCCTTCATGTTTTACGGTCTGGCCACCAACAAGGTACGCGTCCCCGGTTACCGGTTCTCCCACACGCTTTCCGACATCGAAACCCTGAACCGCCGCGCCCAGGACGAGGCCTTTTTCGACGTCACTGCCATCAGTTTCCATGCCTATCCGTATCTGCAGAACAACTACACGCTGATGGGTTGCGGCGGCAGCGTGGGCGAGGGCTACGGGCCGATGGTTGTATCCCTCCGTCCCCTCACCCATCAGGATCTGAGCCGCATCCGCGTCGCCGTACCGGGCACCCTGACCACCGCGTATCTGACCCTCAAGATCTTCAATCCGGAGATCGAGACCGAGACCGTGCCCTTCGACCAGATCATCCCGGCCGTTCTGGCTGGCAAGTACGACGCCGGCCTCATCATCCACGAAGGCCAGCTCACTTACTCCACCAGCGGGCTCTATCGGGTGCTGGACCTGGGCATCTGGTGGCGCGAAACCACCGGCCTGGTGCTGCCCCTCGGCGGCAACGCCATCCGCCGCTCCCTCGGCGCTGAATCTCACAAGATCATCTCCAAAGCCCTGCGCGACAGCATCCAATACGCCCTCGATCACCGAGAGCAGGCACTGGAGTACGCCATGCAGTTTGCCCGCGATCTGGACACCTCGCTGGCCAGCCGGTTTGTCAGCATGTACGTGAACAACCGCACCCTGGACTACGGTGAGGACGGCCGCCAGGCCATCCTCAAACTCTTGCAACTGGGCCACGAGCGCGGCATCATCCCCATCGCTCCGCAAGTGGACTTCGTCGACTGATCGCCCATTTACATCCGTGACCCCATGATCTAGTACCGATATGGGAGCCCCATCCTTGCGGCGTATTTGTCTTTGCCGCAAGGATGGGAGACCACAGATGCCTATCTAGGCTGTAGCCAGTCAAGCCAAAGAACGCTCTAATGACATTGGTGCGCAAACTGCGCATCAAAGGTCATTCCAGCGGCACAAGATTCTCTTCGCCCTGTCTGAATATTTTCTAATCATCGCCGATGCATCTTCTATGGAGACCTCGAAGTTGCTCGCCACCCAACCTACCTTCCTGCTCGCTTCGCAAGAACCTGCTCTTCTTGAAGCTGTGGAGCCGGTGCTCACCGCCTCCGGGGCGCATGTGGAGATCGTCCTCTCCCCCGAAACCGCGCTCACGGCCATCACCGCTCCCCATCCGCCCAGCCTGGTCCTGCTCGATGTGAACCTGGCAGCCGCCCAGCCCGGCATGAGTGTGGAGCAGCTTCTGGCGGCAGTGCGCGCCTCGGCAGGCGGCCACCGCTTCCCCATTGTCCTGATTTCGGATACCGTGACTCCCGAATGGAGAGACCGGCTCGCCGAAGGCGTGATTGACGACCTGATCCCCCGCGCCATCGACTCGCCCTGCTGGCGGCTGCGCCTCGACATGGTTTTGCGCACCCACCACCGCATGCGGGAACTCGATCAACTGCGCGAGGCCGCCGCGCTGAATGCGCAGATGGACCCGCTCACCGCGGTCTACAACCGCGCCACACTGCTCGCCATGCTCTTCCGCGAAACCGACCGGGTACAGCGAATGAAGACCTCCCTGTGTCTGATCCTCTTCGACATCGACGACTTCGGACACTGGAACTCGCGCCTGGGCACGGATGCCTGCGACGACCTGCTCTGCCAGGTGGTGGAACGCACCGCCCGCCTGCTGCGCAGCTACGACCTGTTCGGCCGAACCGGCAAGGACGAGTTCCTATTGATTCTGCCCGGTTGCGCAGCCATGAACGCCATGATGTTGGCCGAACGGTTGCGCGTGGATGTTTTTGCCCTGCCGTTCCACTTGGAAGGCGCCGCCATTCGCCTCTCGGCCTGTTTCGGCATCGCGTCCAGCGAAGGCCGCTCCCCGGTGGTGGTTCTCCGCGAAGCCGAACAGGCCTTGCAAGCGGCAAAAGACACCGGCCCGGACTCCATCCAGTGCTTCGGCGACGACCCCCAAACCCAGGCCGCCCCGGTCGCCTTCCTGTCTGCCGGTTCGGGCGACGAATTACTGGCCTGGTAGCTGGTGTTCGATCCTGAGAGCCCAATCCTCACGACTTCTTACTGCCGCAAGAGAGGGTGTCCACGAACCCTAAGCCCCAGGCCCCACTTCGCTCTCTTCTGCGGCGGTCTCCAGAAACTCCTGGAACACGTCGTTCGAGAGCAGTCTCCCTCGCGCAGTCAACCGCACAGTTTCGCCGTCTGAAGTCAGCAGGCCGCTCTCCGCCAGCCGCCCAACCGTCTCCATTGCCCGCGCCACCGGCTCCGGACCAAACTCCTGCCGCAGCCCCGCCGGCTGCACCCCCGCATTCAGCCTTAGTCCTAGGAACCACGCCTCTTCATGCTGCCGCTGGGGCGAAAGCCACGCTGTCTCCGCCGTTTCCGGCCCCGCAAGATACACCTTCAGGTCGTCGGTCGTCGTCGCCCGCAACACGTAGCCAGGCCCCGGCCCGTCAGCTTCCCGCAGCATCGACGAAGCATCCAGCCCCAGCCCCAGGTAGGGTCGCCTTTGCCAGTAGCGCAGATTGTGGCGGGAGTGAAAGCCGCGACGCCCAAAATTGGAGATTTCGTACTGCTGCAGTCCGGCGCTGACCAGCCGGTCGACTGCCCTCTCGTACATCCCCGCAATCGCATCGTCGCTGGGAACCAGCCCGGCGTGGTAGCGTGCGCCGCCGGCCAGCATCTCACGCCCCAGCCGGGAATCCTCATCCACCTCCAACATGTAGACACTGGCATGGGGCGCCCCCGTGTCGATCAGCACCGCCAGCGATTCCTCCCACGAAGCACTGGTCTGGCCTGCCAACCCGGCAATCAGGTCCAGGTTCAGGTTGGTAATGCCGGCCGCGCGCAGCCGGCGCAGGTCGTCCATGACCACTGCCCGCGTGTGCAGCCGCCCGCTCACCCGCGCCTCGCGGTCGATGAACGACTGCACACCCAGGCTCACGCGGTTAACGCCCTGCGCCGCCAGCGCTTCCAACGAGCCATCCCCCAGTTGGCCCGGCGCGCACTCCACCGTAACCTCGGCGTCCGGCTCCCACACAAACTCCGCCCGCAGCGCTGCAAACAAACGCGTAATCAGTCCCGGCGCCAGCAGGCTGGGCGTTCCGCCGCCCAGGTAGACTGTATCCACCCGCCGCGGCAGACCCACCCCCATTCCCGCAGCCCACGCCCCTGCCGCTGCCATGTCCTCGATGACCCGGTCCACATAGCGCTCGTGGTCGCTCGCCGGATAGACTCCCGACGCAAAGTTGCAATAGGTGCACTTGGAGCGGCAAAACGGAATCGAGATGTAGAGGCCGAGCCTGTCGTCCTGCGAACCTGCCATAAAAGTGATTCTTTCACGTGCTCCGGGTCCGCCCTGTCCGCCTCCACCCGGCCCGGCTCATGCCAAAATTAGATAAGGAGTTCTGCCTTGAAAGCGTGGCCTATCCTGGGCATCTTGGTTGTCCAGTCCTTACTATGTCTTGCCCACTGGCTCCTCTATTACACCTGGATCGAGTTCTGGTGGCCGCTCGGTCCAGCCGCCGATCTCCATCTGCGCATCGTGCTCGCCCTGCTGTCGGTCAGCTTTATGGTGGCCGCGCTGCTCGGCTTTCGCTATTCAAATTGGCTGGTCGCACTCATCTATCAAATCGCCGGTGTCTGGCTGGGCCTGCTTAATTTTCTTTTCTACGCTGCCTGCCTTGGCTGGCTGGCCGATTTTGTGCTCCTCGTCCTGCTTCCCGGTACGGCACACATGCAGGCCCGCCCCTACCTTGCCGAGATTCTCCTCTGCTTGGCGGTGCTGACCAGTATCTACGGCATCTTGAACGCCCGCTGGGTGCGCGTTCGTCGCGTGGCAATCCGGCTTGCGAACCTGCCCCCGTCCTGGCGTGGTCGAACGGCTCTCCTTGCCAGCGACCTGCATCTGGGCAATATAAACGGGGTGCGCTTTGCCCGGCGCATCGCGGATATGGTCAGCCGCCTCAATCCTGACATTATTTTCCTGCCCGGTGACGTCTTTGACGGCACGCATGCCAATCCCGACGTCATTGCCGCTCCCCTCTTCGAACTTTCTCCACCACTGGGCATTTACTTTGTTCCTGGCAACCATGAGCTGTTCGGCGGCTCTTCCCACTACACCGAGGCCCTCCGTCGCGCCGGCTTCCACATACTTGAAAACGAGCGCGCCGTGGTTGATGGCCTGCAGATTGTGGGTGTGCCCTATGGTCATTCCAATGACCCCATCCGCCTGCGAAACTTTCTTCAGAGCCTGCACCTGAACGGCACGGCCGGCATCCTGCTCAACCATGTCCCGCACCGCCTGCCCATCGCCGAACAAGCAGGAGTGAGTCTGCAACTCTCCGGCCACACCCACGGCGGCCAGGTCTTCCCCTTCAGTTGGATCACGCGCCGCGCGTTTGGCAAGTTCACTTACGGCCTGCAGCATTTTGGCGGCATGCAGGTCTACACATCCAGCGGGGCCGGAAGCTGGGGTCCGCCCATGCGCGTAGGCACTCATTCCGAGATCGTCTTGCTCACTTTCGAGTAGAAGTGTTCTGATGAATGTTCCGCTCTACAGGGCATTTCTTATGAAGGAAGAGGACGAATTATGTCAGTTTGGAGCAAACGCTTTCTTTCACTACTGGCAACAACGGTTCTGATAGCCGCCGCAGCCGCCGCGCAGCAGTCCAGCCCAGGTATCCCGTCGCCCGAGGTCGCTCAAGCGCTCGACTTCCCCACCGTGCTCTACGGTGCCGCCTACTACAACGAGTACATGCCCGGAGATCAGGTTGCCCGCCTCGACAAGGACGTCTCGTTGATGAAGGCGGCCGGTCTCAGCGTGGTCCGCATGGGCGAGTCCACGTGGAGCCTGTGGGAGCCCGAAGACGGACAATTCGACTACGCCTGGATGGATCGCGTGGTCGGCGCTATGGGCAAGGCTGGCATTAAGGTCATCCTCGGCACTCCCACTTATTCGCTGCCCGCCTGGATGGCCCACCAGCACCCTGAGATCTTGGCCCGCTATCCTGACGGCCGCGAAAACTCCTACGGCATGCGCCAGAACATGGACACCGATTCGCCCGCCTACCGCTTCTATGCCGAGCGCCTAATCCGCCACATCGTGGCCCACTACAAGGACAACCCCACCGTCATCGGCTGGCAGCTCGACAACGAGACCAGCAGCTACGGCGCCGCCAATCCCGACGTCTTCATCGGTTTCCAGCATTACCTTGAAAAGAAGTTCGTCACCCCCGAGGCGCTCAGCAAGGCGTGGTTCCTTAACTACTGGGGCGAAAACCTGCATACATGGGAAGACCTGCCCACTCGCGACGGCACCATCTCCACCGGCTACAAACTTGAATGGACCCGCTGGAGTCAGATGCGCGTCACTGACTTTCTCCACTGGCAGGCCGCGCTGGTGCGTGAATGTGCCGGCCCGCGCCAGTTCGTCACTACCGACTATGGCAGCACGATGCGCCCCGACGTCAACGAGGAGGCCATCGCCGAGTCTCTCGACATTCCCGCCGACAACATCTACCACGGAACTCAGGATCATTACGATGGGGCAACGCAGTCCATCCAGGGCGACTTTACGCGTTCCCTTAAGCACTCCAATTTCCTGATCACCGAAACCAACGCCCAAACCACCGACTGGAGCTCGGCCTTCCAGTTCCCGCCCTACGACGGCCAGATGCGCGAGGACGTTTACACCCATCTCTCTAATGGCGCCAACATGGTCGAGTACTGGCACTGGGCTTCCATCGCCGCCAACCAGGAAACCTATTGGAAGGGTGTGCTCTCCCACGATCTCGAGCCCAACCGCGCTTATGCCGAGGTGGGCCGCACCGCCCACGAACTCCAGAAAGTCGGCCCCCATCTCGTCGGCCTCAAGATTCACAACCAGGTCGCCATCTTGTGGAGCCGCGACTCGTACAACGCCATCAGCTTCATGCCCTTCACCTCCAACGCATCCATGCCTTGGCTTCCGGGCCGCTCTACCGCCGACTACAACTCTCTGGTCAAGCAGATGCACCGCTCGCTGTACGACCTCAACATTGGCTCCGACTTCGTTTTCCCCACGACGCAGGACTTCTCTGCTTACAAACTGCTCATCGTGCCTGCGCTCTACATCTCCGACGACGCGTTGCTCCAGCGCATCTCCGATTACGTAAAGAACGGCGGCCACGTGGTCATGACCTTCAAGAGTGGATTCGCCAACGAGAACTCCGCGGTGCGCTGGGTCCGCGCGCCTGGCCCGCTGCGCGAGGCCGCCGGTTTCAGCTATCAGGAGTTCTCCAACCTCGAGCATCCCCTGGCGCTCAAGGGCGATCCCTTCCACGCCGGCGACGAAAACAAGGTCGACCATTGGGCTGAATTCCTCATGCCCGAGCACGCGAAAGCGATCGCCTACTACGATCACCCTTTCTTTGGAAAATGGCCTGCCATCACTGAAAATGACTTTGGCGCGGGCACGCTGCTCTACGAGGGCACTTATCTCAGCGATGCGCTGCAAACAGCGGTACTCAAAAGCGCGTTGCAGAAGGCCGGTCTCACTGGCCCCGACCAGCAACTGCCTGCTGCGGTCCACGTGCAGCACGGCGTCAACCGCTTGGGTAAGCGCATTCACTACTACTTCAACTACTCTGGCGCGCCAGTCGTGGCGGCATACTCCTACGGCGCGGGTACCAACCTGCTCGATGGCAAGCCTGTCGCGCACACGCAGCAATTAACCCTGGCGCCATGGGACTTGGCTATCATCGAGGAATAGAATCAAGTTCTTTCCCGGCGTAGTCGCGGCAGGGTCGGACTACAGGAGAATTTTCGAGTGAGTGCAGAACCTTCGGCGTCCCAGCCGATCCATCCTGCAGCAGTTCGTACCCGCCTTTCCGGCTACGAACTGCTGCTGAATCCCCGCCTCAACAAGGGTACCGCCTTCACTGAAGAAGAGCGCGATGCCTTCGCACTCCATGGCCTGCTCCCGCCCCACGTCGGGACTCTCGAAGACCAGCGCGAACGCCGCAAGCGGGTCCTTGACAGCCGCCCCACCGCGTTCGGCAAGTACAGCAACATGCGCGATCTGCAGGACAACAACGAGACCCTCTTCTACTCCCTCATTGCGCACAATGTTGAGGAATTGTTGCCCATCGTCTACACCCCCGCGGTGGGCGAAGGCTGCCAGCGCTTCAGCGAAATCTGGCGCCGGCCCCGTGGCCTCTTTATCAGCTATCCCAACCAGCATCGCATGCAGCAGATGCTCGCCGACCCGCGCTATGACGATGTGCGCTGCATCGTGGTCAGCGACGGCGAGCGCATCCTCGGCCTCGGCGATCAGGGCGCCGGCGGCATTGGCATTCCTATCGGCAAAATGGCTCTCTATACCGCTCTCGGCGGCATTCCCCCGGAGCACTGCCTGCCCATCCTGCTCGACGTGGGCACCGATAACCAGGCCCTGTTCAACGACCCCATCTATATCGGCTGGCAGCACCATCGCATCCGCGGGCAGCAGTACGACGACTTCGTCGAAGCCTTCGTCTCTGCCGTCGAGCGCCGTTGGCCGCACATTCTTTTACAGTGGGAGGACTTCGCGGGCTCCAATGCATCGCGCCTGCTCGACCGCTATCGCCACCGGCTCTGCTCTTTCAACGACGACATTCAGGGAACCGCTGCCGTAACCACCGCGACGCTGCTCGCCGCAATCCACGCCACCGGCATTCCGCTCCAGGAGCAGACCATCGCCATGTTCGGTTCCGGCGCGGCAGGCATCGGCATCGTCAATCTTCTTATCGCTGCTATGAAAGAAGAAGGCCTCAGCGATGAACAGGCCCGCTGCCGCATCTATGCCTTCAATCGCTATGGCCTGCTCGTCGAGGGATGCAAGGGAATGCGCCCTGACCAGCTGCCTCTGGCGCGCAAGAGAACGGACGTGGCCGGCTGGAAACTGGCCGGGGCAGACGACATCTCGCTACTCGATGTGGTCCGCAACGCCAGGGTGACGGCGCTGGTCGGCGTCTCAGCCCAGGCCGGCGCATTCACGCAGGAGATCGTGCGCGCGATGGCCTCCCACTCGCCGCGCCCCATCATCTTTCCTCTCTCCAATCCCACCTCGAAGTCTGAAGCCGTGCCCGCCGACCTGCTGCAATGGACTGAGGGCCGGGCGCTCATCGGCACCGGCAGCCCCTACGCACCGGTCGAGTTCGATGGCCGGATGGTGCACATCGCCCAGGTCAACAACTCTTACATCTTTCCCGGCCTCGCTCTCGGAATTCTCGTGAGCCGCGCCCGCCGCGTGACCGACGGGATGATTATGGCCGCCGCCAAGGCGCTCGCTGCGCTGTCTCCCGCACGCCAAGACAAGTGCGCCGCGCTTCTGCCGCCCATCGCCGACTCCCGCAAGGTCAGTCTCGTAGTCGCCGAAGCCGTCGGCCAACAAGCGATTGCAGAAGCAGTGGCTGAATTGCCGGGCGAAACGACACTAAGCGCCCAACTCCGCGACTATGTGTGGGAACCGGTCTATCACCCGTATGAAAGGGTACGTTGACCAAAAGCACCGACCTTGGGTAGCCGGGAAATCATTCTGTCTTAATTACTGACGAATCGGACGAGTTGGCCTTGGTCTTAGTCTTGGTCTTGGAGGTGTCCGCTCCGGACTCCAGATAAATCCATCGAAATTCAATGCGGTCCAAAATAACCAACGCCACAAGAACCAGGAAATCATAAAGTGTCGAGCCTTTCCCGATGTTATTCGACATCCAATCCGGGAGATGAGGCTCCAAATGTGACAGGAGATTAATAAATCCGAAGACAATCGACAGAAATACCGCGTGAGTCACGAGAACAGCAGACATGGGCTGGACGTTCTGCTTGGAAAATATCAGAGCGCTCTTCCTGGAAAACTCCCCGCGGAAGACAAGGGCGGTATAGATCAATCCGAATAGAACATAACTCGGCCACCTGAACGTAAACAGCGGGTCAAAAATTAACAGACCCGCCACTTTCAGCGCGGCATGTATGAACGCAGGCACTAACACCCTCGGCCGCCTTCCATTCTCTCGACTCTTGCGCCGTCAGCCAGCCCGCTTTAAGAATCCGGGCGATCGCTGGCACATTCCGCTCGCGAAGAAATCCTACTCCCCCTCCGGCGGCACCTGTTCCAGCAGCCGCTTCCACGTCTTCTGGTTCTTGCGGAAGCTCTTCTTCAAATCTTCCAGGATGCGCTCGAAGTCCGCGTTGGTGCGCAGGTTGTTCCACCCCGGGTTTTTCTGGAACCACGGATAGTTCTCGTTGCCCAGGTAGATAGCGCGGCGCAGCCAGTGCAGTGCTTCGCTGGAGTCGCCCTCGACGGCAAAGTAAGTCGCCAGCCGGTAGGCCATCTCGCTGTCCGCCTCGGCCGCGGCCAGGGTATCGTCTTTCAGCAGCGCGGCGGCGTGGGCGCGTTCGCCCTGTTGCACATAGCACATCGCCAGCGTAGGCACCGCGATGCGCATCAACTCGTCGTCGCGGATCACGCCTTCCAGAATCTCGATGGCCGCCGTCAGATTACCCATGCGCATTTGCTGGTAGCCGGCCGAGGTGCGCAGCAGCGGATGGCGCGGCTCCAGGGCCAGGCCTTTTTCCAACTCGTCACCGGCCAGCTCGATCTGGTTCTGGTAGTGATACACGCGGGCACGGTGATTGTAGAGAATCGCCGCGTTTGCCGGGTTCAGCTTCAGCGCCCGGCTGAACTGCACCAGCGCCTCCTCGTACATGCCATCGCCGCGCAGCGCCAGCCCGGCCACCATGTGCACATTCCAATCGTTGGCCGCACTCGCCAGCAGGTTGGCAATGCCGTGCCGCGCCGACTCCTTCTCGCCTCGCGACAGCAGCATGTAAATGCGATAGAGATTGGCCTCGGTCGAGGCTGGGTCCAGCTTCAGCGCTTCGTCAAAGGCGCGCCGTGCGTGTATTACGTGAATCTGTCCGCCAAATCCGTGACGCACATACTGCAGCTCGGCAATGCCCAGTCCAGTCCACCCGGCTGCAAACTCCCGGTCCTTGCCGGTGACCCCCGTAAACAGCGCGTGCGCTCGGTCCAGGTCGCCACGCGAGCCGGTGCGCACCATGAACGAGCTCAGCAGTGCGCGAGCCTGCAGATACTCCTCGCTCACCGGCCCGGGCAGCGATGCATCGCGTGGCGACGGCCGCGACGCATCCGCCTGGGCAGCTTCGATTCTGTCTGCCGCAGAGAGTCCGTGCAGCGCGGCAAAAACTTCATTCGAAATTTCAGTCTGCACCGCGATCAGGTCCAGCGAAGCCACCTGGATAGCGCCGCCCGAACGCACGCTCTGCGCGCCCACATCCAGCAGTTGCCAGTTCAGATCGAATCCGTTTTCAGCGCGCAGAAAACTCCCCGCCAGCACAAACGACACTAGCAGACGCTGGCCGACAGAGAGCGGATCCATCTGTGCGATGGGCAGCGACATCAGCGTGCTTGACGGCCGCACAACGAGGGCCGGAATCCGAGCCAGCCGCGCAGCGATTGCGTCCGCCAGCGCGTACCCATACAGCGGTGCTACCTCAGTCGCTCCTAGATTCGCAAACGGCAGCACCACCAGTGAGTTTTGCGGTTCTTTGTCGCCCGCCGACTCGCGAAAGCGTTCCGCCAGCATTGAGAGAATGCCGGTGGACCGTTTCTCCGCTTCCGCTTTCGTCGTAGGCAGATTGGCCGCCGCATCGCCTGGTATCACGCCGGTCTCGAACTGCAACGCCTTCATGATTGTTTTCAGCGCCTCGCGCACTTCGGCAGCCGAAGTGTATCGGGCGGCGGGATTTTTTTCGAGGCACGCCGCAATCACACTCCTCAACTCAGGGGATATCTCCGCAACAACCTCGCTCAGGTCCGGCGGGTCGGAGAACTGGATAGCGCGGATAGCTTGAAAGTCTTCGGCATCGGGACGAGCAAAAGGATGGCGGCCGCTCACTAGCTCATACAGAATCACGCCCAGCGCCCACACGTCGGATTGCACGCTGGATTGGCCGGTCACAAACTGTTCCGGCGCCATGTAGCGGATGGTGCCGCCGCGGGCCGTGTAGGTGGCCGCAAGAGATGCATCCTTGGCTAGGCCCGGCTTGGCGGGGTCGAAGCCTGCGTCATCCGGGTTCAGGCGGCGCGCCAGCCCAAAGTCCAGGATCTTCACAAGTCCGCCGTCGGTCAGCATCGCGTTTTGCGGCTTCAGGTCGCGGTGGAAGATGCCCAGCATATGCGCAGCCTGTAGGCCGTCGGCAATCTGGATGCCCACCGAAAGCACAAGTTGCGGGCTCGACGGTCCGCGCGCAATCAGATGATCGAGAGATTGGCCGGGCACATATTGCATCACGATGTAGCCCTCGTCTCCATCCTCGCCCACTTCATAGATCGCGCACACATTGGGATGCTCGATGGCAGAAGCCAGCCGCGCCTCGCGCAGCACGGTGCTCCGCATCTGCTGCGCTGAGAGCAGTCCGGCGCGCAGGATTTTCAACACCACCGGGCGCTGCAACAGCGTGTCGTTGGCCAGAAAGACCACCCCGCTGCCCCCTGCGCCCAGGCGTCGCTGAACCTCGTAATGCGCGATCATTTTTCGCTTCATCCCTGCCTCAAGTGTACCGGCGCAGTCGTAAGGCCCGTCTAAGGTTCATCGAATGCAGAAGTGAGCGTAGTGATTTGAACGGCTTAGCGTGGCCCGCCGGACTCTTTCTCCAGACTCTTCTGCGCGCGATACCCCGCCACAAGCATGCTAAGCCCGAAGATCGCCAGCACCAGGCCCCACCAGAGATTCACGTTGATGCCCAAGCTCCGGCCATACAACTCCGTGTTCCCGCTGGTGGAATAGCCAAGAAACGTGAGCAGCAGGCCACAGAGCGTAAACATCCATCCCAGGGGAATGCGCGGATCGAGTTTCATCGTGGCAACCTCTCCTCAGTAGAAGAAAATGTTCAGCGCGACGGCCGCCACCAGAATGGCCACGGCCAGCGCCTCAGGCCGCTTCCACCAAACAAGGTGCGCGCGCACTCGAACCAGCCCCAGCATCTCCGCCTCCGCCCTCGCTTTGGTGCAGAGACTCACCACGACCGTAACAATGAAGTTGGCGCTGAAGGCGCAGATGGCCGTGAAGAAGTTCTGCGTCATGTCGCTGGGGTAGGTGTGCAGGATCGCGATCCACCCGCCGTGGATGCCCGGATGCGCCGCTGTCGGCAGCGTCAGCCCGTGATGCAGCAGAGCCCCCATAATCCCCGCAATCAGCCCCGCAAAGGCGCCGTGGCCGGTGGCGCGCTTCCAGAACATGCCCAGCAGAACGGTGGCCAGCAGCGGCGCATTCACCAGCGCGAAGGCCAGTTGCAGAGTATCCAGGATGCTTTTGAATTGGACGGCCGCAAAGGCTGTCGCCACTGACAGCAGAATGCAGCCCACCGTGGCCCACCGCCCCACGGCCAGGTAGTGCCCGTCGCTCGCGTCTTTGTGAATATGAGCCTGGTAAAGATCGCAGGTAAACACTGTGTTGAACGCGGTCACATTACCTGCCATGCCGCCCATAAAGCTGGCCAGCAGCGCAGTGATCCCCAGCCCCAGCAGGCCGGTAGGAAAGTAGTGCAGCAGCAACTTCGGCGTGGCCAGGTCGTAGTCGAGCAGTGGGTGGCCTTCGGCGTCGAGCATCACATGGCCGGTCATCGCATCCAGCTTGGCGGGAACCAGCCCCTTGCCTGCTTCCGCTTCTTTTGAAGCTACGTTCGTTTCGTGATAGATGATGCCGTTCTGTTCGCGCACAACGGTGGTGGTGTGTGGTGTGGGTAACGCGATGGCCAGCAGTCCCGGCAAGATCAGAAGAAAGGGAAAGAACATTCTGGGAATAGCCGCAATCAGCGGAGCCCGTCGCGCCGACTCCATATCCTTCGCGGCCATGGCGCTTTGCATCACCCTGAAGTCGGTACACCAGTAGCCGGCGCCGAGCACGAATCCCAGGCCCATGCCTATGCCGATGATGTCGATGCCCATGGGGTTGGTGCCCGCGTGCATCACACCTTTCCACTCATGCATCAGACTCGGATCGACTGCGGCCACTGACGTCCTCAGCCCGTTCCAGCCGCCACCGCCTTTCAAGCCCAGCAGCACCAGGGGCAAAAGGCCCGCGACGAGCAGGAAAAACTGCACCACCTGGTTGTACATTGCGCCCGCCAGCCCGCCCAGCAGGATGTAAACCATCACGATGGCCGCCATGAACAGAACGGAAAAACCAAAGATCCACTCCAATGGCCAGCCCCACGCATAAAACAGCGCATCAAAGATGTGCAGTCCCTGGATGAGCCGCGCCACCGCGTACAGCGAGATACCCGCGCTGAAAACCGTCATCGCCGCAAACAGGCATGCGTTGAGCCCGCGAGTCTTCTCGTCGAAGCGAAGGCCCACAAACTCGGGCACCGACCGCGCCTTCGATCCGTAGTAGTAGGGCATCATGAAAAGCCCCAGAAAAATCATGGCGGGAATGGCGCCGATGCCGTAGACGTGCGCAGCTTCAAGGCCATACTTTGCCCCCGAAGCACCCATCCCAATGACCTCTGGCGCTCCTACATTCACGCCGATGAAGGCCAGCCCGCAGATCCACGCTGGCAGCGCGCGTCCCGCCAGCAGGAAGTCGCTGCTCGTCTTCAAATGCGGCTTCAGGGCAAAGCCAATGCCCACAGCAACAAAGCAATAGATGAGCAGGATCAGCCAATCGACCAGGGTCAGGTTCAACACCAATGGCTCCTTGAAATGAGTAAGGGGGACATTGAAGGCCTTGAGAACACTCTATGCAGCCATGCAAAAAGGCCAGCCCGAACTGCATGACCCGTCTCCACTTTAAATGCTGTGCCTCGCGGGCTCTTGCACACCGCCCGCTATTCGGCGTGCAGCACCACGTCGAATAGCAACAGGCTGACAGTGGTGAAGATGATGTCGTAGCCCACCAGCATCTTGATCCATAGGGAAGGGTCGCTCTCCCCGGTAAGGATCGCCGTGGTCGCCTGCACCATGGCCAGAAGGGCAGGAATGAAAATGGGAAACAGAATCAGCGGCAATAGCAGTTCGCGGTTGCGGCTGCGGATCGAGAGCGCGGCGAAGAAGGTTCCGTTCACCACCAATGCCCATGTGCCCAGCGGCAGCACCACTGCCAGCAGCCATGCCTGGCCCTCGATGTGCAGGTTGTACATCACCAGAAACACCGGCGCCAGCAGGATCTGCACTACCGAGACAAATAGAAAATTTGCCAGCACCTTGGCCAGGAAGAGTTCCGCGCCGGGCGTGGGAGCCATGCGCTGCGCGTCCATAACCTGGTGGCGAATTTCACGCGCCCATGCCTGGTTGAGCGCGCTCACTGAGGCGAACATCGTAGCCACCGAGAGTACGCCGCCCGCGATTTCCCTTGCGAATGCGCCCTTGGGGTCGAATGCCAGCGAGAACAGCACCACCACCAGCAGCGCGAAAAAGAGCATCGAGTTGATGGCCTCTTTTGAGCGCCACTCGATGCGCAAATCCTTAACCAGGTGTGTCCACAGGGCGCTCGTCATTTTGCGCGGCCTTCCGTGATTATGGGCCTCGAGATGTCCTTGGTCAGGTCGGCGGTTTGCACTTCCACGTCGAGTGCCTGCGCCGCGCGCAGGTAGTCTTCGGGGCTCAGAATCAGTTGCGTGCCCCGCGCTCCCGCCGAAACGCTGATCTGGTCGAACAGAACCACGGTTTCGTCGATGTAGACGGGATAGGGCTTTCTCGCGCCGAATAGGGTCACGCCGCCGCGAATGTAGCCGGTCAGCGGTTGCACATCTTTCAGGGGAGCCATCTCCGCTTTGCGCAGCCCCGCGGCGCGGGCCAGCTTCTTGAAGTCCAGCTCCGCGTCCCCGGGAATCACGGCAAACCTGTACACGTTGGGGCCGCCGGTGACGAGCAGCGTCTTGAAAACCTGCTCCGGCGGCATGCCAATCTTCTTGGCCACGGTGATGGCCGATAGATCTTCGGGATCAACCTCGTACTCGCGAAGCTCGAAGGGGATGCCGAGGCTCTCCAGGAATCGTGCACCGTTGGTCTTCATAGCGTTGGACTCCCCGGCTCAAACGACTTCACCCGCCCCGCATGCAGGGCCAATACCCAGTCGGCAATGGGTGCGGCCGAGTCGCGCTGGTGCGTCGTGATGACGATAGTGCGGTTGCCTTGCCGAAAGCCGGCCAGCAGCTCCACCATCTGGCGGACGGACTCGACATCCATGTTCGAGAAAGGCTCATCCAGCAGCAGCAGCTCCGGCGCCGGCAGCAGCACGCGCGCCAGCGAGGTGCGCTGTCGCATCCCTTGGGAGTATTGCCCCAGCGTGCGGTCCAGTTCCGGGTCCAGGCCCACCTGGCGAAGGGCCTCAGCGGGCGACAGGCACGCGCGTCCGGGGTAGAGGCTGGCAAAATAGCGCAGGTTTTCCTGTGCTGTCAGCTCGTCGTAGAGCATAGGCGCGTGGCTCATGTATCCAATGCGTGCGCGCGCCTCGTGCGGATCCTGCCCGCCGAACACCTTCACCGTGCCGTGGCTGGGGCGCAGCAGTCCCGCCAGAATCCGCAGCAGTGTCGATTTGCCCGCGCCGTTCTCGCCGATAAGCACGTAGCAGCGCCCCAGCTCCAGGTCCACTGACACCTGGCGAAGCGCTGCGAACGAGCCGAAAAGTTTTGAGACAGTATCGAGGCGGGCGCAGAGCGTGGAACTGGCGGCCTCAGGGGCTTGCGCGGTCATGCGATCAGTTCGTTGCGGTTCGAGCGGCTAGATTGCCCGCACCAGGCGCGGGCTCCGTGGCAGCGCGGGGATTGGCGGGCGCTGCACTGGGCTGCGCGGGTGCCGCACCCGGCTGCGCAGGTGCATACTTGCTGGCGCACTTGGCCTGCAGCACAGTCGCGTGGAAGACGCCGTCGCGGCCAAACGTGCCTTCCGCCAATGCCTGCGAGTCGTCCTTGAATGTGTCCGGCGGCGGCTCTGAACCCTTGTAGATAATTGTGAGCCGACGGCCGGTTGCGGCCTTCGCGGAGTGGCTCTCAAACTCGTTCATCACAAACGTTACGTGGGGGCCGCTCTGTTCGATCGAGCCCGGCTGCACAAATCCTTCCACGCGCAGATTGCTCTTGTAAGCCTTGTCGCCCATCCCTCCCAACTCGGCGATGGTGACATAGTAGCTCTTGCTTGACTGCGCGCCGGAGATAGCGAGCCAGCCAATAGTGCCGACGATAATTGCGACGGCGATCCCAATCCGCAGGGAATTCGGTGAGATTTTCATATCCAATTTTTAACGATACGGGTGGAAAGGGGTGGGGTCAACCACCCAGCGAATGATGCGTGATCCAAATCACATTTTGAGAGTCCTTGTCTAACCCTCCAAAACCCTCTTGCCCGAAGCTTTAATGTGCAGAATCAAGGGTTTGCGCTGCGCGATCCAGAGCCTGCGCCAGCGCCGCCAGCTGCTGCCCTGCGCGGGCGGCGTCCTTGGTGCTGATGGCCTCGTTGACTCCCGGAAGCACCACCGCCGAGTAGCCCGTCACCTCTCCGGGAGCATAGATCGTGTGCCGGTACCAGGGCCGGTTGGGCAACCCCGCTGGGGAAAGCAGTGCGGATTCCGTCCGGCGCAGGGCCATATCGAGTTGCGCCGAATCGCCTGCAGGAGCGCTTTGCAGGCGGCGTGCCCGTTCCGCCGCTTGGCCAAAACGGGCGGCGGCCGCCTCGGCGGAGTTAAAGTCGAGCGAGCCCAGGTTCACATCGCTGGCCTTACGCTTTGCCGCGGCCAGATAGGCTGTAATCTCCCGCGCGTACGTCGCGTAGTCGTAGGGCAGCACGTCGGCATCGGCCATGCGCAGCGCTTCCAGCCCAAAGACGCGTGCCATCTCCTGCAGATAGACAAAGTGGGGGTCGGCGTTCGCCGTGAACCAGGCAAAATTGTCAAAAGCCGAGTGGTAAACGCCGTAGGGGCCTCCCGAGCCGATGTCGGTCGAGGGAACGCCGGCATGTTGCAGAAAGGGTGTGAAGTCCGATCCCGAGCCGAGTTCGTTCACGTGCACATCTTCGCCGTTCACGGGCGGCGCATTGGATGCCCGGTGCTCATCGCCTTTGTAGCGGTTGAGCTTCCACTGCTCGTACACCGTACTGCCCAGTGGACTGGCGACCGACTGCGCAATCTCCCTGACAAACTGCTTCAGCGAGGGAACGGCAGCGGCGGAGAAGTCCGGTCCGGAGACGCCCACGTCCGTATTGAAGTAAGCCACGGCGTGGTCCAGAGCCGTGCCCTGCTGCTCCACCCACTCGGTCGAGCCGATCAGGCCCTCTTCCTCTGCGTCCCAACTGCAGATCACGAGCGACCGCTTGGGCCGCCAGCCCTCGCGCAGCAGTGCGCCGATGCCGTGCACCGCCTCCAGCATGACCGCCGTTCCGCTGGAAGGGTCGACTGCGCCAAACACCCAGGCGTCGCGATGGTTGCCCACGATGACCCACTCGTCGGGGTGCTCTGAGCCTTTCACTCTCCCAATCACGTCCCAAATCGTGCGCCGCTGGTAGTCCTGCTGCGACACCAGGTGAACCCGAACGCCGCCTGGCCCGAGGTGGTAGTGGAAGGGCAGCGCTCCCTGCCAGTCCTGCGTGGCTCCGGGACCTTTCAGCGCCTCCAGAATGGGTGCAGCATCGTGATAGCTCAGCGGGATGGAGATGATGTGGGGCTGGTTGCCCGACTGGTCTCCGGGAATGCGCGCAGAGTCGGGCAACTCCGGCGTGGAGGCCACACCAGGAGTCTCCGGGTCTCCGGGATACTTGAAGAGATACTGTACCGAGCCGCGCTGCACCCCGCTCTCCGGCCGCCAGGGACCGATCGGCCAGGCATCTCCCTTGGAATACCCATCGTCCTGCGGGTCTGAGTAGAGCAGCACGCCTGCCGCGCCGCGTTGCTCTGCCAGGTACACCTTCACTCCGCGAAAAATCGCACCGTAGCGGATGATGACGATCTTGCCGCGCAGGTCGATATGCCGAGAGGCAAGCTGGTCAAAATCCTCCTGCCGGCCGTAATTCGCATACACCACATCGCCGGAGACGTCGCCGGAACCGGAGGAGCCGTTGAACGGCATCACAACCCTGGGGTCGTCCGCGTATCGATCGCCGTCCACGTGCTCGCGTGTGGGTCCGCTCATCAGCAGCCGCCCGGTAGCATCCCATGCCTCCACGCGCACCACTTTGGGCTGATTCAGCAGCACGCGGTAGGGAACGATCTCCGTATCCAGGCCGGCCGCACGGAATTTCTGCGCCACATAGTCGGCTGTATTCCGATCCTCGGGCGTCGCGGCCAGGTGGGGCACGGCGGTCAGCGTCTTCAACTCTTCGCCGGCCAGTTTTGCACTGGGCACAGACAGGAACTTCGCCTCGATTGCGGCCTGCTTGCTGAAGTCGGAATAACCCAGAATGGATTGCGCGGCGGTGGTTTGCGCCAGCAAATGGCCCGGGACCACAGCCATGAGTGCTACAAGGGCGTGAAATTTGCGGATGAGCATGAGAAGGGCCAAAGGATCGTGTGTTCAATCAGGCTGATGGAGTCGGTATACCGGCGGTTTGCTGCCGCAACCGGATGAAGCCACAGCTTACACTAAAGGTCTGGAGGACACCTTTTCTGAGCGCCGCACGGCAGTCGGACGAGGAGCCGCTCGGGGTCGGTCTGGAAGCGGCAGCGGAGCTGGCCCGCGAGGATGCCAGTCGCCTGCCCATGGTGGTGCGGGCCCTGCGCAATCCTAACTTCCGCCTCTTCTGGAGTGGCAACTTCCTCTCCAACATCGGCACCTGGATGCAGAATGTGGCCCAGGGCTGGCTGGTTCTGGTGATCACCAACTCTGCCTTCTGGCTGGGCGTGGTGGGCTTTGCAGGCTCTATTCCATTTCTCATCTTCACCCTCTTCGGTGGCGTGATTGCCGACCGCGTGGACAAGCGCCGTCTGCTGCTGGCCACGCAATCAACAATGATGATCCTCGCCTTCCTGCTGGCTGGCCTCGCCTGGTTCAAGGTCATCACGGTGTGGGAGGTGGCCGTGATCGCCTTCCTCAATGGCACAGCCATGGCCATGAACCAGCCCAGCTACCAGGCTTTGGTGCCGCGCCTGGTGCGCCGCGAAGACCTCACCAACGCCATCGCGCTCAACTCCGCGCAATTCAACATGTCGCGCATCCTTGGACCCTCGCTGGGCGGATATGCCATGGCCGCGTTCGGCGTCGCCGGCAACTTTTTCCTCAACGGCCTCAGTTTTCTGGCCGTACTCTGGGCGCTCCTGCGCATCCGCTACCCGGTGGAGCAGGAGCACCGCCGCGAGAGCATGCTCACCAGCCTCCACGGCGGCTTTAAATACGTGCGCGGCCGCCCGCAGATGTACGTGCTCATCTGGATGATCGGCGTTTCCAGCCTGCTGACCATGCCCTTTCTCACCTTTATCCCCTACTTTGCACGCGACCAGCTACATACCGGCGAAAGCGGGCTTGGCTGGCTTCTTGCCTGTTCCGGTGCGGGTGCGGTGCTGGGTGCGGTCACCGTGGCCTGGCAAGGCCAGATTCGCCATCGCGGCACGGTGATCGCCCTCTGTGGCGCGGGCGTCATGGCCGTCGTCATTGTCTTCTGTTACTCCCATAGCTTTGCCCTTTCCCAGTTCCTCATGTTTCTTGAAGGGTTCGGAATGATTCTCACCATCTCCTCGGTCAATGTCGCTATGCAGCATCTCTCCTCCGACGAGATGCGCGGCCGGGTCATGAGTATCTATGGCACATGCTTCCTCGGCCTCCCGCCTCTGGGTGCGCTGCTGGCCGGAGAACTGTCGCGCCACATTCCTACGCCCCACGCCCTCGCCATGATGTCGGGCCTTGCGATGCTCATGTTTCTGGGCTTTTTTGCCTTTTCGCGGCCGCTCAGAGAGCTCGACTAAGCCACCGGCTGGTACACTTCCGCCAAATCAACAAAGAGAAAGCGAGAGTCTTCCTGTGAAGAGCCTGTGTATCAGAACCATTTGTCTTTTTCTTTTTTTTGCGGCGGTTGCAGGACCTTCCGTGGGCCAACAGTCTGCGCCGGCGGCTTCCTCCGCTTGGCATGATGGCGGCTTCCATGTCGATGTCCCCGCAGTCATCGGTCGCTCCGACATCGTTTTGAGCCGCCCAAATCTGCAAGCTTCAGAGCCGATGCCCCTCGGGAATGGCAGGCTTGGCGTTGCATTGTGGTCTGCCGATGGGCTCACTGCGCAACTCAATCGCAATGACACCTTACCTGATCGCTTGTCGCCGGGACAGCTCGTGATTCCCGGCCTCGCCCCCCTCACCCTCGCAAAGGATTATGCGGGACGCCTCGATCTCTACCACGGCGAGTTTCGCGAGCAGGGCGGAGGAATGACCGTAACGGCCTTTGTCGAGCCGAACTCAGATGTGTTGATCGTGGACGTAACCGGCGCCGATCCCAACGCACCGCAAACGGCGCTTCTGAAACTCTGGGCGCCGCGCACTCCCTCCGCAACGGCCAAAGGCCGGGTAGGGCTGCTTGCCCAGGCTTGGCTTGACAACAGGAATCCGGAGTCATCCGACCGCGCCTTCGGTTCGCTTTCCGCGATTACCGCCGATGGACGTGACGTTTCCGTCTCTATCACCGACGCGCTGACCGTCACCGTTTCCTTCAGGCCTTTTGCAAACGGACATTTCCGAATCATCGCCGCGTCCCCTCATTACGACGGCAAGGGAGACGCGCAGTCGATCGCTGCGCGGGCATTGCTGGAGCCGCCAGACTCTCTGCACACATCCTGGTGGCACGATTTCTGGAATCGCGCCGCAGTTATCAAAATCACTTCCAAAGATGGCGCCGGAGAGTATATGGAGAATCTCCGCAACATCTATCTGTATGTCGCCGCCGTCGAGAAAGGTGTCGAGTATCCGGGCTCCCAGGCCGGCGTTGCAGACATGATCTCTGCAGCCCAGGACACGCATAAGTGGGACCCGTCCGCGTTCTGGCATTGGAATCTGCGTATGCAGGTCGCCGCCAACATAGGCGCGGGACTGACGGAACTGAATGAGCCCTACTTCAATCTCTACCGGGAGAACCTGACAAATATTGAGAATTGGACCAAGGCGCACATGAGCGGTCTTCCGGGCGTGTGTGTGCCCGAGACAATGCGCTTCAACGGGCGTGGGATTGAGTATGAATCCAGTTGGACCCCAATCGCTATGGGCCTGAACTGCGACGCGAACTTCAAGCCCTACTACAACGCGCGTACGCTCTCCACAGGCGCCGAGGTGTCGCTCTGGGTGTGGCAGCAATATCTCGCCACCAATGATCGCGGGTTTCTCGCTCAGAACTATCCGCTGATGGCATCCTCCGCACGCTTCCTTCTCGCCCACCAGAAATTGGGATCGGACGGCCTGCTCCACACCAGTCCCTCCAACGCGCACGAGACGCAATGGGATGTAACCGATCCAACTACTGATATTGCTGCCATCATGGCTCTCTATCCCGCCACCATCCAGGCCGCCAATCTGCTGGGCAAAGATCCCGATCTGGTTCGGCAGTTGCAGGCCGCCTTGCCGAAAGTCCCGCCCTTGCCGCGCACTGCGGCAGCCGGTCCGCACACGCTGTTGACAGCCTCTGCCGACGCCGCGGAAGACGATGTGATCGCGGCCTCCTGGCTGCCGGGAGCGGAACAGCACAATATCGAAAACATCGGCCTTGAACCGGTGTGGCCTTATGACCTGATCGGCGATACGTCTCCGCTATTCGCCCTTGCGCGGCGGACCTATGTCCATCGTCCAAACCCGGTGGCCGTCGACTGGGGTTTCGATCCCATCCAGGCTGCGCGCCTTCAACTAGGCAGCGAAGTGGGTTCGACTCTGGTCCAGACGACGCAGAAATTTCAGGGATTTGTGAACGGCATGGCCAAGTGGGAAGCGGGCGCTCAAGAACCCTACGTCGAACAGACCGGTGTGGTAGCGGATGCGCTGCAGGAAGCGCTGGTCCAGGACTACGACGGAGTCATCCGGATTGCTCCCGCCATTCCGCCGGGATGGGATTTCGACGGCAGCGTCTATGTACGGGGCAAAACAAAGGTCGACGTCCAAACCAGGAACGGCGCAGTAACCGTTGTCGTCATCGAGGCCGGAACGGCGCAGACCATCAAGATGCGTAATCCGTGGCCGGGCCAGCCGGTCGATGTGTTCTCAGGAAAGACAGTCGCGAAAGTCGTGGCGCGCACTTCTGGATCACAGATTGAATTCGATGCCGCCGCCGGCGCCACCTATCTCGTCGAGAACCACGATCAACCTATCGCCAACGCGCCCTTCGCACCGGTCAGTGGGAATCCTGCCTCCTCACCGAAGAAACTCGGTGCGGTTCAGATTGGACTGTTTCGCGGTGACCAATGAGGACGTGCCAACGCACCGGCCGGTGTCCACTCGGTCACAACGATCCGCGGTCAACTAGGCGCTTGACTCTTTCTCATGCCACCGGCTGGGCACAGTGGGCACAGCGTTTGGCCGCCTGCGGAATCTCGCTCAGGCATTCCGGGCAGGTCTTCATTGAGGAGGGAGCTTCCGGCGCTGGCTTCTTCAACCGCGCCATCAGGTGATTCAGCGGCAACACGATGGCAAAGTAGACGACGGCGGCAACAATCAAGAACGACACAGCCGCGTTGAGGAAGTTGCCCACCTTGATCTGGCCGCCGCCCACGTGCAGAATCACGCTGCTGAAATCGGGCTTACCGATGGTGGCCGCAATCAGCGGGTTCAGCACATCGCTTACCAGCGACGTAACGATGGCGTTGAAGGCAGCGCCCAGAATGACCGCTACTGCCAGATCGACGACGTTTCCACGCAGAATAAAATCACGAAAACCCTTGAGCATCTCTTCCTCCCGCGCGACCCGTGCTGCACCAGCCTCACGGACTGGACCATTGAGGATTTCCAACCACGAAGGCGTCGGCATGACGCGCGCTCTGCTCATGCTACACGGAAGATGTGCGGCATGGCATCCATGAAATTGCGGTACACTTTGGCCGGCTTTCCCGCGCACATTTTGATGAGGTGTTGCGATCAGGTTTGCTCGAGTTTCCGCAATCGCTACGCTGGTTTTTCCTCGGCCCCGGCGCGATCCAGCCCGCACGCGGCCTCAGGGATAGGCAACCAAAAAAACAATCATGGCCAGGATCATCAGGTCGGCGTAGAGCAACAACAGGACTCCGGCGTGGTAGAGACTCCATTTCCGGCTCAGGCAGCGGGCCGTTTCGCCCATCCCCCACCCGGCAGCCAACAGGACAACAATCTGCCAGTGCGAACCGTGCAAATCCTCGATGTGGGGAAAGCCTGCCAGGCGCAGGCTGGCTGCGAAAGCGCTCAGTGACAGCGCCACGCCGCGCGCCAGCGACTTTTGCCGCAAATGAATGATCGAGAGGCGGGGATACACCACACCTACGTTCTCTCACAATCTGGTTTTGGAACTCCCGTAACCCTTTTAATCTGCAAACTGCCAGTGGATAAAACCATAGAAGAAGGTGTCTTGGTGGACCATCTGGGGTAATTCCTTCCTCGACTGAGGTCACTTCGCGCGACAAGCGTAACCCTATTAGGACCAAACATTTGCAGAATCGATGGAAGAGCCGAGTTTAGTCCGCAAAGCCATTGAGTATCCCCTGCTTGTGAAGGGGTATGCGTTCCGACCAGACTACGATAGGCTGGTCTCGCGGTACCGAACCGTTCTCAATTTTGGCGGTCTCGTCAGCAGAAAAGGCGATAGTCGCGTCATACATCAGAGCAGTGTGGTGAACTTTGGGCGATATGGTGCTTCGGTACAGCACGCACACGACCAAGGCCGCCTGAACCATACGACTACCCGATTGCGGGTCAATATAGGTGTTCTTCAGCACGCTACTCAACGGCCCTCCCTCGGCAAAATTTGGCATTCGGCTGATGTGGTAGCCCTTCTCTCCTTGGGGTACCATCTCCCCGTAAAGGGGTCCGAATTTATCCAGCCTGTGGCAGGTTTTCATCAATTGTTCAGTGACCGAACCCGTAAATCCGGGAGTGATGCTCAACTCAGGGATCAGAGCGACATTCGTTGCGGGAGTCCGACCAGTGTTGTCAACCAGAACATCCACATCATAGCTGACGTTTCCGAAGCTATTCACACCCACAGCAGGGAGCTTCGTTTCGGTAATGACGAGCGATGGCCGTTCAGACAAATCTAGTTGCTTCGTTGCCGTCGCAGTTGCGGCCTGTGTGGAGTTTGCCAAGGTTTGCGCGGCCTGAGACTGCTTTTCCATCTCACCGAGCACTCTCTGTGTGTTTGCATCCGACGCTGCCGCCTCAGCTGCAGCTGTTTGAGCTGTTGATTGAGCGGCGCTTCCGCTCTGTATTACAGCTGGTGTCTGTTTCTTGATCTCTTGTAAAGTATCTTCGACTGCTCTCCACTGCCGATAAGAATAGATGGCGAGTACTGTCGTCGCAGCCACTAAGACGATGTTGATACAGATGCCCAACACAGCCAAGGTATTTGCTACTTCACTCGAAGGAAGTCGATATAGCCACTCAAGAATCTCCCGAGCAATTCTTCTCATAGCCATCACCACAAAATGCAGTAGCACTCAACAGTACATCGTGCCTACTCCTGCAGTCATCGCAACCTGGGAGATTTTCTCCGTGCAGATGGTCGCCTTACCCAGCCACGAATTCCATCTCTTTGAGCGACTCGGGATAAGGCGCGCGCAGCACGCCGCGCTCGGTGATGATCGCGGTCACATATTTAGCTGGGGTCACGTCGAAGGCAGGATTGCAGATGCCGACCCCGTGCGGCGTCAGTTGCTTGCCGCCGTGGTGAGTCACCTCCACCGCCGGACGCTCCTCAATGGGAATTGCATCGCCGCTTGGTGTCGCGGTGTCGATGGTGGACCACGGCGCGGCAACGTAAAACGGAATGCCGTGCTCTTTGGCCAGGATAGCCACGTTGTAGGTTCCGATCTTATTGGCGAAGTCGCCGTTCGCGGCGATACGGTCGGCGCCCACGACTACCGCCTGGATGCGACCGGCATGCATCAGGCTGGCCGCCATGTTGTCGCAGATGACAGTTGTGGGAATGCCGTCCGCCATCAGTTCCCACGCGGTCAACCGCGCGCCTTGCAGGAACGGCCGCGTCTCATCGGCAAACACATGAATGCGCTTGCCCTGCTCCACCGCGGAGCGGATCACTCCCAGCGCCGTTCCGTAGCCACAGGTTGCCAGGGCCCCGGCGTTGCAATGGGTCAACACGCCACCTTCCACGGGCAGCAGCGCCCCGCCAAAGGCGCCCATCGCCTTGCACGCCGCAATGTCTTCCTCATACATGGCGTTCGCATCGGCCAGAAATCTTGTCCGGACTTCTGCCATGGTTGCGCCGGGCACCAGCAGTTTTCCAAATAGCCCCTTCATGCGGTCGATGGCCCAGAAGAGATTGACGGCGGTGGGCCGCGTTCCGGCTAGGCGTGCGCAAATCTTCTCAAATTCCGGCGCGAACTCCTCCGCCGTCCCAGCCTTCGTCCGCATTGCCCCCAGAACGACGCCGTAGGCCGCCGAAACACCAATCGCCGGCGCCCCGCGCACCACCATGGTCACAATCACGTCTGCCACCTGTTCGTACGTTGTGGCAAGCACATAGCTCTCCTCAAGGGGGAGCTTGGTCTGGTCAATAAAGCGGACGCCTTCCGGGGTCCAGGCAAGGGTAGGAATCATGCAACTCCAGTGTAAACTGCCCCGCATTGCGGCAGGGATTTGACCAGCTAGGGATGAAAACATTTTCACCCGCCGCTGGACGTACCGTTATCTCCATGCGTAGAGTTGTTTCGGTGCTTTTATTGGGGGCGGTCTCTTGGCTCTGCTGCTTTTTTGAGCCGGCGACGCGCATGCTTCAGGGCCGCCGACCAGCGCGCCTTGGCAAGACTGCCCAACCCAGGCGATTTCTTCAAGGAAGTGGGGAAAATCTCTCATGGCAACGCGATCCACACCACCGGCGGCTACGGCAAGCACGCCCAGCTATCTTGTCCCGTTCATCATCGTCACCGCCCTGTTCGGCATCTTCGGTTTTCTCACCAACCTCAACAGCAACCTGGCCAAGGAGTTGGAAGACATCTTCCAACTGAATCACGCATGGTCCAATCTGGTCACATCGGCGTGGTTCTTCGCTTACCTCGTATTCTCAGTGCCTTCGGCCAAATTGATTGAGAAGGTTGGCTACAAGCGCACCATGATCATCTCCCTCTTCATCATGGTGGCCGGTGCGCTCCTGTTTGTTCCCGCCGCGGGGATGGTCAGTTTCCCGGTCTTTTTGACTGCCAGCTTCGTGCTGGCTACCGGTGTCTGCGCCTTGCAGACCTCCGCCAACCCCTACGTCTCCATTCTCGGACCGGAGCACAGTGCCCCGGCGCGGCTCACCCTGGCCCAGGCCTTCAACTCCCTCGGCTCCGCAATGGCGCCCATCGTCGTCGGCCTCTTCATCCTCACCGATCTCAGCAAAGTCACTGACAAGGCGGCTCGAGCGCACACCGTGCAGGGGCCGTATATCGCCATCGCCGCAGCCTTGTTTATCCTCGGCTTTGCGGTCATGTTCATGAATCTGCCCGCCATCGCATCCACCCGCTCATTCCGTCCCGCCAAGGACGGCGATGCGCTGCTGGGCCGCAGCATCTGGAGCTACAAGCACACGGTCCTGGGCATGGTAGGCATCTTCTTCTATGTAGGGGTTGAAATTGCCCTGGCCGCCAACGCCATCCAGTTCTTCTTCTCTCAGGGAGTGAGCAGCTCGTCCCTGGGAGTCCTCGCAAATTTGATCAACAGCATACACGGGCCGCTCAGCAACACAGCCATCGCAGCCCTCCTCGCCTCGTTCTATATGTTCGCCATTATGGTGGGCCGTTTCGCGGGCACCGTCGTGATGAAGTGGGTCAAGGCAGACAAGCTGCTGGTTGGCCTGGGCGTCTTCGGCGTAGTGCTGCTGCTGGTCGCCATGAGCACCACCGGCACAGTCGCCATCTGGTGCCTGGTGCTATGCGGCCTGGCCAACTCCATCATGTATCCCACCATCTTCGCCTTGGGCATCGCCGAGCTTGGGCCGATGACCAGCAAGGGCTCCGGCGTCATCACCATCGGCAACGTCGGCGGAGCCGTGATTCCCCCGCTCTTCGGCCTGCTCGCCGTCCAGTTTGGCTATCAGCGCGCCTTTATTTTGCCTATCATTTGCTATCTCTTCGTGGCCTATTACGGCCAGTGGGGCCACAAGCCGACGCGTACCGCGACGGCGTAACCCGAGTCTCCGCCTATCGCTTCCAGGGCCCTTTCGGTTCAGGCCGGAGGGCCTTGTTGTTCCTGCCTGCCGACCCATCCTCAGCCCGATGGAGACCGCCTCTCCGCTGCCGTCGTACACTGGAAAAGCTCGATATAGGTTCTGCCATGAAAAAGTTCGCCATTGGCCTTTACGTCGCCGTCACCCTCGCTCTCATGGTCTGGGGCTTTTACCAGGCCATCTACGTCGCTCCTGAAGACGCTATGCAGGGAGAGATCTACCGCATCATCTTCTACCACGTCCCCTCGGCCACGGTGGCCTTCCTCTTCTTCGCCATTTCGCTCGCCGGCTCCATCGGGTTTCTGTCCTTCCGGCGCAGCCGCGAGGAGTGGGCGCAAATCTCCGACGCCTGGGCCCTCGCCGGTGCTGAAGTCGGCGTCGTCTTCTGTACCGTGGTGCTGATCACCGGTCCCATCTGGGGCCGTCGCGCATGGGGCATCTGGTGGACATGGGACGCACGCCTCACCACCACCCTGGTCCTGTGGCTCATTTACGTCAGCTACCTGCTCCTGCGCCGTTATGCCGCCGGCCCCCAGGTGCAGACGCTGGCTGCCGCGCTGGGCATCTTCGGCGCCCTCGACGTGCCCATCGTCTATATGTCCAATCGCTGGTGGCGCACCCAGCACCCCGCCCCCGTCTTCGGTGGCAGCGAGGGCTCCGGCATGGCCAAGGTCATGGTGCATCCTTTTTTATGGAACATGCTTGCCTGGGCGGCCTGGGGCTTGCTCATTCTCGCCATCCGTTTCCATGTCGAGCGCCAACACCAGCAGAACGCCGCCGCGGAAGCACAGGAAGCGCTGGAAAGCGCCTGATCTCGCCCCACTGGGCTAGTCCAAAACGAGGAAAAAATGGATCCAGCAGCTATTCTCGATCACCAATTCGTTACCGCCGCCTACATCGTCACCTGGACGCTGCAACTGGGTTACCTGGCCTGGCTGGGCCTCAAATGGCGCGCGGAAAAACGCGCCGCAGCGCGCAGAACGCATCATGCGCGGTAGGCCTGCAAAGCTGAACCCCAACCCCCTGCCGTGAAACCTACGCTCTCAGGGTTCCTGCAATTGCCGTAAACTTGAGGATTGAGAGGCCAGTGATGTTAGTCGTGATGAAGGCCCAGGCCACGCCCGAAGAGATTCAGGCAGTCTGCCGGCATATTGAAGCATTGGGGTTCCGTGCCCATCCCCTTCCCGGAGCCCAGCGCACCGCCATCGGCATCACCGGCAACCAGGGTGAAGTGGACCGCGGCAACCTGGAGGAGATGTCCGGAGTCGCCGAAGTGATCCGCGTCTCCAAGCCCTACAAACTCGCCAGCCGCGACGTCAAGGAAGAAGACACCGTCATCCGCTTCCCGGGCACTGACGCCACCATCGGCGGTCGCAACCTGGCCATCGTCGCCGGCCCCTGTGCCATCGAGAATCGCGAGCAGGCTTTCGTCATCGCCGAGCAGGTTGCGGCATCGGGTGCCCAGTTCTTTCGCGGCGGCGCTTACAAGCCCCGCACTTCGCCTTACGCATTTCAGGGTCTCGGTGTTGAGGCCCTGCGCATCATGGCCGAGATTCGCGAGCGCTTCGGCCTGCGCATCGTCACCGAAGCCATCGACAACGAAACCCTCGACCTGGTCGCCGAGTGGGCTGACGTCATCCAGATTGGCGCGCGCAATATGCAGAACTTCTCCCTGCTCAAGCATGCCGGTCGCTTGCGCAAGCCGGTGCTGCTCAAGCGCGGCCTGAGCGCCACCCTCGACGAGTTCCTCATGGCCGCCGAATACATCATGAGCGAGGGCAACTACGAGGTCATCCTGTGCGAGCGCGGCGTACGCACCTTTACTGACCACAGCCGCAACACCCTCGACCTCAGCATTGTTCCCGCTGTGCAGCGCCTCAGCCACCTGCCCATCCTGGTCGACCCCAGCCACGGAACCGGTAAGCGCGACAAGGTGTTGCCCATGGCCCGCGCTGCCATTGCCTCCGGTGCCGACGGTATCCTGGTCGAGGTGCACCATCAACCCGAAAAAGCGCTCTCCGACGGCCCGCAATCCATCTATCCCGACCAGTTTGCCCGCATGATGGACGAGATCGGGCAAATTGCTCCGATAGTGCATCGTGAACTGCCCCGCGGCATCCACGTCGAAGCCCTCGCGGCCAACCCTCATGACGCTTCGGCAAGGCAGTAACCAGATGCGCGGCGAGCAAGACTGTCGTGTCGCTCGTCTTGCGGCCATCGTCCTTCTGGCTCTTCCGCTCGCCGGTTGCCGCCCCCACGACTTCCCTCAATATCCGCCCAACTACCGCGAATACGCCTACGTGACCAACGGCGGCAGTGCTACCGTCTCCATCTACGACGTAGTCAATGTCCGTCTTGATCGCGAGCTGCCTGTGGGCCAGAATCCCGTTGCCGTCGCCGCCAGCCCCACGCGCAATGAAGTGTATGTGGTCAACTCCGGCGTTCCCGTTGGACAGCCGGGCCCGCAGGGCTCGGTCTCCGTCATCGATACTGAAAACAACCGGGTGGTAACCACCATTCCCGTCCGCAGGCAGCCGGTCGCCCTGGCCCTCGACGCCACAGGCGCACGAGCCTACGTGGCCAATTCCGGTTCCAACAGCATCTCCGTCCTCGACCTCAAGACCCGTCGCGAGATTGCCGTCATCGGCACCGGCGAGGGACCGGTCGCGCTTCGCCTCTCTCCGGACGGCAAAACCCTCGCAGTCGCCAATCAAGGTGGCAACTCCGTCAGCCTGATCGATCCGGCTACCGGCCAGGTGCGGGCGGTCTTTGCAGGGTGTCCCGGCGCCGGCGATGTCGTGATCTTGCCTGACTCGTCCAAGGCCTTTGCCGCCTGCTCCGGCGGCCACCAGGTCATGGTCATTGCGTTGAGCCAGCCGCAGGCCGCGCCTCCACAAACTGTCCCCTCCCAGCCCGACCGCCTTGAATCGCTGCTCGATGTGGGCCACGCGCCGGTGCAGTTAGCTCTCAAGCCCGATGGCGGCGAGGTGTTTGTATCGAACGCACTCTCCGACTCAGTTTCAGAGGTTTACACCACGACAAATGAAGTCGGCGATACCTTCATGATCGGCAACAACCCGGCACGCGGCATTGTCTCCAGCGACAATTCAACGCTCTACGTGGGCAATCAGCATTCGCAGGAGGTAACGGTCTACTCCATCGACGATGGCAAGCGCGTCGGTTCCATCCATGTAGGAGACGGCCCCTCGGCGCTGGCGTTTTCAACCGCCGGCCACCTGCTCTTCATCGTAGATACACGTTCCGGCGACCTGGCCGTCTATCGCACCGCCTCGCGTTCGATCTTCACGCTGCCGCTCTTCACCATGCTCCCTGCCGGCCGCGCCCCCAACGCCATCGCCGTCAAATCATTCAAGCTGCAGTAAATCTCTAGTCTCTGACCTCACGATGTTGAACTATATGGGTGGCCCATCCTTGCGGCGTATTTGTTTTTGCCGCAAGGGTGGGCAAGCACGAAATCAAACGGTCAGAGCCCTGGCGCCCCTGCATAGCGCGCCCTCATCGGAACTGGGCAGCCCCACCCAATGAATCGCACGACTCGAAGAAAACTTTGCAGAGTATTTCCTCGTCTTCATGCACAATTGAATTGGAGAAAATGAAGGTGGTGCAGACGGTTCCTCCACGGAAACACAGTAAGTCCTTTCCTGAGAAGATTCTGCGGAGAACTCCAATGCTTTCAAGAATTTAGCGCACCATCTATTCGCTAAGTCCATTAAGATCAAGAATTTAACTACAGAATAGGGGGGAGTGGGGGTATCGGCGCAAAGCCTGTGCCGGGTGGCCCATGCTCGCTTCTGAGACATGGGATCGCACCACCCTCAGCCTTGCCCCATCTCAACTCCGCGCAGAAATGGGTGTCCCGTCCTTTCCGCGCTTTCTCGGGGCCCCGCGGACAGGTCTTCGTCCGTGGGGTGATCTATTGCGGAAAGGACAGGTAGCCACCGAGGTCCATTTCGACTGTAAACAGTCAAGCCGAAAACGCCCTAACTCTTCCCGTTCCCAAATCGCGCCACGCTGAACTGCGCCCCTGCAAACAGAATCAGCCCCGAAACATAGGCCCAGAAAAGCAAGCCTACAGAAACATAAAACGGCCCATACAGCGCCTTCAGATCGAGATGTGGCAGCACCGCCACGTAGATATTCTTCGCCAACAGCCAGATCACTCCAGTCACGATTGAAGAGCGCAGCACATTGCGCGGCGGAATCCTGCGGTTGGGCAGCAGCCAGTAAATCGAAAAGAAAAACAAAATCGAGGCCACGCCGGTTGAAGCCGCCAGCCACAAGTAACTGATTCCCTCAAACACAAAGTTGTCGGTGTGGTGAAAGAAGATGAAACCCAGCAGTTGCCGCTGCCACGCGCTCAGCAGGATGCTCACCATCGCGAGCCCCACCATCAGGATCGCCAGCCCGAACGCCACCAGCTGGTTCATCAGGTAATTGCGGCTCTTGGTCACCCCCCATGCCTGGTTCAACGCTACCTCCAGGGGCAGAAAGATCCCCGTGCAGGAGATGAGAATCATGACCAGTGAAAGCCACTGCACCCCTTGTCGCGCCGCTGCTGCTGCCAGGCTGGCCGCGACCCAGTCTTGGTTCGAGGGCAGAAAGTAATGCACCATCTTGCCCACCACATTCACCATCATGTCGGAGTGAAAAACCGACCGGGACAGCGTGTAGAGCAGCACAATAAATGGAATGAACGAGATGATTGCGTTGGCGGCCACACTGAAAGCGTAGGTATGCACCTCGCTGTCCAGCAGATAGCGCACCAGCGCGGTGCCGTTTTTGCGCCAGTGGTACCACTTGGACCTGGATGCAGGCTCCTCCGCATCGACGACTCCAGTGACGTGGACCTCTGTTCCCTCATTGGTACCGTGATCTGAGACGTCAGACAAGTTAGAACTCCCTCATTTTAAGAGTGCGGAATATTACCCCGCACAGACACACGTATCGCGCCCGATAAATTGGTCTTTCTTTTAGAATAGTCCTTCCCGACCTTTCCGCGCTGTGACGTAAATACTCAGCAGAGGGGCGCACTCATTGGGTTTTATTGCGCAAATTGAGGCGCCCTCGGCCTTCGTTCACTGGTGCTCCGTCGCCGCGCGTGGCATCATCGCCTCAAGCTGGCATGCGATATTTATCCTCGTGCACGCGCCCGAGTGCCACCGCCGCATCCGTCTGGTCCGCCTCATTTTCTCCTTGCATCCTGATTCATTTCCTGCCATAACTTGAGCACGGCGCGTCGGAAGCGGACGCTTCGAGTTAGTGGAAGGCCATTCGCATTGGATGTCTTAGCTTTTAGGAAGCACAACTCCAACTTAGATAGGTCATTGGGCCATCTGGGCGTTCCTTTCGCGGGCGCTTCGATGGCTCGCGGCGTCTCTGGGTTCGATTGAGGTTATTTGCCCCATCCTTTCCCGGTAGTTATCGCAGGATAGGATCGGCGCAAAGAACTCTGGCGTTGTGCCAACCAGAAAACAAGGAGAGTGCCCATGAAGGAACAAGGCGTGGTGAAGTGGTTCAACGGAGCCAAGGGATACGGTTTCATCCAGCGGTCAAGCGGAGAAGATGTATTTGTACACTTCTCAGCTATACAACAGGAAAGCGGCTATAAAACTCTCAACGAAGGCGAAGCTGTCGAGTTTGAGTGCCAGCAAGGTCCCAAGGGACTGAATGCGGCCAATGTAATGCGGGTCGTATAACTCGGTTCCAGTGCTGTCTTCCGCATCGTTGGCTATTGTTTCCTGTGCACTTAGTAAGTGCCTTTATTCCGGAGTTTTCAACTTCGCCAACTTGTTCAGTGCCCAGCAGGCCGCCGTGCGCAATCCATCGTCCGCGGCGGTGGCCCACGCGCGTAGCTGCGGCATGAACCTCACCAGCCCGCTTGAGCCCATGGCCACTGCCACGTTCCTTTGCAATCCCAGAAACCCTGCCCGCCGCACCGGCGAGCCATTGAAAGTCCGCTCAAACTCCCCTTCGTCCATCTCCGCCAGCCACTCCAGCGCGGGGTTCACCAGCTCTGCGCGCGCGTCCAGTTCGGGGTCCATGCTGATCGGCGTGCGCCGCGGCGAATTCCATGGGCACACATCCTGGCAGATGTCGCAGCCAAAAACCTGCCGCCCCATGCCCTCCATCAGATCCTCTGCAATCGGCCCCCGATGCTCGATGGTCAGGTAGGAGATGCAGCGCGTCGCATCCATCTGGTAGGGCGCGATCAATGCGCCGGTGGGGCAGGCTTCGATGCAGCGCCGGCAGCTTCCGCAGCGGTCGGGGACCAACGTGGGCACTGTCTGTTCCCGCACTTCCAGCGAGGTCAGAAGCACCGCGAGAAAACCGAACGAACCAAGTTTCGGGTGAATCAGGCAGGTGTTTTTGCCCGTCCAGCCCGACCCCGCGGCCGTCGCCAGCGCCCGCTCCACCACTGGACCGGTGTCCACGTACGCGCGCGCTTCAAAATCGCCGCATTGTGCGTGTATCTGGGACTCCAGGTTTTTGAGCCGTTTCAGCAGCACCTTGTGATAGTCGTTCGCCCGCCGCACACCGCCGTCATCCACCTTGCTCGACCACGCATAGCGCGCAATCCAGCCTGCGTCCTCCCTGGCCGCATCGGTTGAGAGCGGCTGCGACACGTTGTAACCGGCAAAGCACACCAGCACCGAACGCGCCCACGGAAACGGAACCCCTACCCGCGACCGCACCAGCCGTCCCGCCTCGTCTCTCCGCTGCAAATACTTCATTGTCCCCGCGCGGCCTGCCTGCACCCACCCCGCAAACCTCCACGAGTCTCGTTCCTCCTCCGCATGAGGTAGCGCCGCCACCCCTGCCTCGGCAAAGCCCGCCTCCCTCGCCAGGGCGCGCGCCGTTTCCGCCGTCAGGTTGGACGCCGGATTTGCCTCGCCAATAGTCATGGAACCGGGACGCCTCCCTTTTGCGTAATTAACTGTAACCTGTTCGATTGCGGACGCCGGGATCAATTCCGGACACAAGGAACCGCCGATCAGTTTGCTGGGATTGCTCGTATCCGTAGTGGTTTCAGCATTTTTCCCCGAATCTGCTTTGGCAGCCCAGGTGCAGGTTCAAAGGGCAGTGAGTTGAAGCCCTAAGTGGGCAGCTCCAAGCCTGCACACGCCGCAATGAAGAGTACCAGGGAGGTTTGATTATGACTGGCATATTTGCAACAGCCACCGAAACACCAATGACGCTTCCCGGCGATCTGCACGAACTGGTGCGCGGGCAGGAGCAGACGTTCCTTGAGCGGATGGTGCCCGTGGTGCACCGCCAGAGCGTCTCGCTCGATTTGGGCTGCGTGGAACGTATTGACGCCGCAGGCATCGCGGCCCTGATCTCGCTCTACAGCGCCGCCCAAAGTGCAGGCCACAATCTCACCGTTTTCAATGTCTCGCACAGGGTGGCCGAGATCCTTGCATTAGTGGGTCTTGACCGCATTCTCCTGTCTCGTGATGCGGCTCAAGATTCACAGTCCGGCCCATGTTTTGAAAGGCCCGCGGCTTGAAGTCGCTGCCAGCGTATCAGCGCTGCAACTTTGGCGCAGGCCCGGATCTCAATTTGCGAATCTTCCCACCCAGAAATACGGCCAGAACCCGCTGCCAATCCGAGGGCCTGTGACGAGGGGCACAGGCAAGCGTATACTTGCGGCGATATTAGTTAGTACGAAAGATGTACCGCCGCAAGGCGCAGTCGAACTGTGTGGATGGCTGCACTGGCTTGGTCCGTTGACCGTTCTTTCCCTCAGCCGGGCCGGTCCCACGTACTGCCATCCATCTCTGCGAATAGCCGTTGCGAACTTCTACATACGGAGGCATTACTCCATGGCGCAGGGCGTACTGGATCAGCAGCTTGCCGACAAAGCAAGCTCGACCTCAACCACAACCAAGTATGTATATTTCTTTGGTGGCGGCTCTGCCGATGGCAACGGCCGCATGAAGGACACGCTGGGCGGCAAGGGCGCTGGCCTGGCAGAGATGACCAATGCCGGTCTGCCTGTTCCCCCGGGGTTCACCATCCAGACCGAGGCCTGCCGTGAGTACATGCGCGGCAAGCTGAGCCCCCAGATCAACACCGAAATGCTCGCCGCTCTCGAACGTTTGGAGCACCTGCAAGGACAGAAGCTGGGCGCGGGCGAAAATCCCCTTCTCGTTTCGGTTCGTTCCGGCGCCAAGTTCTCCATGCCCGGCATGATGGATACCATCCTCAACCTGGGTCTGAACGACAAGGCCGTTGAGTCTCTGGCCAAGCTCAGCAACAATTCCCGTTTCGCCTATGACTCCTACCGCCGCCTCATCCAGATGTTCGGCGACGTGGTCCTCGATATCCCAAAGAAGAAGTTCGAACACATCTTCGACTCGGTCAAGAAGCGTGAGAAGGTAAAGTTCGACTACGAACTCGGCCCCGACGCGCTCAAGGAAATCATCGTCGAGTACAAGAAGCTGGTGAAGAAGGAAACCGGCAAGGACTTTCCGCAAAAGCCGCTCGATCAACTGGTCCAGGCCCGCGACGCTGTCTTCCGTAGCTGGCAGAACGATCGCGCCAAGACCTATCGCCGCATCAACCACATCGATGACTGGCTGGGCACAGCGGTCAACGTGCAAGCCATGGTCTTCGGCAACCTGGGTGAAAACTCCGGCACCGGCGTCGGCTTCACCCGCAATCCCGCCACCGGCGAGCACATGTTCTTCGGCGAGTACCTCATGAACGCCCAGGGTGAAGACGTGGTCTCCGGCGTCCGCACCCCGCTCTCCATCAGCGAGTTGGAGCGCGCCATGCCTCTGGTATACGACCACCTGCGCGGCATCACCTGGAAGATGGAAAAGCACTATCGCGACATGCAGGACTTCGAGTTCACCATCCAGGATGGCAAGCTCTACATGCTCCAGACCCGCAATGGCAAGCGCACTGGTCTGGCCGCCGTCCGTATCGCCATCGACATGGTGCGTGAAGGCCTCATCACCCAGGAAGAAGCAATATTCCGCGTCGAGCCCAACCAGCTTTACGATTTCCTGGTTCCCCGCCTGGTCGAAAAGGGCGAGAAGATTGAAGTGCTCGCCACCGGCCTGCCCGCTTCGCCTGGCGCGGCTGTTGGACAGATCGTGTTCACTGCCGAAGAAGCCGTGAAGCGCCACACCAACGGCTCCTACAAGGTCATCATCCTGGTCCGCGGCGAAACCACTCCTGAAGATATCGCGGGCATGGAAGTCGCCTCCGGCATTCTCACTTCGCGCGGCGGTATGACATCCCATGCGGCTGTCGTTACCCGCGGCATGGGCAAGTGCTGCGTGGCCGGCGCCGGCGATTGCGTCGTAGACGAAGCCAAGAAGGAACTCCGCGTTAAGGGTCACACCTACCACGAGGGCGACTGGCTTTCGCTCGATGGCACCACTGGCCGCGTGATCGCCGGTCAGCTCAAGACCCTTGAAGCTCAACCCGACGATCCCGATCTGGTCAAGTTCATGAGCTGGGTCGATCCGGTCCGCCGGCTTCGCATCCACGCCAACGCTGATATTCCTCGCGACGCCAAGCAGGCGCGCCTCTTCGGCGCCGAGGGCATTGGCCTCTGCCGCACCGAGCACATGTTCTTTGCCGAAGATCGCATCGAACACATGCGCACCATGATCCTGGCCGACAACGAAAAGGACCGCCGGGCCGCATTGAAGAAGCTGCTGCCCATGCAGCGCGCCGACTTTGTGGGCCTCTTCAAGTCCATGGATTCGATGCCCGTCACCATCCGCACCATCGATCCGCCGCTGCACGAGTTCCTGCCCAAGCGCGAGGATTTGCTCGTTCAGATTGCGCGCCTTGAAGAAACCAAGCCACGTTCGCCCAAGCTCAAGGAGTTGCGCACTTTGCTGGCTCGCGTGGAAGAGCTGCACGAGCAGAATCCGATGCTCGGTCTGCGCGGATGCCGGCTGGGCATCACCTTCCCTGAGATCACCGAGATGCAGGCGCGAGCCATCATCGAGGCCGCGGTTGCGGTCAAACTCAAGGGCGGCGATCCACATCCCGAGATCATGATCCCGCTCATCGGCTCCATCGAAGAGATGCGCAATCAGACCGCCATCATCCGCCGCATTGCCGCTGAAGTATTCGAGGAGAAGGGTACGACCGTCGACTACAAGGTGGGCACCATGATCGAGCTGCCGCGTGCGGCCCTCACTGCCGACCAGATCGCCGAAGAGGCTGAGTTCTTCAGCTTCGGCACCAACGATCTGACCCAGACAACTTTCGGCATCTCCCGCGACGACATCANNCATCAACAACTTCCTGCCGGCCTATATCAAGTACGGCATCTTCAAGGACGACCCCTTCGCTACCCTTGACCAGGCTGGCGTGGGGCAACTCATGAAGATGGCCACGGCCAAGGGACGCAACACCCGGCCTACCCTCAAGGTGGGAATCTGCGGCGAGCATGGCGGCGATCCAGAGTCCGTCAAGTTCTGCCACAGGATCGGGCTCAACTATGTCTCCTGCTCGCCCTTCCGGTTGTTGACCGCAAGGCTTGCCGCTGCACAAGCGGCCCTCGAAGAAACCCAGACCGGCGGAAACATCCACACCACCAGTTAACCGGCTGAACAGGTAAATACAGCAAGGGCGCGGCCAATTGGCTGCGCCCTTGCTGTATTCAGGCCCGGCATCGGCCCTTCCGCTCGTACACTAAACTGGCGAAGGAAGCGGCGCCTATGCCTACAGCCATCGAGTTTCGAGATCTCTCCGTTGCCACCGTGCAAGGGCGGCTTCTGCTCGATCGTGTTTCGCTCACCCTCGAACAAGGCACCACCACCGCCATCATCGGTCGCAGCGGCTCGGGTAAAACCACTCTCCTGCGCACCATAAACCGCATGGTTGAGCCCACCGGCGGCGAAGTGCTGGTCAACGGCGCAAACACGCGCACTACCAATCTCATCGCCCTGCGCCGCGGCATCGGGTACGTGATTCAGGAGACCGGCCTCTTTCCCCACTTCACCGTCGAACGCAATGTCGGCTTAATGCTTGAAGTCGAAGGCCAGCCAAGCCCCCAGCGAATCAGCCGCAGCCATCAGTTGCTCACCACCGTAGGCCTGAACCCCGCCCTCTTCGCTGGCCGCTACCCCCACCAACTTTCCGGAGGCCAGCGCCAACGCGTCGGCCTCGCTCGCGCCCTGGCTGCAGAGCCTGGCATCCTGCTCATGGATGAGCCTTTTGGAGCCCTCGATCCGCTCACCCGCGCCGAGATGCAGGACATGCTTCTCGCCCTCCTCGGCCACCTCCAAAAGACCGTCCTGCTCGTCACCCACGATCTCGATGAAGCTCTCTATCTCGCTGATCGCGTCGTATTTCTCAGCGAAGGCAAACTTATCGCCAGTCTTACCCCGGCGGAGGTTCGCTCCTCGCTTCTGCCCGAGATCCAGTCCTATGTCCGCGCTTTTCACCGTGCCGATGCGCGATCCATCCCGGTGAGGCCGCTATGAACACCTGCTTCCTGGCGCAATATGGCAGCGAGATCGCCACCCTAACCCTGGAGCATCTATGGCTCACCGGAGCAGCCATGCTCTTCGCCGCCATCATCGCCATTCCCGTTGGCATCGCTCTTACTCGCTCGCCGCGCTGGGCCCGGCCGGTAATCGCCGTGGCCAACATCCTGCAGACCATTCCCTCCCTGGCCATGTTTGGTTTTCTTCTCCCGCTCCCATGGCTTGGAGATCGTGCCGCGCGTATCGCAATCGTTGCCCTCACGGCCTATGCGCTGCTTCCCATCCTGCGTAACACCTATGCCGGAATCCGTGCCATCGACCCCGCGGTGATCGAGGTAGCGTGTGCCCTCGGCCTCACCGATCGCCAGCGTCTTTTCAAGGTAGAATTGCCGCTGGCCGCGTCCTTCATTCTCGCCGGCCTCCGAACCGCAACGGTGACCTGTGTCGGCATCGCCACCATCGCCGCCGCAGTGGGCGCCGGCGGGCTAGGTGAACTCATCTTCCGCGGCGTCGCTTCGGTCGACAATCGCCTCGTCCTCGCCGGGGCCATCCCTGCCGCCCTGCTCGCCCTTGCCGCCGATGCCGGGCTCGGTTTGCTCGAACATCGCTTTCGGATTCCGGCGCAATGATGCGCACCTCCATCGCCGCGGTTGGCCTCCTGCTCACCGCAACACTCGGCTTTCTGCTCGCCGCCTGCTCCCCGCCGCGCCCCGATCACCCCGTCATCGGAGCTAAGAACTTCACTGAGCAAGTGGTCCTCGGCGAACTGTTGGCGCAGGAGATCGAAGCCAAATCCAATCTCAAGGTCGAGCGCCGCTTCTACCTCGCCGGCACCTACATCTGCCAGCAGGCTCTGGTCTCCAATCGCATCGACGCTTATGTGGAATACACCGGCACGGCGCTTACCGCCGTCCTTCGCCAGCCGGTTGATCGCGATCCCCAATCCGTCCTCGCCACCGTCCGGCGCCTCTACGCCGAGCGCTACAACATCACCGTTGCCGAGCCGCTGGGCTTTGAGAACACCTTCGCCATGGTCATTCGCGGCGACGACGCGCGTCGCTTGCACCTGGCCACTCTCAGCCAGGCCGAGCCCTACACATCGCAATGGCGATTAGGGGTGGGTTATGAGTTTGAGCAGCGTCCCGACGGGCTTGCCGGACTCAGCGCTGCATACGGGCTCAAGTTCCGGGCGCAGCCGCGGACCATGGATCTGGGCCTGCTCTATCGCGCCCTCGGCGCACACCAGGTCGACATGATCGCCGCGAACTCCACCGACGGCCCCATCCAGGCTCTCGGCCTTACTGCCCTTGAGGATGACAGGCACTATTTCCCGCCGTATCAGGCGGTGCCGCTGGTGCGCAGCGAAACATTGCAGCGCTGGCCGCAGATCGCGGTCGCCCTCAATGCCCTGGCGGGAAAAGTCACCGCCGCCGACATGCGCGCCATGAACGAAGCCGTCGACGGCGAGCATCGCGACCCCGCCCAGGTTGTACGGGAGTTCCGCCAGCAAAAGGGCCTCTGATGCATCCCTCCGCCCGATCCTGGGGTCAGATTATTTCGACCCTTCCCCGCCCGGTGCGAAGTATCCCTCTCGCGTCGCCACCGTCAGGTCGTCCTTGTTGGCCTTCAGTGCAATCTTGTGGAAGCCGCCTTCGCTGTCCATTTTGTCTGGCGTGTAGGTCAGCAGATATTGCCCGCGCAGTTCCTCCACGATCTGGCCGTAGATCTCCTCCAGGTTATCCTTCTTTTTAGCCTCGAAGAACCGCCCTCCAGTGCGCGTTGCAATCTGTTCCATAATCTTCTTCCCGTCCACCGAGGGCTGGCTCTCGCCGCCCCTGCGCCGGCCACCGCCACCCGGATAGCCGCCACCTCCGCCAGGATAGCCACCTCCACCACCCGGGTAGCCGCCTCCGCCGCCGGGATAGCCGCCGCCACGCCGGCCCATGCCCGGAAAGCCATTGTCGCTCCGCTCCTGTTCACCCTTGAAGTAGATGGTGTACACGCTCACATTGGCTCGATCCGCGGCGTCCACCGCGTCGTTCAGCGTATCTTTGCTGCCCCGGTCCACGCCGTCTGAGAACACCACCAGCGCCTTCCTGCCGTCTTTGGGCTTCATCAGCTCGTCCGAAGCCAGATAAATGGCGTCATAGAGTTGCGTACCACCCCGCCCGGAGCGCGTGCGTTCCCGGTCGTCTCCGTTGGTCTCCGGCCCCTGGCTGTCGTTCTGCGACCGCGAGGTCGGTCCCATTTCGTCCAGCTCATGGTGCAGCTTGTCGCGCGAGTTCGTGAAGTCCTGCAGCAGTTCCACCTCGCGGTCAAAATGCAGCAGAAAGGCCTCGTCTTTTCCCGCAGCCGCGCCGCTCCCTGGTGCAGCCCCCGCCTTGGGATCGGCCGGCAGCATCTGATCCACAAATTTGCCCGCCGCCTTGCGCTCTTCCTCCAAGGCCGCCGACACGCTGCGGCTGGTATCCGCCAGCAGGCCCAGCCGGAAGGGCAGATTCGTCTCCCGCGCAAAGCTCTTGATCACCTGCGGTCGCCCGTCCTCGGTCAGCGTAAAGTCGCTCTTTTGCAGCGTGGTCACCAATGCGCCGTGTTTGTCCCGCACGGTCACCGGCAGCAGCACCTCGCGCGCCTGCACGTGCAGAGTTGCGACCGGCTGGCTGGACGCGGGTTGTTGGCTCACGCCGCCCATGGGCAAAAAGGCAAGGGCCAGCGTCGATGCGGTAAGGCAAAGGATTGAGTCGGTTGGTCTCTTCATGGGTCCAGGCACACTTTCATTACATTAGACGAGTCTGACCCCGGACCGTTGACCTCCGCTTCCGGCAAAGCTCAGAAGCTTGTGCGCGAGTCTACGCCCGGAAAGCAACACCCTGAAAGCCGATTTTTTGCGGCTGAGCAACGCGTCGGCACGTCTCTCGATCACAAGAAAAGCCCGCCGATTGAGCGGGCCTTCGCGGATCTGTTTTGGTAGCGCTAACGGGAATCGANNCCCCTAGACGATAGCGCCACACATGCGGGGGCGGCCGCGTGCGGCCACTTGTTTAATGTAACAAATATCAGGTCTGCTGCCAAAGATGCTGCCGACTGCATGAAGCCGCTCAAATACCCAGTTTGCGCACTTCTTCGTTATAGTATTTGCGGTACAGAATCTCCCACTCTTGCGAGCCTTCCAGGATGATCTTCCGCTGGTTGGCGATCTTCAGCCGTGCCGCGGTGTCGATTCCGGCCTCTTGCGTCAGCAGCGCTTCCAATGCCTTGCGCGCCTCCTGGCGAATCGTGTTCCGATCCTCCATGAACCCCACTTCGTCGATCTCGGCCAGGGTGTCGGCCACCGTGTGGGCCAGCTTGTTGAGCTTGTCGCGGCTGACCCTCATAGCACCGCCTTATATTTGCGCGCCAGCTCCGTCTTCACCTTCTTGAACATCTCCGCATATTGCGCACCGGTCTTGCGCATCTCGTCCGAGTAGGCTTCGAGAATTACGCGTACCTCATCGTTGATGCGGTCTTCCAGTGAAAGCTCCTCGATCAGGCCACTCGTCACGCGCGACTCTGTACCCTTCAAGTCGCTGGTAGTGATGAACTTGGCATCAATGAGGTGCTTGACCGTTCGGTGGGCCAGATACCCAATGTACTCACGAGAAAAAATCATGGGCTAAGTATTGAGAATACCGCATCGGACCGCTGGGTGTACACCTCCCGCTCACCCCCGGTGCGGGCAGCTCTTGGTGTTCACGCACTCCTCTGCCATCCGCAGCCGTTCTACCGGGCGCCCACCCACCAGGTGCTGTTCCACGATCTCCGCCGCATCCTCTGGCTGCACCCCGCCGTACCACACCCCCTCTGGATAAACCACCACTGTGGGCCCGTGTTCGCACTGGTCCAGGCAGCCTGACTTGTTGATACGAACCCGGCCGCCCAGCCCGGCGGCTTTGACCCGCTGCTGCAATTCGGTAAACAGGTCGCTCTTGCCGTCAGTCGTGCACGAAGGCCGCGGCGCTCCTTCGGGGCGCGCATTATGGCAGACAAAAACATGGTGTTCAAATACAGGCAATCTTTAATCCTCCTGAATACCTTGATCATTCCACAGTTGCCAGGCTCCCCGTAATTTGTACCTCTCTTGGTTTCCCTCCGCGCCGCCGCCCGTCCCCTCACTTTCCACAATTCAACCACCCCTCCCACCTGCATCTGAGAGAATTAAGACTTACCTATGAGCACGGATAACCTGATCTCGCTAAAAGATGACATGGTGGCCTTTATTGAGGGCCACGGTCTGCGCCGCCTACCAGGACGCATTACCGACGACATTCCCTCCGTGATGTGGGAGGGCAAGAACAATCCCGAGGCGTGGAAAGACTTTGTGGAGATGGCCAAGCACGTGGGCGCTCCCTTCATCACCTTCAGCGAGATGACTCTGGAACGCGAAGAGCTCGACGCGCTGATCGAAGAAGCCGGGGACATGAACTTCCCCGACGAAGAGGCCACCGAGTTGGTCGAGGCCCAGTGGCTGCGCAAATACTGCGGCATATTGGGCTACATCCAGCTAGGTTTTGTCTACCAGGGCCTGGTCTTTCTCCATGAAACCACCACCGAGTGGTACGCGCGCTTCCAGACGCTGCTGGAAGACATCGAAAGCCTTCGCGACATCGTTTTCGACGACGCCGACGAAGGCGGCGACGAGGATGAGTAAGCCGGGTGGCCGCCACGGTGGGTACCCTGACAAACGGCCCCCCTGCACCTCGTAACTGCCTCCGCCAGCGCTGGATCGTCGCCGACGCGCATCCCGTCGAAGCCGCAGCCCTTGCCAAAGAGGCGCGCTTACCTCAGCTAATTGCCGAGTTGCTGTGGGCCCGCGGCATCACCGAGCCGCAGCAGGCCTTCGCCTTCCTGAATCCCGAACCGGCGCATCTCCACGATCCCTTTCTGATGCTGGGCATGCAAGCGGCCGTGGACCGGCTGGAGAGCGCCATCGCCGCTCGTGAGCCGGTGCTGCTATACGGTGACTACGACGTAGACGGCACCACTGCCGTCGTCCTGCTCAAAACCGCCATCGAAATGCTCGGCGGAGTTGTCCGCTTTCATGTCCCCCACCGCCTGCGCGAGGGATACGGACTGCAATCGAGCGTGCTTGAAGCAGCGTATGCCGAAGGCGCTCGCCTAGTCATTACCGTCGATACCGGCATGCGTGCCTTCGCCGAAGCTGAAACCGCGCGCCGTCTCGGTCTGGACCTCATCATCACCGACCACCACTTGCCCGACGCCAACGACGCCCTGCCCCAGGCGCTGGCCATCCTCAATCCCAACCAGCCCGGCTGCGCTTATCCTGAGAAATCACTCTGCGGCGCGGCCATCGCGCTCAAGCTCGCCCAGGCGGTGCTGCAGCGCCGCGATCCCGCCCGAACCCGCGAAAAGATCCTGCCCAGTTTCCTCAAGATGGCGGCCATCGCCACCATCGCCGACGCCGTGCCGCTACGGGGCGAGAACCGCGTCATCGCCACTCTCGGTCTGCGCCAGTTGCGCAACCCCGTCGGTGTGGGTTTGCGTGCCCTGTTTGCTGCCGCTGCGCTTGACCCGGCCGCCAAACAGCTCACCGGCTTCGATGTCGCCTTCCGCGTGGCCCCGCGCATCAACGCCGCCGGGCGCATGGACGTGGCCTCGGAGGTCATCGAACTCTTCACCACCCGCGATTCCGCCCGCGCCTCCGAACTGGCCGCCAAACTCGAGCGCCTCAACCGCGAGCGCCGCGACACTGAGGCCTTCGCCCTCACCGCCATTGAGCAGCGCCTGGCCACCGACGCCGAACTGGCCGCCCAGCGCCTGCTTGTGATTGAAGGCTCCGGCTGGCATCGCGGCGTTATCGGCATTCTGGCTTCTCGCGTGGTCGAGCGCACGGCCAAGCCGGCCATCGTGATCAGTGTCGAGGACGGCGTGGCCCACGGCTCCGGCCGTTCCGTCGACGGATTTCAACTGCTCGACGCCATCGAGAGTTGCGCCGACTTGTTCACCCGTTTCGGCGGTCACGCCTTTGCCGTGGGATTTGCCCTGCCGGCAGCAGTCTTGCCGGAACTCAAACGCCGCCTCAGCCTTTACGCCGCGGAGCACCTCGCCGCGCGCGAGCCCGAGCGTCTCCTTCGCATTCACGCGGAATTGCCTCTGGACCGCATCACACCTGTGCTCGCCGGTTGGCTGCGCAAGCTGGAGCCTCTGGGCCACGGCAACCCCGAGCCACTTTTCGTGGCTCGCCATGTCCGTCTCCTGGCCGCGCCCCGCATCATGAAAGATCGCCACCTCCGCCTCGAACTGGCCCAGGAATCGGACCAGGCCCCTGCAACCCTCCTGACCGGCGGAGCCATTCGCGCCGTGGGCTGGGATCTGGCTTTCCGCGTCGATCAACTGCGGCTGGCCGAGGGCAGCCGTATCGACCTCGCCTACCGCATCCGCGAAAACGACCACCCCGAATACGGCGGGCTCGAGGTCGAGATCGCCGGCATCGAGCCCTCCGGCGCGCTGGGTCATGTGGACGTATTACCTCAATGTAAATGATTCATAAATATAATGCTTGTCATCCTGAGCGGCGCCTCTCGCAGCTTCATCGTGAGAGGCGTAGTCGAAGAACCTGCGGTTCGGGACCTCAACTTATGCAATGAACTTCAGAGACACCACACTAGCGCAAAAAGGCCCACGGCGAACCGTGAGCCTCTCAGGTTAGAAGTTGAATCTGGGCGCTTACCGGCCCCTGTGCTCTTTGGGCTCCGACTGATGCTCTTCCCTTGGTGCCGGAGCCGGACGCGACTGTGGTGCGGGCCGCGCTTGTGCAGCGGGCCGCGATTGCGGCGCTGGACGAGACTCTGGAGCGGGACGCGACTGCGGTGCCGGACGAGACTGCGGTGCCGGGCGATTCTGGTAGGCCTGGCTCTGCTGATTTCCATGCGGCTGCGTGCCCTGGTTGGGCGGCTGCACCGACCGCGGCTGCGATTGATACGACGGATTTGTTCCGCCTCGCCTGTTGTCGTTGAACGAGCCTCGCTGCCCCTGCGCGGCCCCACCCCCAGCCGGGTGCGCTCCAGTCGTCAGCGGTCTGGCCACGGCCACTGTGGCTGGGCGCCCGTGGTTGTTATTGAAGTAGGAACCCCTGTCGCTCTGGGCAGCCTGCATATGTTGCTGCTGGAATGACGTCGGTGCCATGTGTTGCTCGTGCATGGCCGCCCGCTCTTCCGGCACCGGGTCATGGTGAATGCCGTTGGGGCCGCCATTGTACGACACGCGGTTGTTGTTCACTACCGTGTTCCTGTTCACAATGGTGCGATCTTCATAGGTGTTGTGGAAGCGTCTGTCATCCACCCGCATCACGGCTCTGTTGTACTCAAAGTCGTGGCCATGCCACCTGCCGCCCACAAACCCGATGCCCATGTAGCCGAAGCCGTAGTTCACGCCGCCGTAGTAGCCGACGTGCGGTCCCCAGTAGCCCTCGTGGAACATAAAGAGCCCGCCGGACCAGCCCCAGTAGGGCGGAGTCCACAATGCGCCTTCATACGGTGCCGGCACCCATGCACCGGGCACCCAGTAGTAGCCGTCGGGACCATAGGCCCAGTAGCCGGGCTCCCACATCAGGCCGGGCTCCGGACACATCGGCTGCTCATAAACCGGCAGCACCGGCGGAGCAAAACCCACACTGATAAACACTCCCGCAAACGAAGATGCGGGTACCAAACAGAGCAACAGCGCCAGGAAAAACCATCGAGCAGTGCGAAAAACTTGCATGAGTGAACCTCCTTGAGGGTTCGTACCTGCCTCGCCTGCGAACTTGGGTTCGCCATCGGTTGGGTCAGGGTTGGGTGAGCTTGCGGCGGCTTACAGCTCGCCACCCGAAGCTGTTCGTTTCAAAGCGTTTCTCTGCGGCCAGCCTCGGACTTGTATCTCCGGGACATGCACGCCGGTCGCGCCGTCAGACTACTCCACCTTGAACCCAGCCTTCCACCGGAAGTTGCACTAGGGAGATGAAACTTTAGGTACCCGCCGCAATTCCTGCCTCGCCACTCGCCCGCAATAAATCGTTCCGCAATAAGACAAAAGCGCCCCTCCGCACTTCAATGTATGCGATGCGGAGGAGCGCCGTCTGGCCGGGTGCCTCAGGTCTCGATTTTGACCTGGGAAACCACAAATCTCAGGAACGAATTCATGCGGTCACAGACTCAATAGCGCACGCTCAGCCCCATGCCCAGCACCTTGCGCGCCTCCAGGTTCACCGGAATCACGACCGAGGTGGGATAGGGCGGCAACAGGCCCGTCGGCACCTGCGTCTGTCCGATCTCTCCCGCCACCTGCCCGATGCCGACGTCGAAGGCAAAATGCGGGTTGTCTTTCTGCGTCACCCGCACAGCATAATCAAGCGTAGTGGGCAAATGCGCCTTGCCCCCCACCAGAATCAGGCCCAGGTTCTGCACCTGCGGCGCCTGCTGGGTAAAACCGGCCGACGGCACAATGGCCGTTCCGAACGGGCCGGGCACCGGAATCCCCAAGCCACCGAACAGCCGACCGCCAAACCGCGTCGCCTGTCCGCCAAGCCCGTAGATTGAGCCATTGGTCATCTTCAATCCAAAGTTCACCAGGAACGGCACCGGCGGATGCAGCCACGTCTTGGTCGCTGCCGCATACACATCGCCGTTGGTGTAGGACTTGAGAACCCCAAACAGTTCCTGGTTCAGCGCACCGGAAACAAACTTGTCCCCCGTCCGGACCACCCCGCCCACCGCAATGCCCGGCGTCCACGGGCCAAACTGCCCATCCTTGATCGCCACCACCTTGCCGTGAACAACATTCATTCCCGAGTAGTCCCACAGGCTGCTGAACGCCGCGCTGTCGCCCTTGAAGTGCACGCTGCGCGTGTAGCCGACTTCGGCCCGGTTGGCAAATCCTTCCGTGATGCTGAAAGTGTGGATATCGCCAATCACCGCGTGCGTATTCACGAAGTGATAGCTCACCGCAGGGTGAGAAAAAAACTGATCCTTGGCTGAATAGACCACGTACGCGGTAGGCGTCAGGAACCCGCCGGTCTGTCCTTCGAGAGTCAGGTTCTGGGCATTGAGCCCATCTGTTGCAAGCAGCGCGCCGGCGAAGCAGGCGCAAAAGAGAAGAGGTCTGATAGACAAAAAATTCACAGTGATTCAACTCCAATGGGGCGCGGTCATCCGCGGCCCGTAACGTTCCTACGAAATCGGAACGTTGCAAGGCATGGCTGCGAACCTGCAGCCCCACACTATGAATTCCGGCTTCGCTTTGAGAATTACCTGTTTTTAACACAACCCAGGCATCATCGTCTCCCGCCTTCATCACAGTGATAGACTCACCCCATGCCGCGCGGTGCATTTATCACGCTCGAAGGTCTCGACGGCTCCGGCAAGACCACCCAAATCAGGCGCTTGGCAATCTGGATGCAAAAACGCAGCCTGGACCCCGTGGTAACCCGTCAGCCCGGCGGAACTCCCACGGGCGACCGCATCCGCGCTCTGCTGCTCGACTCCGGAGCCACCGCCGTGGCTCCGCTGGCTGAAATGGCACTCATGTTCGCTGACCGCGCCCAGGCCATCGCCGAAGTCATTGAGCCCGCCCTTGCCGCCGGCAAAATCGTTCTCTGCGACCGCTTCACCGACTCCACCGAGGCCTACCAGGGCGGAGGCCGCGAATTGGGTTCCGCGACGGTGCTGGAGATGCACCGCCTTGTCTGCGGCAATCTGCAGCCGGACCTGACGCTGCTCCTTTTGCCCTCGCTTCAAGCCAGCCTGGACCGCGCCCGCCACCGCAACCAGAGAACCAGCGCCCAAACCGGCCAGGACGAAGGCCGCTTCGAGCAGGAGAAGGAATCCTTCTACCGCCGCGTCTGGCAAAAGTACCGCGAAATCGCTGCCCGCGAGCCGGAGCGCGTTGTTCTCATCGAGGGCAACCTCACCATCGACGAGGTCCATGAGCAGATTGTGGAAGCCGTCTCCGAGCGCATTCTCACCGCCGGACATCGCGCCTGACGCCGCCCCACGTCACAGTTTCACAGTTTCACGGTTTCACAGAAACTGTGAAACTGTGAAGGAGGCGTGTTGATTATTTTGGGGTTAAGGGCGATTTCACAGTTTCACAGTCCATATCAGCGCTTCAGATAGGGGGCGGCGTGGACTGAGCCTACAGGCGACTGCTTCGCGCGGCGGGTTCGCCGTTCGGATCGGATTGCGCGTGAGTCGCTGCCCATCTTTGATTGTGCGCCCAGACGATGAAATTCTCTGCAACGGCGAACCGCCCCCGGCGGGATCGGTGCCGCGGCCACACACTTCAACAAGCCCTTCCCGCCGGCCATCCTATTTCCATGCCTTTAGAAGACGCCGCAGCAGCACCATCTGGCCCAGGTGATAGGCGTTATGATCGGCCGTCAGCAGCGCCTCGCGCAGAATCGTCTGTCCATTTCCGTGCGGAATCCGCGCGTAGAGATCGGTCGACTCGTCCGCCACCAGGGCGCACATTGCTTTCAGGTCTTCGCGAAAGCTGTGCACGCTCTTGTCCCACTCCTTCTCATTCGCGGGCGCAGGTCCAGCCGGCCAGTACCCTGCCGGGAAATCGGGCGATTTGTGCTGCGGGTTGCGCGCAAATTCCAGAATGTCCCATTGTGCGATGCGTAGATGCTCCAGCACTTCCCATGGCGAGTGCTCGGCGCCCTCGGGCCTCTTCCCCCGCAATCCCACGGGAATATCTTTGACCGCGGCCTCAAAATCCGCATGTGCGTTGCCGCCCTTGAGCAGATTGATCACGTGTTCCCGCACTGCCGCATCCTTGTGCGTTGCCATTGCTTCCCTCTCTTTGTAGGCACCGGTCTTCCGCCAGCCCCCCATGCAATGATTCTCGACTCCGCCAAAAAGATGCCTGTGCGCTGGAATTCTCCCCCCTTGTCCGAATCCGGAACCTTCTTGAAACTCCGTGGAGCATTTCAGGGATACACGTAGACTTTATGGAAGCAGCGGAAGCTGGCTTTCTCTTTATAAAAAAGCCAGTTGCGTTCGCGCTTTCCTTCTACAACAACTCCGAAGATGCTATAGCTTCCGAATTGGCAGTCATCCGCTCACAACGCGGAAGAGTCCAACCCCATCCGCCGTGCCCTGTTGCAGGACGCGATGATTGTGCTGGCGATTTCTCGCCCTTCGACCGTCTCGGCGCCTCTTCACGTTCACCTCACGCACAGGAGGATACGGTATTCCCCGGCAGACCGCGCGTGAAATATGTGGTAACGATGATTAGGCATGTTTCTAGGAGCAACATCGTGAAATCTAGTGCGGTCTTCGGGTTCCTGGTTTCCATTCTGTTAGCAAACCCGATGGGCGGACAGACGGCGACAAAATTTAACTTTGAGTTTGCGGGTAAATCGAGGACATATTACGTCTTCATCCCGGACAACTCGAGCCCGCTGCCTGTGGTCCTTCTGTTACATGGTTCCGGTCGAAATGGGCAGGTCATGGTCGATGCCTGGAGCAAGCTTGCTTCCAGGGAAGCCTTCATCGTTGTTGCGCCGGACTCTTCTGACTCTTCAGGTTGGAGCATGAAGTCGGACTCACCCGGCTTCTTCCACGCTGTTATCGAGCAGGTCAAGGCAAGGCACGCCATCGATGCAAACCGAATCTACTTATTTGGACATTCCGCCGGGGCTGTTCATGCCCTGGTCCTTGCCATCATCGATTCCCACTACTACGCCGCTGCAGCAGTTCATGCCGGCGCGCTACCAACTGGATACGAAAAGCTGCTATTTTCCATGGCCGAGCGGCGAATGCCTATTGCCATCTGGGTAGGAGCCGACGACCCGCTCTTCTCAGTAGATGCCGTGAAAGCGACGACGCGGTTATTCGAAGAAAATAGCTTTCACGTGGAGCTTTCTGTCATTCCCAATCATGACCATAACTACTATGCAATCTCAGATGAAGTGAACTCCAATGCGTGGGATTTCCTGAAGAAGACGCAACTCAAGCAACCTGACCCGCCAGACCGGCATTAAGCGTTCATCTACCAGAAGCAACTGGAGAATTGCTTCCTCCCGGGGGGTCTGCATACGAGAAGAGGCTTCGGCATGCTCCATCAGTGAGAACACCCCGATTTGTGCGCCAACGTCGGCGAATCTCCGCTTTTGTCGCCGTTTTCCGTCCCCCATGGCACAATAGAAGTGGGAGCCTGTGCTCCCAAGAGCGCAGGCCCATGAATCAGCATCCCCATTGGCGCACATGGCTACTGATTGCGGCAATCGCAGTCGGTGTCGCTCTCGTGTTCCTCATGGTCCCGCATACGCATGGCGATGACAGCGGGGCGTGGCTGGCGATTCTGCCCCTTCTGTTTGTCGGTGTCATCTCGCCGCTGAGCCTGCTCGCGCCCCTGGCCTCCATCTACATCGGCCGCGTGCCCGCCGCTCCGGTTCTGCCCGCATCTTTCCAGCGTCCGCCACCTTTCCGGCTCGCATAATCCCCTCGCATCGCACCGGGCATTGCGACAGCTTTTCCGCCGCGCGCCCTCCATTTTTTCCTGCTGTGTGCTGCCTGCGATCTGGAAGGTTTTATATGAACAACTCAATTCTCGATGTCGTTGGGGCGTTGGCCCTGATGGCTCCGCTTCTGGCCATTGCCGCCATTTTCGTGCACTACTTCCTGCTACGCACCATGGCCGAACGCAAGTTACGCCAGGGTAAAAAGGTCTTTGGATTTTGCCCCTCTTCCTTCGCACTGGGAACGGCGCTTCAATTGATGCCCATGTTCTACCGCCCCAGCGTCGCATACACCATCGAGGCCCGGCTGGTTGAGACCTCTGACGAGGACGATGAGGGCGATCCCGAATCTCCGCTGAAGCGTCTCCACCGCCAGCTCCGCCGCATTCGCCACGGCGAGCCCATTGATACGCTGGTATTCAGGCTTTAAGCGCCTGTTCCCGCCAAATGGGAGGCGCAACATCCTGAACCGGCCCCATCATGCCCGTTCACAACCCCCGCCATTTACACTGGTAGACGGAGATTCCTTTGTTTTTCGATAAGATACTCACCAAAATTTTTGGCACCGCGAACGAGCGCGCCATCAAGCGCCTTATGCCTTCGGTTGCCGCCATCAACGCCCTGGAGGCGGAGATGGATAAGCTCTCAGACGAAGAGCTGCGCGCCAAAACCGCCGAATTCCGCGCGCGCATCGCCGCCAAACTTGAAGGCCTCAAGAACCCTGAAGAGATCAAGACCGCCGAGCGCGCCGCCCTGGAGGAGTTGCTGCCCGAAGCCTTTGCCGTAGTGCGCGTGGCCGGCTGGCGTGCCGTGCACATGCGCCACTTCGATGTGCAGCTCATCGGCGGCATGGTGCTCCACCAGGGCAAAATCAGCGAGATGAAGACCGGCGAAGGCAAAACCCTCGTCGCCACCCTTGCCTGCTACCTCAACGCCCTCACCGGCCACGGTGTCCACGTGGTCACGGTCAACGACTACCTGGCCAAACGCGACGCCGAGTGGATGGGCAAAATCTACGAGTTCCTCGGCCTCTCTGTCGGCGTCATCGTCCACGACCTCGACGATAACGAACGCCGCGCCGCCTACGCCGCCGACATCACCTACGGCACCAATAATGAATTCGGCTTCGACTACCTGCNNCTGCGCGACAACATGAAGTTCGACGTCAAGGACTGTGTCCAGCGCGGCCACTACTATTGCATCGTCGACGAAGTGGACTCCATCCTCATCGACGAAGCCCGCACCCCGCTCATCATCTCCGGCCCCACCGACCAGACCACGGACAAGTACGCCCGCGCGCGCAAAATCATTCCTGAACTCGAACTGGGCGAGGAGATCGAGACTCTCGAAACCAAGACATTCACCGGCGATTACGTAGTCGATGAGAAACATCGCACCATCGGCGTCACCGATGAAGGCTGGGTGACCATTGAGCGCCTGCTTGGCATCGGCAACATCGCCGACGCTGAAAACTGGGAACTCAAGCACTACGTCGAGACCGCCATCAAGGCCCACGCCCTCTACAAGCGCGACGTGGACTACGTGGTCAAGGACGGCGAAGTCATCATCGTCGACACCTTCACTGGCCGCCTCATGCCCGGCCGCCGCTGGTCCGACGGATTGCACCAGTCCATCGAGGCCAAGGAAGGCGTCAGCATCCGCAAGGAAGACCAGACCCTGGCCACCATCACCTTCCAGAACTACTTCCGCCTCTATCAGAAGCTCAGCGGCATGACCGGCACCGCCGAAACCGAAGCCGCCGAGTTCGAGAAGATCTACAAGCTCGAAATCGTCGTCATCCCCACCAACAGACCGCTGTTGCGCGTTGAAAACGCCGACGTGGTCTTCCGCACCGAGAAAGAAAAATTCAAGGCGGTGGCCGACGACATCGCCCAGTTGCACGAGAAACAGCAGCCCGTCCTCGTGGGCACCGTTTCCATCGAAAAGAGCGAGCGGCTTTCCGCCATTCTGGCGCGCAAGGGCGTCAAGCACGTGGTGTTGAACGCCAAGCAGCACGAGCGCGAGGCTGAATACGTGGCCCAGGCCGGCCGCCTGGGAATGGTCACCATCGCCACCAACATGGCCGGCCGCGGCACCGATATTCTGCTCGGCGGCAACGCCGAATTCATGTCTCGCCAGGAACTGGTAAGGAAGGGCCACGCCCGCGCCATCAGCGTTGCCGAGGGCGCCATCAACCCCATGGCCCCCGCCGGATTCCTACGCTTCTATTACCAGGGCCAGGAGTTCGAAATCGCCGAGCCGGAGTGGACCGAAGTCTTCAAGGTGCACTCTGAAGCCGCGCAGCAGGAGCACCTGCAGGTCATCGAGGCCGGCGGCCTCTTCATCCTCGGCACGGAGCGCCATGAGTCGCGGCGCATCGATAACCAGCTACGCGGCCGCGCCGGCCGCCAGGGCGACCCCGGCGAGTCGCGCTTCTTCCTCTCTCTCGAAGACGACCTGATGCGCATTTTCGCCAAGCAATGGGTCAGCACTCTATTGGAACGGCTGGGCATGGAAGAGGGTGTGCCCATCGAGTCCAAGATGATCTCAAAGCGCATCGAGGGAGCCCAGAAAGCCGTTGAGGCGCAGAACTTCGAGTCCCGCAAGCACCTGCTCGAGTACGACGACGTGATGAACAAGCAGCGCGAGGCCGTCTATGGCCTGCGCCGCCAGTTGCTCGAGGGCGTGGAGCAGCGCGAGCTCATCCTCGAAGATTACGTCGGAGGCATTCTCAGCACCCTGCTCGACGAGTACGCGCCCGAAAATCGCCGCCCCGACCAGTGGGACCTCAAGGCCCTGGACGACAAGCTCATCGAACATTTCGGGTTAAAGCTCGCTTCGCTGAATATCGGAGCGGCGGGAATCATGCCGCAGCATTGGAGCCGCCACGAGCTGGGCGACACCATCTTTGCCAAGCTCAAGGAGCAATACGAAATCAAGGAGAAGATCCTCAGCGCCCCGACCATGCGCTACCACGAGCGGATGGTGATGCTCAGCGTCATCGACGGCATGTGGAAAGAACATCTCCTCTCCATGGACCATCTCAAGGAAGGCATCGGCCTGCGCGGCTATGCGCAGCAGGACCCGCTGGTGGCCTACAAGCGCGAATCCTTCGACATGTTCGAAGCCATGATGCTCAAGTTCCAGGAAGACACGGTCCGCTTCCTCTTCCGCATGCAGATTCTCGGCCCCGACGGCCAGCCTGTGAATGCCGCTCCCGAGCCGCGCCGCCCCGTTCCTCCCGCGCCGCCGGTGGCCAGCGCCGCGCACTCGTTTTCGCCGGACGAGGCGCCCCGCGAAATCGCCATGCCGACTCGCGCGCCCTCTACCACCATCGACGCCATCGAAAAGGAATTCCACCGCAAGAAGCAGCGCGAACTTGCCGTGGCCAGCCGCGCCGGAGCGGGCGAAGAAAGCGACCCCACGCAGCGCCGCAGCGGAGAAAAGGTAGGCCGCAACGACCCCTGCCCCTGCGGCTCCGGCAAGAAATACAAGAAGTGCCACGGCGCCGAAAACTAACCGCGCAGCACTGGTCCTTCCGCGAAATGGGTGCCCCAGGTCCCGATTTTGGGATCTGGGTTGCAAAATGATGCCGAGCCCATATCCGACTAACCCAAAATGATCGGGTGGCCCAGGTTCGGATTCTCGGACCTGGGATAGCACGCATTGAACATCTTGAGAATTAGCCCTATGTACTTATCGGCAAACAATAAGCTCCGATTTTCCCCTGTCTTCGGCCCCAAATCGCCATGAAACCATGGAAAATGGTGCAGTCGAAGCCGCTTCCCTCAAGTTGCCGCAGCCAGCGCCCGGAAGAGCTGATCCCTGTTCCCTGCCCTTTACAGCTTCCCAAACCGGTAAACGAACCCGTATTGAAAGCCCACGCTGTTCTGCATCTTCGATCCAAAGCCGGTGGCCATGTACTCCGGCGCCAGCCGCAGCGACAAGTTGGGCGTCACGTTCACCTCGCCGATCAGGCTGCCGTCGATGGCAAACGTCGAAGAATCGGGATAGAGCCCCAGCGCCGCGGAGCCAAAGCCGTTGGTGTCGCTGGAGAAGTTGCCCATCGCCACTCCGCCCATCGCGCGCGCGGCCACTGAATACCGCGGCCGCAGGTAAAAGCGGTAGGTCGGTCCGGCCATGAACTGGTACTGGCTGATGGAGGGCCGCGTAATGGCGGCCTCGTTCAGCCCTACATAAGCCGTGCCGTAGTAGCCGCGAACATCTCCGGTGATTCCCAGCCGTTCAGTCAAGTAGCGGGTCAGGGCCGTGTCCCACGAGTAGTACGTAAGCTTCTGCAGGCCCGGGCCGGGCTTGAACCGCAGATACCCGCCCCCGACAAATGCCTCGTAAAGATGCGCATAGGTGTCGTGAATGGCCTGGGCGCGGCGCTGTTCCCGCCGTGCCCGGATGCGGGCTTGCACGCTCAACTGTCCCTGGTTCCCCGGGGCTGTGGGCTGCTGCGCCTGGTCTGGCGCTGCGGGAGGATTGCTGCTGGAATCGGTGCTCTGGGCCAGAAGGACGTGCGCGGCTGGCAAAGTGAGCGCCAGCAGAAGGGCAAGACGGCGAAAGAAATGCATCGCTTTCGGGATACCTCCACGACTTTACGGAAGCACCCTGATTGAAGCGCTCCCCCAATAGGTATTAAACCATCTTGGGGGAGCATTGTGGGCGAGCCGCATTCCCTTTGACCCGCGCCGAGCGAATTCGTCCCTCGCCCTCTATCTGATCGCGTGCAAATCGGTCTCTAGCTGCGTCTGGTTAAAGCCCGCGGGCGACCCCTTGGCGCTGAGCCAGTCCTGACCCAGCAGGGTGTGGGCCTCGTCGCAATACTTCTTCCAGAAGGCCAGCGTCATGGTCTTTGGCTGGCCCCATGTGATGCAGGTGAATCCATGCTCGTCATACTTGGGCACAAACACGCAGTGCCCGCCCCAGCTGCCTTTTTTGGTGTTGGCGCCGCCGCCAGCCACCACGTCCCACACATCCTGGGTCTGCGCTGTCAGGGGCAAAGCCAGCCCAATGTAGACGCCGCCAAACAATGCGATGGATTGCCGAATCTCCACCAGATTGCCCACCTTGGGATCGGCAAAGACCAGCAGCGTGTGGCCCGCGAATCCCTGCTTCTGCCAGTCGTTCAGCACGTCCAGCTCGATGCCCCCGCTGTCCGTATTCGGGTTCCCAGGGACATAGCCGTCCCACTGTTCGTAGTAGTTTTCAATGGTGGGATCGGGCACCGTGGCGATCCCGACTGTGTTGGCCGTCCACACCTGCACGGCGTGGCCTACGCCGGCAATAGTGCAGTCGCCCAGTTGGTCGTTCAGCATCATGCCCCAGCCGGTGATGCCCTTGGTCCAGTCGGCTGCGGGTGGCGGGGGCGGCAGCGACGGTGTCAGGTAGTCGCCAAGCGCCAGAGTGCGCGAATCGGTCTTAATGGCCTTGCGGCCCAGCTTCATCTTCGAGTGATCTGCCATGGGGGGAACTCCTTGCATCAAGATGGGGAATAGCCGCGCCCGGGTGCAGCGGCATGGGCCAAACTGTGTCAAATTCCGCGTCCCGTTGTAAAGCAAAACTTTCGTATTGAGTAAGAAGTAAACCTTCTTTCAGCTGGTTTTAAGTTCTATGCACTACGATTAGAAACATCGGAGGCCCTGTTCCCTATGTCTCGTGTCCTGTTTGGGATGATCCTTGCAGTCGTACTCACCCCTTTCGCTGTGGCGGCCTGGTTTATGTACGGCAAGGTACCCGTGGCTGTCGCCGACAAGCCCTTTCCGTACGAAGGCCAGATCGTCGGAATTCCCCTCCACGCGCGCATTGACCGCGAAATGATCGGCAACCCACCCATCCAGGTCGATGAGCGAAATCTTCTGGCCGGAGCCCACATTTACGCTGAAAAGTGCGCTTTCTGCCATGGACTTCACGAAAAGCCGGCCGCCATGGGCGCCAGCATGTACCCCGATGCCCCCCAACTCTGGGAAAAACATCCCAGCGGCGACGTGGTGGGCGTGAGCGACGATCCGCCTGGAGAAACCTACTGGAAAGTTGCCAATGGACTCCGGCTCACGGGCATGCCGGCCTTCAAAAGCCAGTTGACCGATGCCGAAGTGTGGCAGGTGAGCCTGCTGCTGGCCAACGCCAACAAGCCCCTGCCGCCCGCCGCGCTTGGCATCCTCCGTGGTTCCCCGGCCCCAGCCGCGCCTGTGGCTGCCGCCCACAACGCCCCGGCCCCCGGCAAATAGGCGCGATGCAGATGGCTGAGTCTTCAAGGGTTTGGAAAGGATCGGAATCATGAGCGTACTCGACTCCCTGCGCAAGGGTCTCGGTTTCTTCCTGATGAGCATGGGCGTCTCCAGCCCGGCAAAGAAGCCGCAGACCGCAAAAAAGCCGCCTGCCAAGCCCAACGTTGCCAAGTAGCGCATCGCCGCCTCAACTGCCGAACCGGAAAAAACATGCAACCGGCAACAGCCTTTCCTGCTCGAATAGATGAATGAATGCGCCGGTTCTTTGCCGGTAAGGTGTTTCCCCCATGGCCACAGCAAACCGGAAAAACTTTCTCCGCGCGTTCTGGGATTTCTTCGTCCTGTTCAGCGGCATCTCCACCGCCTCCAACCTCTCGCGCACCCGCCGCGACCCGGTGCAGAGCCGGGGACTCTTCCTCTTTCGCAAGACCAAGGGCAAGTAACGCCGCCCGTTCCTGCCCTGAACCCGCAAATTGGTAGAATCAAACTATGCCCCTTGCCCGCCAACAGGCCCTTGACTACTTCCGCTCCCCTGACCTGATCGGCCTGGGTTTTGAGGCCGACGCCGTGCGCCGCCGCCTGCACCCCGAGGGCGTGGTCACCTACATCATCGACCGCAACATCAACTACACCAACTTCTGCACCGAGTACTGCACCTTCTGCGCCTTCTACCGGCCGCTCAAGGGACCCCGGTCGGAAGAGGGCTACATCCTCGAATTCGAGAAGATCTACGAGAAGATCGCCGAAACGCTGGAGATGGGCGGCACCGGCGTGCTGATGCAAGGCGGCATCCATCCCGACCTCAAGATTGATTGGTTCGAGCGCCTCTTCAGCGGTATCAAGCAGCGCTTTCCGCAGATCTGGCTGCATTGCCTTACCGCATCTGAGGTATTGGCCATTGCCAAATATTCTGATCTGAGCCTGCGCGACACCATCATCCGTCTGCGCGACGCCGGCCTCGATTCCATCCCCGGTGGCGGCGCTGAAATTCTGGACGACGACGTCCGCCAGCGCATCGCCCGCCTCAAGTGCAACACCGAGGATTGGGTCAGCGTCCATCGCATGGCCCATCAACTCGGCATGCGCACCACTGCCACCATGATGTTCGGCGTGGGCGAGACCTTCGAACAGCGCATCAATCACTTCGAGGTGGTGCGCCGCCTGCAGGAAGAGACCGGCGGATTCACGGCCTTCATCCCCTGGAGCTTCCAACCCCACAACACAGCGCTCGGCGGCCGTGGCTGGGAAGAAGCCACTAGTGTTGAATATCTTAAAGTGCTGGCTATCTCGCGTCTCTATCTCGATAACATCGAAAACGTGCAAGCTAGCTGGGTAACTCAGGGTTTGAAGGTGCTGGAGTTAGGCCTCCACTTCGGCGGCAACGATGTAGGTTCCGTGATGTTAGAGGAGAATGTGGTCAAAGCCGCGGGCACCAGTAACTGCACCACCGAGGAAGAGCTACGCCGCATCATCCGCGACGCCGGTTTCAAGCCCGTCCAGCGCGACACCCTGTATCGGACGATGTTCTTGAACTGAGCGGAAGATATTGGAATCCGAAGCCTCATGATCTGGACAGCCGACAGTCCGTTCGAGAAAAGCAAGGAGATGTCGCGTAGCGGGATCATTCGCTGGTGGGAAATCCACCGAATCCGCTATAACGTCTTGGTTGGTTTGACTGGATTGGTTACGCTTTCTCTCGTCATCTTCGTAGGACCGTTGGCGGTCAAACCGGGAGTCGATTTCGAAGAACCAATGGGACTGATTGCTCTTCCGATCGCTTTCGGCGTGATGGCAAACTTGTGCTACACGGCCGGCTGGATCGTCGATATCGTATTTTATCGTCGTACACCTCGCTATAAGCTTTTTCGAATCGGTCTGATGTTTCGATCTTAGTGGCCTCCCTCCCAGGACTTTGGGCGGTCGCGGCGTGGTTCATTACCCTATGCACCGGTAAAAAACTGGATTAGTTAGAAGCTGGAATTGTGCTCCCAAATTACCTCCGTGCTGGCGTTTGTAGCTTTTATGCTACACTTACTGCGCAATGGAACTGATCCTGTACGAGCAAGCGGAGGGACGGTCCCCGTTCAAAGAGTGGCTATCGGACTTGCGGGATAAAGTCGCCCATGCCAGAATTCTTACTCGTCTGCGGCAGGTTGAAGCAGGCAATCTCGGCGATTGCGCTCCCGTCGGTGAGGGTGTACTCGAGCTTAGGATTCATGTCGGAGCGGGATTCCGCGTCTACTGCGGCCGATCAGGAAATGAATGGGTCATTCTGCTTTGCGGGGGAGACAAGGCAAGCCAGAAGAAGGATATTCAGCGCGCCAAGCAGTTTTGGGCCGACTGGAAAAGGAGGCAGGCATGAGAAAGTACAAGGCAGGTGCACCCTACCATCCATGGGAGATCGAGCAACTTCGCTCCGACCGCGAGCTCGCTATTGAATACCTGAAAGTCGCCATGGAATCGCTCGACAATCCCCAAGAGCGCGCCGGCGGCCTGCTCGCGTTGCGTTCTGTCGCCGAAGCTTATGGCGGTCTCGGCGTAGTTGCGGCCGCCGCCGGCATCAGCAGAGAGTCTCTTTATCGAGCACTCTCTCCGAAAGGTAATCCGACTCTCAAGACGTTGGTCGCCGTTCTCAAGACCGTGGGCTTGCGCCTCTCCATCACCGAGAAAAAGCCTGTACGAGCGGCAAAGAAGAAATCGCGAGATACGCGCGCCGCTGCCTGATTGTGATCGAGTCCGACGGGTGGCCCATATCTTAACGATCGGAACAGAGCACGAAAATGGGTGCCCCAGGTCTCGGGATCCCCGATGACAGGTCTTCGTCGCTGGGGTGAGGATTCGCTTTTGAGACCTGGGATGGCTTGCGCCTCGCATTTGTCCATAAAGTATCGATCGGACTCAGCCCCACGGAATACCTCGTTGCTCTTCATCCCTCGAAGAGAGCTCGATTGCTTTGCAGATCATTTCCTCGGCTTCCTGCACTATCGAGGTGGAGATAGAAAAGGCGGCACAGACCTCACCCCCAAACAGGCGCTGTAAGTCCTTTCCTGAGAAGATTCTGCGGACAACTCCAATGCTTTCAATAATTTAGCGCCGCCCCTATTGGCTAAGTCCATTAAGATCAAGAATTTCCGCACAGAATAGGGGGAGGGGGGTATCAGCGCAAGGCCGCCGCAAACGGCCATTGCCCCAGCCTTTTTGCCCGGACAAGATAGATCAGCGTTCCGCTCGATGCAATGGCCGCCGCCACCGCCAGTCCGCTCAGCGCATGACTGCGATTCACCAGGATGAACGCAAATCCCGCCATCGCCGCCAAGGGAGGCAGCGGATACAGCGGAATGCGAAAAGGCCGCTTCAGCTCCGGCCTTTGCACCCTCAACACCATTACGCCCACGTGCTGCAAAAAGAACTGCAGCAGGATGCGCGTAACCACCAGCATCGTAATCACCTGCTGCAGGCTGAAAAAGCAGAACCCCGAGGCCACCAGGCCCAGTGCAACCAGCGATCGATGCGGAATGCCATGTCGAGGATGAACAGCCGCCAGAAAACGAAAATAGTTCCCGCTCTGTGCTGCCGCATACGGCACGCGCGAGTAGCCCAGCAGCAGCGAAAACACTGAAGCGAACGCCGTCCACATCACCAGCGCCGCAATCGTGTATCCGGCCCACGTGCCGAATGCAGACCGCGCAATCTCCGCGACTAATTGCACGCGCATCGTGGCGCTCTCTGCCACGTGCGCCGCAGCATCGCGCATTGAAGGCAGCGCAGCCAGGTTCATCAGCACATAGAGAGTCGAAACAAAAAGCACCGACAGCAGAATCGCGCGCGGAATCGTCTTTTCCGGGTCCCGCACTTCGCTGCCGAGAAACGTGATGTTGTAGTAGCCCCAATAGTCGTAAGTGGTGATCAGCGTCGCCTGCGCCAAACCGCCCAGCGCGACCCCAACCGACAGCGTCGGGGATGCCGGCATATGCCAGCCGCCTGTTGCCGCCGCATGGGCAAAGCCTGAAGCGATCACTCCCGCGAGCGCCGCAAGCACCCCCACAAATAGCACCCAGGCCGTACCCGTCACTACACTGAGCCTGCGATACAACAGCCAGGTCACCAGCAGGCACGCCGCGGCCGCGGCAAAGTTTGCGTAGTGCAGTGCCGGCAGCGCGGCAATCGGCGCCCCGTCCAGCCCCGGCCAGAACCACGCCAGAAAGCTCGACAGCCCGATGCAACCTGAAGCAATCGACAGCGGCGCGGAAAAGCTCAACTGCCACACGTAAAGAAAGCTCAGCCAATTGCCGGCGCGGTCGGGGCCGTAGATCTCGCGCAGGAATGCGTACGATCCACCGGCACGCGGAAAGGCCGCGCCCAGTTCGGCCCACACCAACCCATCGGCCACGGCGATGGCCGCGCCCAGCAGCCACGCCCACACGGAGAGCCGGTAGCCCGCCGCCGCAATCACCAGGGGCAGCGTGATAAAGGGCCCCACGCCGATCATCTCCAGCATGTTGAACAAAACCGCGGAGCGCAGTCCGATGCGCCTCTCAAGAGATCCGCTTGTGTCTTTTGTTGCGTTGCCGGAGATGGATGAGGAAGGGATCATTAAGCAGCAGTGCTGCACGGATTGTACACTGACGAGAAGTATGTATTGTTCTCTGGGAATCCATCGTACAGCATTGGTTGCGTCTCTCGCGGGCATCATTCTGACCGGCGCCGGCGCGTTTAACTTGTGCGCGCAGCAACCCGCATCCAAGGTTGCCGCGCTCGCGCCGCTTCCTTCCGCCGAGCCCGCCGACATCGCCCTTCCGTTGCCGGAAGACCGTGGCCAGGCGGCGCTGGAGCAAACGCTCAAGCGCCTGTCGACCACCGCCAGCGTGATGATGATCGTGGCCCACCCCGACGACGAGGACGGCGCGCTGCTCACCTATCTATCCCGTGGCCTGGGCGTGCGCGCTACGCTCTTCACCCTCAATCGCGGCGAAGGCGGCCAGAACGCCATGTCTGCCGACAGCGACGATGCGCTGGGCATCATCCGAACCAATGAGCTGCTGCGAGCCGGTGAGTTCTATGGCGCAAAGCAGCTATGGGGCACCGAGGTGGACTTCGGATTCTCCAAGACACAGGAAGAGGCCTTCACCCGCTGGAGCCATGACCGCGTGCTCTATGATGCTGTGCTGGCGGTGCGCTCTGAGCGGCCGCAAATCATTGTCTCCACTTTCGTCGGCGGCATTACCGATGGCCACGGGCAGCACCAGGTCTCCGGCGAGATTGCGCAAGAGGTATTCAAGGCCGCCGGCGATCCCGCGATCTTCCCCGAGCAGTTGAAAGACGGCATGCAGCCCTGGCAGCCACTTGCTGTCTACTCCATGGTTCCTTTCGCACCGGTTACTGAGAAGGGCATGTTCGACTACGCCACCGGCAAATGGGCGCCCGCCCGTTTCCACAACTACGTCACGGGCGAGTGGATCACCGGTGTGCCTTCGACCGATGTGACAGTTCCCGTGGGCACGCTGGACCCCGTGCTGGGCCGCAGTTACGTGCAGATTGCGCGCCAGGGCTGGGGTGAGCAGAAGTCGCAGAATGGCGGCGCCAATCCCACGCTCAGCGGACCCGGCACATCGCGCTATCACCTTTGGGCAGTAGCTACGGTTGCAAAGGCCGGCGCGGGCACCAAGGCCGGCGACACCGGTCTGTTTCACAACAGCAGGGTGAATATCGACACCGGTATCGCAGGGCTGTCTCGCCTAGTGGCTGCACCTGCGCCAGAGTGGCTCGTCAGCGGACTCCGCCAGATCGACACAGGCCTCAAGCAATTCACATTGAAATGCATCTGCAGCGCCGGCGCCGCGTCCGCTCACCAACTCTCACCCGTCTACCGCGAGACGCTCGAACTGCGAGCAAGAGTAGCCGCAAGCAATATGCCCGCCGAAGCCAAAGCGGACCTATTGTTCGAACTCGACGCCAAAATCGAGCAATTCCAGTCCGCACTCCAAAATCTCCTCGGCCTGGACCTCGTCCCATTCAGGACCAATGAAGACCGCGCACAGACCGGCGGCTTTCGCGGCGATTCGGCCGACGAGGCTCCCCGCAGCGTTTCACCCGGCGAAGAGTTTCGCGTCCGCGTCCATGCCGCGCAGGCCACGGCGGAAACTCATCTGGAAAAAGTCTGGCTCGAAAGCCGCAGCGGTGACCCCTGGAAGATTGATCAGCCCGCCACAGCCATCGACCCCGCTGCCCTCGCCGCCGATCCCATCTTCCGAGTGCAGGCCGCCGAGAACGCTGAACCGACGCAGCCTTTCTTCACTCGCCCGTCCATCGAACAGCCATACTACGACGTCGCTCGATCTGAATGGCGCGAGCGCTCCTTCGGGCCCTGGCCGCTTTCCGCGTGGGCGGAGTTCACCTTCGACGGCCTGCCCATTCGCATCGGCCAGGTGGTCCAGACTCTCGACCGAGTCACTGGGCCTGGCGGCATTTATGAACCTCTTGTGGTCACGCCCGCAATTGGCGTCCGCGTCGAGCCCGAGGCGCGAATTCTTCCTCTCGATGGCAGTGCGTTGCCTGTCCGCGTCACAGTACACACGCAAGCCGCAGCCGAAGGCACCATCGCTCTGAATCTACCCGCAGGCTGGCGCACAGACCCGGCTGAAGCACAGTTTCATCGCGCCGGCGCCGGAGACGCTGAGCCCATCCTCTTTTCCGTCACTCCGGCCGCTGCCGAAACTGGAGCTTATTCCATCCAAGCCGTGGCTCGCTCCGGCGGGCGCTCCTATGAGACCGGTTGGCAGAGTGTGGGCTACGCCGGATTACGGCCCTATAACCAGTACAGACCCGCGCAGTTCAAGACTCGCAAGATCGATGCGAAACTGGCGCCGGGGCTGCGCATTGGTTACGTGATGGGACCCGGCGATCTGGTGCCTGATGCCATCGAAGGCATGGGTGTGACACCCCATCTGCTCCGCGCGGCCGAGCTCACCTCCGCCGATCTCTCGGCGTGGAACGTCATCATCATCGGCATCCGCGCCTACTCGGTTCGACCCGAATTAGCGCTGGTCCAACCGCGGTTGGATGAATTCGTGCGCCAGGGTGGAACGCTCATCGTGCAATACCAGAGCAGCAACTTCCCCGCTCCGCTGCCACTGTCCATGGGGCGCATGCCCGAGCGCGTAGTGGACGAGCAAGCGCCGGTTAAGCTGCTGGACCCCGCCAACCCACTGCTGGCCTGGCCCAACGCCATCAGCACAGCGGACTTTGACGGCTGGGTCGAGGAACGAGGGCACTCCTTCCTCGATACATGGGACTCCGGTTATACAGCGCTCACCGAGACTGCGGACGCCGGACAGGATCCCCAGCGCGGCGGCCTGCTGGTGACTCATCCCGGAAAGGGAACTTATATCTACGTCGCCTATGCACTGTATCGCCAGTTACCCGAGTTAGTGCCCGGATCTTATCGGCTTCTGGCCAATCTTCTAAGTGCGGGTAAGTCGCCCGCGGCGGGTCAAAAGTAGACATATAACTGCCGCGGGGAGGAAGTACTTTTCACTCACAGCATCCACATCCCTGGCCGCGCCACGTCCGGCGTCCCTCCACGATGAGGATGGGAACCGCTGCCAGTGCTGCAACCGTGTCTACCCACGTGATGCGCCAGACCGTGTAAGTCAGCAGCCCGGCCAGCGTGATCCCCGCCAAGTACGCGCAAGTGGCTGATTGCGTAGCATCAGCGGCCAGGGCCCGGTTGTTCAATACGCGTGCCTGTCTGCGCTTGAGACCCGCCAGCACCGGCATAGCCACCAGGGCCAGCGCGGTAATCGCAATACCCAACGGACTGGACTCGACCGGCGTGTGGTAAGTGAGCAAAGCGATGCCCACCACTGCGCCCGCAAGCGCATAGAGCAGAACCGCGGCCGCTCTCCCGGCATGTGTTTTCTTCAAAGGGAACCGGGGTAGAAACTGCAGCAGCACCACGGCGGCAGAGAGCAGTTCAATCAGGCTGTCTGATCCGAAGGTGAGCAGCGCCACGCTGTGAGCCCTGGCTGCCGCGAACAGCGAACCCGCACACTCCAGCGTCATCCACCCCAAGGTGATCCACTGCAGCCACGCAAGGTGGCGCGAGAGAACTGGGCGCACCGAAGTCGAAGGCGCGGCGCACGATCCACTGCAGTCAACCGCGCCACCGGAATCGGAAGTCGCGCTCATGGCCTCCCTCAGTCTTTAGTTGTCACCGTGATCTTGCGCGCATCTCCGCCCGCTGAAGTAATTGCGATTTCGCCAGTGGATTTCTTACGGATGCTCTTGAATTTCTCGCCCCACTCCACCAGCACGAGCGCGTCAGGCGTCAGCAACTCGTCCAAGCCCAGTGTCTCCAGTTGCCGCTCGCCTTCCAGGCGGTACACGTCAAGATGAAACAGCTTTACCGGGCGTCCGTCCAGCGCGCCGTCATACTCGTGCAACAGGGTGAATGTGGGGCTCGTAACCTCGTCGGGCTCGGCCGCATCCAGAGCCTGCGCAATACCCTTCACCAGCGTGGTCTTGCCGGTGCCCAGATCGCCGCGCAGCAGCAGCAGTTGCGGCGGCTTCAGCAACCGGGCCAGCTTGCGTCCGACTTCAATAGTGTCCGCGCCACTGTGGGTGGTGAATTGGTGAGTCCTGCCTTCGGCGGGTGGGGCGACCTTGCTCATTGTGCTGCCTCGCGGGAGGCCGTGGCCGGCAATGACTCCACCGGCAGCCCCTGCAACCAAACATAACCGTTCGGGCCGCGCGAATCAAAGCGAAAAGCCCGAGAAAGATGTTGAAGACTGTCCGTGGCCAGCAGCGTGTGCTCGTCGCGCTCGCGCAATGCCAGGTCCGCGGCCAGCCCGTGCAGATAAACTGCAGCCTCCACGGCTCGCGCCGGCTCCGTCGGGTACTGCGCCAACAGTCCAGCCACCAGCCCGGTGAGCAGGTCTCCACTGCCCCCCTTGGCCATGGCTGGATTGCCGGTGGTATTCACAGCCACGCGGCCATCAGGGTGAGCGATAAGCGTGCGCCAGCCTTTTAACACCACGGTAACGCCGTTACGCTGCGCAAAGCTGCGTGCCGCGTACAAGCGGTTAGCCTGGATCTCCGCAACGGTCGTGCCTACCAATCGCGCCATCTCGCCAGGGTGGGGAGTCAGCACCATCGTGCGCCCCTTGGCCAACTTGGCCAGCAGCACCGGCTTGGCAGCCAGTATGTTCAAGGCATCGGCGTCTATGACCACCGGAATCCTTGTGGCCGAGAGCAGCCCGGTGGTGAACTTGACGGTCTGCGAGCTCTGGCCCATTCCAGGCCCGATGGCCAGCACCGTCTTTCCGGCCGTGAGTTCAGCCAACTGCACCGGGGCAAGATTCTCCGCCGCAATCTGTCCGCCTTCAGTGGCTGCCAGTGGCCATGTCATCAGCTCCGGCGCCACTGCTGCCACCAGCGGAAGCGCAGGAACCGGCACCGCGGCCGTGACCAGTCCCGCACCGGAACGCAAAGCTGCCAGAGCCGCCACGGCCGGCGCACCCGACTTGCCGCCTGCCTTTCCAAGAGTCCCACCCACCACCAGCACGTGGCCAAAATTTCCCTTGTTGGCCGCCGCTGCGCGCGGAGCATGGGTGAGCGCGTGCGCCGCCCCGGCCCAATCCAGTCGCAGCGCAGAAACAATCACCTCTTCCGGCGAGCCGATAGGCGCCACCACAATGGGCTGGTCCCAGCGCCGCGTCAGTTGACCAAAGATATGTGCCGGTTTGGGCGCAGTAAAGGTGATCACGGCGTCGGCCGGAAACACAGGCGTGTTCACGGTGGCTGCGGTCTCGTCCGCAGGCCAGCCGGATGGCAGATCCACGGCAAGCACCGGCGCGGTGCCCGCCTTCACCCAATCCAGCGCTGCCAATGCCAGCCCTTTCAACGGCGGCTTGAATCCCGTGCCGACTACTGCGTCCACAATCAGGTCCGCGGCCCGCGCACTCGAGTGCTGGGTCAGCTCTTCCGCCGTCGTCACAACGTAGATGCGGCCGTGCGCAGGACTGGCCAGCTCACGCCAGGCTTCCGCAGCGTCTGTCGCCAAGCCCTCCGGCGAGCCCAGCAGCAGCGTGGTCACTTCAAGCCCCGCGGTAGCCAGCATCCTTGCGGTCATCAGGCCATCGCCGCCGTTGTTGCCCCGTCCGCACAGCACTGTGACCCGCCGCGCATGGGGAAACTGCTCTCGCGCGAACGCCGCAACCGCCTTCGAGGCCGCCCTCATCAGTTTTTGCGACGGAATCCCGAACTGCTCCGTGGTGGCACGGTCGCAAGCCTGCATCTCGGCAGCGGAAAGAATGTGCATCAACAAGAATGGTAGAACATCCGGGAAGCGTGCCCAGCCATTCGGCGGATCCTTCGTCGCCATTTGCTCATCGCCCCATAGTTTCTTGCAAACCGTGAGAGCAGCACATGCCTCGCGTACAATCCATACGCAACCTGAATGAGTGGGGTATTTTCCACCAAAATCCCACGGCCGGATTGGCTGACGGGACCATCACGCTCAACGAACATCGCCATCCAGACAAGGTGAAACTAATGATCGCAAGAACTCCCCGAAGCACAGCAATTAAGTTTGGAATTGGAATTGCCACCTGCGGCGCGTTGCTTTGCGCCCTTTTTACGCGGGCCACGGCGCAGCCTGTTCTCCAACAGGAAAGCGCAGTTCATAGCCGCCAGGTATCGATCAGCCTTTCCTGTGGCAATCACTGTCTTTGGAAATACGGCGTAGCGGACGGGACATCAGCACATTCATTTGCTCCGCCCGTGTTTGAGATGGATGGAAAGCAGATCAAGGCGGAGGCAACTCATTTTGTCGCCGTCGGGTCTCCCCTTCCACTCGAAAATGGAGTGACTGAATACACCTTCGAATCCGCTCTCACCGCCGATCCGCATGTAAAGTTGAGAATCCAGTTTCAGATCAACGATGGAACTCCAGTTGTCCGCTTCCGCTATACGCTTTCGGCGGATTATCCCCGAAGGCTCACGGCTCCTTCAGGCCAGAACTATCTGACTTACTTCGAAACCTCTCTCCGGGAGTTACCCCGGGTTGAAGAAGTCTCGCTATCTAACTTTGCCGATCTAACGCATGCTTACACCCTTTCTGAAGAGAAAATCGGCGATAGATACTTCGAAGACAGCGAAAGTTTCATGGGGCCCATCCTCGCTGCAGGCGATGGCCACTCCAGCTTTCTCATAGCCTATGAGCACGGCTCGCAGTACCCTAATGCATTTCTGCACTTTCAACTTGGCCCCGATCGCAGCGTTCGCCTCACTGCGGTCAAGGGAAACTATCTTCCCGGCCAGCACATCGACGCCGGCCATACCTATCAGACCATCTGGATGGACACAGCCGTAGTCGAGGGAGATATGGATAGCCTGGCGTCGACTTATCGCCGGTTTGTGCTGACTTATATGTCCAGAAATCCAGCTACGCGAAAGCCTAACATCTTCTACAACACCTGGAACTATCAGGAGCGGAATAAGTGGTTGAATGGCCGTCCCTATCTGGAATCGATGAATCAGGACCGGATTTTGAAAGAGATCGATGTGGCGCACCGTATGGGGATCGACGTCTTTGTGCTGGATACTGGATGGTACGAAAAAACGGGCGACTGGACTGTCAGTCGCGCTCGCTTTCCCGACGGGCTAAAGGCAGTCAAGGCCAAGCTCGACGCCTACGGAATGAGGCTCGGGCTGTGGTTTGGCCCAACCTCGGCGGCCGTCACCAGCAGGGTCGTCCGCGAGCATCCTGAATGGCGCATGTCATGGAATGGAAAGGTCGGTGAGCCCCAGGAAGTTTGGGAGACCGAAAAGAGTTATGAAATGTGCATGGTAAGCGGATATGCCGATGCTTTCGCCGATGAGTTGATCCGCCTGGCCAGAGAGGTTGGCGTGAGTTACTTCAAGTGGGATGCAATCGACCAGTATGGATGCAATGATCCGCACCATAATCATGGTCAGGAAAGCAACACCCCACAGGAGCGCGCCGACTCCTATGCCTTTCAACTGGTGCAATCGATGAGCCGGGTGGCAGACAAGGTTGCAGCGGCAGTTCCGGGAACCATCGTCGACTTCGATGTGACCGAAAGCGGTCGTGCCTTTGGGCTGGCATTCCTTTCGTCCGGAAAGCTATTCCTCATCAACAATGGCCCGTATTACCAGAGCTACGACATCCCCATCGATCCGGAGAAATCAAATACCAACCTGTTCTTTCATCCAGGGCCGGCGCGGACTTGGATTGCGCGGTCACCTTTGACGTTCGATAAATGGATCCCCTCCATCTTGTTTCTTACTCACTATTTTCCCGACGATCCAGAACAATCGCAGGAAGTCAATCTGGCTTGCCTCATTCTTGGCCAGAATGGAATCTGGGGCGACCTGTTGAGTGTTTCAGATACCGGGGTCTCTTTTATTGGGACCACGCTTGCCAGGTACAAGCAAGTGAGCAAAGACATCACCGAAAGTGACCCGGTGGTGACGGGGATCGTGTCAGGAAGTCCCGAGATTCACGAGAAGATATCCGCGACCACAGGCCGCGGCGCAGTGGTGGTCTTTGCGACAACTCCCGGCACTTATCGATATGTTACGAGCCATAAGGCCGCGAGCGAACATTGGACCAGTGGCGGGGTCACGGTTGAGGCCGACGCTGCTGGGCATGCAAAGATCAAAGCCATGTTCGACAAGCCCGGCGCAAAGATCATCTTTTTCGGAGTGCAATGATGACGCGAACTTAGTGGCCCATCGCCGTCTCGATCAGCAGCCAGGCGTTCAACCCCGCGATCAAGCCGGCGGTCGCCCAGGCCAGCCCTTGCAGCCAGCGGCCGTTCACAAACTCGCCCATCTTCTTGCGGTTGCCGGTGAAGATGACCAGCGGAATGACGGCGAAACTGAGTTGCAGCGAGAGGATGACCTGGCTCAACAACAGCAGTTTCTCCGTGCCGCGTTCACCGGTAACGGCGACCACAATGATGGTAGGAATGATGGCCAGGGTGCGCGTAATCAGCCGGCGCAGCCAGGGCGACAGCCTGAGGTGAATGAAGCCCTCCATCACGATCTGGCCGGCCAAGGTACCGGTGATGGAGGAGTTTTGTCCGCTGGCCAGCAGTGCCACGGCAAACAGCGTGCTGGCACCGGCTGCGCCCACGAGCGGGCTCAGCAGTTTGTAGGCGTCCTGGATAGCCGCAACGTCAAAGTGGCCGCTGCGATTGAAGACCGCCGCCGCCACCACCAGAATGGCCGCGTTCACAAACAGGGCCAGCGTCAGCGCCAACGCGGAATCGATGTTGGCCATGTGAATGGCCTCGCGCTTGCCCTCGGGTGTCCGCTTGTAGCGGCGGCTCTGCACGATCGACGAATGGAGATAAAGATTGTGCGGCATCACGGTCGCGCCCAGCATCCCGATGGCGATGTAGAGCATGTCGGGGTTAGTGATGATGGAGCTCGAAGGAATGACAAGATTGCGCAGCGCGGGCCAGTATTCCGGCTTGGAGAGGAACATCTGTACGCCGAACATCGCGATAATTGTGCCGATGAGCGCGATGACCAGCGCCTCAACGTAGCGGAAGCCCCAGCGCTGCAATAGCAAGATCAGCAGTACGTCCAGCCCAGTGATGAGCACGCCGTAGAACAGCGGGATGTGGAATAGCAGTTCGAGCGCGATTGCCGAACCGATCACCTCGGCGAGATCGCATGCGGCAATGGCGATCTCGGCCATGATCCACAGCCCAAAGCTGATCTTGGGGCCAAAGCTCTCGTGACAAATCTGGGCCAGGTCGCGCTCCGTGGCCACTCCCAGTTTGAGCGACAGACTCTGCAGCAGAATCGCCATCAGGTTCGAGGCCATGATGACGAACAACAGCGTATAGCCGAACCGCGAGCCGCCCGCGATGTCGGTGGCCCAGTTGCCGGGGTCCATATAGCCCACGGAAATGAGAAAGCCGGGACCAATGAAGCCCAGCAGCCGGCGCCAGTAAATCGGCGACCGGGAGACGCTCACACTCGAATGCACCTCGGGTAGCGAGGGCTCGGGAAGCACAACGTTGGGTGTGACACCAGTGGCCATTGAGTGTAAGAACGACCAGGAGATCGTTCAACCTCAGTATGCCACAACAAGTTAATTATGGTTAATAAATTTGCTTATTTTAAATTACGAGTGATTCTCCCGGCGCAGCCACACCGCCTCCGCGGCTGGTCTACCCAGAATCGAGACTCCCGCAGGTAACTCAATCGACACGGTTTGATCGTAGTTCTGGCTAACAACCCGAAGACTTCGGCTGGGGCCGATCCCCATACGGTGCAGAAACAGCAACAACCTGGGGTCGCGCTCGTGCAGACTGATCACGGTGTACCGATGTCCCTCCGCAGCTTCAGACAACGGCAATTCGCCGCGTTTCTTTCGCACCGCCGGACTCTCGGGCAGCACGGCGTTGCCATGTGGGCACGCGCCGCTCTCGCCCAGTCTTTCGCGAAGTTTAGCCTCGAAGGCCGGCGAGACAGCGTGTTCCAGCTTCTCGGCCTCTTCATGGATCTCGTACCACTCCATCCCAAAAACTTCGCTGAGCATGCGCTCAATCAGGTGGTGACGGAGCGCGGTGCGATAGGCAGTCTCGCGCCCTGGGGCGGTCAGCCGCACAATGCCGTCCGCGCCCACCTCGACGAATCCGTCGCGCTTCAGCCTTTTGAGCGCCATGGTCACCGCAGGCGCCGAAACTTCAAGCCAGTGCGCCAAGGTCGCCGGGATGACCTGATGCCCTTCGGCCTCGGCCTCAAGTATGGCTTTGAGGTAGTTCTCTTTCGAGACGTAGATGGAGTCTTTCATCGTGGCATCGCAATCAGTGTATTAAGGTATACCAGCTTCCGATCGCCTGTATTCGGCTCAACAGGGAACGCCCGCCCAGGCGCATAAGGTGGGTTGAAGTCTTACGCCATCTCTTCCCAAAAAATGCCAGTTCCTCGCAAAGATCGAAGAACTGGCATTCTATGTGGAAACCAGCAGCGTGAACCCGGAGGGTGCCCTCTATTTCACCCGCACTTTAGGCTCGACAGACAGGCCCGGACGCAGCGCGTGACCAGCGTCTTCGTGAGCCAGGTCGGCAAAGTCAATGCGCACCGGAACACGCTGCACCACCTTGACGTAATTTCCAGTTGCGTTTTCCGGCGGGAAGAGTGAGAGCACCGAGCCGGTTGCACCGCCGATCTGGGTCACCTTGCCGTGGTAGGTCTTGCCGGTGGCATCCACATCAATTTCAGCGGCTTGCCCTGCGTACATATGTTTCAGTTGGGTCTCCTTGAAGTTCGCCGTCACCCACAAATCCTCCAGCGAAACCAGCGTCAGCAGGTTCTGGCCCACAGAGACGTTTTGATTAATTTCCACGCTTTTGCGGGTGATGATACCCGCATCGGGAGCCACCATCTTCGTATAACTCAGGTTAAGTTTCGCCTGGTCAAGTTGAGCCTGGGCTTGCTGCACCTGTGCCAGCGCCTGCTTTGCACGTGCGCTTTGCGCAGCCACCTGCTGCGGGCCGGTCTGCGCATACTTGAACAGGGCCTGAGCTTGCGCCTCTCGTTGACGAGCTACGCGGACGCCATCGGCGGCGGCCTGCTCACTGGCGCGGGCGTCGGCCAGTGCGGCGTGGGCGGCGTCGGCCGCAGCTACGGCAGCATCGAACTGCTGTTTGCTGATGACGTCTTTCTCGACCAGCGGCTTGTAACGCGCCAAGTCAGCCTGCGCCTTGGTGTCGTTGGCCTGGGCCTGGGCAATGCGGGCCCGGGCGGCCTGAAATTGCTGCTCAGCCTGCGAAACAGAAGCATGCGCTCCGGTCACGTCTGCGCTCGCCGAACTCAGATTGCTGCCGGTGTTCACGGTAGTAATGGGCACATTCACCTGAGCGGCGGCGGCATTGGCCTGGGCGCTTGCCAGCGCGGCCTCGGCGTTCTCTACCGCAACTTTGTAGTCGCTGGGGTCCAGTTCGGCGATCGGGTCGCCGGCCTTCACCACCTGGTTCTCCGCGACATCCACATGGATAACCTGGCCTGAAATCCGTGAGCTGACCTGGATCAGGTGGCCGTTGATCTGCGCGTCGTCCGTGTCTTCACTGAATGTGGAGCGCCACCAGAACCCGGCTGCAACCAGCGCCAGCACCACGAGCACCACGACGATCAGGCCTCTGCGGCGGGACTGCGGCTGCACGACTTCTGTGCTCTCCTCCGGCGGGGATTGGATTGCTGTTGGGGTTGAATCCGCCACGGCTACTTTCCTCCCAGATAACTCTTGTAGTTCTGTGCCGCCCCTAGTGACCGGGCCAGGCTGAGCTTGGCCATATTGTGCCGGTAGAGGCTGGCTACATATTGATCGTTGGCCACGGCCAGAGACTGTTCCGCCTGGCTCACAGCCAGGTTGTCGCTGACTCCGTTGGCATAGCGCTGCTGGGCCTCGCTGAGGGCCTCGCCGGCCAGATCTACGCTGGACCGGGCTACCTCAACCTGCTTTTGTGCCGATGCGATATCCAGCAGGGCATCGCGCACATCGGCGTCCACCTGCGCATGCATGTCGCTCAGTTGCGCCCGCTGTGTGTCCAGTTGCGACTGGGCCACCTGCGCCTCGCCGCGCAGCGCGAATTCCTCGAACACCGGCACAGTCAGGGTGCCTTGGGCGTCGCCTGTGCCGTGCGAGTGGCGCACGTTCACCCCGATGTCGCCGTAATCCCCTGCGAACTTCACCGTGGGCAGCCGGTCCGCGGTGGCCGCCTTGCGCTGCTCCTCCGCCGCTTTGGTCGCTTCCACCATCGCTGCCAGGTCCTTGCGGTTGGCGTGCGCATCGCGAATCGCCGCCTCCACGTCGATCTGGTCAAAGGCCGCATAGGGCGCCTTGTCAGCTAGGTTAAAAGCCTGCGCCAGCGGCAGCCCGATGGTGCGTGCCAGCGCCAGCTTGTCTTTCTCCAGCCCGTTGCGGGCCACGATCAGCTGTTGCTCCAACGACTGGTAGTCCACGCGAGCGCGCAACTCATCCAGCATGGGCGCCGTTCCCGCCTGGTGATTGGCCACCGCCTGGTCCAGCGAGATTTTGGCCGTGGCCACCTGGGCTTCAACGCTGGTAACCCGCGTCTCCTCGGCCAGCGCCAGCAGATAGGCGTTGCCCACAGTCAGAATCACCAGCTCCCGCGCATCCTGGGCGGAAAGTTCGGCAGCCGCAAAGTTGTGCCGGGCCGCGAGGTAGTTGCGTAACGATGTCACATCCACCAGCGACCAGTTCAAGGTAGCGCGCAAGTCGGTAAAGCCGAATGGGCCGATGATGGTGGGAAAACCGGGAATGCGCAGACCTTCAGCCGGCAGATCGGTCTGCATCACGCTCTCCTGGGCCTTGAAGTCCACCGACGGAAGCAAGGCCTGCAAATGGCTCATGCGTTGTCCGCGCGCTGCGGCGGTCTGAGTTCCGCTCAGGATGACTCCCAGGTTGGTCTTGAGGCCGCGTTGGATAGCGTCGTCGAGGGAGAGATCGATGGGTTGTGGGGATACTCCGCCCACGGCCACGCTGCCCTGAAAACTGGACGCGGTGGGTCCGGACGACTGGCTAAGCGCCTGGGTGGGCACCGCCTGCGCGCCTGCCTTGGGCGGCGCCGCAAAGCCAAACATCAGCAATGCACAGCCGCACCAACAAATCGAATTACGCCTGGAAACGTCTAAGGACATCAAGCTTCTTTGAATTCCCGCAGAACCCTTCCGCATGAATATGTTGGCACTTCAGATAGATGCGGAAAACATGCAGCCGGGTTCTCAAATCTAGTGTATCGAAGATGGAGTGCGGCAGTTGTAGCCGCGGACACACTTCCCACTGCTCCCGGAGAGCGGTTTTCCCGCTTCCAGCGCCGTCCCTTATAGGACAGATCGGAATCGATTGGGATTAGCGCGCGGCGTTGGCCTGAATCAATTGTGATGCCAGCGAGCAGAGTCCCCGGCGGAAGAGCTCGCGCACAGCGTCGGCGTTCCATCCAGAGGCATCCGGCCCTCCATACGCGACCAGCATTGCGGCCGTCTCCGGCGCGGTAAATCCCGCCACGGCGCGCAGCACAAAGATGACACGCGTCTCGATGGGCAGGCTCTCCAGCCAGTTCCTCACGCTGTCGCGGCCGGGACCCGCCAACATGGTTTCCAACTCCTCGCGCGAGACCCCCGCCGCGTCCAGGTCGTCGTCTTCGATACAGGTTTTCACCGTCTCCAGCCCCTGCGGAAAGGCCAGGCACCCCGGGTGGCGCTGATCAAGCAAAGCCAGGGCCGCGGTACACAGCGCCCGGCGGCTGCTCTTGCGCTCCTGCTCAACATCGTGGCAGACCGAGACCTCGACCATTTCGACGGCTCTCTCCACCAGGCGCATGCTGTCTTCGCCTTCGCCCACCAGCATCGAGGCCATGCTGTAGAACCCGGCTGCGATCAGGTCGAGCATATCCTCCTGGCCCGCAAGGACTTTGGCCACCGTTTCATCGTCCTTGGGCCTGCCGTCCAAAAGGCCGCCCACTTGCTTTGAGAACGCGGCGGCTCCCGCCGGAAGCGATTGAGGAGGAATCAGGGAGGCGTCAGCACTGATGGAATCATGCGTCATTCGGGTGCTCCTCTCGTGGGGACTAAGCGTTCTCGCCCATTCTTATCCTCAACCCGACGGGGCTGGCGGGTCAATGCATACCGCCTTTGGCGCAAACCGTCCACTTTTTCGTTCTCTCTTAACATGCTTTCCGCGTTTATTCTGTATGGATTGCGTGAGGTCGATTTTCCTCTGTCGCCGGTGTATTCGGCTTCGGACCCGGGGGAAACGCGGTAGACTTGCCAACACGGCGAATTGGACGGATTCGATGGCACGCACTGCGCAGAAACAACAGCTCTTCAACGGCCGGGACCACTCCTGGATGCAGTTCAACCGGCGTGTCCTCGAAGAAGCCGAAGACCCGGCAAATCCCCTGCTGGAACGGGTCAAATTCCTGGCCATCACGGGCAACAACCTGGACGAGTATGTTGAGGTTCGCCAGGCCGGGCTGTTGCAGCGCATTGAAGACGGCTACCGCGAGCAGGGATACGACGGCCTCCGTCCCGATGAGTCGCTGGCCGTGCTCACCGGAGAAATCCACACCTTTGTCGATGCCCAGTATCGCTGCTGGAACGAGCATCTGCTCCCCGAACTGCGCAAACAGGGTATCCGCCTGCTGGAGTGGGAAGAACTGAGTGAAGAGGCCCAGGCCTTTGCCCAGGGTTATTTTCAGCGCGAGGTCGATCCGCTGCTGACCCCCATCGCCATCGACCCGGCCCACCCGTTTCCGCGGGTGCTGAACAAGGCCCTTTGCCTGGCATTGCTGCTGCGGCGCAAGCGGCGCAGCTCCGGTCCCCTGGTGCTGGGAGTGGTGACGGTGCCGCGCGCCCTGCCCAGGTTCGTTCGCCTGCCCGCTGCCGACGGCGCCTTTGATTACCTCCTCCTTCAGGACCTGATTGCGCAGAATCTCGGCGGCATGTACCGCGGCTACGAGGTGCTGGCCCGCGTCTCCTTCCGCGTCACGCGCAATTCCAATCTCTACTTCGAGGAGGAAGAAGCGCGCTCGCTGCTGGAAACCATTCGCGTGGAACTTCACAACCGTCGCAAGGGCGACGCGGTGCGCCTGGAGATCGAAACCGGCGCCGATGCGGAGATCGTCGAGCGGCTGCGGACCAACTTCGAACTGGAAGAGGATCAGGTCTTTCGCGATGACGGCCCCGTGAACCTCTCGCGGCTCATGTTCTTTTATGGCGATATCGACCGGCCCGACCTGAAGTTTCCGTCTTTCACGCCCAAACCTCTGCATCTGAGCCGAAAGGCCGCCAACATCTTCGACGAACTGCGCCTTCACGATGTCCTGCTCCACCACCCCTACGACTCCTATGACCCTGTGGTTGACTTCATCCAGCAGGGCGCGGAGGATCCGGCGGTGGTCAGCATGAAGCAGACCCTCTATCGCACCAGCCAGGACTCACCCGTGTTTGCGGCGCTCATTGAGGCGGCGGCCACCAAGGAAGCCACCCTGGTGGTCGAACTGATGGCTCGATTCGATGAGGCCTCCAACATCCGCTGGGCACGCAGCATGGAAGACGCCGGGGTTCAGGTTTTCCACGGGGTGGTGGGCCTGAAGACCCACTGCAAGCTGGCCTTGCTAGTGCGCCGGGACGAAGACGGCGTCACCCGCCGCTACTGCCACCTTGGCACCGGCAACTACAACCCCGTCACCGCCCGCTTCTACACCGACCTGAGCATGCTCACCTGCGACCCCCAGATTACCGAGCGCGTGCACATGGTTTTCAACTACCTTACCGCCCACGCCGAAGTGGATGACTATCTGCCGCTGCTGGTGGCGCCGCTGACCATGGCCGAGAGCTTCCTGGGCCTCATCCGCCGCGAGGCCGAGCACGCTGCGGCCGGTCGACCCGCGCACATCGTGGCCAAGATGAACGCCCTGCTCGAACCCCGGGTCATCGAGGCCCTCTATCAGGCTTCGCAGGCCGGTGTCGAGATCGATCTCATCGTCCGCGGCCTCTCTATCCTGCGCCCCGGTGTCAAGGGCTTGTCGGAGCGAATCCGCGTCCGCTCCATCGTGGGCCGTTTTCTGGAGCACTCCCGGATCTTCCATTTCGCCAACGGCGGCGACGACGAAATCTACCTCGGCTCGGCCGACTGGATGCCCCGCAATCTCTTTGAGCGCTGCGAGGTCGTTTTCCCGGTGCGCGATCCGGCCGCCAAATCCCGCATCCACGACGAAATCCTGCCGGCAATGCTGGCCGATACCGTCAAAGCCCGCCTGCAGCAGCCTGACGGCAGCTATCTGCGCGCCAGCAAGGTGTACAAGGACGCGCCAGCGTTTTCCAGCCAGGACTTCCTGATGCAGTTGGCCGAGGCCAAGGTCGATTTGGACGCCATCCCCAAGCCCGCCGCCATCAAACCAGCCGCCAAGCCCACCACCCTCAAGCCGCGCGTAAAAGCCAGCCTGAAAAAGGCACACGCAGCCGACTGAAGGTTTGCACAGAATTAACCCTTGCCCTGCTACCGTCGAAGTGAATGACGCACCGTGCGGACCGGGCTCAGTATGGAATACATCTGCCCGTCTATCCGGTCGTTGCCAACCATCGAACGCGCAAGGAGAGTCCCCATGGCGCAGTGCGCACCCCAAGTCTTTGCCGGTATCACACCGGAACAATACGCAGTACTAACAGCTAAGGCCAAAGCCGCGGGCATTGACCTCAGCGGCAACAACGGAACCGCATCAAAGTTCGGCGTAGAGGTTACCTGGAGCTACGCTCCCGACAAGCAGGAGTTGACCCTCCAGTGCCTCAAAGCGCCGTTCTTTGTCAGCGGGGAAGATGTCGATGCAAAGTTCCGTGCGTTGGTCAAGGAAACGCTGGCCGGGTCCTGAGCCCATCGCCAAGCCACTGATCGCCAACCTCGGGCAACCTCAGCCGCCGTCTCCTTCTCCTACAATCAACACAGTGCAGCAAACCTTGGCCGATCCCCGGGAGCAAGGCCGCGCCGCCAGGCCACCGCTGGATGCGCCTGCTCCGTTGCGCCTCTGGCACCTCGCCAGCCTGGACGCTCCGACCGTTGCAGTGACCTGGACCATGGGATTTGCCTGGGCAGCTCGTATCCGGTTGCCGGGGTGGGTTCCCGCGCTAGTCGCGCTGACGGCTTGGACCGTTTACATTGCCGACCGGCTCCTCGACGCCCTGCGTGGTCTGCACTCCGGCGACATCCATCGCCTGCGCGCTCGCCACTTCTTTCATTGGCGTCACCGCTGGTTGTTGGCTCCCTTGGCGGTAGCCGCCGCCATCGCCGCCTTCGCCATCGTCTTTGTGCTGATGCCCCCCGGTGCGGGCGAACGCAATTCGGTGCTGGCCGCCGCTGCTTTGGCGTACTTCTCCGGCGTGCACTCCGGCCGCAGCCTACCGCGGCTCCGCTTCCCTGCAAAAGAATTCCTGGTTGCTGTGCTGTTTACCGCCGGATGCGCCCTGCCGGCCCTTACGCGCCTGCGTGCAGCGGGCGGGCACACTCTGCCTTCATGGCCACTCTTGGTGCTTATAGCCTTCTTTGCCGCGCTGGCCTGGCTCAACTGCCACGCCATCGAGCGCTGGGAGTCGCCTGGTCTCGCACGCCGCCCGTCGCGCATCTTTGCCGCTGGATGTTTGCTCGGCTTGGCCGGGCTAATGCTTGCCGTCGTCTTCGGTCACCAACAGCCTCGCCCCGCTGCGCTCATTACCGCCGGAGCGGCCAGTGCCCTGCTCTTGGCCCTGCTCGACCGCGGGCGCAGCCTGCTGACGCCGCTTGCCCTGCGTACCGCTGCCGACCTCGCCTTGCTCAGCCCAGTCCTGCTCACCCCGTTGGTCTTGCTGGCGCGATGAAACGCCCCCCCAATTTCGACAGCCTCGCCGGCCTCTACCGCTGGATGGAGATGTTCACCTTCGGTCCCCTCCTCCAGCGCTGCCGTTTTACCTTCCTCGGTGAACTGCAAACCCGCCGCAACGCCCTGGTGTTGGGCGACGGCGATGGGCGCTTCACCGCCCGTCTGCTCGAACAGAACCCGTTAGTGCTCATCGACGCAATCGACGCCAGCCGCGCCATGTTGCGGGCATTGCTGCGTAACGTCGGCCTGCGTACCGGCCGTGTCCGTGTCCACCTTGCCGACATCCGCCAGTGGAAGCCCGAAGGCCCTCGCTACGACCTCATCGTCACCCATTTCTTTCTCGACTGCCTCTCAACCAAAGAGGTCGCTTCCCTTGCCATGCAGATTAAGCCTTGCGCCAAGCCCGGCGCCTTGTGGGTGGTTTCGGAGTTTGCCATTCCCCCCGGCTGGTTTGGCTGGCTGGTGGCCCGGCCCGTGGTTTCAGCGCTCTATATGGTTTTTTGGCTCATGACGGGACTCACCAGGTTCCGCCTGCCAAAGTACCACCGAGCTTTGAAGGAGGCAGGATTTTCTCTCTTACAGGAACAAACGCGGTTGCGCGGCCTGCTGGTGAGCGAACTGTGGACCCCGGAGTCGTCGCTACCGGACTCTCTATTCACTCGTCCCGATGTGGACCCTGATCAGTCTGCCTATCCACTCAATTTTTTCTGAGTCACTGTGAACGAGCCACGGGATTCGCCCAGACCTCGCGCTGTAAGTCCCACAGAATGTTACAAACGTGTTAATATCGTCCCCTGAGGAACCCGCTTTCCCCCGTTCTCCCGCACCCGGACCCATCCCGATGAACCTATACCTGATGCGCCACGCCGACGCCGGAATTGCCCGCGAGAGTCCCAAGCTCGATGCCAAGCGAGGGCTCGTCAAGGAGGGCAAGGAACAGTGCATGTTGATGGCCCGCGTCCTGAGCGCGGCCAAGGTGCAGGTGGATGTCATCGTCTCCAGTCCCCTGAAGCGCGCCCTGCAGACAGCTCAGTTCGTGGGCACGGAGGTGGGCTACGAAGCCAAGGTTGAAATTAGCCCAGCGTTGGGGCCTGACGCGGACTACACGGATTTCCAGAAGTTGCTGGAGAAATATGCCGACCGCGAGGGCGTTCTGTTGGTGGGACACAACCCCAACCTCTTCAAGTTTCTCGGCCGTCTGATTACCGCCAATGGCGGAGCCGGTGTGCGCATGCGCAAGGGCTCAGTGGCTCGCATCGATATGGACCGTCATCCGCCCCTGCTGCAGTGGCTCATCGATCCGCGCATGGCCCGGTGGATCTATGCCAGTGTGGCGAAAAGTTCGCGCCCGAAAACCTCCCGGAAGTAGTCCGACTCTTTGCGCAACGACCAGAGCTCCAGTTCTGCGCCTGTCCGCCCCGGACGCAATTCCAGGTAGACGCGCTTGGGATAGATCTTGGCCGCCACGCGCAGCACATCGCTGGCGCGGTCCTGGTTCAGAGCCAGCGCCAGCCGCAGCAGCACCACCGCGCGGTGTACATGCTTGTGCTCATCGGCGGGAATATTGCGCAGCGCGCGGTCTCCCGGCTGGGGGCGGCTCTTGCCCAGGTAGCGGGCAATGGCAGAAACCACGGTCCGCTGCACCGGCGTGTATCCATAGATTTCCGAACTGGAGATGATGTACTGTGTGTGCCGGTGGTGACCCTGGTGATTGATGAACTTACCGGTGTCGCGCAGAACCGCGGCCGCGGCCAGCCAGGCTTCATACTCCGGCGGCAATTGGTGCAGGGCCTTCAAGTCGTGGAAGAGCTGCAACGCATGTGCGCGTATCGGCTCTGAGTGGTGAGGGTCCACGCCGTAGCGGCGCGCCGTGGCCAGCACGCTTTGCCAGCGTTCGTACTCAAACTCCTTGTGGCTGGCGGCTCGGGCATCCTGCGCGGCCAGCATCTGGGCCAGAATGCCGTCGCGCAAGCCCAGCGGCGAGTAGCGGAAACCGGGTAATGCGAAGGTTTCAAGCAGTTCGGCGTACACCTGCGCACCGGCCACAATAATCTCTGCCCTTCGCGGCCCGATGCCTGGTACGGCCTCGCGCTCCGGCAACGTCATCCTGGCGATCCGGGACGCCATCTTGCGCACTTCGCCAGCCGGCACCACTCCAGCCATGGTGGGCGACAGAACGCGCCGCGTCGACGCGACGCCCCGCAAATTCTTCGCCGCCTTGCCCACGGCCTTGTTTGCCTTGCCTGAGGCCGCCCAGGCCTCCGCCAGTGCCGCGGCCGTTCCTGACGTGGCAATCACCAGCGACACATTCGCCGGCTGAATCCGGCGATGCGCCCGGCGCAACTCCCGCGCAATGAACTGCCGCATCTGCGCCAGCCCTTCTTCCGGCGGCGGGTCGGCGGCCAGAAACTCCTCGGTCAGCCGGACCGCGCCCAGGGGCAGGCTGACGGTCTCCTTAATGCGCTTGTGTTCTGAGAGCGTGATCTCGCAGCTTCCTCCGCCCAGGTCCAGCAGCAGCACGCGGCCGCCCACGCCCGCTTCGCTGCCCATCACCCCGTGATGGATAAGCCGGCCTTCTTCAAGACCGGAGATGATCTCCAGGTTCCATCCGGTCTCAGCCTTCACCCAGGCCTGAAATGCCGGCCCGTTGCGAGCGTCGCGCATGGCCGAAGTGGCCACCACGCGAATCTGGTCTGCAGCGTGTGCTTGCACCGCCCGCTGGAAGCGCTTCAGTGCCCGCAGCGTGGCCGCCATAGCTTCCGGCGAGACCAGTCCGGTATCGAAAACACTGGATCCAAGCCGCGTCACCTCGCGGTCTTCATGCAGCGTCTTCAACTGGTGCGCTACGACCTTCGCAATCTTCAACCTGCAGGAATTGGAACCGACATCGATAGCGGCAAAGGTAGGCATACGGGCTTGCGGCACACTCCAAAGAAGGAATTTATCTCTCGGGCCAAGATACACGACTATGGCGGCGCTGCGCCGCGTGAATCGACGCCGCGGCCTGGACCCGGCTCAGAGGCTTGGACTTCGATTGCCATCGGCTTGAGGGCCGATCTAAGTAGGAGGCCAAAGACCCCATCGCCGCGCTTGACTGGAAAAATCTACATTCGGCGCAGGCAAATTGGCAGACGGCCTTCAGGCGTATTTCTTCCCCTGCGTCGCAACCACGAGCCCGGCGCTTCGAACCGGAAGCTTTGCCGGGGCCGGGTGCGGAACAGACCCGTTCTGGCCGCCCCACTTTAGCAGTCTGGCCGTCGAACGCCGGCAAAGGTCAAGAGCCTTCTCCAACGACTCGCCGGCCAGCGTCTCAAGCAGTTCGGCAAGGCTGTTGGTGCGGTCGTGGCCTTTCAGCCTGCGGTCTGCCATCTTGGCCATCGCCTGCCAATCGTGCCATTCGCCGATGGCGGATTGCATTCGTCGCAACGTCGCGGCCAACCGCCCGGCCAGGGGATCGGCGGGGGTGAAGAACTCGGCTAGATAACGCACCGTTTTGATGCGCTTGCGATACTCATGCAGGCTGCTCGCATCCAGATCGGGGTACTCCGCAGCCAAAACCGCAAACAACTCCAGCACCGACTCCGCTCTGCCAGCCTGCACCGGCGCGATCAGAGGCTCAGGCGCTGCCTCCAGTTCTTTGCCGATCTGGTCCAGCCTCGCGCTCCGGCTCTTAACCGCAGCTATGAGTCTCTTCTCCGCGGTACGGCGCGACTGCTTCAGTTTGCGTTCCAGTTCGTCGGCCTGGCGCAGGCAATCGCGGTTTGAGTGCGGCTGGCAACCCCCGGGGCCTGCAAGCGAGGCGCGCAGGCCGGTCAGTTTTTGCAGATAGACGTCCGTCTCGCGCGCCAGGCTCAGCGAACGGCGCAGTTTTTCAGCCTGCTTGGTCCAACGTTTCGCCACGCGGGCAAGCGGCGTATCCGGCCCCTGGGTGCGCAGACCAAACTCCAGCTCCGCCTGCAGGCGTAACGTAGCCACCCGCAGTGAATGTACGCGCTTTCGGGTGGGTTTGCGGCCGCAGCGCGCCAGCAGTTGACGCCAGGCTGCCACTTGCCGTGGACCCTCCACATGAAAGGTTGCACCGATCCGTTCTTTAGAGGGAAGAATGCCGGAATTCATCGGATTGTAACCTTCCTATCTCCTATTCTGCATCTTGCGGAGGCCGTACGGCACACCTAATTCACGGCAGACAGATGCATTTCGTCCCGCACGCTGCGACGCGCTGCGATCATGGCTGGTATCCTGCAATTGACAACATTTTTCCACCTACGATGACAACTGCACACGCATCTCCCTCCCGCACCGCACAGGCGCCCTCCGCCTTGGCTGCGTGGGTGTTGTTAGCGCTGATTTTTGCCGCTGTGCAGTTTGCGTCTCTGTTCACCCCGCCGCTGCTTGACGATGCCGACGCCAGCCACGCCGAGGCCGCACAGCATATGGCTGAAAGCGGCGACTGGGTCACATTGAAGATCGACGGCATCCGTTATCTTGAAAAGCCGCCTCTGCCCTACTGGATCAACGCTGGCCTCTACCGCGTCTTTGGTCAGAATGCCTTTGCCACCCACCTACCCAACGCGCTGGCGCTGCTGGGTTGTGCCTGGCTGGCATGGCTGTGGGCAAAACGGGCCTGGGGTCGCCGCGCCGCCCTCTATGCCGCGCTGGGCGTGCTCACCTCGATTGGGCCGTTTCTCTTCACCCGCTTCGCCATTCCAGAGGCGATGCTCTCTTTTCTGTTGCTCTTCGCTCTCTATAGCTTTATCACCGGGTTGGAGTCGCAACGGCCCATCCGCTTTTACGGCATGTGGACCGCACTCGCCCTGGCCACCCTCACCAAGGGGCTCATCGCGCCGGTTTTTTTTGCTGGCGCGGCCATTCCCCTGCTCCTGCTGAGCGGCCAATGGCGGCGCTGGCGCCAGTTGAAGCCCGTCACCGGCCTGCTGCTCTACCTGGCCATCGCCGCGCCTTGGCACATTCTGGCCGGCATGGCCAATCCTGACCAGGGCCACCCTTTGGGCAACCACCCCACGCTTGGTAATGTGCATGGCTTCTGGTACTTCTACTTCCTCAACGAACACGTTTTCCGCTTCCTGGGCACGCGCTTTCCCAACGATTACAACCGCATGCCGGTGGTCTTGTACTGGCTGGCTCACCTCATCTGGCTCTTTCCCTGGAGCCTGTTCCTGCCTGCCGTTCTCGTCGTGGCCTGGAAGACCCGCCATAACTGGTTGCAGCACCTGCACCGCGATGCCGGCCAGACCGTCGATTTCTACCTGGACTATGCCGTTCGCGAGGATGTGGCCAGCTACGTCGTTCGCCTCAAGTTTCGTGTGCGCACCATCTGGCTCCTGAGCCTGTTCGCAGCCTTTAGCCTGCTGTTTTTCTCTATTTCGACCAACCAGGAGTACTACACCTTTCCCGCCTGGACACCGCTGCTGATCCTCATCGCCGGCGTGCTGGCCGGGATTGAAGAGAGTCACGGGCCCGCCACCGAAAAACCGTCGCTCTCGACGGCCTGGCTCACCGGAGCGCAGGCGGTCTTTTCCGTGGCCGGTCTGCTGGCCGCCGCGGCCCTGGGCTGGGGCCTTTGGGAGTCGCGCAACCTGCCTTTCGTCTCCGACATCGGTACCCTGCTGGCACACCGTGATGTGGGCGGCTACACCCTGTCCATGTCCCACTTCTTCGACCTCACCGGCCCTTCGTTCGCCGCACTCCGCCTGCCCGCCGCACTGGCAGCCGTTACTCTTCTCGTAGGTCCGGCCGTCGGCTGGATGCTGCGCTTGCGCCGCCGGCATCTGGCCGCCACCGTCAGCGTAGCCGTTACGGCGGCACTGTTCCTGGTGGCCGCGCATATCGCCTTCGCCCGTTTCGAGCCCATGCTCAGCTCCAAGCAACTGGCAGACACCATTGTTGAGCGTGGCTCGTCAGCCGACTCGTTCATCATCTACGGCGACCAGTCTGACGCCTCGTCGGTGATCTTCTATACTCACGATTTCTTGCGTAAGCCGGCCTTTGTGGTGGTCGAGCCCTGCTCTCCTCACGGCGAAGGCTCATCGCTGCTGTGGGGCTCGTGCTATCCCGACGCACCGAAAATCTTTCTTAGTGAAGATCAGCTCTCAAAGACGTGGGGTACCGGCGAACGCAAATGGCTCTTTGCCCAGGACACCAAGCAGTCCAAGGTCGAGCAACTGCTCGCCGGCCGCCTCTATCCGGTTCAATCCATCGCCGACAAAGCACTGTGGACGGACCGCCCGCTGAAGTAAGACCGCCCAGCAGGATAGCTTTCCCGATTGCCCCACTTCACCTGACTGCTGAGTGACGTTCTACTCCGCCGCCCGCATCTTGCCTCCCGGCAGCAGCTCAAACACCCGCCCGCGCCACAAAATACGGCTCGACAGATAGCTGGCCACCCAGAAGCCGAAGCCCATCAAATCGCGGATGGGATAAAGCGCCAGCAGGTTGAACCAGCTCGTGTCGCGCACCACGGCCCGGCCCACCGCAACTGACAAGGCCAGCCGCGTGGCCACGCTCCAGGCAAAGAGCGCCATTCCCCAACCCGGGTGTCCCAGCGCCGTGGCCGCCGCCCATCCCAACAGGCCGAACGGCACGCTGAATGTGAGCGCGGTGCCAAAATGCCCCTTGGGACGCGAAAATCGTGTTGATTTCATCCACCGCGCCTGGTGCTTGAGCGAAGACACGAAGCTGGAGTTGAGCACCAGGTGGTCGATGGCGTGATGGCTCAGCACCACTTTCTCTCCCAGTTTCCACGTCTCGTTGCCCAGGATGAAATCGTCGGAACAATAGTCGGCCGTCACCCGGAAGCCGCCCATCTTGCGGATCGTCTCCCGTCGAAAGGCCATAGTTGGGCCGAGGGTGAACTGCATGCCCTCCATGGCCCGCGCCACCAGCACTCCGGCCGTCATCTCCACGCTCATGCCTACAGCTTCAAGCCGCGCCCACAAGCCGCCTTCGGCCGCCACTCCACGGTACGGGCAAGTGATCGCGCCCACCTGGCTCTGGGCAAAGGGCAGCGCAACCGCGCGCAAATAATCCGGCGTCACGCGCACATCGCTGTCGCTGATGACCAGAATTTCGTGGGCCGCCGCGGTCTCCATCAACTCCATCGACGCTACCTTGGCGTTAATGTAGTCCGGCTGGCCGCCGGTCCAAAGAAACCTGGCCTGAATATGCGGATATCGCTTGGCTACCCGCCGCGCCGTCTCCAACCCCGCGTCATTCTCCTCGCGTGCGCAGAACAGAATCTCAAACTCCGGGTAGTCCTGTTCGAAAAAGCTGGCCAGGTGCTTCTCAAGGTCGGGCTCGGCGCCGTGCAGCGGCTTCAGCAAGGTAAGCGGAGGCGTGAAGCCCGGCCGCGCCCGCAGCTGCGCCTCGGCTAGCCGCCGTTCCCGCAGATAACGGGGCACCACCGCCAAGACCATGCCGGCAAAGACCGTGGATGTAATCAGGCCGAAGGCGGCGAATCCAAGAAGAACGTACAACATGCAGGTCTAAGCATACCCGCACCCGTGCCGATTGCGCGACACGGGCTCCTTGGGGCCATCTGAATTGATGCAATGAGAGAAAAACGACTTCGAAGCGCCACTAGGGCTTGCGGGTCGACACGACCTTGGGCATGATCGACGGTTTGCGCATCGGCACAATGGCTGCTCCCGAGCCGGGCGCGGCCTGCTGGAACCGCGTCAGCATTTCCGAGCGCACATACTCCACAAAGCTCTGCATCTGGCGATTCATCTCTTCCATGCGCTCGCGCATCTGCAGAATGATAGCGATGCCCGCGATGTTCACGCCCAGGTCCCGCGCCAGGTTCAGGATGAACTCCAACCGTTCCAGATCCTCGTCCGTGTAAAGCCGCGTGTTGCCTTCGGTGCGCGACGGCTTCAGCAGCCCTTCGCGCTCATACAGGCGCAGCGTCTGCGGATGAATCTCGTACATCTCGGCCACTGCCGAGATCATGTACGCGCCTTTGGATTTGCGTTTTGCGGCCATGATTTTTTGTCACCAGCTTACTGGAACTCCTTCGCGAATTGCTTCACCGGCGCATTGACAAGCCTCAGAGCTTATCAAACAGCGCCACGCGCGGATCCTGATTGTTCAGCTTAGCCAGCTCGCGCATAATCTCGCGGCTGCGCTCATCGTTCAGCGCCGGAACCACCACCTCGACGGTCACAATCTGGTCACCGCGCTGGCCGGGGTTCTGCGCGTTCTCCACGCCCCGCTGCCGCATGCGCAGTTTTTGCCCGCTCTGGGTGCCGGGAGGAATCTTCAAGTGCGCCCGCCCGTCGATGGTCGGCACGTCCACCTTGGCCCCCAGCGAGGCCTCAGGCACGGTCACCGGAACCGTCAGTTGAATATCGTCGCCCACGCGCGTAAACACCGGATGCGTGCCGGTGCGCACAATCACATACAAGTCTCCGGCCAGGCCGCCATTCAACCCGCTGTTCCCCTTCCCTTGCAGGCGAATGCGCTGGCCGTCGCGCGTACCGGCCTTGATGCGGAAGTCCACCGTCTCCGTGCGGTTGATCAGCCCCTCGCCCTGGCAGGTGTGGCAGTCGTTCGACACGCGTCCGGTGCCGTTGCAGCGCGGGCAGGGGATGTTGAACTTCATGCGCCCGCCCATCTGCGTCACCTGGCCCGTGCCATTGCATTCCGGGCACTGCATCGGTCCATTCGTGTGCGTCTGCCCATGGCAGGTGGGGCAGCTCTCCTGGCGGTGCACTTGTATGCGTGCTTGCCCGCCGCGAATCGCCGCCCAGAAATCCACCGTGGCCTGGTACTCCAAGTCGGTGCCCGGCTGCGGACCCGGCGGTCGTTGCGACTGCTGCGCCCCCGAAAAGATGCCCGAGAAAATGTCCTTGAAGCTGCCCCAGGACGACGACCCTGCACCCGCCTGCGGACCGCCTCCCTGGAAGCCGGAGAAATCGAATCCGCCAAAATCCACCGGCGGCTGCCCCGCCCCGTGTTGGCGTGCGTAGGCCTCGGCCTGCGCCGGGTCGATCTGGTCGGAGTAGAAGCCCAGCTGGTCGTATACTTTGCGCTTCTTCTCGTCGCTCAGCACGTCGTTGGCCTCGGAGATCTCTTTGAACTTCTCCTCGGCACGCTTGTCCCCGGGGTTCACGTCGGGGTGATACCGCCGCGCCGCCTTGCGGAAGGCCTTGCGAATCTCCCCCGAGGTGGCCGTCTTCTTCACCCCGAGCGTTGCGTAATAGTCTTTTGTTGTCGTGGCCATGGTCTGTGTGAGCTCGATTCCTCGCTATACTCCCAAATGTTTGTCATCCTGAGCGAAGCGCAGCGCAGTCGAAGGACCTGCGGTTGCTTTTCGCCTGAAACCGCCCAAGCTCACCCCGCCCGCTCAAGCAATCCGATGCGTCTTCAACTCGCCGGTTTTTCGGTCCTTGGGATGCATCGGAACCTCCCGGCAAATCTTCGGCCACTCTTTCATCATCGTCTCTAATTCGTAGGTCTTTTGCACACTCATCCAAAATTCGGGCGACATTCGGAAGAACCGCGCCAACCGCAAGGACATTTCTCCGTCGAGACCCTTCCGTTCCTTTACGATAGCAACCACGCGCCTTTCGGGCACCTTGATTTCCTTCGCCAGCATCCGCACCGTCATCCCCAGGGGAATGAGGAAATCCTCACGCAAGAGCTCGCCCGGATGAATCGGCGGCATCAGTTTCCTCTTCCTGCGCGAAATCGACCTGATGCTCTCGGGAGTGTGAACGACGTACTGACTCTCATCCTCCGTTCCCTGAGCAACCGCGAGAGCCTCCTGAAGACCTCTGCGGATACCTTCGACAATTCTTGCGGTCATAGCTCCAATCCTCGCCTGAGCATCAGGCCGCAATCTCCTGAAGGCGTTCATAGAATTTCTTACCTGCCATGAGTAGGGCATATAACTCATACCCGACACCATCGAGGTTATTGATAGAGGGAATCGCCTGTACCAACCCCAGAGACTCAAGCCTCAGGTATGAGCTGCGGTAATTCAAATGTTCACGTGAGTCTAACACCCTCGAATCCACAAGCTGTCGATGCGCACTCTGAATATCACTAAACCACTTCCCTGGAGTCATGCCCGTTTCAGTCAATATGTGGTTCTGATACTTATAGAGATGTCCCAGAAGGGCGATGTCCGCATCCTTCAATTCGACAGCTGCGCGCATCATGTCGTCCGTGCTGTCCGGCGTTAGGTCGTCGTCCTTCACGCCGTTTGCCAAAATCAGCGCCATCCTTTTTAACCGTTTCTCCTGCGTTGTGCGCAAGGCTTGAAGCGACGCGCTCGCCATCGCATCTCGGAACTCGTCGCTATTGAGCCTACTCTTGATTTCATCGATGGTCGCGCCATGTACCCTAAGGATTTTCTCTACTCGGCTGAGAGCGTCTTCGGTCGCTTGGCCGAGCTCTTCAAGATTCTCACTAACCTTAGAGGTCCCGAGTTTGCGAAACCAGTCGACAATGCCCATTCCGGCAACCACTGAACCAGCTATCGCCAAGCCCGACAGACCAGAGGCAGCTAACGACGTGCTAAGTGCTGCAACTGAGCCGACAACTGCGCTCCCTGATTCGAGCACGGCTCCAATAGGAGATTTAGAAAGCTCTTCAATGCGCCGCTGTTGATTGACTGCGGAAACTTCGTTGCCAGTCAGCGCCATGTTGAACGCCTTTCGTCCGATCTAGATCCTGAACCGCAGATCCCTCGACTTCGCTCGGGATGACAGCGTGTGGATCGAAGAAACAGGGGTGAACGACGCATGCCGTTCACCCCGTCTGTTGCTGACTCCGCTAACACCCGCGAAGCTGGGCTAACTCCGCTTATTTCTTCTCCTCCGCGTCCACATACTCCGCGTCGATCACGCCTTCGTCCTTCTTCGTTTCGGCACTGGCCGTGTCAGAAGGTGCGCTGGCCGCAGGGCCGGGTGTGGCCTGTTCGGCGTTGACCTTGTAGAGCACCTCGGCCAGTTTGTGGCTGGCGTGAGTCAGCTTCTCGTGCGCAGCCTTCAACTCGGTCGAAGTCGGCGTGCCTCCCATCGTCTTCTTGGCATCCGCCAGTGCCGCTTCCACCTCGGTTTTGTCGGCTGCCTGCACCTTGTCGCTCGCATCCTTGAGCATCTTCTCGATGTGGTAAACCAGTCCGTCGAGCGAGTTACGCGCCTCCACTTCCTCGCGCTTCTCCTTGTCTTCCGAGGCGTGCGCTTCGGCGTCCTTGGCCATCCGCTCCACCTCGTCCTTGCTCAAACCTGAGCTGGAAGTGATGGTGATGCGCGTATCCTTGCCCGTCGCGTTGTCCTTGGCGGTCACATTCAGAATGCCGTTGGCGTCGATGTCAAACGTCACCTCGATCTGCGGCACTCCGCGCGGCGCCGGAGGAATCCCGGCCAGCTTGAACTTGCCCAGCGTCCGGTTCTGCGCCGCCATGGGCCGCTCGCCCTGCAGCACGTGGACCTCGACCTCGGTCTGCGAATCCGCAGCCGTCGAAAACGTCTCCGTCTTCTTGGTCGGAATGGTCGTGTTGCGCGGAATCATCGGCGTGGCCACCCCACCCAGAGTCTCGATCGATAGGGTCAACGGGGTCACGTCCAGCAGCAGCAGATCCTTCACTTCGCCCGCCAGCACGCCGGCCTGTACCGCCGCGCCCACGGCCACCACTTCGTCCGGGTTCACGCCGCGATGCGGCTCCCGGCCGAACAACTCCTTCACCAACTCCTGAATCTTGGGCATGCGCGTCTGCCCGCCCACCAGCACCACTTCATTAATATCGCTGAAGTTGATGCCGGCGTCCGTCACGGCCTTCTTGCAAGGCTCCATCGACCGGGAAATCAGATCCCCCACCAACTGTTCCAGCTTGGCGCGGGTCAGCTTGCGGACCAAGTGCTTTGGTCCCATTGCATCGGCAGTGACAAAGGGCAGGTTAATCTCGGTCTCCACGGTGGTCGAGAGCTCGATCTTGGCCTTTTCTGCGGCATCCTTCAGCCGCTGCAGTGCCATCTCGTTGCCCTTAGAGCCCAAGTCCAACCCCTCTTCCTGCTTGAACTCGGCGATGAGCCACTCCACAATCCGCTGATCCAGGTTGTCGCCGCCCAGGTGGGTGTCACCATTGGTCGACTTGACCTCAATCACGCCCTCTCCCACTTCAAGAATGGAGATATCGAAGGTGCCGCCGCCAAAGTCATAGACGGCGATCGTCTCGTCCTTTTTCTTGTCCAGTCCGTAGGCCAGGGCAGCCGCGGTTGGCTCATTCACAATACGCTTCACGTCCAGCCCGGCAATCTTGCCTGCGTCCTTGGTGGCCTGGCGCTGGGCGTCATTAAAGTAGGCGGGCACTGTGATCACCGCCTCCGTCACCGACTCGCCCAGGTAGGCTTCGGCGCTCTTCTTCAACTTCTGCAGGATCATCGCCGAAATCTCCGGCGGGGTGTACTCCTTGCCCTGCGCCAGAACGCCCACGTGGTCGCCCTGCTGGACGACTGTAAAGGGCACCATCTTCATCTCGTCCGAGACTTCGTCGTACCGCCGCCCCATAAACCGCTTGATTGAGAAAATCGTGTTCTGCGGGTTGGTAATTGCCTGCCGCTTGGCCACTTGGCCCACCAGCCGCTCGCCGCTCTTCGAAAAACCGACGATAGAGGGCGTAGTGCGCGAACCCTCTTCATTTGCAATCACTTTGGGCTCGCCACCCTCAAGAACGGCAACACACGAGTTGGTGGTGCCGAGGTCAATGCCGATAATCTTTGCCATAGTTGGTTTCCTGCCTGCCTCTGGAATTTCCGACTCTATTAAGATGCATCATTGAGTGACATAGTGTCAACTTTTCTTGATGCTATTTTTATAAGCCCTGTCCCATTTTCGCCGCTTCCCAGTGCTCTTCCAACCGGATGAACCGCTTCCGACTGCCTCCCGGTCCGGCACATCCCCGTTCCTCCTGGCCCGACCTGTTGTGCAGAATCTCTGTGGGCAACCGCAATTGTGGCCTGCCTCACCAGCGCAACTTCCCTACATCGTTTAGTCTCAAGAGTTCCAGTCCTCATGACCACCGCCCAGGCCCAAGCCCGTTACCCGCTCACCCAGGGTGTAAACCCGTGGCTGGTCACGGTCTCGGTCATGCTGCCCACCTTCATGGAGGTGCTTGACACCGCCATCGCCTCTGTGGCGCTTCCTTACATCGCCGGCAGCCTGTCAGCTTCCAATTCCGAGGCCACCTGGGTGCTCACCAGCTACCTGGTGGCCAATGCCGTCATCCTGCCCGCCTCCAACTGGTTCGCCCGCCGTTTTGGCCGCAAGCGCTTCCTGCTCACCTGCGTAATCATCTTTACTGTCGCCTCGTTCTTCTGCGGGGCGGCGCCCTCGCTGACTGTGATTCTGGCGGCCAGAGTTCTGCAGGGCGCGGGCGGCGGCGCATTGCAGCCCTTGTCGCAATCCATTCTGCTGGAGAGCTTTCCTGTCTCCAAACGTTCCATGTCCATGGCCGCCTATGGCCTGGGGATCGTCCTCGCCCCGGTCCTGGGACCAACGTTGGGCGGCTGGCTGACTGACACCTTCAGTTGGCGCTACGCCTTCTACATCAACATCCCTGTTGGCATTCTCGCCGTCATCCTCGTCAGCCGTTTTGTCCACGACCCGCCCTACATCAAGAACGCCAAGGTCGGCCCCTTCGACAACATCGGCTTCGGCCTCCTCATGGTCTGGACCGGCAGCCTGCAGATCGTCCTCGACAAAGGCCAGGAAGACGACTGGCTCGGCGCCACATGGGTACGCTGGACCGTGGCCGCCCTGGTCATCTCCCTACTGCTCTGGATCTGGCATTCCTGGACTCATCCCAAGGGCCTGGTCGACCTGCACATCCTCAAAGATCGCAACTTCCGCACCGGCTGCGTGCTCATCGCCATGCTCGGCATGTGTATCTACATCACCATCGCCATCTTGCCTCTCTACTACCAGGAGGTCCTCGGCTACACCGCCTTCACTGCCGGACTGGTGGTAGGCCCACGCGGCATCGGCTCGTTTATCGGCTCGCCCATCATCGGGATACTGGGCTCGCGCATCGACAATCGCAAGCTGCTCTGCGCCGGTTTCTGTGGCTTCGGCATCTGCGCGCTCGTCTTCGGAACCGTTAACCTGAGCATCGGCCCCTACACCCTGCTCATCCCCATCATGCTCACGGGCTTTGCGCTTAGCTTTGTCTTTGTCCCTTTGTCCACCATGATGATGGCCACCATCTCCCGGAACGAAATGGGCAACGCCACCGGCCTCGCCAACATGCTGCGCAATATCGGCGGCTCTATTGGCATTTCCATGGCCACCACCGCCCTTATCCGCCGCGCCGCCCTCCACCAGACTGAAATCGGCGCCCACATCACTCCGTCCACCATGGTCTTCCAGCAGAAATCCGCCGCCATTGCCGCCTATCTCGGCCACCAGCTCGGACCCGCCCAGGCCCGTCCCGGCTCGTTCGGCCTCCTCTACGGCCTCATGATGCAGCAGTCCGCTCTCATGGCCTACGTCGATGTCTTCCGCTGGACCGCCTTGCTCGCCTTCTTCTGTGCCTGCGCCGCCTGGATGTTCAAAAAGCCTAAAAAAGCAGCTGATCTACCGCCGGGAGCGCACTGAAAATAGGGCGGAGAGAAGGAGGCTACTGTAGGAGCGAGCCCTTCCGCTTGAAGACCTTTCAGATTGGAACCCCTGGGAAGCGCGGTGAAGGACTCAGAATCGCCGTCACCAGGAGACTGCCTCACCCCAACAGCGGCAAAAACCGCCGCATCTGCTCGTCGTAGCGCTCGATATGCCCGGTCAGAATGTCGTAATACCACCCGTGTACAGTCAGCCGACCCTCCACCAACGCCCTTGCCACCGACGGCTGCGCCTTCAGGTTCAGCCACTGCGCCACCACGTTTCCGCGGATCAGCGCGGCCAGTTCGGCGCTCGCTCCATCGGCGGGGTTCAGTGGTTGGCGATGGCTGAAAGCTGCCTCGACGTGCCGGAGCCAGCGACTGGCCTTGGGCAGCTTTTCCAGGCTTCTGCGGTCCAGCGCCGCCTTCATCGCGCCGCAGTCGGAGTGCCCGCACAGAATGGCGTGCTTCACCTTCAGCACCTCCACCGCGTACTCGATAGTAGCCGTCACCCCGTCCACATCCTGGCCCGTGATGGGCACCACGTTCCCTGCGTTGCGGGTGATGAAAAGGTCGCCGGGTCCCGTGCCCAGAAACAAGTCCGGCAGCACCCGCGAGTCCGAACATGTGATGAATAGCCATTCCGGCGCCTGGGTCTCCGCCAGCAGGTGAAACTGGTCCCGCCGGCGGGGAAACACCTCGGCCAGAAACTTCCTGTGCCCTTGCATCAACCGCTCCATATTGACCTCGCAACCTCCCAAAGCAGCCCTTCAGCAACAGCCTATCGCACTGCCTTCAGTTGGAGTGAGCGGCGACGCCTGTTACCTTGTTTCCCAGATGTTCTGAGGACTTCCGCCGGTGAACAAAATTACCTTCCCGTTCCTTTTCCTTGCCATTGCAGCCAACCTGTCTCTCCCCGCGCGGGCACAAAGCGTCGCCACCCTGGACCCCGCCCTTCAAAGCCGCATCGACCGCATCGCCGCGCAGGTCCTTGACCAGACCGGCGTTCCCTCGGCCTCGGTGGCTGTCGTCCAGCACGGCAGATTGGTCTACACCCACGCCTACGGTCGCGCGCGCCTCGATCCGCCCGTCGACGCCACCAGCCAGATGCGCTATTCCATCGGCTCCATCTCCAAGCAGTTCACCGCCACGGCCATCCTGCTCCTTCAGGAAGAAGGCAAGTTGTCTCTCGATGACGCTGTGGGCAAGTACGTCCACGGCCTCACCCGCGGCGACCAAGTCACCATCCGCCAAATCCTCTCCCACACCTCCGGCTATCAGGACTACTGGCCCGAGGACTATGTGATGACCCCCATGCTCAAGCCGGAGACCGCCCAGCAAATCCTCGACACCTGGGCCAAAAAGCCTCTCGACTTCGAACCCGGCACACAATGGCAATACTCCAACACCAACTTCGTCATCGCCGGCCGTATCGTGGAGCAGATCACCGGCCAGCCGCTCATGGACTTTCTCACCCAGCGCGTCTTTCGCCCCCTCGGCATGAAGTCCGTATGGAACTCCGACGAAACCAAGCTGACCCAGACTGACGCCACCGCCTACTATCGCCACGCCCTCGGTCCCCTGCGCGTCGCGCCCAAGGAGGGTCGCGGCTGGATGTACGCGGCGGGCGAACTGGCCATGACGGCTCACGACCTCGCCCTCTGGGATGAGAGCCTGATTGCTCAGTCGGTTCTCAAGCCCGAAAGCTATAAACAAATGTTCACCGAGGTGAAGCTGAAAGACGGCTCCGGTACCCACTATGGCCTCGGCGTCGGTGTCCACGACCTCAACGGTCACCGCTCCATTGAGCACAGCGGAGAAGTCTCCGGCTTCGTCTCTGACAACGAAGTCCTCGTCGACGACGGAGTGGCCGTGGCCGTCCTCACCAATCAGGACGCAGTCGGCGCCGCCTCCACGATCGCGCATCTCGCCGCCCCGGTCGTCGTGGGAACTCCGCCCACCGCTCCCGAGCAACAGGCCATCGGCATCTATCGCGACCTGCAGCAGGGCCGCATTGACCGCAGCCTGCTCGCCCCCAACCTCAGCGACTACTTCACCGCCGAAGCCATCGCAGATTTCCAGTCCAGTCTCGCGCCCCTCGGCGACCCGCTCACCTTCCACCAGACCAGCGAGCAGCTACGCGGTGGCATGACCTTCCGTGCCTTCCAGATCGTCTACCCCGGCAAGCGCCTCACCCTCACCACCTACACCTACCCCGACGGCAAACTGGAACAGTACCTGATCGCTCCGGCGGAGTAGCCCACTCAATTTGAGGCTGTCATCCTGCGCAATCGAAGCATCGTAAAAGACTCTACGAGTCCTGCCGCTCCTGTTCCCACTGATCCCGGCGGTCCCGGTCAAGCCGATCCTCGCGATCCTCTTGCTCTTCCAGTTCGTGCCGCTTCTCCTGTTCCTCCCGCTGCTCGCGACCGTCGCTCATAACCTGCTCCTCATCTCAAGTCTAGAAGACCTCATATGCGAAGCACAGCCATTCTCCTCGCATGCGCCGTCAGCACGCATCCTCTAAAACCCTCATGGTGAGCGATCTCGCACAAGCGCAGGAATGCCGAAAGATCTGGGGCCGCCCTGCCCGCAGTTGTCCCCTCACTTCCGATACACTTGTACTTGACCTATGTTTGAGAACCTTACTGACAAACTCCAGCGCGCCTTCAAGACCCTCCGCGGCCAGGGCACGCTCACTGAAGAAAACATTGCCGAAGCCCTGCGCGAAATCCGCGTGGCCCTTCTCGAAGCCGACGTCAACCTCAACGTGGCCCGCGACCTGATTGAACAGATTCGAGTTAAGGCCGTCGGCACCGAGGTGCTTACCGCGCTTTCGCCCTCTGAACAGGTCATCAAGATCGTTCGCGACGAGTTGATCACCATGCTGGGCAAGGACACGGCCCGCTTCAANNAAATTCGCCTCGCAGCCGCCCACGGTGATTCTCATGGCCGGGTTGCAAGGTTCCGGCAAGACCACCACCAGCGGTAAGCTGGCGGCCTGGCTCAAGAAGGGCGGTCATCGCCCGATGCTCGTGTCCGTCGACGTCTACCGTCCCGCCGCACGCGAACAGCTCAAGGTTGTCGCCAAGTCCATCGACGCCCGCCTCTACGAAGGCGATCAGAAGGGCGAGCCGGCCGCTCCCGCCCTGGTGGAGCGCCTGGCTGCGGAAGCCCGCCGCGAGGCCCGCAACATGGGCTGCGACACCCTCATCGTCGACACTGCCGGCCGCCTGCATATCGACGAAGACCTGATGGGCGAAATGGAGAGCCTCAAAAAGCTCCTCAACCCGCAGGAGATTCTTTTCGTCGCCGACGCCATGACCGGCCAGGACGCCGTCAACTCGGCCCTGGACTTCCACAAGCGCCTCGGCCTCACCGGCGTCATCCTCACCAAAATGGACGGCGACGCCCGCGGTGGCGCGGCGATCTCCATTCGCCATGTCACCGGACAGCCCATCAAGTTCATCGGCGTGGGTGAAAAACCCGACGCCTTCGAGCCCTTCCACCCCGACCGCATCGTCGGCCGCATCCTCGGCATGGGGGACATGCTCTCCCTCATCGAGAAGGCGGAATCCACCCTCGACCGCAAAAAATCCGAGGAGTTCGCCAAGAAGGCTCTGCTCGGCGACGGCTTCTCGCTCGAAGACTTCCGCGACCAGTTGAGTCAGATCAAGAAGCTCGGCTCCATGGAGTCGATCCTCAAGATGCTGCCCTCGGTCGGCCCTTTCGCCGGCATGCAGCAAGCCTCAAAGAACGTGGACGAAAAGCAGTTCGTGCGCCTCGAAGCCATCATCAACTCCATGACTCCCAAAGAGCGCCGCAACCACGAGATCATCAGCGGCAGCCGACGCAAACGCATCGCCGCCGGCAGCGGCACCACCGTGCAGGATGTGAACATGCTTCTCCGCCAATACGCCCAGATGGCCAAAATGTTCAAGCAGATGGGCAAAGGCGGCCTGGCAAGAAACATGATGCGCGGCGGCCTCGGCGCCCTCGGCGCAGGCAAACAACGCTTCGGCAGATAGAGAACGAGAGCATGACCGCCCTCCAGGACCAGCTCGACGAGATCACTGCCAACACGCGCCAACTGGTGCAGGCCAACCGCCTCGCCATCGGCGAGCGCGCCGTTGCAGAGCTTTTCGCCTCCGGCATCGAGGACCGCATCCTGCCCGTCGGCGCACTGGCCCCGGAATTCTCCCTGAAGGATGCCGGCGGCAAGCTGGTGCGCAGCGCGGATATGCTCGCCCTCGGCCCTCTGGTCATCAAATTTTTCCGTGGCCGCTGGTGCCCCTACTGCATGACCGAGCTGGAAACCTGGCGCGGCCTCTACGGTCAGCTTCGCGAGCGCGGCGCCCTCATGGTCGCCATCGGCCCGCAGACTCAGCGGCAGAGCGACTTCATGGCCGGCCAGCACGGCCTGCCCTTCCCTGTGCTCACCGACCCCGCCTGCGCCCTCGCGGAAAAGTTCGGCCTCGTCTATACCGTCCCCGAGTACTACCGCGATTACTACCTCTCCATCCTGATCAACATCCCTTTTTTGAATGGAGAGAAGACCTGGCGTTTACCCTTGCCGGCAACTTACGTGATCGCAAAAGACCGCAAGGTCGTCTTCGCCGAAGCCCACGCCGACTTCCGCGTCCGCCCCGAACCCGAAGAAGCCCTCGCCACAGCCTTCGCCCACCACGGCCGATAGGGCGCTCCCTCATTTCCCCGCAGAAGCGGTGGGAACCGCACCACTGCTATCGGCAGCCGCTTTGTCGCGGTATTGCAGATTGAGAATTCTCAGTTGATACCCGCTGCGGTCCGGATACTTCAGCGAGTCCAGATCCTTGGGCAGCTTCTTCGGCGCCAGCAGCCTCCATGCCTCCGGAGCCTGCCACGGGTCATACCCCGCGTCGGCCACCAGGGCCAGCGCAACTCGCCCCCGCTGCTCTTCCGTCTGCGTAGAGCCGATACCGCCGCCAACCGCCGTGTGTACGCCAATCCCCGGAACGTTCGCTGCAACCACGTCACCCGCGTAATAGCCGAGTATAGACGTGCTCCTTCCGGCTTCCATCTTCGCTCCCTGCCGTTGCAGGTTATAGGCCACGCCATCCGCCAGCACCGCTGCCAGTTGGTCGTTGCTCCTAAGCCTCTGCAGAATCTGTGCAGGGACATAAATAATCCCGTTGGACGAGCAGATCTCCGTGCGATTCTTCTCGTCTTCCACGGCATAAAACCGAAAGTGGATCTTCGATGGGTCGTCGTCCGGAAGCAGCTTCTGGTAGGCAGGCACCACGCTCATGCCCACGCGCCGCACCCGTTCCTGCAAAGGGGGATCCATCGGTATCCGATGAGGCTCGTCGCGGAATTGGTATCCACTGTACTGAACTTCTGCGTCCTGGTTCAAAGAGCCGTCTGCATTGAGAACATTACCCTGTTTCACCGGGGGCGAGTTCGGACCCCTTTCGGAGTTGCCGACAGGCTTGGGACTCATGTCCCAGGCTTCATGCAGCAGCGCGGCCTTGAGCAATCCCCTCTTCGCAGGAAAGAAGCGTGCCTTCGAGGCCACCAAGACGCCCGCCTTATCCCGTTTGCCTTCGTAGCGCACCCATGTGTTGGTACCCGCGTCTCCAAGAGTCTTCAGGTCCTCGGCATACGAAATCTCAGTGGCTGAAGTGATGCGAATGCGGTAACCGTCTGCCTGGAATACCGGCTCTGCCCCGGTGGAAACAACCCTGTCGATCACACCCAGGCCCTCGGGTTCTTCATTCCAGTCGTCGCGGAGGAGCACTTCGTCTGCCGTTACAGTGTTGCTTGCCTTATCATCCAGTTTTCTTGAATGCCCTACTTGCACGTAGGCGCCCACACTCACCTTGTCCCGCAAGGCGTCGTCATAGACGCCATCCAATCCGCCAAGGATCCCGAAGTGGGTTCCGGGGAGCACCTTCACATGCTCTCGGTTCACGTCGAACCCGGTGGCTGGGTTGACTGCCGTGATATAGCCTTTGACGGGAGGGGGGGCCGGTCTCTGAGCGTTGGCGATCGGTGAAAAAGCAATGCTGCCCACATACAGAACGCTCGAAAGCAACAGAAGCGAAGAAGCTGAAAATCGATGAGTGGTTGAGCCTAGTCTTGCCACGTACAAACCCCTGATTGGATCGACGAAAGTATAGCCCAAGACGCCTTCGCAGGTCGTTCATCGACGAGCCGTCAGGTCCAGTCCGCCAGGATAGCTCCCGCCTTCTCCACGGCAACCCCCCGCAGCAGAAAAACCTTGCTCCGCGATAACTCGCCACTCACTAACTCCACATAACTCTTAGGCACTCCAAACATCTCCGCCAGAAACTCGATCAGCGCCGCGTTAGCCCGCCCTTCCACCGCTGGTGCCTGAACCCTGATCTTTAATCGCGACTTTTCCCCCTCGCAATAAACTCCATCAATCGCCGTCTTCTTCTTCGCTCCCGGCAAGGCCCGCACCGCCAACGTCACTCCGCCCGCAACGCTGCGCAGCATCACTCGGCTCCCTTCCACGGCGCACGTTTGCCAAACAGCGCCGTGCCCACGCGAATGCGCGTCGCGCCCTCCTCAATTGCCAGCGCAAAATCCCCGCTCATCCCCATCGAAAGCATGTCCAGGCGCAGCCTCGGATGCGCCGCCGCCCACCGCTCCCGCCACCCGCGCAAGCTGCGAAAGCAGGCCCGCGTCACGTCTTCCGGCACGCCCCACGGAGCGATGGTCATCAGTCCCCGCGTCTCCAGGTGCTCCAGGTCCGGCAGCCGCTCCAGCAATTGCGCCGCTTCGGCCGCCTCCGGCTCCAGCCCCGCCTTCGTCTCTTCGGGGCTCAGTTTCACCTCGATAAGAATCGGCAGCCTCTTGCCGTGCTTCCCCGCCGCCTCGTTCAGCCGCTCGGCCAGCCGCACCGAATCCACTGAGTCGATCCCGTCAAACAGTTCCACCGCCCGCGCCGCTTTGTTCGATTGCAGGTGGCCAATCAGATGCACGCGGAGCCTTTCCCGCATCGTGCTCGTCCAAAGATCCGCCGCATGCAACGCCGGTGCCTTGGCCGCATACTCCTGCACCCGGTTTTCGCCAAACAGAGTCAGTCCCAGCCCCGCGGCTTCCGCAATTGTCTCCGCCGGCCGCGTCTTCGAGACAGCCATCAACTCCACTTCGTCGCGCCCGCGGCCCGCGCGGCGGCAGGCCTCTGCAATCGCCTCTTCCAGCCGTTCCAGGTTCTCCGCTAGCATCGTCATTGCGTGCCCGTCCGCACTTCACTTCGCCCTTCAACTTGGATCAACTCAGCAACTCGGCTCCATCCATCCGCATTTAATTTTACGTGTGGACCGTCGTTCTTCTCACCATCTCCAACACCTTCATGACCTTTGCCTAGTACGGCCACCTGCGCTTCCGTCAAGAAACGTTGTGGAAGGTCGTCCTCGTCAGTTGGGGCATTGCTTTCTTCGAGTACTGCTTCCAGGTGCCGGCCAACCGCATTGGCGCTGATCGCTTCAGCCCCGTGCAGTTGAAGGTGATCCAGGAAGTCATCACGCTGATAGTTTTCGGCGTCTTTGTCACCTCCTACTTCGGCCAGCATCTGCACTGGAACCACGCCGTTTCCGCACTCTTCCTCGTAGGAGAGGTCTTCTTCGCCTTTCATCAATTCTGGTGTGGAGCCGCTTCCGGCAGATCCGGCTTGCCGATGCGCGAGCGAGCGCTTTCCAGGCGGCCCGTTGCGCTCACGTGTTCGGTCGCCCGAGCCAGGCCGAACCGCGGCATGTTGGCGTAGATGGCCTCGTATTGGCCGGGTGCCACAGTGTAGGTCTCGTGCCAGATGCCCACCGAGCCATTGCCTCCGATGCGGCGATTGAACTCCGCCCATGCCGGCAGATGCGCTGCGTCGCGGGCGTGTGCGTAGGCGTGCAGAAGGTCGAAGCTGCGCCAATACTGGATCACTCCAACCCCGCGCCAATAAAAGAAAAACTCGGCATGTAACAGGCCCAGCGCGGGATTGCGCCGCAGTTCGGCGATCATGGGAGGCATGGCCGCGGCAACCCGCGTCCAACTGCGCAGGGCCAGGAGCCGGTTGACCCGCATGCCGATGAGAAACACCACGAATGGCTCGTCGCTCTGCGCGGTAAAGCGTCCAGGAAAGACCGATCCCATCACGCTCCTCCTTCGTGCAATCCTCTCAGTGTCCCACCGCCTCAAGAAACTTCTCCGCCTCCAGAGCCGCCATGCATCCCGACCCAGCCGCGGTGATTGCCTGCCGGTAGCGCCTGTCCTGCACGTCTCCACAGGCAAACACGCCGGGGATGACCGACCCGTTGTTCGTTGTCAGCACGTTCCCTGTCGTCTTGATGTAGCCTTCCTCATCCAGGTCCATCTGCCCGGCAAACATCTTTGCGTTTGGCTCGTGCCCGATGCCCAGAAACAGCCCCTTCACTTCCAGTTCGTACCCCGCGCCAGTCTTCACGTCCTTCAGCTTGAGCCCCTTCAGTTCTTTTTCTTCCACGCCCAGCGCCTCTTCCACCACGGTATTGGTGCGCAGTTCGATGTTCGGATGCGCGATTGCCCGCTCCAGCATGATCTTCGAGGCTCGGAAAGCGTCGCGGCGGTGCAGCAGCGTGACCTTGGAGGCAAAACGGGTGAGGAACAGCGCCTCTTCCATCGCCGAGTCGCCCCCACCCACCACCGCAATCTCCTTGCCGCGAAAGAAAAAGCCGTCGCACGTGGCGCAACTCGATACCCCGTGGCCAATCAGCGATTGCTCGCTGGGCAATCCGAGCCACCGCGCACTGGCGCCGGAAGCCACGATCAGGGTGCGTGCGCTGATCTCCCCTGTTGAGGTCTGCAGACGGTACGGGTGCTCCTTCAGGTCCACCGAATTCAAATGCGCCAGTTGAAACGTGGCGCCGAATCGTGCGGCCTGCTTCTTCATGTTCTCAATCAGTTCCGGCCCCTGGATGCCGTCCGGCCACCCGGGAAAGTTTTCCACCAGCGTTGTGATCGATAGCTGGCCGCCCGGCTCATGGCCCTCCAGCACCAGCGGTTTCAAGCCGGCGCGTGCAGTATAGATGGCGGCAGTGAGTCCGGCGCAGCCGGAGCCAAGGATAACGGTGTCAAGAGTCTCAGTCATGTAGTTTCCCGTGTTGATAATAGATGCTTCGCCCGCTGGCTTCGATTCCAACGCGGCTGCAATTCAGTACGCCCGGGCTCAGTCCAACCGTGTGGCGATCAACGAGGGCCGTTCGGCGCCCAGTCGCACCACCAGTTCTCCAAACAGCGTGTTGGCCCAGGCAAACCATGGCCGCGTGAACTTGGCCGGATCGTCCTTGTCGAATGACTCGTGCATAAAGCCGGTTCCCGCTGTGGTCGCGCGCAACCAGCGCAAGCATTGGCGTATCTCCGGCCCATCCTGCGAAGTGAGCGCCCGCATCACGATCGACATGGGCCAAATGCTCGTCAGTCCCACGTGCGGGCTGCCCACACCCTCGGCCGCTTTCCCGTGTATGAAATATGGATTCGCCGCGCTGTGGACAAACTGGCGTGTGCGCTGATAGAGCGGATCATCCCCGCGGCAACACCCCAGGTAGGGCAGGCTCAGCAGTCCCGGCGCGCCGGCGTCGTCCATCATCAGCGCATTGCCGTAGCCATCCACCTCGTAAGCCCAGATCGGTCCCAGGCTCGCGCTCTGCGTCTTGCCAAAGCGATCCACCGCGCTCTCCACCTCCGCAGCCAGCGTCTCCGCCTCCCGGGCCAGCGCGGCATCGCCAAGCACGTGCGTGGCCAGCTCCGCCAACTGGCGCAGGCTCACGACCGCAAACAGGTTGCCGGGCACAAACAAGGGGTAGATGCAGGCGTCGTCGGAGGGACGGAACATTGAAAAGATCATCCCCACCGGGCGCGCCGGATTGCCAAAGCCCTCCAAAGGGAGCGTGTCCGAGGGAATGGCCGATTCGCGTTGAAATGAATAGGGTCCCTGCCCCTGCTTGCGCTGTTGTGCGCGGAAGGTGCGCACAATCGTCCACCCCGCTTCCTTCCATGCGCCATCGAAGGGCCGCGTATCGCGCGTCTGCCGCCAGTAGCCATGCGCCAGGCGGATTGGGTAGCACAGCGAATCGACCTCCCACTTGCGTTCGCCCACGCCGGGATGGTGCTCCGTCTTGTCGTTTACCGACCAGCTCAACGGCGCGGCCGAGGCATCGCGCATAAAAGCATTGGCATAAGGATCGAGAAGGATCATGCGCGCCTGGCGTCGGATGGCTCCCTCCAGCAGTTCGCGCAGGCGGGCGTCCTCTTTGGCCAGCGGCAGATAGGGCCACAATTGCGCTGACGAGTCGCGCAGCCACATCGCGTCGATGTCGCCAGTCACCACGAAGGTGTCCGGCTTGCCCTCGAAGCTGCCCGGCCAAACCGTGGTGTCGAGCGTATTGGGAAGGCAGTTCTCAAACATCACCGCCAGTGCCGGGTCGGCGATGCCGGGCCGAACCCGCGTTATCACGGCTTCGACGGCCACACTGGTAAAGTGGCGCTCGCCCATCGGCGGACGCGCGTGGGGCAATGCCGTCCCCGGCGCCTCTGCCCAGCTATGCCGCCCCGCTGCCAGCACCGCAGCCGCGCCCTTCAACCAATCTCTCCGGCTCATCCCAGCCATTGCTTGCTCCTTGGCCTAGGCGTCTTCACCTACGCAGTGCCCACGCCATTCTATCCGGCCTATCACCATCCGTCTGTGCACACCTGTCGGGCTCTACAATGCGGTCATGGCAAATCTGACACTGGTTTATGGACTGCGCCTGCTGCCCGAGGGCGAGGTTACCGAGATTCAGGACGCGACCCTCAAGCTGGCCAATGGCCACCAGGCCCACGTCACCATGCACATGATCGAGGGCTCGCGCGAGGAGATTGAGACCCAGCTCAAGCGGAGTCTCGACGCGTTCTTCGACTTCTACCCGGAAATTTGACGGGGCTGCCTGCGCGCGATGCATCATCCCGCAGCGTTGCAGCCGGCTGCCACTATTTGTCCGCGATCCGCGCGGAAGTCTCCTTGGCCCGCTTCGCCGCAGATTGCTTTACCCGCAGATTGTCGATTGCATAGTCGATAAACCGCGGTTCGAAATGCGTGGGCAGTCCGATGAACTTGCACGTCGCCACCACCTGGTCCACGATGAACCGCGGGTGGTAAGCGGCGAAATCGAGCCCCTTTTCCACCCGGACTTTGTGCACAATGATGTCAAATGTTTCCTGCGACAATTCCAGCCCCTGGCGTGCGCACTCCGTTTGAAAGATGCGACGATAATTCTCCAGACTGGGTGACGAGATCTCGATCTTGTAGGGAAGACGGCGCAGAAAAGCAGGGTCCATCAGGTCTTCCGGCTCCAGGTTGGTTGAAAAGATCACTAGTTCCTCAAAAGGAATGGCGAAGCTTTTCCCGGTATGCAGCTTGAGAAAGTCGACCCGGCTCTCCAGGGGCACAATCCAGCGGTTCAGCAAGTTGGTGGGGCTCACCAGTTGGCGGCCGAAGTCATCGATGACGAAGCAGCCCCCCAGCGCTTTCATGTGCAGCGGCGCCTCATAGTAGTGACCCGTCTCGTCATAGCGAAGGTCAAGCATCTCCAGCGTCAGTTCGCCACCCGTGACCACAAACGGCCTCTTGCACGGTACCCAACGCGCGTCATACGTCTCCCGCCGGACCACGGAAAGCGCGTTTTCGTCATTCAGCTCTGTTGGATCCAGCGGGATATGAATGCTGGGGTCGTACACGCGAATGATCTGGCCTTCGACGATCACCGAATAAGGCATGTAAATCACGTCGTGGAATACGCTCGCAAAGCAATACGCCACCGAGGTCTTGCCATTGCCTGGCGGCCCATACAGCAGCATCGCCCTGCCAGAGTTCAGCGCCGGCCCGCTTTGCTCAACAATGGTGTCGTCGAACGTCAGATGCGCAATCGCCTTGCGAATGCGTTCCACGGTGACCAGCTCATTGGTGAGCTTCTGCAGGTTTACCTGGTCGTTGAACTCTTCCAGGGTTACCGGCGCAGGCCCCGTATAGTGCAACCGCTGCAACGCGTCCAACGTCCATCGCCGCCCCTCCTCGGTGAACGCATAACTCAAGTCGATGGGATTATCCGAGTACCGCGATCCCAGCGTCTGCAGCAGCTGGCGGTTCACAGCCATTCCCACCAGGTCGAGCACAATGTGGTAGGGCAATTTGATGGCGTCCATGAACTGGCGGGTGGTTTCCAGCCGATCCTTGTAGATCAGCTTCATCAGCAACCCCATCAGGTCTACTTCATCAATTCCAACCGCTGCCATGTCCGCCGGTTCGGCTGGAATACGATGCAGAAAGGCGTCCAGAGTCTTCTGTTGAATGGCGCCGATGGCCACCAGGTTGTCGCCCAAACGCCCGCTGTGGCGGCTCATGCGCTCCAGCGCCTTGGCCACATCGGCTTCGGTCACCAGTTTGGCCCGGATCAGCAAATCCCCTAATCGCAATCGTGTTGAAGTGGAAATGGCGTCCTCCTTGCCCCTGCGGCCCCTTCGCGCATTCTAAAACGGGTGACAACACCACACCCCGATCCACGGGATCGGTCTGGTCCAGCGAGGCGTGTCAGCTCCCCCGCTATTCTAGCTGAAAATCACAGAGATGATTGAACTTAGGTAACGTGCCGCATCCCCCTGCTTGCCGCCCTTTCGCTTGCCTTCGGCGCCTCCTCTTTCATATCGCCCCAAGCTCTTCGCCGGCACGTGCCGCTTCGCTTCCTTTGCTTTATGAGAGCATTCTCAGAGTTCGACGCGGAGAATGGCCCAACACAAGCATGGGATCGCTGGTTGGAGCCTCTCCCGTGCCTGGCCGTCTTCAGATTTCTCCCCGCGCCGCTGCGGCCTGCCTGCTGGGCCTCACCTTCTCGCTGGCCCCGCCGGTCGCAATGGCCGGCGGACCCAAATATGTTGCCGGGGTCAGTTACTTCAATCCCGCCGTGGTGGGCCAGCCGGTGCACTGGCCCGGCGGCGTAGTGAACTACTACGTGGACCAGGGGCCGCTCAACAGCTCCATCACCAACCAGCAGGCCACGGCGATGGTAGACGCGGCCGCGGCCCTGTGGAGCGCGGTCCGTACTGCCGGTGTCAGGCTGGTTGACCAGGGGCCCCTGAACGAAGACGTAAGCAGCGCCAACATTGTAGCTGGGAATGCGGTCATCGCCCAGCCGTCCGACGTCACTCCCTCGGCCACCGCCTATCCATTGGGAGTCATCTACGACGCCGACGGCTCGGTCATCAACGCCCTCTTCGGCACCGGCGCCAGCGACCCCACCAGTTGCCAGAACAACGGTGTCTGGGTGTGGATCGATCACATCCTCCCCGATGCGACCATCGCTCACGCCGTCCTGGTGCTCAATGGACTTTGTGCCACCAACGCCAATCTGCTCTCAATGATGAGCTATGAGCTGGAGCGGGCCTTCGGGCGCGTTCTCGGCCTGGACTACGCACAGGTGAATCCCGGTGCCCTGCAAAACGGCGAGCCCGGCGGCATGCCCGGATGGCCGGTGATGCAGCCTCTCAGCGGCGTTTGCGGTTCCAGCGGCGGCATTTGCATCCCCGACCCCAATGTGCTCCGTTACGACGACGTCGCCGCGCTCAGCCGCATTTACCCCATCACAGCGGCCAATCTGGCAGCATTTCCCGGCAAGCAACTCACCGCGCCCAACACGGTTTCCATCCAGGGAACGCTCACTTTCAGGGCTGGCTTCGGCATGCAGGGTGTGAACGTGGTGGCGCGGCCCCTTGACGCGAACGACAATCCACTCTACCAGTACACGGTCAGCTTCGTTTCCGGCGGCTATTTCAGCGGCAAACATGGCAGTCTCATCACCGGATCGACCGACTCCAACGGCAACCCACTAGCCATGTGGGGCTCAAACGACGCCACCCTGCAGGGCTTCTTCGACCTCAGCGACATGCCCCTGCCCCCGGGCATGACCACGGCCAACTACCAGGTCACCTTTGAAGCCATCGATCCCCTCTACATGCTCGCCGAATCAGTCGGCCCTTATGTGGACGGCACTCCCACCCCTTCCGGAACCATGCCCGTGATTTCCGTGCCGGGCATGTCGGCGGGATCGTCGCAGACGCTGACCGTGAATATCGCCGACTCGGCCGTGGGTGGCTTTCAGGATGCCATCTCAACCCCCGCGGCGCCCCGCATGCTCCCCCCGGGCGGGCTGTGGTGCGGGCGGCTCAGCCAGGTGGGCCAGACCGACTGGTTTCTGTTCCCGGTTCGCGGCGGACGTACTTTCACCCTCGTCACCCAGGCCCTCGATGAGAAAGGCGTTCCCACTGAGACCAAGGCCCTGCTCGCACTGGGCGTGTGGGATGCCTTTGACCCGGTGAGCGCACCGGCGGTAGGCTCCGCTCCCGGGTTGAACGGCTATGCCACGGGCGAGACATGGCTGCGCGTCGGCACTTCGACCGACGATGTGGTGCGGGTGGGCATCGCCGATAGTCGCGGCGACGGCCGGCCGGACTACGCCTATAACGGCTGGCTGCTCTACGCCGATACGGTCGCTCCCGCGCGGTTGCCATCCTCCGGCGGACCGATCGTCCTGCACGGCACCGGATTTCGCCCCTCTGACACGGTGCTGGTCGGTGGTCAGCCCGCGCTCGTCACCAGCATCTCGCCCAACGAAATCACAGCCATCGCGCCCCCTGCCGCCCGCGGTGTCACGGGCTCGGTGGACGTGGAGGTGGATGACCTGCCCATCTTTTATGCCGCGGCCATCATCTCCGGCGGCGTCAGCTACGACTCCGGCACCGGCGATGCGCTTACCCTGGTCACGGCGCCCACCAACACCGTGCCCATCGGGGTGCCGCTTCCCTTCACCGTCGCCGCACTTGGTCCGACCCTGGGCCCGGCCGGCGGAGTCACAGTCATCTACACCGTCACAGGCGGAACAGCCACTCTCGGCTGCGGGCTCGCCACCTGTTCCGTCTCTGCGTCCGGCGACGGTCTGGCCACCATCAATGTGACCGCGGTTAACAGCACCCCTTCTGTGGTAACAGCGTCTCTCACCAATGGATCGCTCGTGCAGGCGCACTTCACCGGTGGCACACCTCCCGTGCTGACCGCGCTCACATCCGCGCTTTCAGTGGCCGCCGGCGCCACCGTCAACTGGACCACCCAGGCCCTGGTGCTCAACAATGGCGCTCCCATGAGCGGCCAGGCGGTGGCCTGGCAAACCGGCGGCGGCGTCACCGCCCTCGGCAATACGGCCGCCATCACCGATGGCAGCGGCATCGCCAGCAAAGCGCTGACTGTGGGGCCGCTCGCCGAGGGCCAGCAATCCACCTCGACCGCCTGCCTGAACGGCACCAGCCAGTGCGTAAGCTTTTCCGCTTTTGGCGCGCGTCCAGAGCTTGCCTGGCTTCAAGCCGTCTCCGGCGTCACACAGAGCCTCGCCATTTCCGGAACCCCCGCGCAAATCACGCTGCGCCTGCGGGACACGAACGGAAATGCGATGGCGGGAGGCTCAGTCACTTTCTATCAGGCTCTCTATGCCTGGGCTCCACCCTGCCCGCTCCATGGCCGTTGCGCCGCAACCGAGTTGCTGGCTACCCAGGTCTCCACCGCCGCCTCTGCCCTCGACGGCACGGTCATCTTTGCCCCGGCATCAATCCCCAGCGTAGCCACCAATCTCCTCGGCCTGGCCGCTACCGGGAACTCGAGCACGCTGAGCATCGCCATCGAGCAGCATCCCTAACGGCTGTCACCGATTGCCCCTCTCCGGCATCAACTTAAGAACGAGAGGAGGTGCGATGGGCGAACTCACCAGTGCGTTCCAGGTTGAAATCCAGTCCCGGCGGCCCCGTGTGGTCATTGTGGGCGGCGGTTTCGGCGGCCTGCACGCGGCCAAAGCCCTGGCCCGGTTGCCCGTAGACGTGACAGTCGTCGACCGGCGCAACCATCACACCTTCCAGCCACTCCTCTACCAGGTGGCCCTCGCGGTCCTTTCCCCGGCTGACATCGCCCAGCCCATCCGCACCATCCTGCGCCATCAGGCCAACACCCAGGTGCTCATGGACGAGGTAGTGGGCATCAATGTTGAAACGCGGCAGGTCTCCCTGGCCTCAGGCGCCACGCTCCCTTACGACTACCTGGTGTTGGCCACCGGCGCCACCCACTCCTACTTTGGCCGCGACGACTGGGCTCCCCTGGCTCCCGGGCTCAAGTCCATCGAAGACGCCACCGAGATTCGCCGCCGCGTGCTGCTGGCCTTCGAACTGGCTGAGCGCCAGGCGCTGGAGCACGGCTGGCACCCGCCGCTCAACTTTGTGGTCATCGGCGGCGGCCCCACCGGCGTGGAGCTGGCCGGCGCCATCTCCGATATCGCCAAGCTCTACATGCGCCATGACTTCCGTCATATAGACCCGTCCAAAGCCAGGGTGCTTCTGCTCGATGCCGGGCCCCGCATACTCGCCGCTTATCCCCCGGATCTCTCCGCCCGGGCCGAAACAACGCTCGCCCGGCTCGGCGTCGAAGTGCACACGGCAACCCACGTCACCGGGGTCGGCCCGGGCTGGGTGGAGGCGGGCGGCAAGCGCATCGACTCCGTTGTTACGTTGTGGGCCGCTGGCGTCCAGGCCTCGCCCCTCGGCAAGCTGCTGGGCGCTCCGCTCGATCGCCGCGGCTGCGTCCTGGTGGACGACCGGCTCAATCCCCCCGGTCTGCCGGAGGTGTTCGTTCTCGGTGACCTGGCCCATCTGGATCAGGATGGCCGCCAGGTGCCCGGTGTGGCCCAACCAGCCATGCAGATGGGCGACCACATTGCCAAACTCCTGGCCGCGGACCTCGCTGGCCAACGCCGCCCCGCCTTTCGCTACTTCGACAAGGGCGACATGGCCACCATCGGCCGCATGGCTGCCGTGGCCAAGGTTGAGTGGCCCTTCAAGGCGCATCTCAGCGGTCTGCCCGCCTGGCTCACCTGGATTTCGGTCCACATCTTTTTCCTCATCGGCTTCCGAAATCGCCTCTCGGTGTTCGCCGCCTGGGTCTGGACCTACTTCACCTTCACCCGCGGCGCCCGCCTCATCACCGGCGATCAGCGCCTCCCCGGCTGGCAGGACCGGGTTAACGCCGGCCCTGCTGAAGAAGGAAACGCCAAGGCTGTCGAGATGAAGTGAAGGGCGCTCATTTCTGCCCGATACAGATACATCAAAATCAGCCGCGCACTTTTTTGCAGAGACTTATCGCCCGTTGGCGCAAAATCATAGAGGGGAAGCACCGCCATTTCCATGCACTCCAGTGCCCGGAATGGCCCGGTCTAGACCGGTACCCCACCCCCCTCCCCCTCCCGAGGAGCCTATATAGGCCCCATCTTTTCGAGTAACATATTTACAATCAATACTTTATAGTTTTGGCATCGTTACTCTTGAGTAACTGGAAAGCCTCGTTTTTGGGTGGAAATCGGCCTTTTTTTCCCCCTCTTCGGGCATTTTAGGGGCGCGATAGAGCGAAAATGCCGCCGTTTTTGCCTTCGTCTTTCGTCAGGCGCCGCAAACCTCAGGTCGTGTTTAGTCGAGTAAACTGGAAAGAGCATGCTCGATCTGAACTTTGTCCGGGGCAACCTGGAATTAGTCGAAGAAAAACTGCGCCTGCGCGGTGCCGATCCTGCTGCGCTGCTGGGTAATTTTCGGGCTCTCGACCGCAGCCGGCGCGACGCCATCACCCAGGCCGAGCAACTCAAGGCGCTTCGCAATGAGCTGAGCCACCAGGTGGGCGCGCGCAAGAAGGCCGGCCAGGAAGCGGTTGCTCTCATGGAAGAGATCCGCGCCCTCAAGGACCGTCTCGACATCCTGGATAAGACCGCTGCCTCCCTCGACGAACAGATGCATCTGTCTCTATCCAGTATTCCTAATCTCACTCGCAGCGAAGTCCCCACCGGCAGTTCCGAGGCCGACAACCTCACCGTCAAAACCTGGGGTCACAAGCCCAAATTCGACTTCGAACCCAAGCCTCACTGGGAGTTGGGCGAGGCCCTCGGCATTCTCGACCTCGATCGCGCCGCCAAGCTCAGCGGAGCGCGCTTTGCCGTGTACATGGGTGCGGGTGCGCGCCTCGAGCGCGCGCTCATCAGTTTCATGCTCGACTTGCATACCACCCGGCATGGCTACACTGAAGTCCTGCCGCCCTTCATGGTCAACAGCAAGAGCCTCTACAGCACCGGCCAGTTGCCCAAGTTCGCCGAGGACCTGTTCCGCTGCTCCGACGCCGATGCCGAAGCCGTCGCCCGCGGCGAGTTCAAAGACAACGACCACTGGCTCATTCCTACTGCAGAAGTCCCGGTCACCAATCTTTATCGCGACGAAATTCTCGATGAGTCGCGGCTGCCCATCTGCCTCACCGCCTACACGCCCTGCTTCCGAGCTGAAGCCGGAGCTGCGGGCAAAGACACCCGGGGCATCATTCGCCAACACCAGTTTCAGAAGGTCGAGCTGGTCAAATTCACCCGCCCTCAGGAATCCGACGCCGAGCACGAGCGCCTCACCCGCGACGCCGAAGAAGTTCTTGAAACGCTCAACCTACCCTATCGCCGTGTGCTGCTCTCCACGGGCGATACCGGCTTCTCATCGGCAAAAACGTTTGATCTGGAAGTCTGGTTGCCCGGCCAGGGCCTCTATCGCGAGATTTCGTCTTGTTCCAACTTCGAGGCCTTTCAGGCGCGGCGGGCCAACATTCGTTACAAGGCCGCAAGCCCAGGTGCCAAGGGCAAAAGTGAGTTTGTACACACCCTCAACGGCAGCGGTCTGGCCGTAGGCCGCACCTGGCTCGCGATTCTCGAAAACTACCAGCAGGCCGACGGCTCCGTCGTGGTTCCCACACCGCTCCGGGCCTATATGGGCGGCCTGGAAAGGATCACCCGATAAGGGACGTATGAACAAAATTCTAAAGAGCTATTTCTATTGGACCTATCCCCGCGGCTGCTTCCATTACGACGTAATGGTGACGCTGATTTTGCTCTTCATCTTCGTCACGCCGCACCTGTGGAACTTTGGCGACAAGCCCTCCAACGCCGCTGGTCCGCCTCATCCCATCCAGGTTACTGGCGACGGCGGTCATGGCCTCATCGTCACCGTAGCCGCCTCGGATGTGAATGTACCGCTTTTCGCAACGGACAACGAGGTTCGCAAGGCGCTGCGTGTGGCCATCGAACCGGTAACTGGTGACGCTGTCTCCGTGGTGCGGTGGGAGACGGCCAACGACGCCCAGGGGAATCTCGACTGGAAGATCTGGGCTCACCGCTAATCGAATCAGTGCTTCGCTGGCCGAATTTCGCGTCTAACAGACTTGGGAAACTTATGCTTCTGGGAAGAAAATTAGTGATTGCGGCGGTCGTCGCTCTATTACTGTTGCCTACGCGGGCAGCCTTCGCGGCCGACGATTTGCAACGGGTTCTGCACGAACTCGACGTCGCGGCGGCCACCTTCCACTCCACCACCGCGGAGTTTGAGTTTGATTCCATTCAGACCGATCCTGTGCCCGACAAAGACGTCCAGAAAGGCACCGTCTACTACGAGCGCACTGGCAATGCCTTTCAGATGGGCATCCACATCCGCGAAATTAACGGCAAAGTTGTGCCCAAGATCATTACTGTCTCCCGCGGCGTCTTCAAGCTCTTTGAAAAGTTGATCGATCAAGTGACTACCTCCGCCAAGGTCAACAAGTACGAGGGATACCTGGAGCTAGGTTTTGGCGCCAGTGGCAAAGAGCTTGCCAATAAATGGAACATCAGGTACCTGGGCTCAGATGTGATTGACGGCGTAAAGACCGAAAAGCTGGAACTGGTAGCCAAAGACCCCGACATCCTCAAGATTTTTCCCAAGGTGACCATCTGGGTGGACCCCGAACACGCTGTAAGCCTGAAGCAGGTATTCGACGAGGGCCAGGGTCAGTCGCGCATCTGTCACTACTTCAACATCAAGGTCAATCAACCTCTGCCTGCCGACGCCTTCGCCATAAAAACCGACAGCAAGACCCAGTTCGTGAACCGGTAAGAGTCGGCCAACTCGACATCAGTGTATCCGGTCTGTCGGCGCCCATCGCGTATGAGACCAACTCTAGCCTGCGCTCTCTGAGTTTCCGGGCGGCAAAAACCGATGCTGGTGAGACTGGCCGCGGCCGCTTGTCTGAATCTCCACCGCAACCGGAATCTCCCCGCTCTCGACCTGTTCCCGTACCTGCTCCAGAAACCTCGCTGCGATTTGATCGTCACAGCGCAGCAGGCGCACACCCTGGGCCATCCTTCCCAGGTAGCGCGGGGCAAGACGGAGCCAACGGCGGTCTGCCCCTGTGGCTGAGCCGGGAACCAGCTGCAGGCAGTCGAGAGCGATAGCGTCCAGCTTGGGTAGCCAGCGTGCTGGCGCAGCGGTCACTCTCCAAACTACAAGGACCCGGTTCTCGTCGGCGCCAAAGGGTTCAACCCGCCTTGCTCCCTGGTTCAGAAAGACCGTGCCTTCCGCCTGACACGCGCAGGAGCCAAGGAGATCGGGCAGCACACCCCGCTCCAGCATCTCGCGCTCGACGGTGACAGGGTCAACGCCCACGCAAACCGCAACCGTCTCGCGCTTCCGAATCTCATTCTTTAGGATCCGCAAGGCCTCGTCGAGCGAGGTCACCAGAAAGTCCACGACGCCATCGCGAACCGCCTGCTTCTGTGCAACCAGGTTGGCGGTTGCGGCCAGCGAAGCAGCACCGGCAATGTTACCCGCCACTACAAGCGCCCGGCCCGCTTCATCGAGTTCGCCGGCATAGAGAAGATTGCCGCCAAGCTGCGGCTCACGCACGGCGCCAGTACCGGGCTCCGCCCCTTGCATCAGGCCTGTGTAGGAGCTTTCCACCTGGCATACAAAGCTGAATGCCGCTGCGAAGTTGGGATCGAACGCCAAGGGAAGTTTCTCTCTGCAATAAATTTTGCCGCGCGGACATTCGATGCGCTTAATCCATTGACTGTTCCATCCAGTTATGGCGCCGGACAAAGACAACCAACTCTCCTGGTTTGGCGGCCACCTTCAGTTTGTCAGCAACTTTGGGCTTGGCGCATCCATTGGGAGTCACAAATCCTGCGGTCAATATGTCTGCGACCGTGTACCAACGCTCGCCGGGCGTATCCCCTTGCTTTGCGGCATCGCAGTTGACGTAGATATCCATAGAGTTGTTATAAGTGGCATGAAGTGAAAAGACCGAAATATTGTCGGGAACCTTCAATTCCCCCGTTCCATCCTCGTTATGCTTTACCCAATCGATGTGAATGGTTTGCTGGTGATCGATCCGGACCATAAAATTCTCTGGCGAAACAAGTCGCCCGGTCTTGCCATCCAACAAACGGATCGTGATAGTCTTCTGAGTTTGCGCATGAAGAGAACCGCAAAGAGCGGCCACCCATAGAAGTAACAGGAACGCTCGGTACACCCTTTGAACCATGATTTCCTCTATTTCTACCAGCTGGAATACGGCTGGCCGTCAGAGCCCGAATCCTGTGACCCTGAGTGCACATCGTCAACGCCGGGGTCGGTTTGATCCAGCGAGTGCAGCGAGTCGCTGGTGTCGGTCACCCAGGTATCGCGGCTCCGGGTCATCGGGTCTTCAGGAATCCCCTTCAGGTAACCGTCCTGAATCAGGTCGTCGAGCGACTGGGGGGCCTTCTGCTTGTCCATCGTATAGGAATCAATGGCGGCTCGCATCACGTGCAGGTCTTCTTTGAGCACGGCTTCCCTGGCCGACTTCAAGGCTTGAATGAAGCTGGGAATGGCCAGCGTGGCCAGAACGCTGATGATGGCCATCACGACCATCAGTTCCAGCAGCGTAAATCCGTCGTCTTGTCTTTTCATTCGGCGCATTGTGCTCTCTACCAGTCAGAATACTTGGTGCCGTCCAGGCCTGTACCCGTGGACTTGGAGTGCACATCGAAGACGCTCTGGCCGCCGTAAGAGTCCGAGGACGGATCGTCCTGCATCGAGCGCAGCCCCCATTCGGCTCTGCCGGTCATTGGATCGATGGGTATGCGACGCAGAAACTTCACTTTCTTGCTTTGAACGTCCACGCCGGTCACCAGCGTTTCCAGGTCGGGCGGGTAGTTCTGACTATCCACCTTGGTCTGAATTGCGCCTTTGTCGGCAGCATCCTTGTAGTGGTCGATGGCGTCGCGCATCTCCCACAAGTCCCGGCGAAGCTCCCGCTCCTTTTCGCGTTTCACTTGGAATCGTGCAACTGGAACCGCCGCCGAAGCCAGAATTGCCAGTAGCGACACGGTGACAATGAGCTCAACCAGCGTAAGGCCGCGCTCTCCGCGCTTCCGGATTTGCTGCTCGACACTCATCGGCGCCTCATATTACTTGACCACAACAGAGACTTGCGCGCCCTGTGCCTGAACCGATTTCTGGGCGCTCGTCACTGCTCCGGGACGCGTGATGGTGATGGCGCTTTCGCCCGCGGACTTGGCCTGGAAACTCAAAACGCAGACCACACCCGCTCCGCTCACTCCGGCGACACCAGGCGGTCGCGAGGCGTTGAGAACAATCGCGCCAGGACCGTCGTCGCGATGCACCAGTGCCACGGCCTGTCCGTCCTGACCCAGGAAATCTCCCTTGTCCACGTTCACCAGCGACAGCCTGGCCGGGTCGTATTGAATCTGCAATGGAACCGAAGCAATATCAACCGCGCCGGTGACGACGACCGGAATCTGGAACGTGGTGCCCGCGCCCACCGGACCAGGCAACGGGTTGAGCGAAAAACCAAGCCGGGAAGGAGACGGAGGTGAGGCGGGGACGGCATTGGCGGCTGCCACATTTCCATTTGTTTCCGCTGCAGATTTCAGCTGCGCCAGTGCGGCGGGCGCGGCCGCCTCCGCGGTCAGTCCGGGAACCGTCCCCACCGTGGGTTGCGCAGCAACGGGACGCACCGGAACTGCGGCCGCGGGATTCGTTCCTGTCGTGTCACTGGATTCGCGGCGCAACTCGATCGACGTGCCCACCCCGGTATCGATGGTGCGCAGATTCACCGGCGTCAGTACCGGCGAGCGGACGATATGCGGCACCATCAGAAATACAATCTCGTCATCCTGAATGGAATGGTCCTTGGAGCCGAAAAGGTAACGCAGGATGGGGATCGAGCTCAATCCCGGGATGCCGCTCCAACTCTCCTGGATCTGTTGTTCCTGAATGCCTCCCAGGATGTTGGCCTCGCCCTCGCGCAGGCGTATGACCTGCTCCGCGACGCGCTGGCTGAGAATCGGCTCGGTAACTCCGCTGATGGTCACTGAACCGCTCTGCGCGGTCACCTCGATCTTGATCTTCAGCGTTACGTCGTTGTCAAAGTGAACCGTAGGAGTGATCTCGATATTCACGCCCACGTCCTGGTACTGGAACTGGGTGTTCACTAGCGAACTGACCAGCGCTGTTGCCGCTCCGGTCTGGTAGGAACCGGTGGCGATGGGAATCCGCGAGCCGATTTTCATCGTGGCCTTCTGCTGGTCGGTAGCCCGGATGCGTGGATTCTGCAGAATCTTGGTATTCGAGTCGGTCAGCAGCAGGTTGGCGGTTGCCGAACCCACCGACACCGCAAAATTCGACGCCTTCAAGTGAGAGAGATCGTAGAGCGTAGGACTGGTCGTTGTGCTTGTGCTTGTGCTCGACGAAGAGGAGGAGGAGGAGGAGGAGGAAGAGCTGCTGGTCGGAGGCTGCAGTGTAACGCCGATGCTGCTGGGCCAGGAAAGACCAAGATTCCGTTCCCAGTTCTTGCTCACCTCCAGTATCGCTATGTCCACCACGACTTCGGGCCGCGCCTTGTCCAGATCGTTGATCAGCTTCTGCGCCAGCAGCAGCTCGTCCGGCGTTCCCCGCACGACAATTGCGTTCTGGCTGGCCACGCCATAGGCCTTCACGTTGGTGAGCACGTTGCGCACCGCGGTCTGCACATCCGTCAAATCGTTTTGCTGCCAGGCGTTGGTCAGGTAGAAGGTCTGCACCGCCTGCTCATCCAGCGCCGCCCGCTTGGTGCGGGAGTCCTGGGCAACGAAGATCGTGTTCGATGTGACTGGCCGCCAGAAAGTGGCCGACATGGTGCCCACAATGTGCAGTGCATCCATCAGGGACACGTTGTTAAGGTCCACCTGGATGCGTTTCGAGATGTAGTCCGGGTCAAAAAGCACATTGATTCCGGCGGCCTTGCCTATCGCTTGGTACACGACCTTGGCGTCTTCGACCATGTGCAGGGTCACGGGCTCTTTTGACACCGGCTTGAGCTGCGGCGGCGCACCCATGGAGTCAAGTTCTTCCTGCGTGCCGGGCGCTTCAATCAGACTGGGCGCAGCCGCTTGCGTCTGTTCCCCTTGCCGCACACGGACTCTGGCAATCGCCTGCTGCGCGGCCTCGTTTCCTGGGTCGATTTCCGCGGCGCGCAGAAGTTCTACCAGGGCTCCTTGCGTATCGCCGGCATCCAGTAACTTGCGCCCCTTGGTTACATGCAGCGCTGAGGCGGAGAGCCGCACTCGGTAGAGCGCAGTTCGGATGCGCAGATCCCTGGGGGCCATGGTATTGGCCTTTTGATAGAGCTGGTAGGCAGCGTCGTAGTCTTCCCGCGCTTCGGCAGTCTGTCCGTGCTTGTATACGGTGTTCGCCGATTCCGCACGCGATTGCGTGCAGCCCAGGCCCAGAACGGCAAGAACAGCGAGACTAGCAATCCAGCAGGTAATCCGGGTCGCAGTCGGAAAGACGGCGCGGTGCTTCATCTTGCTCCCAGGCGTCCTCTCCGGCGCATATTGCTCTCCGGACTCAATAGGGCCGCCTTGGCCGCCCTGGACGCAACTCCTATTGGTGGCTATTCCCATCCAACGATCCCTCATTTTAGCAAAGCCCCGCGTCGGTTAAAGAGAAAGCAGCCACGATGCTACCATGAAGATTCAAGGAAACTTCCCTATGGCTCGCCAAACCAGCCACGTGATTAACCAGGCAGACCGCCCCGGACCACAGAAGCCGGCCCGGCCCCGCAACCCCGTGGCTGCCGGCGAACGCGATGCTGCGCAGAACCGCGCCGCCAGCCATAATTACTTTCTTCTGGAGAAGATTGAGGCGGGTGTGGCCCTGCGCGGAACCGAGGTCAAATCGATTCGCGAGGGCAACGCCAACCTCAAAGATTCCTATGGCCTCATCAAGGACGGCGAGGCGTTTCTGCTCAACGTGCATATTGGGCCTTACTCGCATGGAAACATGGCCAACCATGATGCCCTGCGGACGCGCAAACTGTTGCTGCATCGGGACGAGGTTCGCAAGCTACAGTCCAAGACGCAGATCAAGGGCCATACGCTCATCCCCACCCGGCTTTACTTCCGCAACGGGCATGTCAAATGTGAACTGGCCATTGCCAAGGGTAAACAGGACTGGGACAAGCGTGAAACCGAACGCCGCCGCGAAGCCGATCGCGATGCTCGCGCCGCCGTCAACGCCAGCAAGCACCGCATGGGACGCTAGGCCGTATCGACATATAACTCTTCGCTAAGTTGTTGATTATTAAATTATTAATGTGTCATCCTGAGCAGGGCTGGGAGCGTTCTTTGATCCTAACGCCGGGTTTCCCAGGTCCCGATTTTGGGACCTGGGAAACCACAAATCTCAGAAACGAATTCAAACGGTCAGAGACTGGGGCCTGTTCACCCTACCGCGGCGGGAGTTCCTGCGCCCAAGGCTACGAACCTACCCGATCACTTCAACATCGATCCCCAGGTCAAGATTCTTCCAGGTACGATCGGTGGTGTAGACGCGCGCTTTGCGCTGCATCGCAAGAGCCAGGCAGGCGCGCTCGCCCAGGGAGAGGCCGGATGCCTTGGGAGCCGTTACCAGGCCCCCGGCAATACGCGCCTGCTCCTCGTCAAACGGGACCGACTCGCACTGGACTTCAGCGATGTGCCACCACGCCGCCTGCTCCTCCATGCCGGCAGAAACCAGCTTGGCCTGGACCTCGGCTTGATTCACTGCGCTGATTACGGCGCTTGGCAGACAGGCTGCCACCGTGTCCGCACCGGTCTCACCGCGAAGCAGGGCCATCAGGGCGGAGCCGTCGAGGACTGAGGCCTTATCCAAGCCACTCCTCCATCTCCCGCTGAGCCTCGTCGTCTCGTTCCGTAACCAGCTCGTCGGATAGAACACGGTCCGGCGGAATGAACTTCCGCAGGCTCTGCTGCACACGGCGAATCCGCGCCTGCTGGGACTCGATCTTCAGCACGCCGCCTTCGACACTCAAAAGCAGCGTATCGCCGGGCCTTAGTCCCAGTTCCTGCCGGATTCCCGCGGGTATCACGATCCGGCCATTGTCATTTAGTCGCGTTTTGTCATACTTCATCACTATGTCATTACTCATGGCAATTATCTTTTCTGATAGTATGTCATATTCATTACTAATGTCAAATTCAAATAGTAATGACATATCCAAATCTCCGGCCAGATCTTCGCCTAGGCCGTATCGACATATAGCTCCTCGCTAACTTATTGATAAATAAATCTTTGATGTGTCATCCTGAGCGAAGTTGGGAGAGTTCTTTGCTCCCAACGCAGTCGAAAGCCTGCCCTGAGCGAAGTCGAAGGGGACCTGCGGTTTGCTCGGGGTCCCTGAAATCCGACCTTTTGCTCACCGGTCAACAAGGTACATGTCGATACGGCCTAGCAGTCTGTCCATCGCACGACAAGGCTGGATGCGGCACTTCATCCAGCAATGCTCTCCCCCTTCGCATCTGGAGAACGGCTGCCCCGTTGCAGAGAATTAGCTGCATGCGGCGCATAATGGGATTTGAGTCGAGCTTCGACAGGCTGATCGCAAGGGCGGGAAGCATCCCACATCCAGGCGCGGAATGGGCTTGTCTTCGTGAATGTGCGAGACAAACTACTCCTGACACGCCCAGACAGCGACCTAACTCCTTTAATGTCTATATCCTGCAGATGACACCCCTGGAATCAATATTCTACAGCGAAGCACTAACTCTAAACATATAAAAATAAGGAATTTAGTCACAGAAACGGGGGGAGGGGGGTACTCCCTTGGTGATTGGTCCGCGACCGTCACCGTACCGCCCGGCGCAGTCCCGCCGACACCGGCCCTTTGTTCCCGCGCGGGCGCTGCTGTCGACGTCTTTGACAGGCTCTCAAAGCATCCGTGCGGCTTCCTGGACGCTCGTTATGGCAAAGACAGTTGCCACAAACTCTTTATTCGATGACAGAATAGGAGCCATGCGGACTCAACTGTCTTTTACTCATCTCGCCCAAATTGAGACCGAATTGCTGGCTGTGCTGGCCACCGATACGCAGACCGCCAAGGGTTCCGACGCCAAACCAGAGCCCGCACTCCTGACAACCGATGATGGTGTCAAAACTGCCGCTGCCGCGGTGCTTGCCAGCGGCGAATACAAGGCCGGCGACAATGAGGCGCTTCTGCTGCACGCCCCGGCTGGGCTTGCCGCCAAGCGGTTGTTGATCGTCGGCCTCGGCAAACAAGCCAAGCTCACCGTGCACCGCGTCCGCAACGCGGCCGGAACCGCTGTCCGCTTTACCAAGCCGCGCGGAATTCGTGAGCTGGCTCTCGCATTGCCCGAATCGGATCTTCTGCCCGCCGACTTGTGCGCCCGGGCCATTGTCGAGGGAGCCGTTGTAGGCGACTTCGACCCTGACACCTATCGCAGCGACCGCAAGGATCAGAGCGTGCAGTCTTTCACCGTGGCCGCTCCTCCCGGCTCCAGCATTGCCACTCTTGAAGCCGCTGTCACTGAGGGGATCGTGATTGGCGAGAGCCAGAACTTCACGCGCTCGCTGGTCAACGAGCCGGGCAATAAGCTCACCCCCACAGTTCTTGGTCAACGCGCCAGCCAAATGGCCCATGAGGTAGGGCTGACTTCAGCCGTCCATTCCACTGAAAAGCTGCACGAACTGAAGATGGGCGCGTTCTGGAGCGTCTCACAAGGCTCAGAAGAGCCGCCCGCTTTGATCGTTCTGCGCTACGATCCCGAGGGCGTGACCGAGGGCCCGGTGCTCGGTCTGGTCGGCAAAGGCATCACATTCGACACTGGCGGCATTTCCATCAAACGCTCCGACGGCATGGAGAAGATGAAGTACGACATGGCCGGCGGCGCGGCGATGATCGGCGCCATGCGCGCCATTGCCCTGCTTAAGCCCAATGTGCGCGTGCTGTGCGTTGTCTGCGCGGCCGAAAACATGCCCGACGGCAAGGCCCAGAAACCCGGAGACGTGCAGACGTCCATGTCCGGCAAGACCATCGAAATCATCAACACCGACGCCGAGGGCCGCCTGGTGCTGGCCGACGGCCTCAGTTTTGCCAGGCAGTTGGGTGCCACCCACCTGATTGATGCGGCCACCCTGACCGGCGCCTGCGTCGTGGCCCTGGGCATGATCAACGGCGGTGCATTCTCGAACGACGACACCACCTACGCAAAATTTGAGACTGCCCTGGCGACTTCAGGTGAAAAGTTCTGGCGGCTGCCTTTGGGCGAAGAGTATGGCGAGTTGATCAAGAGCGATATCGGCGACATCAAGAACACGGGCGGCCGATGGGGCGGCGCCATTACCGCGGCAGAGTTCCTGAGAGTCTTCGCCGAAGACACCCCTTGGATACACCTCGACATTGCCGGTTTGGCCTGGGTGGAAGACTCGAAGCCGCATATCGCCAAAGGGCCCAGCGGCGTAGCCGTGCGCTCGATTCTGGAGTGGGTACGAAGCTATTAGCTTCGGGCCTCAAGCGACCAACACCGCGCTCGATGCGGTTTCGTCGCAGCCAGTGCGAGACTCGACCTGATACCAGAATGCGAACAGCGAGGAGCTGTCTTACATTGCTTCCGGGCTCTCGATGCCCAGCCAGCTCAGGACCACAATCAGCTCCCGCAGCGCAACCGCGACCGTAGCCAGCAAGAATATTTTCCGCGTCGGGTCCTCTTCGGTGAGGATATGGTGCTTGTGGTAGAAGTTATTGAACTCCTGCGCCAACTGAAAGCCGTGTTTGGCCAGATGCGCCGGCTCGGATGTCGAGATACACTGTTCCAGCACCAGCGAACGCCGGCCGGCGCGCAACCACAGCGCCCAGATGTCTTCGTTGGCTTCCCCTTCCAGGTAGGCAGCGGGATCGATGCCGGCAAACTCGTCGAGCACAGCGTCAGGCGTGGTTCCAGCCTTACGGAAAATATTGCGTGCACGCACCACGGCGTACTGAATGTACGGGCCGGTCTCGCCTTCAAAGCTGAGCGCATCTTTGAAGTCGAAAGCGATTACGGAATTGCGTGTGAACTTGAGCATGAAGTAGCGCAACGCTCCGATGGCAATTTGTTCCGCGATACGCTGCCGCTCGCCCTCGTCGCGGCCGGTCTGACGCGCATCGACCTCGGCACGAGTTGCGGCGATGAGTTTGTCGATCAGGTCATCTGCCTTGACACCGAAACCCTTGCGCCCACTGACCTCGATGTACGGCCGGGCCAGGTCTTCTTCTGAAACGTCGTAGCCCAGCTCGACAGCGCAGCGCGGCGTCAGCGCCACCATCTCGTAGCTGAAGTGCGTGTAATGGTCGGCCTGGGCTGTGTGGCCCATTCCGCGCAAGGCTTGTATCACGTTGGCCTGCGGGTCGCTCTGGCGAGCATCAATGACGTTATAGATGGCCTGTGCTCCGCCGAAATGCGGATGAGGTTCGTCGCCATGTTCGGCTGAGATCCAGCACTCGTGGCTCGGATAAGTGAAGAACGGCTTGTATCCGAAATCGCGGCCGAGCAAGCCAAACTTCCACAAGTGATAGGCGATGTCCTTGCCCACATACGTCACGGTGCCGTTGGAGCGCACAATGACCTTCGCGTCCTCGTCTGTGCCCTTCGGGCCGTCATCCTCCTGGATGGGCTGCGTCCCTGCGGCGGGTCGCGTCATGACCCAGCAACCCTTGTTTTTGCCTTCGTTTTCAAAATAGAGAACGCCAGTCTGCTTCAACTGCTCAAAGGCCAGCGCCCAAAAATTCAAGTGCAGAATTTCGCTTTCGCGGGGCAGAAAATCGTATTCAATGTCCAGCCGCAGCATGGTTTCAAGATGCCGCCGCAAAACCGAGGTCGAGATGAGTTCGGCCACTTCCGCAGTCTCATTGCAACCGCGCTCGATCTCGTGCATCGTCGCATAGCGAAAGCGCTTCCGTGCTTCATTCTCCTCGGGGCTACCGCTGGCGTACCACTGCGATGTGCGCGCGTAAAGATCCCAGCAGTAGTAATCGATCCTTACGCCGCTGCGCTTAAGCTCTCCCAGCAACTGCCGGATGTCTGCGAGCGATCTGCCTTCCAGGTGCAGAAAGCCCACCACCACATCAGCCACCTGTACGCCGGTGTTGTCGATATAGTTCTGCACGTCCACCTTGTACCCGGCGGCGCGCAGCAGGCGCACAAACGTATCGCCCAGGATTGCATTGCGCAAATGGCCGATGTGCGCGGCCTTGTTGGGATTGATGCTGGAGTGCTCGACCAGTGCATGACCCCTGGTCAGTTCCGGCGATCCCTGCGCAGACGGCGATCCGCCTTCTGAGCCGGCGGCCAGCCGAACACCGGCAGCCCGATCCAGCCGCGCATTGATATAACCTGCGCCTGCTACCTCAAAGGAAGAAAAGCCATCCAGATGGCCTAGTGCGGCCACAATCTCCTGCGCAATGATCTTCGGCGCCTTACGCAACTTGCGCGCCAGCTCGAATGCGATCGGCGTCGCTAACTCGCCAAAACGCAAGTCTGGCGGAATCTCCAGCGGAATGACTTCGATTTGAAGATCGTATTTTGTCTGCAGAACCGCGCGAAGATGTTCCGTGAGCCTCTTCTGTAATTCCAGATACACGTCGATAAGCCTCAAATATCCTTGATTTTCAAGGGCGATTCTAACAGAGTGCCGCCTGCGCCGTGGTTTGACGCACCCCGCGCGGGCCCCTAAGATTGAAAGGTAGATTGCCTCAGAATTCCCGTCTGTCACCATAGGAGAATCGAAAGCAACGCCCCGCCAATGACCAAACCTGTCTCCATTCCGGCCCGCTTTTATCTCACCACGCCCATTTATTACGTGAATGCACGACCGCACCTGGGCCACGCTTACTCGACTATCGTGTGCGACGCCATTGCGCGGCGCAAACGGGCACAGGGCATTGATACCTGGTTCCTGACCGGCACCGACGAACATGGGCAGAAGATCGAGCGCTCCGCCAAGTTGGCCGGGCGCACGCCGCAGGAGTTTGCCACAGCCCTCTCGCAGGAGTTTCGTGGGCTGTGGGACCGGCTGGGACTCAGCTACGACGACTTTATCCGTACCACCGAGGAGCGGCATAAACGTGGTGTGCAGCACCTTTTCGCCACGCTGCGCGATCGCGGCTACATTTACAAAGGCTCGTATACCGGCCAGTACTGCGTGTCTGACGAGGCGTATGTGGAGGGCCCTCCCGGCACTCCCTGCCCCGACTGTGGGCGCATCACGGAGACAGTGAGCGAGGAAAACTACTTCTTCAAGCTGTCCGCGTTCGAGCGCAAGCTGCTGGAGTTCTACGAGGCCAATCCTGACTTTATGGGCCCTGAGTCGACGCGACGCGAGGTGATTTCCTTTGTGCGCGGCGGACTCAAGGACCTGTCGGTAAGCCGCACGAGTTTCTCATGGGGCATCCCTGTGCCCGGCGATGAGAAGCACGTGATCTATGTATGGCTCGACGCGCTGGCCAACTACATCACAGCGCTGGGCTACGGATCTGACGATCCGGTGGACCAGGCGCGATTTGCAAAGTTCTGGCCCGCCGACATGCACCTTATCGGCAAGGAGATCAGCCGCTTCCATTGCGTCTACTGGCCGGCCTTCTTAATGGCCGCAGGAATTGCTTTACCCCGCTCAATCAAAGCTAATGGCTGGCTGCTCTTCGACCAGGGCAAGATGTCCAAGTCGCGCGGCAACATTGTGCGGGCCGAAACGGTGGACGAGGTGCTGGGCGCTGATGCCCTCCGCTACTTTCTGCTGCGCGAAATTCCCTTCGGCCAGGATGGCAACTTCAGTTTTGACGCGCTGGTGCAGCGCTACAACGGCGACCTTGCCAATGGTTACGGCAACCTGGTGAGCCGTGTGGTCAACATGGTTCACAAGTACTTCGCTGGAGTTTTGCCGGAGGCTGGTGCGGAGACGGCCGCAGAGATTGGTTTGCGCAAGAGCGCGGAGCGCGCGATTGCCGAGTTCGGTCCAGCTTTCAGCGAACTGAATTTCTCCGACGCACTGAAAGGCTTGTGGCTTCTGGTTGCCGAAACGGACGGCTACTTGACTGCCAATGCACCTTGGAAGCGTCCCCCGGACCGCTCTGACTTGGACCATGCACAGCTACAAGCGCGGGTGCTGGCCACGTCGGCTGAGTGTATTCGCATCATCACTGCGCTCGTCTATCCGATCCTGCCTGAATCCGCAGCCAAGGTTTGGAAGCAGCTGGGTCTAGGCGAGATTCAGGACGCGGCAAAGCAGGCATTTTTGACTCATCTCGCATGGGGCGGACTGAAGGCCGGCACGAAACTTGAAGAGCCCGCGCCGCTCTTCCCCCGCAAGGAAAAGGACGCAATCGAACATATGCAGAATCTTGAAGACAAAAACAATTCCAGCGCGGTTGCTGCCGCCTCCGTTGGTGGAGCTAACACGGAGCCTGTGGCAGCACCGCAAGCGGCCGCGGTGGCAGTAAATGCGGTGGAAAGCAAGGCGCCGGCGAGGGCTACGGCCTCGCCCGTTGCCCCACCAGCTCCTACTGCGATTCCGGCCGCAATTCCAGTTGCAGAGCAGCATTTGCCCGCGCCACAGGTGGCTGCCGAGCCGCAGCTAGCCGAACGGCAGGTGATCGGTATTGATGACTTCAGCAAAGTGGAACTACGCGTGGCGCAGGTTCTGGTGGCCGAGCGGATTCCCAAGGCTGACAAATTGCTGCGGCTGGAAGTTGATCTGGGCTATGAGAAGCGGCAAATTCTGGCTGGAATCGCGCAGTACTACGAGCCGGAGAAGCTGATTGGGCGGAAGATTGTGATTGTAGCCAACCTGGCTCCTCGCAAAATGCGCGGCTTAGTGTCGAACGGCATGTTGCTGGCGGCCTCCCTGCCTGACGGCGCGCCTGTGCTGGCCGGCTTCCTCGAAGAAGTTCCCTTGGGCGCACGATTGAAATAGAAATAGCTCGTCGACACCGCTGCATGGCACACTGCTGGAGCTTGCAGCGATCCCGCAATGAATCTCCCGGAGGCCTTCTTTGCTGATCGATTCACACGCGCACGTGGACAGCGAGCGTTACGCGGACGACCGCGAAGCGATGCTGAGACGCGCAAAGGAGGCAGGGGTGGGCGCAGTGCTGTCCATCGGCATCGGCGAGGGCCCGGGACAGATGCACCAGTCCCTGGACATCTGCCGCCAATTCAACGGCAAGACGGGCGTGCCCCGCCTCTACGCGAGCGCCGGTATCTATCCGCACACCACGAAGGAAGCAGACGACGCGGCACTGGGGAGGCTGGACAGCCTGTTGGCCGAGCAGGAAGTCATTGCATGCGGCGAGATTGGCCTGGACTACTACCACGAGGGCGCGCCCCATGGAGTGCAGCGTGAAGTACTTATTCGCCAACTGGAGATTGCCGCGGCACGCAAGCGTCCGATCCTGATCCACTGCCGGCCGAAGGATGGAACTACGGATGCGTGGGACGATATTTTCCCGATTTTGGAGGAGCGCTGGAACAGCACGGGGCTGGGTGGCGTGATGCACTGCTTCGGCAGCGGGTGGGAACAGGCCCAGCGATCATTGGAGTTGGGGTTTCTAATCTCGTTTGCCGGAAACCTAACTTATCCAAAGGCACAAGCGTTGCGGGACGTTGCGGCTCGCATGCCCCTGGATGGGGTTCTGGTGGAAACCGATGCACCCTGGCTGGCCCCTGTACCCGATCGAGGCAAGCGCAATGAGCCGGCCTGGGTGACCCGCACGGCCCAAACCCTGGCCGGGCTGCTGGGCGTCGATGAGGCGGAAATCGCCTCATCGACCACGAAAAACTTCTCACGGCTGTTTCACATTCCTCCTGACGTGGGAAACTGATAGAGTTGCACCGGCAGCTACAATTAACAGATTGGCAGGAGACCGGTTCCAGCGTTTTCAAGAATTCGGGAACGCCGTGCGACTCAGGCCAAGCCAGCGTTACCCACAGGCGCGGCCCGGCACAGAGGTTGCGTGGAACACGTATTCTGTTAGATAGCTCAGATTGAGGAAAGAAAGCCATGGCCCAGGAGAATTCCTTCGACATCGTTAGCAAAGTGGACATCCAAGAGGTGCGCAACGCCATCGATCAGGCGCTGAAGGAGATTCGCCAGCGTTTCGACCTGAAGGATACCCACTCGGAGATCAACCTGGAAAGCAACGACAGCATTCAACTGGCGTCGGCTAATGAGTACAAGCTGGAAGCGATCAAAGAGATTCTGGGACAAAAGATGGTCAAGCGCGGTGTCTCGCTCAAGAACCTGACCTACGGCAAAGTGGAACCGGCAACGGGGCAGAGCGTGCGGCAGAAGATCAGCCTGCAGCAGGGCGTGCCCACCGAGAAGGCCAAAGAGATTGTGCGCCTGGTGAAGGACTCGAAAAAGAAGGTGCAGGCCAGCATACAAGGCGATACTGTGAGGGTATCTGGCAAAGACCGCGACGACCTGCAAACCATCATCGCCTTGTTGCGTGGAAAAGATATGGGCATCGATTTGCAGTTCACGAACTACCGCACGAACTAAAAGGCTGCCTGGCGAGCGCCTCCGCACTCAATTTGGGGCGGGGGGAAACAGAACTGCACAGGCATGGAAAGTGCGAGAACCGGAAAACATTGAGTACCTTGGCGATAACGACGGCGAAGGAAGTTTTCGAATTGCTGCGGGAAGATCTCGTAGCGATCGAGCAGGAGTTGGGCCGCGACGCCGCCTCCAGCGTAAGCACGATCACCGAAATAGCCGAATACCTGCGCGAGGGGGGCGGGAAGCGCATCCGCCCGTCACTGCTTCTGCTGGCAGCGCACCAGCTAGACTATTTCGGACCGGGCGCGATCCGGCTGGGCGCCGTGGTGGAGATGGTACACACCGCCACGCTGGTTCATGACGACATCATCGATGGCGCCGATACGCGCCGCGGACGTCCTTCACCGAACACCACATGGGGCAACGAGAAGTGTGTTCTGGCCGGCGACTGGCTCTACATGCAGGCCTTCAGAGTGGCGCTGGAGGAGAAGAACCTGCGCGTGCTGGATCTGCTGATCGGCCTGACCCAGCAGATGGTCGAGGGCGAACTTCTGCAGATACAAAAGCTTGGCAAAGCGATTTCAGAGGCTGAGTACTACGACCTGATCTATCGTAAGACTGCCTGCCTGTTTGCAGTTTCCATGCGTCTGGGCGCTGTTCTGGCCGGGGCCACGGAGGCTCAGGAAGCGGGCCTGGCCGCGTATGGGCGGGCGGTTGGACTGGCTTTCCAGATCGTGGACGACGTGCTGGACCTGACGGCCACAGAGGAAGTTCTGGGGAAGCCCGTGGCCAGCGACCTGCGTGAGGGCAAAGCCACGCTGGCCGTGATTCATTCCGTAGACCACGGAACCGCACGGGACCGGCAAGCCATCCAGCGAGTCCTGGACGACCGCAGCTTTGAGTACGTGAGCCGGGAGCAGATCAGGGAGATCCTGGTCCGCAACGGCTCCGTCGAATACGCCATGGCCGCCGCCGACCGCTATGCCGAGCAATCCCGCCAAGCCTTGGCCGTCCAGCCCAATTCGGACTTCAAGCGCGCGCTGTTGTGGGTACCGGACTTCGTGGTGGCGCGGGACAAGTAATATTCGCCGATTGGACTTATAGCTATAGCTTCTGCGCATTGATGAGCGGCTGGAGCGCGTGGTCGCGTCGACTTGAGAGGTGTGTCTTCGGGACCCAGTGACTCTGATTCCTCCGTAGCGCTGCTCAAGAACGCCCCATTTTCTTGTCGAACTGCCCAAAACCACCCTCAAAAGCAACGAAAAGGAGCACTTTCCAGGGGTTTCTGTTTACCATTAAGATAATGGGGTAGCCACCAGGCACATCCGTCATATTATTGATTAAAGATAACTTATCTCTTAGACCGGGCCAACCATGCCCCCGGGAATCGGCCATTTCAGGGGGAGGGGGGGTGGGGGGTACGGCGGGGTACGGACCGGTCACATCCCTGACAGATGGGACTGGATCGATAACCTGGTCGCTCGCCATACCTAAATTCTGCGCTTGAGGAGCCTAATTTTAGGCAAAGGCAAGCGCGGTGAACGGGAGGCCCCGGGTTCCTTCGATTCTGCCGCGGGGCAACGAGCGCGGGCTTGCCGGATTTGGTCCGGTTTCAAGACTGGGCGCCAACGGGTTGGACTTGAGCGGTAGAATGCAGTGCAACATGAACGAGCGCATGGAAAAGATACGCCAGCTTCTGAGCGAACTTGAAGCGGAGACGGAAGTTGCGGCGCCGGGGAGTGACCGCGGCTTCTCCGCCCTGGAACTGCCGCTGATCATTCAGGAGATCGTGGACGATCTGCAGCCCATTCTGACGCCCTACGATGCGGCTTTCTACTGGTTTCTCTTCCGGCACTCGATCGCCAAGGACGGGAATCCTTTGCTACGGGTGAGCAACCGAGGGCTGCAGAGAGCGGTGGTGCGGTCGTCCTACTCACATGCCGCCGAAAACACGATCTCGCTGGGAAAGGTGCAGGACACGTTGAGGGCACTGGAGAACATCGGCGCGATCCGGAAGGAGGGCGAGCCGAACCGGCAGGGAACTTTGTATCGGGTTTTGATCCCGGATGAGATTCAGGCGTGCCGGGAGTTCCGTGCGGATCGGTTGGCACAGGAGCCGCAACTGGCATTCCCCGCGACCAATGCCGATTGCTACAACGTGCAAGAGAACCGCTTGCGGGTGTTCGAGCGAGATGAATATATCTGCCGCTCGTGCCAGAAGCAGTTGACCCGTTTTACTGCGACGCTGGATCACGTGAAGGGGATTGCGGAAGGCGGAGACAACAGCCTGGAGAACCTGATCACGGTTTGCGTGGAGTGTAATTCGCGCAAGAATGAGTGAACTGCTGGTTTCAACGTTATGCCGCCAGCCGATACAACATCATGCCACCACTTTTCGACGGTGTTGCGCGGCGGCCCGTCAAGATTGGCGGTACGCTGGAATTTCGCCATCCGGCTGTTTACCGAGTCGTTACTGACGGGTTGTCCACAATCCCCCCGAGACCGAGATGCAGGCGGAGGTTCGCGCTAGAATTTGAGTGAATCGATCCTGGGTGAGTGGAGAGTATGGATGACGAAAGCGACGCGACTGGCCCCGAAGGCACAGGCCCCGCCCGAGGTAAAAGAGACTCCTTTCGAGGCACTGGCCAGCATCTGTAGTGTGCTAGTGGTGGGCCTGTTCATTCTCACATTTCTGGGTCAGAACATGGTAATTCCTTCGGGATCGATGGAGAAGACCCTGTTGGTGGGCGACCACCTGTTGGTTGACCACATCACGCTGGCCCCACCGGCCAAGTGGATGCCGCTGGTTCACTACCGCGAACCGCAACGCGGCGATATCATGGTGTTTTTCAAGCCCGTCAATCAGCCTGGTATTGATGCCACTGACGCCGACGGAACACCACAATACACTACCCTGGTGAAGAGGTTGATTGGCGTACCGGGAGATCATATTCATCTACGCAACGGCATTGTGATTGTTAATGGTGTTGCACAGCCCGTGGGAAATGCGCAGCCGACAACGACGGATAACTTCAACGAGTTCCTCGACGATTTCCCCGCAGTACCTCCAGCCGAGGTGCCTGGGTCAACAGAGTCGTGGGCCGTGAACTTCTCGAGTTATATCCAGGACGGCGACCTGGTGGTTCCACCCGGCATGTATTTCATGATGGGCGACAACCGGCACAACAGCCTGGACTCGCGCTACTGGGGCTTCGTGCCGCGCGCTAACATACTTGGCCGTCCGCTTTTCAACTATTGGTCGTTCGAGGCCGCAGACGGGCAACTTGAACAAACAGGATTCGGTCACCAGCTCGCGTGGATCGGCCACGTTCTGGTGCATTTCTTCCCAGACACGCGCTGGAAACGCACTTTCCACGTTGTTCATTAAAGTGAAATCGAAAGATCTCGATTAAAGTGAAATTG
>PLSM01000071.1:2237-3537 GCA_003165075.1 Acidobacteriaceae bacterium | reverse complement strand
CCTTTAGTAGTTCGTCGACGCCCTTTTCCAACGAGGTCAGATAATCCGCAATGCTCCAACCTACTTTTTGTCCATTCGCAGTGAGTTCAATACCGCTGACCAGGTCCGGCGCAGTCTCAAACCGGACCCGGATTTCAGCCGAAAAGGTTTCGTTCAGCGCATTCTGTATCGCCGAGCGTTGCTCCGGAGGCAGGTCGAACGCGCTGCGCACGAGCGCGGGGTCTGATGCCGTTTTAAGTGCTTCGCCGAGGCCTACTTTCGCCTTCCCATCCAGCTCTCGCAAGTGGCGCGTGAACACCTCGCCCAGGCGTTCCTCCAGACTCGTAGTGGCGAGATCCGTCAGCGCCTTTCGCGCGATGGCAAACACTTCCTGCTGGGTCCGGCGACGGATGGCTTGATTGAGGTTCTGGGCGTCGGCCCTCAGCGCTTCTTGTCGCTTGGCACTCAGCGAGTCGGCCGCCTTCCGCGCTTCGTTTAGAAGCCGCTGACGTTCGGTCTGTGCCTCATCTGTTGCTTTGCTCAAGAGCGCGGCGCACCGTTGGTCAAATTCCTCATTCTTATGCTGGAACTCGTCATGCTCCTTTTGGGCTTCGTCCTTCTTCTTGTCCGCGTTCGCGAGCTCCGTGGCAATCCGCTTTTCCCGCTCATCAATGGCGTGGAGGATGGGCTTGTAAAGAAAGCGCCTCATCAACCACACCAGGATGAGGAAGTTGAGCGCCTGCGCACCGACGGTGAACCAATCGATAAGCATGGGTTACTTTCCCGCGGTCTGGGCGATGACGTGGTTCCAGAACGGATTGGCAAAAATGAGGATCATCGAGACCACGAAACAGTAGATAGCGATGGACTCGATCATCGCCAGGCCCACGAACAAGGTCCGGGTGATGGTAGCAGAGGCATCAGGCTGCTGGGCCAACGAGGTCAGCGCCGTTGCGACCGCCCTCCCTTCCGCCAGCGCAGGCCCTATGGAGCCCAAACTGATGGTGATGCCGGCGATGACAATTGATGCCACCGCGATAATAGTCATGTTGTCCACAGTGTCTCCTTTTGCTGTCGTAGTTCATGCTGAGATGGCTTGCATGGGTTCAGGCTTGGGCCGACGGACTCTCGTGGCCGCAGCGATGTACACGGCTGCCAGAATGCTGAAAATATAGGCCTGCACCATGCCTGTGAGCAAGCCGAGCAATGTCATAAAGATGGGGAAGATGAAGGGCGTAATCGTAAGCAGGATACCCACAATCATGGCCCCGCTCATCATATTGCCGAACAAACGGACGGCCAGGGCCAGCGTGCGCGAAAG
>PLSM01000071.1:0-2179 GCA_003165075.1 Acidobacteriaceae bacterium | reverse complement strand
GCTGGCTGCGGCAATGTATAGGAAGAGCGTACCTAGAAAGCCGAGATACTTCTCCGGCTGACTTAGACCTACATCTTCAATTTGTTTCTCTATACCGGTGACGACGATTTCCAGAAGGTTCTGCCAGCGGGAACGGTCCAGACCGGTGGACAGGTTGCGCGTGATGAGTCTGGAACCGCCGGCCAGCACGAGCATCAGTGCCCACGTGAACGCAATGGTGGTGTTGAGTTTGAAAAAACCCAGTTGCCAGAAGATGATCTGATCCGGACTAAGGTGCATGGCTGACCACCTGTGCCGGGCAAGTTGCCTTTTCCGCCGCGCGGATGAGATGCGTCACGATAAGGCGCGCCGTGACAAATCCCAGAAAGCACACTAACAGCCTCTCCCAATGACCGCGCGCGATGAAATAGAAACCAGCCAGGACAATGCTCGTTCGCAGCAACAGGCTGCCGAGGAACAGAAGTGCTGGCTGTTTGGACGAAATGCCCTTGCGAACCGTCCACCACAGGCCGCCGAAGAATATTGCACCGAGTGAAATGCCGGCAACTAGGGCAAGCATCAGACTCAACGTTTCATTCATCATTGTTCTCTTGTTCCTCTCGCATCTCCTTATCTTCCTTACTCACCCAATGCCAGGCATTCAGACAGCCTATGACCAGGCCGATAACCAGCAGCATTAACGTCCAGGAGTATTTTCCCGGATGGCGATTGTCCAACCAGATACCGAGCGCCGCGCCGAGCAGCGTCGGAACCACTACCGACCAGCCGATAAGCCCCATCATGCCCAATCCAAACCAGACACCCTGCGTGGATTTGCGCGCTCGGAGCTTGCGTGCTGCCTTCGCGCCGACCTCCCGACTGAATGCTGTCCCGTCCTTCGCGCTTTTGATTTCGGACTCTTCACTCATGATGAAACTCCGCTAAGCGGCGAATGAAATCGCTCTCCATGCGCTCCATCACCGAGCGGACATCCTGCTCCCGCTCGTCCAGGTTCAGAAACTCCCGCTCTACCGCTGCCCTTAATTGGCCGAGGTCCGTTCCGCCAATTGCGTTGCGCACAGAGACAAGTACATCCAGGCCGCTCTTGATCAGCACCCCTTCATCGACGGCCACGTAAGCCTCACCCTCGGCTTCGTTTTGGTAGATCAGAATCCCCGGCACAAGCGCCGCGACGCAGTCCAGGCGGTGTGGCAGAAGTCCGAAAGAACCCTCGCGGCTCTCCGCCACGATGCGCGAAACGCCGGTTCTCTCGGCAAAGATTCCGAAAGGCAGGAGAACTTTAAGATGCATGAGCGCTGGCGGCTGCATGTTCTCCCTTAGGTTCTGGTTTTGCCTCCGGCTCCGGATGCTGTTCGGACTTGTCTTTGGGCTTGGGATCGGCGGCCTTCGCGTCGTTTTCGGGAGCAGTCTTGGACCCAGGTTCGACCTTAGCTACCGGCTTGGCGGTCTTGGCTTTTGCTTTCGCTTCGTCAATCGCACCGATCATGTAGAGTGCGCTCTCCGGGTAATTTTTGAATTCATCGCGTAAAATTCTTTCGCAGCCATCGAGTGAGTCTTTGAGACTGACAATTTTCCCCTTGATGCCGCTAAACTTCTCGGTAGCGAAGAACGGCTGCGTGAGGAACCGCTCCAGCCGTCGGGCACGCGCGACTACGTTGCGGTCTTCTGGCGCCAGTTGCTCCAAGCCGAGCATGGCGATGATATCTTTGAGATCCTCATACTGTGCCAGCGTCTTTCTGATTTCCTGTGCCAGGAGATAGTGCCGTTCGCCGACGATGCCGGGCGTGGCCATCTTAGAGTTGGATTGCAGCAGATCGATAGCCGGATAGAGTCCTTCACTCGCCCGCTTGCGCGAAAGCACGATGGATGTCGAGAGATGTGAAAACGTGTGCACTGCCGACGGGTCCGTCAGATCATCCGCCGGCACATACACCGCCTGAATGGACGTAATGGCGCCGGTGTCCGTGTTGGCGATGCGCTCCTCCAATCCCGATAGTTCGGTGCCCATCGTGGGCTGATAGCCGAGACGCGACGGCATCTGGCCCATCAGGCCCGACACCTCCATGCCGGCCAGGATGAAGCGGAAGATATTGTCGATCAGAAGCAGCACGTCGCGATGTTCGTTGTCCCGAAAATACTCGGCCATCGACAGCGCCGCGAGGCCCACGCGGCACCAGGC
>PLSM01000155.1:7375-23914 GCA_003165075.1 Acidobacteriaceae bacterium | reverse complement strand
ATGGTCGATGGCTGGATGGGCGACGACTGGTTCCACAACGGGGCCTTTCGCGAACAGAACATGGTCTATATCTACGAGCAGGAAGGCACGCGCTCGAACGACGCCAAGTGGTGGACCGGAAACTTCGATGACTATGACCTCTACTTGCAGGGCGGTTCGGCGGGCGAACTGGGGCGGCAGCACGGGCTGGAGCAGATGGGCTTCTGGAAGAAGATTCTGGCCCATCCCAGCTACGACACATTCTGGAGCGATCAGGCCATGGACAAGGTACTGGCCGCACAGCCGCTGAAGGTTCCTGTGATGCTGGTCCACAGCCTCTGGGACCAGGAAGATATTTATGGCGCAGTCGCTGTTTACAAAGCTATCAAGCCCCTCGACAAGGGGAACGACAAGGTGTTTCTGGTTCTTGGACCATGGCACCACGGGCAGGAGATTGAAGACGCCGCGTCGCTGGGAGAGATTCGCTTTGGCAGCGATACGGGGACATGGTTCCGGCAGAACGTGCTGCGGCCGTTTCTGGATCACTACCTGAAGGACGACGCGCCTGCATCGTCTGTGGCTCCGGTAACCGCCTTCGAGACCGGCGTCAACCGCTGGCAAAGCTTGCAGGCGTGGCCCTCGGCCCCGGCGATGAAGCCGCTGTATCTTGAAGCGGGACTCAAGCTGGGCTTCCGCGCGCCGGCCGGATCGGACACGGCATTCGACGAATACGTTTCAGACCCGGCCAAGCCGGTGCCCTTCCGCGCGCGACCGAGCCAGCCCATCGGCTACGACCCGCCGCTGACGTGGCCGGAGTGGCTGGTGGATGACCAGCGCGAAGCCTCGGGACGGCCGGACGTACTGACGTACACTTCGGATGTTCTGACGGCCCCGGTGCATATCAGCGGGCAGCCCATCGCCAACCTTGTGGCATCGACGAGCGGCACGGACTCCGACTGGGTGGTTAAGCTCATCGATGTCTATCCCGACGAGGTGGCCGGGCAGGCCGACCTGGGCGGCTACCAGTTGGCCATCGCCATGGACATCTTCCGCGGGCGGTATCGGGAGAGCTTTTCCGCGCCCAGGGCCATTGAGGCGGGCAAGGCGCTGACCTACCGCTTCGCGCTGCCGGCGGCGAATCATGTTTTTCTGCCCGGACACCGCATCATGGTGCAGGTGCAGTCGAGCTGGTTCCCGCTTTACGACCGCAATCCGCAGACGTTTGTGCCGAGTATTTTCTGGGCCAAGCCGGGGGATTATAAGAAAGCGACGCAGCGCGTGTACCACGCGCCGGGCGAGGCGAGTGCGATTGAGTTGCCGGTGGTGACGGCGGAGTAGATACCGAACGGATTGGGAGCAGCGTCAGGGTTGGCCGTCCTACACCAAGAATGGGCTTCGGCCCTGATGGTCGCGTCGACTTGAGAGGTGCGCCTCTGCGCTCTGCCAATTCCGGTTCCGCTGCAATACATCTCCCGAACTCGCCAAAACCACCCCCAAAGCTACGAAAAGGGGCATTTTTCAGGGGCTTCTGTTTACCATTAAGATAATGCAGTCGCGCTTGGCTGCGACCGGTATATATTGATTCTAAATAGCTTATCTCTTTAGATCGGGCGAATAGTGCGCCCCAAAATGCCCATTCCGGGGGGGTGGGGGGGGTACCAATTTTTCGGCTGGGTGAGGCCATCGGATCGATCTCGTGTGACTGTCCCATACAGATATTTTGCGCCGCCCGATGGTAATTTTACGCAAGCGCGGAGACGGATCGATCAAGACCCAGGAGAGGCTTACGCGGTCGTACGCCACTTTTTGACCTGGATGGGCTTTTGGCCGGGGAGCTTGGGAACGAAGATATCCTGCCAGCCGAGGCCGCACTGCTTGACCATCTGGATCGAGTATTCGAGGCGACCGAGGTTCGCGTCTGCATTGTTGGTTCCGAAGGAGAACTTTGCGCCCGCGGCTTTGGCCGCTTTGATAAACGCAGCACTCGGAATCTTGTAGCGGTTGTTGATCTCGATGGCGACATCGTTTTCTAGAGCGGCGTCAATCACTTTGGCCATCCGCTCGGGCGTCCATAGCGCGTCGTACTCCGCGGCAATCTGGTCGGGCAGGTACGTGGCATTGGCGTAGATATCGATGGGTTCGTGCATCACGCCCTGAATGCGCTTCACGAGCATCTCCATGAATGCCTGTTTGTCGGGAATATCACCGGTCTCTTCAGGAATCCAGAGGCGCAAGCGCTTGCCGTTGTCATCCCTGAAGGTCATTGCATCGGTGAAGCAATAGTCGAAGCGGGCGACTGACTCGGGTGAGGTAAGCGTCATCCATTCGCGCCCTTCACCCTGCAAAGCCACGTAGCACGGCTGGTCTTTCATGCTATCGAGGTATTGGTGCACGCTGTCGTCGCTGTGCACCGGGAAACCCAGGCCGCAATTGATGGCGATGCCGTAGTTGATGCCCAGGCGGCGGGAGTTCGCCAGAGCCTGGTCGATCGTCAACCCGCCCTTCAAGTGCACGTGATAATCCACCAGCGGATAGTTTTCGGTACCAAGGCGGATGACGTCGCGGTAGAGTTCGTCCACTTCGGGCCGTTCGTTCGAAATTTGCGCGATGTTATCGGGCAGCGGACGAATGCGGATGTTCTTGAAACAGGTGATGCTCGCCGGGTCGTGCCCCTGGAGCGCGAACGTGCCGTGGTTGATGACTCGCTGGAAGTTGAGATCGGCCCGGAACGGCAGGTCCGGCTCGATATAGTCCACCACCAGCATATTGTTCACCCTGATCTGCACTTGCTTGCCGCGAACCAGGATGTTCATTTGGAACCACTCGTTGTTGGCGACGAGCGCCTGGTAAACGTTGCGGACTCCGTAGAGGGAACCGGTCTTCTTCCGCTCCGTACATGCGCTGACACCTTCGTGTGTGTTCTCAATCTGCACTTCGAATCCCGCCGCCGGCCAGCCCGAGGGCTGATATGCGGTGTGGAAGTAGATGCCGGAGTTGGCGCCGGGGCGGGTCATCAAGTCCGCGCTCAGCTCGAAGTTTTTGAAATCGGCGTGGTGCTCGGAACCCACATAGAACAAGTGCGATCGGTTGCCATGAGCGACGATCTGACCGTCCGCGACCTTGAATGTATCCGCATGCTCGCCGGCTTTCCATCCGTCGAGCGAGTGGCCGTCAAAGAGCGGTATCCAACCTCCGGAATCGTCGCTGAACGCACGGGCGGCCGCTGGTGCGGCAAGCAACAGGGCAATGAGTTCGCGACGTGTGAGTATGGACATGAATCCTCCCCGGCAAGATTGGAACTGAATCAGTAAGTATAGGCCGGGGAGATTGAGTTGTCGGTGGTGGACCAGAACTAACGACAAGTTGCCTGCCGCCTCCCGGTGCTGCGTTGGTTGCGCGCCTCAGCTACAGTTGTGTCTTGGCGGCTTTCTCCCTGCCGTATTGCAATATCCACTCTGGCGGGTCCGGCTCCAAAGCACCGTCGACCTTCACTTTCCGCTCCTCGGCCCATCGGTATCCCCACATTGGTCCGAATTTCCCATATTTTGCGATGAACGGGTCCGGCACCTCGTAGGCGCGGTCTGATTGCGCCGCGCCAAGCGTCACGAACTTGTATCCCTTTGCTTCAAATATCTTCAGCACCTGTTCAATCACATCGGCGTTGAGCCGGTTGTCGTGAAGCAACATCACCTGCGGCGGCTCATACCCGAGCGCCTGTTTATTCAGCGCCGCATAAAAGTCGATTTCGGCGCTGGTATAGGCAAGGTAATCTGAACGCAGCTTCTTGACCGACGCTTCATCATGCCGGGCAAGCATCTGCAAATATGCGTCGTTGAAGAGGTAATCGGAGTTGTCGACGGTGCAGGTCGCCAGACGGTACCCGCGCTGAGAAAGGAACGCAGCAATCTGGTCGTGCTTGTCTTGCGTATCTCCGGTGTGATTCATCGGAAAACGAAAGAACTGCGGAGTTTTGGAAGCCTGCTTCATCAAGGGAGTAATGATCGCTTCACCCTTGAGAATTTCATCTTCGATTTCGACAACAGAAAGGTTGTTGATATCGGGATGCGAGTAAATGTGATTGCCGAGATCGAGTCCGGTGCCTGTCCACCGGGCTAGAATCCCAGTTCCTGCGTCCTTGCCAAGTTCCTCGACCCTCTTCTGAACTACAAAACCGGTCACCGGAACATGATGAGCTCGAAATGCTGAAAGAAGGCGCCGGTTTACCCCCCTCACCTGCTGATTATCCCGAGGGAGCAGACTAGGGCTTGCGTCGGCTGCCGCATACGGGAGATCGTCCACCGTGATTGCTACCGTCCTGTTTTGAGGGAATGCCGCCAAAGCAAAGGACAAAACCACAGAGAGTGAAGCACAAACGGGACGGAGAATCGACATGGGACGAGAATACTCGTCCTAATCTCAATTAGCTTCTTCAGAATCCGGCGAGCAGTCATCTTGCCGCTCTTGCGGAGTTTGAGTGTCCTACTGCCCCAGCACCCCCTGCTGCGCGGCGAAAATCTCCTTCATCCCGGTCTCCGCCAGATCGATGAGCGAGTTTAACTGGGCACGGGAGTAACTTCCCTTCTCGGCTGTGGCCTGGGTCTCCACTAGGCCGCCGTCGGCGGTCATCACCACGTTCATGTCTACTTCGGCCTGCGAGTCCTCTTCGTAGCAGAGGTCGAGCAGCGCTGTGCCGCCGACGATGCCTACAGAAGTCGCGGCCACCAGTTGCTTGAGGGGCGACGCCTTGAGCGTGCCGGCCTTGACCAGGGCGTTGAGCGCCAGTGCCAGCGCCACGGCCGCACCGGTGATGGCCGCGGTGCGCGTGCCGCCGTCGGCCTGGATTACATCGCAATCGAGAATGACGGTGCGTTCCCCCAGGGCATGCATGTCGACTACAGAGCGTAAGCTCCGGCCGATGAGGCGCTGAATTTCGTGGGTGCGACCGCCGATTCTGCCCCGCTCGCTTTCGCGCGGGGTGCGGGTGACGGTGGAGCGGGGCAGCATGGCGTACTCGGCGGTGACCCAGCCGCGGCCGGAGTTGCGCAGCCAGCCGGGAACACCCGGTTCGATGGTGGCGTTGGTCAGCACCCGGGTGTTGCCGAGCGAGACCAACACTGAACCTTCGGCGGTCTGGACAAATCCAGGGGTGAGGGTGAGGGGGCGAAGCTGGCCGGGCGTGCGGCCACCGGGGCGGAAGAAGGGAGGTGGAGCAATGTCGTGCATAGGGGGATTGTACGGGAAGAGCGAGGAAGGGACGGGAATGAAGGCGGCCCGGTTTCAAAGCGGGAATGCGGGCATTTTCGGGGGTCAAAATGGGAAAATCTGCATAACTTATTGATAATAAGTTAGTTATTTCAATTGCGAGAGTTGTGTCTGTCCCAATTTGGGACCCGCGCCTTTGCTGCTGCTTCCCATCTTGTTCCGGAAATTCACAAGCATCCCTTTCTTAATCAGCCGCTTAGATTCGGTGTCCGAGTTTGGCACACCACGTGTAACAGAACAGGACAAAACCAGTTGTAGACACAGAAATGGGAAATGCGGAAGCCGGAGCCGGAATGAACCGGGCGTGCTGCGGCAGAAGCAGAATCGCGGAACAGTGCGGCAGAGAACCAAACCAGGCCGGGGGATGGCCGAAAGGAACGGGGTGGGGCATGCAGCTGATGGAACACGCGGCGGAATTGAGCGCATTGGAAGGATTGCGGATGAACGCAGTAGTGGAAACGCCGGTCGACCAGGGTTTCAGGGTGGAGAGCCTGGCGGAAGTGGCGCACGATGCCCGGAATATGGTGACCGCGCTGGGGCTCTATTGTGAACTGCTGGAAGAACCGGGGGTGCTGACGCCCTCGTTCCAACACTACGGGAGCGAACTGCGGCTGGTGTCCGCGGCCAGTCGCCGGCTGGTGGAGAAGCTGGTGGCCCTGGAGGTCCGGACCAGGCCGGGAGCGCTTGTCCCGAGCCGGAGCGCGCGGGAGAGTGGCAGCCTGTCCTGGATGGAGTCGATTCCCGTGCCGCAGCAACCGCCGAAGCATTGGGATTTGCTGCCAGCCACGCCCATCGACAACCTGGCGGAAGAATTGGTGGGTGCGCAGAACCTGCTGACCGCCCTGGCCGGACCCTCGATCGCGCTGACCATCCATGCCAGCGGCGGCGAACTGCCGGTGCGCCTTACCGGCGAGGAGCTGACCCGCATCCTGGTGAACCTGATCAAGAACTCGACCGAAGCGATGCCAGCGGGCGGGAGGATTCAGTTGGACCTGAGAGAGGGAGTGGCCGAAGCGGCGAGCGATCCCTGGCTGGTGCTGACGGTGGAGGACAACGGGCCGGGCCTGCCCCTCAACGCACTGGAAAGGGTGTTTGACCCCGGCTTCACGACCCGGTCAAGGCCTAGCGCGGCCAATGGCAAGGACGGGCTTGCGGGTGCACATCGCGGGCTGGGGCTCTCCATCGCCCGCTCCCTGGTAGAGTCCGCGGGGGGACGAATCAACGCCGCCAATAGGGACCCGTCGGGCGCCTGCTTCCAGATCGAACTGCCGGCTCGCAAGTGCTGAAGCGGCAAGCCAGGAAGACCCTGAAATGAACGGGCAGGCAGCCCGGAATACTCAAGTGTGCGCGAGGCGAATACAATGCTCGAAACAGTAGTTTGCACGAGGGCCATGGAGTTTATCCCTGAACCTGCGGAGGCGGCGCCGAGACTCCATCTGCTGGTTGTGGATTCGGATGCAGCGATGCGCTCGGCCTGCGCCGAGATTGCCGCCACCCTGGGGTACGCGGCGGAAGACACCCGCAACCTGGAACAGGCGCGGAGCCTGCTGCGCGGCCAGGCTGTGGATATTCTGCTGGTCAATCTGCCCTGGGGAAACAGCCAGGGTGTGGACCTGGTATCCGAGGTCAAGCTGCTCTACCCGCAGATTTCGATCATTGCCATGACCGCGTCGGGGTCAGTGAACGCGGCGGTTGAGGCGATGCGCTGCGGAGCCTCAGACTACCTGACCAAGCCCTTTGCCATCGATGAGCTCTCCGCGGTGCTGGACCGCGCGGCTGCCAGCCATACGACCGACACCGTGACCCGCCAGTTGAGGGAGCGGCTGCGCCTCTCCCAGGGACTGGGCGCCATGATCGGCCGCTCCGCAGAGATGGAGAAGCTCTACCGCATTCTCTCCAAAGTGGCGCAGAGCACGCACCCTGTTCTGGTGCTGGGGGAGAGCGGAACGGGCAAGGAGCTGGTGGCCCGGACCATTCATGCCTATGGGCCCAACGCGCACAAACCGTTTCTGCCCGTGGACTGCGGCTCGCTGGTGCCGACGCTGATCGAGAGCGAGCTGTTCGGTTATGTTAAAGGCGCATTTACGGGCGCCAACCGCTCCAAGGACGGGCTGCTGATCTCCGCCGAAGGGGGCACCGTCTTTCTGGACGAGATCGGAGAGCTTTCTCTGGACCTGCAGGCCAAGCTGCTGCGCGCCTTGCAGGAGAAGGAAGTGAGGCCGGTGGGGGCATCGCACCGGGTGCCGATCAAGGCGCGCATCCTGGCCGCCACCAACCGCGACCTGGCAACGATGGTGGAAAACGGGGCATTCCGCAAGGATCTGTTCTACCGGCTCAATGTGGTGAACCTGCGCCTGCCGCCGTTGCGCGACCGTCGCGAGGACATACCGCTGCTGGCGGCGCACTTTCTGGACCGCATCAGCCGTGAACACGGTACCAAGTTCACGCTGAGCGACGAGGCGCTGCGCACCATGATGCGCCATGACTGGCCGGGCAACGTGCGGGAGTTGGAGAACGCTGTAGAGCGTGCCTGTGCACTCTCTTCGGGGCCGGTGTTGCACCTGGGCGACCTGCCCACGCAGCTGCAGCAGGAGGGCCTGGCAGCGCACCGCGCCGCGACCGCCGCAGGGCAGGCAGACACGGCAAAGGACGGCCAGACGGTGACGCCGCTGGCAGAACTGGAGCGCCAGGCTATCGTGGGAGCCATTCACGCCCTGAACGGCGACAAACTCCAAGCCGCCAAGCTGCTGGGAATCGGCAAGACGACACTCTACCGCAAGCTGAAGGAGTACGGCATCAGCGGCTCGTTCGAGGACGAGTAGACGCCCGGGAAAGCCGCTGGAGAAGGCTGTACCCGTGGGACCCAATGCGGCGTAGAGCGGAGTTTTGCGCCCCGATTGCACAACGGGAATCACGCAACCAGGCCCTGTATTTGACGGTCCAGGCATGCGATATCAGGCACGCAACAACAGGTACGCAACAACAGGCAGGCAACAAGGAGCTGGGGATGAGCATTCTGATGGTGACTGGAATCGAAGGCGCCCGTAATTGCGCCGCGGTGGTGGGAACACAGCTGGGCATGGAGGTTGAAGTGGCGGAGGGACGCAAGACGGCGCTGGCTGCGCTGCGGCGGGGGGAATTTGACGCCGTGGTCGTGGACGAAACTATGGCCGAGTGCGATCCGGCCGCGGCCGAGGCCATTTGGGAGCGCGCCGGGCTGGCGATTCCACTCCAGATCAACTTCGCCCTCTCCGGGGCTCCCCGGCTCATCCGCGAGATTCGCGCCGCACTGCACCGCCGCGAACGGGAGCAGACCCTGGCTCGGCGCGCGGCGACGGTGGCCATCGAAACGGAATTGAAGACCACGGTCGCGGGCCTTCTGCTGCACTCCCAACTGGCGCTTTCAGGGCCGGAGGTGCCGGCGCCGGTGGTTGACAAGTTGCGTATGGTGGCTGACCTGGCCGACAGCCTGCGCGAACAATTGAGCGCGCCCCTGGGCGCTCATGGCGAAACGGCCGTTTGAGCATCGCAGCCGGCGGCCAAGTCATTGCGTTGCACGCGCATCGCCGGGGCACAGATTGCCCCGGCATTCTTTTTTTTGCGCGGCTGGCGAGATTAGTTCGATGCCGTAATCTGAAAAGGATATGAAAGACACTGCTGTTCTTCTGATCGATTGTCCGGACCGCAAGGGGCTGGTGGCCCGGGTGGCTGGATTGCTCTACGAATACGGCGCCAACATTCTGCACGCCGACCAGCACCAGGACCACGAGCAAGGTCTCTTCTTCATGCGTGTCGAGTGGTCGCTGAATGGGGAAAAGAGCGGCTCAGGCGAGATGCCGGGGTTCGACCTGGCGGGATTCAGAAAGGCCTTCGCTCCGCTGGCCGCGGAACTGGCAATGCACTGGAAGCTGAGCGTAAGCACGGAGCGTCCGCGGGTAGCGTTGTTCTGTTCGCAATATCTGCACTGCATGGCCGACTTGCTGCACCGCTGGCGCACGGGCGAACTGGAGTGCGAGATTCCGGTCATCGTCTCAAACCATCGCGCGGTGGAGAACCTGGCTGCGTTCTACGGAGTTCCTTTCGAATACATCGAGAACACGGCGGCGAAGCGCGCAGAGGCCGAGGCGAGACAACTGGAAGTGCTGGAGGCAAAGAGGATTGACCTGGTGGTGCTGGCGCGGTATATGCAGGTACTCTCACCGGCGTTTGTGGAGCGCTATCCGGCGGCGATCATCAACGTGCACCATTCGTTTCTGCCCGCTTTTACCGGGGCCAAGCCCTACCACGCCGCCCATGCGCGCGGGGTGAAGCTGATCGGGGCCACGAGCCACTACGTCACGGAAGTGCTCGATGACGGGCCCATCATCGAGCAGGACGTAGCGCGCATCTCGCACCGCGACCAGGTGGAGGACCTGGTGGCGCGGGGCCGTGATCTGGAGCGCCTGGTTCTCTCCCGCGCCGTGCGCTGGCACCTGAGCCAGAGGATTCTCTGTTACAGCAACAAGACGGTGGTCTTCGATTGAAACGGGGATCACTGCGCAGTGAGGAAGCGGGGATTTGCGCTCGACAGCATGAGGCGAATTCTGCATGGCCTGGATAGAGAACGATGAGCTGAAGAATCGTGCTCGCCTTGACAGCAGGCAACCGGGGGAATATCTATGGATGGCGACCGATCTTCCAGGCTTTAAAGATGCGCTCTCGATGAAGGGCAGGAGATCACAGGCCGGTTGCACTCACCAGATTTTCAGGAAGAATCGAATGAAACTGACAGGAACGTTCCGACTGCTTTTTCCGCTCGCACTTGTAGCTCTGTTCGTATCCACGATGAACGTGACGGATGCCGCCGCAGGATCAAAACCCGAGGGAAAACCCACCGCCGCAGTTTTGAACTCGACGCCTCTCAAGGTTGACCGGCTGGATGCTTCCATCGACCAGATCATCCCTGCGGGCGCCAGCCTGGAGCGGATCGCCATCGGATTCACGTGGGTGGAGGGTCCGGTCTGGGTGAATGACAGTCTCTTCTTCGCCGACATTCCGGCCAACTGCATCCACAGGTGGACACCGGCCGGGGGCACGACCACCTTTTTGAAGCCGAGCGGGTGGAAGGAAGCAGCTCCCTACGTTGGCAAGGAGCCGGGATCGAACGGGATGACGCTCGACGTTCGCGGCCGATTGACCGTTGCCGGACATGCGCAGCGCGATGTCTACAGGCTGGAGTCGCTGAGCGCGCAAGGGCCGTTTACGATCCTTGCAGACACGTATAAGGGCAAGCGGCTCAATAGCCCCAACGACCTGGTCTACAAGTCGGATGGGTCGCTCTACTTCACCGATCCGATCTATGGATTGCAGACCCAGAAAGACACCGATCCCGCCAAAGAACTCAAGGTGAACGGAGTGTATCGCATTCCGGCGGCGCTGGAACATAAGGCGGGTGCTGCACCCGATCGCGCCGCATTGCAACTGCTGGTCAGCGATCTTCCCCGGCCGAACGGCATTGCTTTCTCTCCCGATGAAAAGTATCTTTACGTCAACAACTCCGAACCGAAGAAGATATGGATGCGCTACCGGGTGCAACCGGATGGCACATTGACAGAGGGAAAGCTGCTCTACGATGCGACTAGCGATCCGCGCCCCGGCAACCCGGATGGCATGAAGATCGATCAGCAGGGGAATATTTACAGTGCGGGTCCTGGCGGAGTGTGGATATTTTCACCCGAGGGCAAGCCCCTGGGGACCATACTCTTCTCAGAACGCGTCGCCAATATGACCTGGGCGGGACCGGATCGGAAGACGCTCTATGTCGCGGCCAGCAGCAGCATGTATCGCGTGCGCCTGAAGATTGCTGGCGCGCCTCTGGTTCGGGGGCACTGAACGATCACGTCGATTGAAACCTGGGTTTGTGGGCTATCTGAGAGCCCGGATGCCGGGAATGCGCAGCGTCGCGCTGATGACCGCCGCGACGAGATACATGAAGGCAAAAATCCAGATGACTCCCGAGACGCCCAGCAATGGCAGGAAGAGGCCCGCGATGGCGGGACCGATCCAGGTGCTCATGCCGGAGCCGAGATTCATGATGGACATCGCGGCTCCGCGCGACTCCGGCGCCAGGACAGCCATGATGGCGGCGATGGGGACAAATCCGGCCAGCGCCACGCCGTAGGCCATGCCCGCAGCCATTACCAGCAAGTAGTTCGCGCCGAAGATGTGAGGAACGTAGAAAAGCCCAAGCGTAGTGAGGGCGCAGCCGCATGCTCCGGCGTAGGTGATGGTCCGGCGCCATCCGATTCTGTCGCCGACGTAACCCCAAAAGAGATTGGCGACGACATTGGTGGCAAACATGATGCTGAGGATTTGGAGCCACTGCTGCAGCGTGAACCCGATCACATGAATGAAGAAGATGGGCAGAAAGACAAGGAATCCGAACTCCGATGTGGTGGTGATTGTGGCCACGATTCCACCCAGGCCGACTTTGGGGTGCTTCCACACGATCGACACGCCGGTAAAAAGGACCCGGAGCGGATTCTCGCCAGTGGTGGATAGCGGAGTTGTCCCATGGCTTTCGTTCACACCTAACAGCACAATGAGGCCGCCCGCCGCAACCAATACCACGGAGAACCAGAGTGTCTTGTAGGTGCCGAGAAGAGGCACCGAAAAGCTGGCGAGCAATGCGCCGAGCGTGGGCAGCCCACCGGTGCGTGCCGACCAGAACCAACCGATGGCCGTGCCGAGATACCGCTCCGGCGTAACGGCAGCTACCCAAACCAGGAAACCATAGGCGAAGAGCGGATATCCGAAACCCCTCAAACCATAACTCAGGAGAATGATGGAGTAATTTGCGTGCGCTATGCCGAGGGAGAGGAACGGCATCTCGAAGCCGATCCAAATCAACAGGCCGGCCCACATCACCTTCTTGGGGCCGAAGATGTCAGAGAGCGCTCCGCTGAGCCACGAAGCCACGGCCGCGGTGACTCCGTAGGCCGTGAAGACCAGGGCGACCCGCGCCGGACTGAAGTGAAGGTCCATCAAGAGGGGCGAAAGAAAGCCTGCTTCCACACCGTCGCCAACCATGAAAAGGAGCAGACCCAGGTAGCCGAGGGCTAACTGAGGATGCATGCCCAGGCGTTCTGCAAAAGGGATTCGCGGCTGGATGGATTGATCTGTCACTGCGCCACGACCGGATTCAGGTTCCGCGTGAGGGACGCGCGCACCCCGTGACTGCGAAGCTGGTCCAATTCTTTCTGCACCTGGGTTATGAGATACGGATGGGTGGATGCCAGCTCTCCGAAAAGAGACCGGACGGAGAGCGCAAGACCGGCGTTGCCGCCGCCGTCATCGAGAAACGGCTTCAAACAATCGAGAGAGGAATCCGAGATGGTCATGGCGCGTCCGCTCTCGTCACGGCCGCGCAGGTAATGAAGCCAACTGGCAATGACGAAGGGAAGGACGCGCGGCTTTTCCGATTTGTTGAGCAGGTCAGTAAGCGACGGGACAAGGAATTTTGCAATCTTGGCGCATCCGTCAGAGCAGATGCGTGCGACCTGATCGCGTATCGCAGCATTGGAGAAACGCTTGACGATGGTTGCAGTGTAGTCATCGAGATCGATGCCCGGAAGGCGCTTCAGCGTTGGGCGTACCTCTGCCATGAATTGAATCAGCAGTTGATGCAGAAGAGGGTCGCCGGCTGCCTCCGCGATGGTGCTGTAACCGAGTAAATCCGCTACATAACCGATTGTGGAGTGTCCGCCGTTGAGCAGGCGCATCTTCGTCATCTCGTAGGGCGCAACGTCGGTTGTCATCTGCGCGCCTACCTGTTCCCAGGCAGGACGGCCGGCGATAAAAGCATCTTCGAGAACCCATTGCCGGAAGGGCTCTGAGACCACTGGAGCGAGATCGAGGACGCCAAACTTCTGCGCAATCGTGGCGCGATTTTCCTCCGTCGTCCTGGGGGTGATGCGATCCACCATGCTATTGGGGAAGGAAATATTTGTCTCCATCCACTTGCGCAGCGCCGCATCGCGCGCCTCGCCAAAGGAAAGCAGCGCCTTGCGCGCGGTGGCGCCATTGGCCTGAACGTTGTCGCAGGAGAGCAGCGTGAACGGCCCGTGGCCAAGCTGCAAGCGCCGGCTGCAAGCCTCGGCCACGTATCCAAGCCAGGTTCGTGGGGAAGAGGGGTGCTCGAGATCGTGGCGGACGTTTTCGTGGTCGGCGAGAAAGCGTCCGGATGCATCCTCAATAAAGTAGCCACCTTCGGTTACGGTAAGCGAGACGATGGCGCAATCCGGGGAACTCAGCTTTTCCAAGACAGTCTCAGTCGATTCAGGGGCATAAAGGTGGCCGGCGAGCGATCCAATGATGCGATAGCTCTCCTGCTCGGAATCCACGAGCAGGAGTCCGTAGAGAAAGTCTTGCTCAACCAATGCCGAGTGAATCAATTTGTCCGGTGGGAGCAGGCCGATTCCGAACTCGCTCCAAGGCTTTGATTCACCACGCAAAAGCAGGTCGTCAAGGTATACGGCAAGATGAGAACGATTGAATCCTCCAACCCCGATATGGACGAGGCCAGGAAACATGCGGCTGCGATCATAGCGGGGACGGGTGATGGAGGCAGCCAGGTGGGCAAGCGTGGAGTTGCGAAGCAGAGCAGGACTCTGCGCGGAATCATTGATCATGAGGCCTTCTGAATAAATGCGCGAAGTCTGAGCAACGTCTCTTGGAACAGGCAAGTCTCAATCACGCGGTCGGCGCCTGTCAAACAAGGATTGGTCGCTGGGAAGCCCCTTGAATGACTGACACGGCGAAGACAATCCTCGCGTGGCTGTCGGAAGGGGTTGTTGACGCGGGTCTCAGTTCCCTGCCCCTACGCTTCCACCAGCGCATCGGCAAGGCCAAGGTGCTGGTCAAGCGCGGCAATCCCTATATCCAATTCATCCTTGGTGACGATGAGCGGCGGGGCGATGACGAAGTGACTTACCCAGGCCTGCTGGGCAACGCCGTCGGCCATCATTTTGGCGGCGACCTGATCGACGACCAGGGGCTTGCCTTCCACCTTGTCGAGCATGGTGTTGAACGGCTGCTTCGTCTTGCGATTCTTCACGATTTCCACGGCGAAGAATAGGCCGAGGCCGCGCACATCCCCGACTGACGGATGTTTGGTCTTGAGGACTTCGAGCTTTTCGCGCACGTAGGGCTCGAGCTCGGCGGCTCGCTCGACTAACTTAAGCCGCTGCATCTCTTCGATCGTCACAACGGCGGGACCGAGCGTGATGGGATGCGCTTCGTATGTGTGTCCGTGGGAGAAGTAGTGGTCCTCGAAATAGTCGGCGATCTTTTTGGTAGTGGCGCAGAGGCCGAGTGGGACATAGGCCGAGGTGATGCCTTTCGCAGTGACCAGAATGTCCGGCTTCACATTCCAGTGATCGACGGCAAACCACTTTCCGGTGCGGCCCCATCCAGCCATCACTTCGTCGGCGATCAACAGCACGCCATGGCGGTCGCAGATTTCACGCAGGCGCGGGAAGTACTCCGGCGGAGGCACTAGGACTCCGTTGGTGCCTACGACGGGTTCAAGGATGACGGCGGCAACATCACTCTCGTTACGGATCATGTGCTCGATATAGTCGGCACAAGCGATGTTACAGCCGGGATAAGTGTGCTTGATGGGACAGTCGTAGCAGTTTGTTTCGGGAGCAAAAATGAATCCCGCGCCCTTGCCTCCGGGCTCCATGGCCCAGCGGCGCGGATCGCCCGTGGCCGCAATGGAAGCCATAGTGGAACCGTGATAGGAGCGATAGCGGGAGACGATTTTGGTCTTGCCGGTATACATGCGGGCGATCTTGAAGGCCGCCTCGTTGGCCTCAGTTCCGCTGGTAGCAAAGAAGAATTTTTCCAGTCCCGCGGGCAGCACCTCAAGCAGCTTTTGGCTGAGGCGGGCACGAGCGGAAGTGGCGTATCCGGGCGCAACGTAACACAGTTCGCGAGCCTGCTCGGCGATGGCCTCGACCACACGCGGGTTCTTGTGGCCCAAGTTGACGCACATCAACTGCGAAGAAAAGTCGAGGTAGCGCTTGCCTGCACCATCAGTAAACCAGCAGCCCTCGGCATCCACAATGTGGAGCGGCTTCCAGGTTTTTTGGAAGCGCCAGGTGCCGTAGTTGGTCTGGCGCGTGATGGCGGTGATTTCTTCAGATGTGAGGGCATTGGGCTGGGGAAGTTTGCTCATGGCTTCGCTCTCTGTTCAAGATGCTTAGCCATCCTATCATTGGGAGTGGAGACAGGAAACGAGAGAAACAAAAGCCCCGGGCAGGGATGCCGGGACTGATGAATTATGGAGGATTTCCCAGGACTCAGAATCGAGTCCTGGGGCACCCATTTTCGTGTTGATCGTGCGTTCAGTTCCCTGTCAATTGCTGAACAAGAGAACACCAGCCGCCTTCTCTTCGCTCGCAGTTTCGTCGGCGCTGACAGGGCGATAGAAGAGTTGATTGGCGTCAAGGTAGACCTCGAGGAATGCCGGACGGGCCAGAATCTGCCCGGCAATCAAGGCCTCGGATAACGGATCCTCCACATAGCGCTGCAGGGCGCGGCGCAGGGGACGCGCACCGTAGCTGCGATCAACGAGAGTCTTGTCGAGAATCCACTTCTTGGCTTCCTCGGTGACGGAGATGGTGATGGCTTTCTGCGCCAGATTGGCGTTCAACTGCTGCACGAGCAGCTCGACAATCTGAATCAGATCGGCATCCGACAACGACTGGAAGAGGATGACCTCGTCGAGACGGTTGAGGAACTCAGGGTTGAAGGTCTTCTTCACTTCCTGCTTGACCAGTTCCTCGACCTTGTCATTGACCAGGTCTTCGCGGTCGCTTTGGAAACCGAGGCCCTGCTTTTTCTGCAGGTGCCGCGCGCCGATGTTCGAGGTCATGATGAGAATGGTGTTTTTGAAGTCGACGGTATTGCCGAGGCCGTCGGTCAACTGGCCATCTTCAAAGACCTGCAGCAGGATGTTGAAGACATCGGGATGCGCCTTCTCAATTTCGTCGAGCAGGACCACGGAGTACGGCGAGCGCTTGACGCGTTCGGTCAACTGGCCGCCCTCCTCGTAGCCCACGTAGCCCGGGGGCGAGCCGATGAGCTTGGAAACCGAGTGCTTCTCCATGAACTCNNGCCTTGTCGGAGCCGAAGAGGAAATTGGCCAGGGTGCGGGCCATCTCCGTTTTCCCCACGCCGGTGGGACCGAGGAACAGGAAGCTGCCGATAGGCCGGGCCGGAGACTTGAGTCCGGCGCGCGAACGGCGGATGGCG
>PLSM01000155.1:6591-7336 GCA_003165075.1 Acidobacteriaceae bacterium | reverse complement strand
CTTCCTTGATGCTGGTGACGGGAACACCGGTCCAGCGGCTGACAACGTCTTCGATGTCTTCGCGACCCACAATGCCCGAGGCCGAATCATCGAGGTGATATTTGTCGCGCAGGGCACGGAGGTTTTCGCGCTCTTTGCGCTCCTCGTCGGAGTAGAAACGGGCTTTCTCAAACTCGTGGTTGGCAATCGCCGAGTCCATGCGGTGGACGATGAACTTGATGCGCTTCTGCACCTCGGTGATCTCTTCGGGTAAGGTGGTCTGGCGCAGCTTGACGCGCGCGCCTGCCTCATCGATGAGGTCGATCGCCTTGTCGGGCAGGAAGCGGTCGGGGATGTACCGGTTGGAATGGGATACGGCGAACTCCACCGCGGCGTCGGTATAGCTGACGGCATGGAATTTCTCGTAGCGGTCCTTGATGCCCATGATGATCTTGATGGCGTCGGCCTCGTTGGGCGGAGGAACCTTTACGGCCTGGAAGCGCCGCTCCAGCGAGCGGTCCTTCTNNGCGCCCACCAGGGTGTGCAACTCGTCGATGAAGATGATGGAATTCTGATTCTCCATCAGTTCCTTCATGATGGTCTTGAGCCGCTCCTCGAACTGGCCACGGTACTTGGTTCCAGCCACAATGAGCGAGAGGTCGAGCCCGAGAACGCGTTTGTCAGCCAGGAAGCTGGGCACCTCGCCGTCGGCGATGCGCTGCGCCAAGCCTTCGACGATAGCGGTCTTGCCCACGCCGGGCTCGCC
>PLSM01000155.1:0-6582 GCA_003165075.1 Acidobacteriaceae bacterium | reverse complement strand
CTGAACTCGGCCAGCAGGCTGGACTCGCGCTGACGCTGTTGCTGCGGGGCTTTCTCCTGGGTGACGCGGGCCAGTTCTTCGCGAATCTGCGCCAGCTTCAGGCCGCGCTCCTGCAATATCTCCGAGGCGAAGCACTTCTCCTCACGCAACAGACCCAGCAGCAGGTGCTCGGTGCCGATGTGCTTATGGCCCAGCCGTTCGGCTTCTTCCGCTGCATAGGCCAACACCCGCTTGCACTCATTTGAAAGCGGGAGATCCACGCTGGTGGAGACCTTTTCGCGGATGGTGGTGTGGGCCTCAATCTGCTTGCGGATCGACTCGACCGAGGCGTGGGAGCGCAGGAAGCGGTTGGTGAGCGCCTTGTCCTCGCGCAACAGACCCAACAGCAGGTGCTCAGTCTCGATATAAGGCGAGCCGAACTGGCTGGCCTCATACCGCGCAAAAAAGATTACGCGCCGTGCCTTCTCCGTATAGCGTTCGAACATGATGGTCCCCCCTTGCAACAGGCTTTCGGAGAGAGTGGCCGTCCGGTTAATCTGCCGGCTTCAGCCCTACCCGCACGCGCCTTTTCTCTGACTTCGCCGCCGGAGGCCCCCTTTGGAAAATCCCATTTGTGCCCCCGAACAGCCCTTTGAGATGGGCTGGTTGGTCATCTTACCAGTTGTTCCCGGAGTTCGTGCTGTCCGAGGAAACCCCATCCTACGCTTTCCAACCCGGATGAGAGCGTAGTCCCCGTTCCCAGGCTGCCTTATTTAATCAGACTCAGAACCTAACCGAAATGGTGCTTTTTCGTCAGGGGGTTCCGGTGGTAATTCCGGATTGGGAAGATTGCCCCCAGGGTACAAGGCGCCCGCGCTCCAGGCGCAGAGTCCGCGTACAGCGCGCGGCGAGATCGGGGTTGTGGGTCACCACAATCGAGGTGAGCCCGTGCGACAAGTGCAATCGTTCCAGCAGGTCGAAAACTCGGCCGGCAGTAGTTTCGTCCAGGTCGCCCGTAGGCTCGTCGGCAAGCAGCAAACGGGGACTGGCGACCAAAGCCCGCGCGAGCGCAACGCGCTGCTGCTCGCCGCCCGAGAGTTCGCCAGGCCGATGCTCGCTGCGATCCTCCAGGTCAACCTCTCTTAGCCAGTTGGATGCGGTTGCAAGGGCATCGCGGCGGGTTTGGCCGCGGGCCAGCAACGGCATGGCCACATTCTCAAGCGCCGAAAACTCCGGCAGGAGGTAGTGAAACTGCCATACGTAGCCGATTTCGCGATTGCGGAAGGCCGCCGCCTCTCGCTGGGAAAGAGTGGCTACATTGGTTGAGGCGCAGTGTACAGTTCCCTGGGTGGGAGCATCAAGTGCACCCAGAATGTGCAAAAGCGTGCTCTTTCCCGCTCCAGACTGGCCCATGATGGCTACGAGCTCACCGGAACGGACATCTAAGTCCAATCCGTGGAAGAGGGTAAGGGTTCCGTGAACAGTATGGTAGGTCTTTTCCAGGTTGTGAACCTGGATGATCGGAGCCCGCAACTCGGGGTCCCGTACGGGGCGGGAATCCTGAGGGACAGCCGCTGAAGTTGTCTGGATCATCCGGTACCACCATTTTAACATCGAGCAGGTTTTTTTAGTGCACGTGCCTGTTCACTTGGAGGGTCTAGCGCACACTCCCGTTTAGCCGGGCGATACGGCCATTTGGTCCTACCACAAAAGGCAAGGAAAGCGCGTTCCAGTTGCCGTTGTCGAGCGACTGCCACGTCTTGCCGTCGTCGCGGCTGATGTCGGAGCCGTTGGTGCCGACGGTGATCCAGAGCTTGAGGGTGTCGGACCATTGGACAGAGGAGCGGTAGCCGTGGGGCGGAATTTGGGCCGGATGCCATTCCTGTGATTTCCCCAGTAGGGCGCTGAATTGCGCATAAGCTGCAGTTCCGTCACGTTTCTCGGGCTTTTGGTAGTCGCCACCAACGACGACTGTTGGACAATCTGTTTGTTTCATATTGACGATTGGTGCGAGACAGTCTCGATACGCAAAGGAAAAGGCGCCAGAACTTTGCGACCCATGAGCAATTGGGAGGGGTTGCATTCGGAAGAACAGAGTGACACCCGTATCAAAGAAGTCGAATTGGTGGGTGAAAAACAGTTCGGACTTACCGGTTCCGCCTGTAACGAAGGCGAGGCTGTATTCGCGATCATTCAAATACATGGAGGTATTGCTGGCAGCAAAGACCGCCTGGCCCCTTGAATTAGGCCTTGGCATCCGGTCTGGTTTCACAAATGATTTCCATGTTTGGCCCTGGTCCGACGATTTGTATACAACAAATCGACCACCGACGGGATCTCCGAGAATTGTCCAAGCGTTGTCAAAGCTATCGACGCGCACTGCATCCCAAAAGCCTTCAGAATCGGTGTTCTTCAACAACAAGTTCCAACTCCTACACCCGTCCATGGTCTTATAAAGGCGGCTTTTGTCGCCAGAGCCGGAGGACATGACGATAGCAGCGCCCGCGTTGAACCCTTGGACGCCGCGAAAGTCTAGCGTTGCGCCATCTGTCGCCGCATCCGGCACCGCGCACTTCTGCCAATGCGCGCCGCCATCGATGGTCTTCAGCACGGTCCCGCTGGTTCCACTGGCCCAAGCCACGGTGCCATCGACCGAATCAATCCCGCGCAGGCCGGCGGTTGTGCCTGATTCCTGCATCTGCCAGGGTGAGTCGCCCTGAGCGGAGGATTGGCCGGGAAACAGCGCGGCCGCGGCACACAACAAAATGAACCGGATGACTGGCATGGCTGGAAGTATAGTTGCGCGCTCCGCGGCCGAGCTACATGGGTGTTGAAGATCACTTTTCTACGTTTCGCAACCTGTTATCAAATAGAAACATACCTGTGCACAAACAACTGTTCATCTTCTATTTGCTGCTTACGTCCCTGCTTTGCGGAGAACACCAGGTAGGTGCACAGCAAACGCCCTACGAGCAATTCAGGGCGCACAACGCCCAGATGGCGGCCGTGCAGCCGTTGTGGATGGGACCGCTGATTCAGACGGATTCGCGATTGTCGCAGGCTATGCGGTTCTCGGTTGCTAACGGCTACGCTCCAGGCGCGCAGGTGATCAGCTACGGGAACAACCACGGCATTTCAGTCGTCGAGGCTAGGCGCTTTCAGATCGACTTCGATCCGCCGTCGTTCTTTCGCAACCATTCCGCCGCATTCAAGGACGGTTTTGGCAATGCATTCACACAGGTAAAGTACCGCATTGCTTCAGGCAACGCGGAGCACGGCAATTTTGCGGTGACGGCGATTGTGACTCATGGCTTCGCGCCCCGGGCTTACCAAAACGCCATGCTTACCGCCTTCGAGTGCCCCAAACTGGCTTCAGGTATTGCCCGCGGGCGCTTCAATGTGCAGTCGGTGCTGGGCGGAGTATTGCCCATGGGCAAGGTCGCACTGCAGGGGCGAGCCATCGAATGGAACGTGACGGGGCAGGTGCATCCCAGCGCGCATGTATGGTTCGATGTGGAAGACAACGCCACTTTCAACTACGGCGGACCCAATGACGGGAAGACGCAGAACTTTCTGACTCCCGCGGCCTTCTACATGGTGCGGCGCAAGGATTGGGCGCCAACCCATGCCATCGTGGTGTTCGATACGGGCATGCAGATCGCGACTTCCAGCTTCTACCTCTACAACCACAACCTGGTCTCGGAGATGCGGGTTCTGTTCTAGCGCGAGCCGTCTTCAGAGCCGGCAGTAAGCAATTCGGCAGATACGCCGCCCACGGGCGGCGCCAACTTCATCAGGCCCACATACAAAATTCCCGCCGTGAAGAAGCCGACGAACCACGCGTAGTCGTAGAGGAAATGCAGCGGCTTGACAGCCATACCCACAAGCGCGATGGCCACGCCCAGGACCAGCGCCACGATGGCGCGCGGATTGATCCCGCGGGCGTAGTAATAGATCCCTTCGCGATGATAGAGCGAGTTCACATCCAGTTCAGTCTTTCGGATGAGGAAGTAGTCCGAGACCATGATGCCGGCTACAGGGCCAAGCAGGCCGGAGTAGCCAATGAGCCAGCCAAAGATGTAGGCATCCGGAGTGGCCAGCAGCTTCCAGGGGCACATGGCCAGGCCCAGAAAGCCGGTGATCAAGCCACCGGTGCGGAAGCTGATGAGGCGCGGATAGATGTTGGAGAAATCGTTGGAAGGCGAGACTACATTCGCGCCGATGTTGACGTTGAGGGTTGCAACGAGGATGGCGATGAGCGCTACGAAGGCCACTACAGGCTGATGAAACGCGCCTATCAGCACAATGGGGTTCCAGATGGGCTTGCCGAAGAGTACCGCTGAGGCTGAGGTGACCGAGATGCCTACAAAGGTATAGAGCGTCATGGCGACGGGCAGACCAAACGCCTGTCCCCAGGCCTGCGCCGTTTGCGATTTGGAATAACGCGTGAAGTCGGGGATGTTGAGCGCGAGTGTGGCCCAATATCCCACCATCGCCGTAAGCGAGGGGAAGAAGACGGCGAGAAACTGGCTGGTGGAGTGGAACTGGCTGGGCGTGGAGAGCATGGTTCCGAAGCTGCCGGCCTTGATGCGTACCCAAATGAGCAGAGCTGCGGCCATGACAAACATGAACGGCGCACCGAAAGCCTGCAAATGGCGGATGGACTCGACGCCGCGCCAGACGACGATCATGTTGAGCAACCAGAAACCAAGGAAGCAAGCCCACAGAAGTCCGTCCGAGGTGGCAGTGGAAGGCCATATAACGGCAAGCATGGAGTGAATCGCAGTTCCCCCGATCCACGACTGAATGCCAAACCATCCGCAGGCTACAACGGCACGAAGGATCGCGGGCAGATTGGCACCGCGCACGCCAAAGGGGGCGCGAATGAAGACAGGAAACGGAATGCCGTACTTTGCGCCCGCGTGGGCGTTGAGCAGCATGGGGACCAGTACGATGAGATTGCCCAGCAGCACGGTGAGGACCGCCTGTTTCCAGTCCATTCCCTTGGCGATAAGCGACGAGGCAAGCTGATAGGTGGTGATCTCCATGGACATGGAGAACCAGAGGGCAATGTAGTTGTACGTGCCCCAGGTGCGCTGCGCGGGCACGGTTGGGACCAGGTCGCGGTTGGAAAGCGATGGATCGACGGTGGTCACAGGACGTCCTCGGCGGGAAATTTGGACTGCGAAAAGACTCGGCTCTGCGGTCAGATTACTTCCACGCACCGCCGCGCGCCTCGCGGCGAAGATACTGGCCACGGCCGGGCCTGCCGATGAAGTTGCCATTCGACACAATCAGTTCACCGCGCGAATAGACATCACGCGCATTGCCGCGCACATGAAAGCCCTCGAACATGGAGTAGTCCACGTGCATGTGGTGTGTGGCAGCGCTGATGGTGTGCGCGGCCGCGGTATCCCAGAGGACAATGTCGGCGTCGCTGCCGGGGGCGAGCACACCCTTTTTGGGGTACATGCCGAAAATACGTGCCGGTGCGGTGGAAACCAGCTCCACGAAACGGTTGAGCGAAATGTTGCCCAGACCGACGCCGTGATGATAAAGCAGTTGCAGGCGGTTCTCGATGCCGGGACCACCATTGGGAATCTTGGTGAAATCGTCCTTGCCAAGCGCCTTTTGATCTCTAAAGCAGAATGGACAATGGTCCGTCGACACTACCTGCAGGCTGTCCCGGCGAAGGCCCTCCCAAAGCTTTGGCTGATTGCGCCGCTCGCGCAATGGAGGCGTGAAGACATACTTTGCGCCCTCCCAGCCCGCATCGACGACGTCCTCGAGCGAGAGCAGGAGATATTGCGGACAGGTCTCAGCGAAGGCGGGCAGGCCGCGGTCGCGCGCCTCGCGCACCTGGTTCAACGCGTCTTCGCTGGATAGATGCACGATGTAGACGGGCACACCCGCCATCTCGGCCATTGCGATGGCGCGATGCACCGCTTCAGCCTCAGCGCGCGTGGGCCGTGTGAGGGCGTGATAGATGGGCGCGCTCTTGCCCTCGGCCAGCGCCTGCCGCACCAGCACGTCAATCACCGAGCCGTTCTCAGCGTGCATGCAAATCAATGCGCCGTTCTTCGCCGTCTGGCGCATCGCTTTGAAGATTGTGGCGTCGTCCACCATCAGTACGCCGGGATAGGCCATGAAGAGCTTGAAGCTGGCAACGCCCTCGCGCACCATGTCATCCATGTCTTCAAGGCCCGCGTCAGGCAGGTCGGTGACGATCATGTGCAGGCCATAGTCGATGCAGGCTTTGCCTTCGGCCTTCTTCCACCACGTATCGAGCGCGGTGCGCATCCTGGTTCCGCGCGCCTGGATAGCAAAGTCAACAATGGTCGTGGTTCCGCCGATGGCCGCAGCCCTGGTGCCGGTTTCAAAATCGTCGGCGGAGTTGGTGCCGCCAAAGGGCATGTCCAGATGAGTGTGCGCGTCGATGCCGCCGGGCAACAGCAGGAGGCCGGTTGCGTCGACGATTGTGTCTGCGGCGGCGGTTGGAATCCCCGCACGGATTTCCTTGATGGTCGCGCCATCGATCAGCAGATCGGCCTGAGTGGTCGAGTCCGCGCTGACGATGGTTGTGAGTTTTCGGCAAGGATGCGT
>PLSM01000179.1 GCA_003165075.1 Acidobacteriaceae bacterium | reverse complement strand
GGGCTGTCGCTGCTCGTCGAGCCAGGAGCCGTAGGAGCGAAGCTCAGGCTGGGCGAATCCGCCAAGTCTTCCTTTGCGATCCGGTTGTTATATGTATCGGCAATGACGATATTGCCGTTGCCGGCGACTGTGACGCCGGATGGGCCGCTCAAAGTACTGGTTGCTACCGTACTCTCAACGTAACTTCCCGATGACGCAGTTTCTTTCAAGACGCGGTTGTTATATGTATCCGCAATGTAGACGTTAGCGCCCCCATCCACTGCAATCGACTCGGGGTAATTGAGCGGACTAGTTTGTATGACACTTTCTGTATAGCTTCCGGACGAGGCCGCCTCCAATACAATCCGGTTGTTTCCTGAATCCACGATGTAGACATCGCCACTCTCATCAATCGCGACCGCCCCCGGGTAGTTCAGGGGGCTCGTAGGGATCACGCTCTCAAAGTAGCTTCCCAGGGAGAACGTCTCCATCAAGACGCGATTGTTAGCGGTATCCGCAATGTATACGTTACCGGAGCCGTCCACAGCCAAGCCATTAGGCCAGTTCAGCTGACTCGTTGGTACTGTGATCTCGTTGTAACTCCCCGCTGTCGGCATCTCCTTCAAGACGCGGTTGTTGCCCGTGTCAGCAATGTAGATGTTGCCGGCCGCGTCTACCGCCACGGCTGACGGGCTAGCTAAAGCGCTGGAAGGAACTACAGTCTGGGTGTAGCCATTCGTCGACGGGGCCTCCCTTAGGACGCGATTATTGCCTGTGTCCGCAATATAGATATTTCCGCTGTCATCCTGAGCAACTCCAGATGGAAATGCCAAGGTGCTTGCCGGAATTGTGCTTTCGGTCCCAGGCAGAAAGTCTATTTGTGGTCCAGCACCGATTCCCTCGATGTATGCAATCGCGAGTGCGTTTCCTGCCCCGTCCGCAAGAATTACGGCGCCATATCGGGAGCCAGCAAAGCTTGGTGTAAATTTTACTGGCACGGTACAAGCAGAGCCCGCAGTGTAGTTCGTTCCAACTGCGCACGTTCCTGCCCCCGCATTGGCGAAATCTAGACCGGTCGCTCCTCGGGTCAATACTGTTGTGCTCGCTAGAGTTCCCGAGACATTCAACTCAAGATTCACGGCCATTATGGAACTTGTGCTGCCAATATTAACCGATCCAAAATTGGTCGCCGTCGATTGAGAGACAGAGGCAACAACGAAGCTTTGCGTGACCGTAGCTGACGCCGCAAAAACAACACCATCTCCGGGCTGGCTTGCCTGGATAGTGCATGTCCCGTTGGCAAGCAGTGTGGCTGCGGAAAACGACACCGTGCAGATCGTGGGCGTGGTCGAACCGAAGCCTACCGGCAGTCCGGAACTGGCCGTTGCGATCAACGCCACCGGGACTGATGTATTGATCGCCTGCGTCGGAATCGCCGCAAAGGTTATCGTCTGCGGCGCTAGATTGACGGTGAAACTCTGTATGGCCGGGGTGGCCGCCGCATAGACATTGTTCCCAGGTTGACTTGCCTGAATGGAACAGGTCCCGGCAGCAATCAACGAAGCCGTGGCCCCAGCGACCGTGCACACCGCGGGAGTGACGGAGCTAAAGCTCACCAGCAGTCCGGAGCTGGTGCTTGCCGCTAATGTGACGGTGGAGCTGGCCGGCTGGGCCGTGATCGGCGAAAAGCTGATCGTCTGCTGTATGCTGCCCGTACCGACGCCGCTCAATTCAATGCTCTGCGACGCCGCGACATTCAGGGCGTTATCGGTCAATACCAGCGAACCGCCGAAAACTCCGGAATCTGTCGGAGCAAAGCTGATGGGAAGTGTGCAAGACTGGCCGGCATCAAGTGTGCCAGCAGAGGGACCAGCTGTGATGTATGGGCATGACGACGCGCCACCTGTGTTCAACGAGAAGTTCGCTGCAACACTCGGGTTGCTGCCACCATTGGGAACCGGAAAACTGAGAACTGCATTTCCGATATTCTCGACCGTGACCGTCTTTGGACTGTCGCTGCTCGTCGAACCAGGTACTGTCGGCGCAAAGCTCAAGCTCGGCGGATCTGCGAAATCCTCTTTCAGAATGCGATTGTTCGTAGAATCGGCGATATAGACATCACCGGGCCCATCTATCGCAACTGCAGAGGGCCAAGTCGAGCTGTTCGGGACCGCACTTTCGGTGTAATTTCCAGAAACAGGTACTTCCTTTAGGACGCGGCTGTTCCCTGAATCGGCGATATAGATATTGTTCGCTCCATCTACCGAAACTGACGTGGGAAAGTTCAGCGCGCTGGTAGGAATCGTGCTTTCGGTGTAGCTGCCTGCCGAAAGAGATTCCATCAATACTCGGTTGTTTCCAGAATCCGATATGTAGATATCGCCGTTTCCGTCGACAGCCACACCTGTAGGCGTACTCAGGGCGCTCGTGGAAATCGTGCTTTCGGTGTAGCTGCCAGCGGAAAGAGATTCCATCAAAACTCGGTTGTTTCCCGAATCCGCTATATAGACGTTGCCACTGCCGTCTGCTGCAACAGCCGAAGGCCAACTCAGCGTGCTTGTTGGGATTGTGGTTTCAACATAACTCCCTGCTGAAAGAGTTTCCTTTAGTACCCGATTATTTCCAGAATCAGCAAGATAGATGCTGCCGCTCGCATCAACTGCAAGTCCGGAAATCCAACTAAGTGCACTGGTCGTGATGGTGCTCTGCGAATAGGCACCATTTAGGAAGGTTTCCTTCAAAACGCGGTTGTTACCAGAGTCTGCTATATAGACGCTGCCGTTTCCATCTAGCGCAACTGACGAAGGGTAAGCGAGAGTGTTGGCTGGAATTGTGATTTCAGTACCCGGGAGGAAGTTCACTTGCGGCCCAACACCTGTGCCTTGCAGATATCCCGTTGCGACCACTGTTCCAGACCCGTCAGCGAGTATCACCGCTCCGTAACGAGTACCTGGGAACTCTGGAGCAAAGGTTACATTGACGGTGCACTGCCCTGCGCCGTTCGAGTTAGACGTACAAGAGCCCAACCCAGCGCTTGCAAAGTCCAGTCCACTACTGCCAGCCGTCAATACGGACACTGCGCCTAATGTTGAGACATTGTTGAATGTAAGAGATACTGCGACGGGGGCGCTTGTGGCTCCGATATTCACCGTGCCGAACTGAATGGCAGACAATCCACTTTGACCATATGTGGATTGCGGCCCAGCAACGAAATGAAAAAGCAAGGCAGCGGAAAACAACAAAGAAAGCCTGAATGAACACTTCACAAACGCCTCCTTATGAAGGCAGGACATCTACAGACGCGTGAGTTAAGACATAGCCGTACTTTGCTTTCTTGCCGGGATGTCGATGGGGCCACGCTGTGGCCGATCTGACAAGAAGTGGAAATGCAAGAAATGTCGTATATTTCGACAGGCCAACGTAACGAACACAGATATCTCTGGGCGCTGCACGAGCAAGACGGCGGATACAGGATAATTTGTCATGGCGAGCCGGATTGCGGGCTCAACAATACCGCAGAGACTTAAGGAGTGAATGGAACCGCATACATTACCGGCATGCATGCAAGGACAGCACACGTAAGTGTTGGCTCTCGCCGAGCTTCTCAGCGAGAAACAACCGTTCCTTGATGACTCGTGAAACATCGCGTAACACCACACACGGAAATCTGTATGTGAATTACTCGAGTCACTCTTTGCGATTTTCCTTAAAAGAAACGTTAGAGGAAGTCTACTGTTGTTTGGGGATATGGCAAGAATAATTTTCTTTAACAGCTATTACCTAAGTACCGAGCATTAATCCGGACAGCGTTTTGGAACTGTTCATTGGCTTGGTGTAATCTCGATCGGAGAGAGATCTATCGAGTTCGCGCTGGCCTAGCTTTCAGGTCCTCCTCGGAGCCGAGCACGCCTATGGCTGTGCGGTCTTGAGCACAGGAATGATCCGTCCGATGTGCCACTCGATGGCATTCGGCATGGGCTTGAGGCCGAGTGAGATTACCCCCGGCAGAGCCCTTTCAATTACCCACAAGTACAGCTAGCCAGATGGGTATTGGCAGAGCAGATTCGGTCTCAAGGGATTTAGTTTCGAGAGATGGCTGAGTGACTGTGAACTACTGTCATCGGAGCAACGGAGAAACGGGGAATCGGGCCGGGATCTTGTAGCGGCCAGGAATGGATTGAGCAGGAATTGGCGGGCTCGATGTTGCAGGATGCGCAGCTGGAGAAACGGCTTCGCTCTCTTGTGGAGCGGTTGGCCAAAGGAGTGGGGCGTAGTATTCCCTTCGCCTGTCAGGATTGGGCGGCCGCCAAGGCGGCATACCGGTTCTTCTCCAACGGCCGGGGCAGTGAAGAACAAAACCTGTCTGGTTCGGTTCAGGCCCATTGCGGGCCGTGGGGCGGCGATGGAAACACGCGGGAGGCTAGCCTGCGAACACAACTCGCAGCGACATATTGGAAATCATATCGGTTATTTGTATAACGTAAACCGCGGCGATCAAGTGCTGGCGTCGCGCAAGAATGCCCCGACCTTAATGGAATCGAAGGCAGGACGAGGCGGCTGCCCGGAGCGCGAAGCCGCGTATCGTGCTGGCTGACGATAATCGCGACATGCTGGAATATCTGCACCGGCTGCTGGCGCGGGAGTTTGCAGTTACCGTAGCCTCCGATGGCGAGCAAGCACTCAAGGAGGCGTTGAGCAATCCGCCTGACCTGGTGCTGACCGACGTGATGATGCCCCGCATGGATGGCTTCGGGCTGATTCGTGCGTTGCGCGCCAATCCCAAAACGGCTTCGATTCCGATTGTGATGCTTTCCGCCAAGGTTGGCGAAGAGGCGGAAGTAGAGGGCCTCGAAGCAGGCGCGGACGATTACCTGATCAAGCCGTTCAGTGCCGTGGAGTTGCTGGCACGGGTAAATGCGCAAGTGAAGATGCACCGCCTGCGGATGGACATGACGCAGAAGGAGCAGGAGCTGCGGCTGAAGGCCGAGGATGCGGAACAGCGGTACAAAAGCATTCTGGAAAGCATTTCGGAAGCCTGCATTTTTGTCGATCGCGACTGGCGCATCAGCTACGCAAACACCCAGGCAGCGCGAGTATTTTCGCAGGACATTGGAGCTGAGCTGGGCCGCAATCTCTGGGAAGCTGTTCCTGACCTGGCCAACTCGCCGCTGGGAGACGCCTTGTGTCAAGCGATGGACGGAACCCAAACGGTTCGCGTGGAAGACAACTATGCGCCGGTGGGCCGGTGGCTCCATGTGAATGCTTATCCGTCGCCCGGTGGTCTTTCGCTGTTTGTGATGGACATAACGGACCGG
>PLSM01000014.1:451-3442 GCA_003165075.1 Acidobacteriaceae bacterium | reverse complement strand
GAGCAACACGACTGGAGCAGGAATTGCGAGAGATGCGCTCGGTGTGACGCTACGCGTGTTGACTCTCACGCCTGGCAAGGCTGCAAATGCGAGGCCTGCGGCGCCACCAGGGATGAGCAACACGACTGGAGCAAGGATTGCGAAAAATGTTGCCGATGCGATGCAACGCAACAGGGCACTCACGAGTGGCAAGGCTGCAAATGCGCGGCATGCGGTGCCGCAAGGGACGAGCAACACGACTGGAGCAAGGATTGCGAGAAATGTTGCCGATGTGATGCGAGCAGGAAGGATGCCCACGGATGGAAGGGCTGCAGATGCACGGCCTGTGGTTCTGTCAGCGAAGAGCGGCACGACAGGAGAGATGACTGCGAGAAATGTGCTAGTTGCGGGGCTGTAGGGTTCGGGGGCCATAAATGGAGCGGCTGCGAGTGCGCCGTCTGTCCGAGGACCCGCGACGAAGACCACGACCGAGATGCAGAGCACCCTCAGTGCAGACGATGCGGAAGGAGAGTCGGCGCAGTAGAATCACCCGAGCTGAGCGAATACGAGGTACCTGTGTCCGAGTGGCCTCAGAGTCAAGTCGAATTCATCGCCGTTTGGTATCACGGGTCCAATAGCTCCGTGCCCTACAGTGAGGCCGAGATTCTCAAGAGGGTAAGTATGGTCTTCGGGTGGAGATTCGAAAAGAGCGACCCTAAGGAGATCAAACTGTGCAGGGCGACCGATACCGATTTGGGCGTCGATTGGGGCCTACTCAGCATTTCAGCGAAGCAATTTGGCATCGAAGCTGTCTGCAGGGAGGACCTCTGGACTAAGGAGTGGTTCGACATTCCTATCCTTTCACCCAATGGTCCGCCAGACGGTAAGGGGCTGATTTTTTGGAGGAATACACCGGGGTTTATCACCGGGTCGCCTGTTGTTAAGGAGCTGAGATATGATCTCGGCACAATTAAAGATAGGAACACCTATCGATTTCAGATGCCTGGGGAGAGACGAGTGACGAAGCGCGCGGGGTACCTACAATTCAAGCGAGGGAGTTACTTTCCAAATGACTGGGAAAGCCTAACTGGCCGCTCCTCATTCAACCCGGTCTCGATAGTGATTAACCCACCTAAGATATCTGGGTAGCTCCACAGTAGGACCAGGAGGTCAACACAACCGCACAGGGAAATCGCCCGATCGCGCCGCCACCGGGCCCAGCCGGCCCCACGTATTGCGGCGTTGCTGACGGCCATTCGCGAGGTTCTGTCTGGATTAACGGACGACCTTCTCCGATGCCAACCCTGACCCCACCGAAACCTGCCTAATACGCCAGTCTAAGCTGAGTTGTGCAGGCCAACGCATCATTCGCTCTCACCCCAGGCGAGATGAATTGAACCATCGTAATGTCGGCTACTTGCGCTGATGCCTCCGATTCTGTTTGCCTGCGGAGAGAAATCATGCAAGCCGGTATTGAAAGTTTCATCAAGTAGCGCAAGCGAATCGCAAACGTAACTCCAGCAATCGCCCAGCGGTAGGGGCGAATGCCCAAGGACCACGTCGAAGCGGCGGACTGGTTCCGCAAGGCAGCAACTCAGGGCCATGCCGAGGCGCAACGGTGCCTGAGCGAACTGGCTTCTTCCGGCCAGCCCATGTAGGCTGCGGGAACAAGGGACCAACGGCTCACATCAGATGTGAGTCGTCGACCTGACCGGGTTTCAACTCCCCGCCAGCGCTAATCTCGCCATTCTCTTGACCGAAGAGCGCGAGTTGTTTTCCGGAAAGGAACCGCAGTTCCATCCAGCGAAAAAGGTAGTCCATGATGGACTTTGCATAACCGATCTCCGCGTTTCCAGTCCAGCCGGAAGGCTCAAACCGTGTATGCGAGAGCTTATCGCAGAGCACTTTCAGTGGCACACCATGTTGAAGGCTGACGGAAACCACTGTGCCGAAGCACTCCATCAAACCTGCAATGGTTGATCCGGCCTTCGCCATGCGAATGAAGATCTCGCCCGGCTGACCATTGGGGTAGAAGCCGACCGTCAGATATCCTTCATGTCCCCCGAAGGCGAAGTGATGTGTGGTGGCCGAACGCTCATCTTGCAGCCGGTGGCGATTCGCCGCCGGCGGACCGGATAGGTCAGATGCAGATTCTGGCGCCCCGTCTTTCGGCCCGGTTCGATCATCAATGCTGGCCGGGTCGGAGAATTTCGAATCTTGCCTGTTGGAACCTGGGATCGTCGACTCTGAAGTTTCCATCTCTAAGCTCCTTGGGCGGGGGTGGGAGAATTGCTGTGCAGGCTTAATCCGTCAGTGGGTTGGAAGCTAATTCTTGCTTTTCCCATCATTCCGCCGATTGGTTCTGCGCCTGCTCTTGAGTTCCTGGTGAAGGTCGGTCAACTGATCGACGGTATCGGCGCCGCTGATCTGTTCGTCAGTCGTTTTCCCGAGCCACGGAAATCGCTCTTCGAGCAACTGGAGCACCCACTCGGCAAAGCTCCACGGTGGGTGATTCTCTTTGGTCACAGGATCACCTCGATCATTTTTGTTGTGGATGAAAGGCAGATTCGCAACTCCGCGCAATCTCAGCCGAAGAGGCTGAGTTGCACGGGACCCGCCGCCGCCGGCCAGGGTGTGCTCTTGATTTCGGTCCTGACAGGTTCGAGCAGATGGATGCCGTCATGATTCGATGACGGATTGGCAACCAGGAAGTCCGGCAAATCGAGCAGCGAATCGCTTTCCTGCTGGATTGGCGGAGGAGGCTGAGGAACAAGTTGGCCGCGCTCCTTCTCAAGTTNNNNAGCATCTTCTTGCCCATCAGCCGGAGGCATGTCTCCTGCATTGTCTTGGCGTAAGTGACGAACTTCACCCGCACCGGATGCCGCTGTCCGATTCGCCACGAGCGCCGGCTGGCCTGACGCAGTGTGTGCAGCGAGTAGCCGGTCTCGTAGAAATAGAGCGTTGGAAAGGCCAATAGATCGAGTCCGGTTTCCACCAGCTTCGGATGGCAGA
>PLSM01000014.1:0-343 GCA_003165075.1 Acidobacteriaceae bacterium | reverse complement strand
ATTCGCGAGTCTGCGGATCGAAGGCGCGCGCCCAGATCGCATCGAACCCATAGGGATGATCCGGATACAGCAGCAGCGTGTTGAGCAGAATGCTCATCAGGCTCTTGTTGCCGCGGTGCTGGCGCATCGCCGAGCGAATATCGTCCTCCAACTCTTCGTAGGCTTTGGCAAGTTCCGTGTCCATCTCGACCGAGACCACGCTCTCGTCGTAGCGCGGCAGGNNCGAACAGAAGTGGCGATGCTCCCGGTTTCCGTACCACTTGAATTGTCTTCTTCGTGGACCGCGAGCAGGCGTTGTCCTCCTTGCGTACCTTCTCAATGGTTTCGAGCACGCCGTACTGCT
>PLSM01000131.1 GCA_003165075.1 Acidobacteriaceae bacterium | reverse complement strand
GAGCTGCTGACCAAGAAGGAAGTAATCAAGCTGGAGCGGGAGCGCAAGCATCTGCAGGCAAACCTGGCCGGCATCAAGACGATGAAGCGCCTGCCGGACGCATTGTTCATCGTCGACTCGAACAACGAGGCGATCGCGGTGAAGGAAGCGCGGAAGCTGGGCATCCCGGTGGTTGCAGTTGTAGATACAAACTGCGATCCGACGGTGGTGGACTACGTGATTCCGGGCAACGACGACGCCCTGCGCGCCATCCGCCTGTTCACATCCAAGATCGCCGACTCGGCGGCCGAGGGCGTGAACCTGGTAGGCGACAAGGCATTTGCCGAGGAACTGCCGGGTCCGATCGCGGCTGAGGCAGAGGCCGCGGCGGAGGAAGCTGCGCCGGCGGAAGAAGTGGACCTGGAAGCGGTTTTGGGCGCGGGGATTCGCAAGGCGCCTGCCGCGGTGGCGGCGGTGGATGACACGGACCTGGCCGAGGGTAGTTTGTAAATTTCTGATTAAGCTGCAGTGCGAACCAAGACAAGCGTGACTGCGAGCGGACCGAGTCACGCTTTTCTTATGCCGGAAAACGTCCGGCTGGAAACAATGGGGAGACGGGAAAAAGAGAGATGACGACTGTGACTGAGAAAATCGATGCAAAGCTAGTGAAGGAATTGCGGGAAAAGTCGGGCGCGCCGATGGGCGATTGCCTGAAGGCCTTGCAGGAGGCCAAGGGCAACATCGAAGATGCGTTTGTGGTGCTTCGCAAGCGGGGCATGGCCTCAGCGCAAAAGAAGGCGGCGCGCACCACCAACGAGGGCGCGGTGGGGACCTACATTCACGCCGGGGGCAAGATCGGGGTGCTGCTGGAATTGAATTGCGAGAGCGACTTTGTAGCCCGCACGGAGGATTTCCAGGAACTGTTGAAGGATGTTGCGATGCACATCGCGGCCAGCGATCCGCGCTATGTGAAGCCTGAGGACGTAACGACGGAAGATCTGGAGCGGGAGAAGGAGATTTTCCGCGCGCAGGCCGCCGCCACGGGCAAGCCGGCTGCGGTGATCGAGCGGATCGTGGACGGGAAGATGGCCAAGTTTTACGAAGAGGTTTGCCTGCTGGAGCAGCCCTTCATCAAGGACCAGGCGGTGAGCATCAAGGAGTTGATCGCGCAGAAAGTGGGCAAGCTGGGCGAGAACATCACCGTCCGGCGCTTTGCCCGCTTCAAGGTGGGCGCAGCAGAATGGACCGTGGCCCAGACCAAGCCCGTGGAACACGCCGCGGAGTAACGAGAAGCAATTTCGAGCACGCAAGGCGAAGGCCCGGAGCATATGCTCCGGGCCTTCGGCGTTGGAGGAGACGCGTCGAGGCGAAGAGCAAGAGGATTGGGCTCTGGCTACGACATTTTGGGTTTTGTGCGTGGCCTCGCACCCGTCGCTAGAAAAAAGCGAAGGATGGTGCGCCCTCACTCTTGTGGCTTCGGCCGCAGCACTTTCGGTTTGCGCGGGCCTGAGCGACTCGGTGATTCTGCGCCCAATTGCGTTGAAATTCTTCATAAGGCTGGCGACAGCAGCGCCTGCGTGCGAATATGTTCACTATCCCACCGCACGGCAAGGAGGGAATAATGCACACGGTGCTTCAGGATCTTCGTTATGCCACGCGGCAACTCTTCAAGAATCCGGGTTTCACGTTCACCGCGATTCTCTCCTTAGCGCTCGGCATTGGAGCGACGACTGCGGTGTTCAGCGTGATCTATGCAGCGCTGCTGAATCCCTACCCGTACCCCTCGGCGGACCGCATTGTGCGCCCTGTGGTCACCTGCAAAGCGGCGCCGGAATTCGTGGTCCGCCTGAATGGACCCCAAGTCGAGCAGGTGCGCCAGGTGCCAGTCGTCGAAGACGTCCTTGTTATGGATTACCATTCGCTGACCCTCACTGCTCCCGGCACGGAGGAGCATGTCAACGAGGTTGACCTGAACGCAAACGGCTTCAACGATCTGGGCGTGCCGATGTTCCTGGGCCGAGGAATTCTGCCCTCAGACGCGGTCGCGGGGCGCGATCCGGAGCCTGTCGCGGTTCTCTCTTACAAGTTATGGCGGAAGCATTTCTCAGCGGATCCCCATGTACTCGGCAAGATAGTGGAACTCGATCATAAGAGCGTAAGCGTCATCGGCGTGGCCGCACCCCGGTTCAGGTGGTACAACGCCGATCTCTACCTGCCGCTGAAGCTCGGCCAGGATCCAGTGCACATGTATACGACGGATCTGCTGCTTAAGGCGGGCGTTAGCCGAAACACGGTCAACGCTGCCCTGCAGCCAGTCTTCGAGCGGATTTCCCACGAGAAGCAGCACTTTCTTCCAGAAACATTTACCGTCCAGGTGCAGGGGATGAACGATTGGGTGGTCAAGAGCATCGGCGGAACACTTTATTTGCTTTTCGGCGCCGTGGCGCTGCTGCTGGCGATTGGCTGCGGCAATGTATCGATTTTGCTGCTAGCACGCGGAACCGCGCGGCAGCATGAGTTGGCGATCCGCTCGGCGGTTGGCGCGCAGCGACGCCGCATCGTGCGCCAACTGCTGACAGAGGCGCTCCTGCTTGCCTCTGTGGGCGCCGCGCTCGGGGTGCTGACTTCGTATGGACTTCTGGTGGTGATCAAGGTCCTGCTGCCTCCCTATGCTTTCGCTCCCGAAGTCGTAATCGGCATTAACTTTCCGGTGCTGCTGTTCAGTGTCGCAGTCGCGCTGGCTACCGGGATTCTGTTCGGCCTGTGGCCAGCTTTGCAACTATCTCGCACGCAGGTGGGGCAAGCCATGCAATCGAATGCGCGCCGCGTGGCGGGCACAGTCCGCAGCCGCAGAGCGCATAACCTGCTGGTTGCCGGGCAGATCGCCCTCACCCTGCTGCTGCTGGCTGCCGCGGGGTCCGCGATGGAGGGTTTCATCAAACTGCTGCACGAGCCTTTGGGCTACGATCCCCACAACGTGATGTCGGTCGGACTTCCACTTGTAGACAACACCTATACTTCCTGGGCCGGGCGGGGGGAATATTTTGCGCAGCTTCGAGCCAAAATCGCCGAGACCCCCGGCGTGGAGTCGGCGGCAATTTCAACCAGCGCCACACCGCCCATGAACGTTTGGAATGGACGATTCGAGCTTCCCGGTAAGCCTCCGTCCGAAGACCAGTTGGCGTTGATCGGACTGGTGAGTCCGGAGTTCTTCGCCACCCTGCGCATACCGCTCCTGCAAGGGCGCATATGGGATGCGACCGAGAACCGTAACGGCGCCCACATTGCCGTCATCAACCGAACCATGGCCAAACTTTATTTCCCCAACGGGGACGCCATTGGCCGCACGATCAAATTCCCGGTCATTGTGGGCAGCCCGCCTGCGAGTTATGTCATTCCAGACGCGCCGCAGACCTGGCTGCAGATCATCGGCATTGTGGAGGACAGCCTCAACAGCGGACTGCGCAAACCGGTGCGGCCTGCGGCCTTCATCCCCTACACAATCTGGCTGGTCCACTTTACTGAGATTCTGGTGCGGACCAAAGTCCCACCTGCGACTCTGGTGCGACCCATAGTGGCGCAGGTGCACTCGCTGAGGGCAGAACAGCAAGCCTTCACCGGGCCGGAAGATCTGGCCACATGGATTACCGATGAGCCGGAGTGGCAGACGGAACACCTGACGGCCTGGATCTTCGGCATCTTCGCCTCGCTCGCGCTGGTCCTGGCCGCGATAGGGCTCTACAGTGTTGTCTCGTATACGGTGGTGGAGCGAACTAACGAGTTCGGCATACGCATGGCGCTCGGCGCCCAACGCGGGCATATCTTTCGCGTGGTCTTTGCAACTACAGTGGCAAGCGTGGGGAGCGGGATGTTGGCTGGCGCGCTGCTTACCCTGACTCTTCACAAATTTCTGGCCACCTGGGTGGGCGGCAATCTTAGTTACCCAACCCTGTTGCCGGCTGGAGCCATACTGTTGGCGCTAGTATCTGCGATTGCCTGCTACCTTCCCGCCAGACGTGCCTCGCACGTGGATCCGATGACGGCATTGCGGTGCGAATGACCCCGGGAGCAGCGATCCATCCACGCGAGATTTGGGCTGCTTGCGGTTTTAATTGCGAGTTCCGGTGGGGTAGAATCAGGACTGGAAATGGAACTTCTCCTCAACCTCGCAGGGGTGCTGGTGGCCGTGGCGATGGTGTGCCTGTGGCTGCGGTGGGCGCCGCGTGCGGGTGTGGACCGGCGGACGCAACTTGTCGCCCTGGCGCTGCTGATCCTGATCCTGTTCCCCGTCATCTCAGTGACCGACGATCTGCTGGCGGCGCAGAATCCGGCGGAGACCGACTCGTGTGTGCGCCGGGATTACGCGGCACAGTTGTTGCAGCAAATCTCCCCATTTGCAGTCGGGCTGCCCGAACCCGCAGTGGCGGAGCTTCCCTTCGGGTTCCTGCGCTCTGCGTCGGCAAGCGCGGTTCCAGTTCTGATAGTGAATTCCCCGGCCCTGGCGCCGATCGAGAACCGACCTCCTCCTACAGCCTGATCTCCCGCTTCCTCCCTTCCTGAAAATTCAGCTTCTTCGCTTTCCGGGTGAGCCGTGCATGCCACGGCGCAATGGCCGCGTATGAAGCGACTTTTCCTTCTCCTTCCGCTCGCGTACCGGCAGTGCTGTCAGCTTCTGCGATGGGACGCGAGGCAATCCAATGAGTCCGTACTCCGTGTGGTCCCAGTCCTCACCGACGGACTCATTCTCGAGACCGGGGGCGGCCTTTAAATGATTCGCACACTTGTTGATTTCGCACTGAAGAACCGGTGGCTCATTCTGGGCGGAATGGTGGTGTTAACTGCGTGGGGCATCGTTTCATTCCGCAATTTGCCGGTGGAGGCGTACCCCGATGTGGCCAACAATTATGTGCAGATCATCACCCAGTGGCCAGGGCGGAGCGCAGAGGAGATCGAGCGGCAGGTCACGGTGCCGGTGGAGATCCAGATGGCCGGCATTCCACACCTCACGCATCTGCGCTCGACCACGCTGGCCGGTCTTTCAAGCCTGATGCTGATTTTCGACGACGATTCCACCAGCGACGTGAATCGCGAGCACGTTCTGGAAAGGCTGAGCCAGGTGAACCTGCCCGCCAACCTGGTTCCGCAGATGGGCACGGACTGGAGCCCGGTGGGACAGATTTACTGGTACACCCTGGAAAGCACCAACCCAGCGTACGACGTGATGGAGAAGAAGTCGCTGGAAGACTGGACGCTGGAAAAATCCTTCAAGGGCGTCAAAGGGGTGGTGGACGTCTCCAGCTTCGGCGGACCGACTAAGGAATACCAGATCAAGCTCGATCCGGAAAAGCTGGTTTCCTATGGCCTTTCGATTGCCCAGGTAGAGCAGCAACTGACCAACAACAACACCAACGGCGGCGGCAGCTTTATCGAGCAGGGTGCGCAGCAGATCAATGTGCAGTCNNCACCGTGACCCAGGGTCCGAAGACACGCCTGGGGCAGATTGGAAGAGCCACACACCGGCCGGACGGCGTGATTGTGGATAATCCCGACACCGTGGAGGGCATCGTGCTGCTGCAGAAGGGCGATGACTCCGACCCGGTGCTAGAGGGCATCCACGAAGAGGTGAAGAAACTCAACACGGGCATCCTGCCCAAGGGCGTGCGGATTGTTCCCTTTCTCGATCGCTCCGACCTGGTGTCGTTTACCGTGGAGACCGTAGAGCACAACCTGACCGAGGGTGTGATCCTGGTCTCGATTATCCTCTTCCTCTTTTTGGGCAACGTACGCGGCGCGATCATTGTTGCCCTTACTATTCCCTTTGCCTTGCTATTTGCCTCAATTTGTCTCGACCTGAGCCATATTCCGGCCAACCTGCTGTCACTCGGAGCGCTGGATTTCGGCATGGTGGTCGACGGAGCGGTGGTGATGATTGAGAACATCGTCCGCCATCTCTCGCACGAAGACGACACGCGCACCCCGGGGCAGAAGATTCGCGAGGCAGCACATGAAGTGCAGCGGCCGGTCTTCTACGCAATCGGCATCATCATCAGCGCGTATTTGCCTATCTTTACCTTGCAGGCGGTGGAGGGACGGCTCTTCAAGCCGATGGCCTGGACGGTTGCGTTCGCGCTGCTGGGGGCGCTGACTTTCTCGATCATCATCGCGCCGGTTCTGGCCAGCGTGGCCTTCCACAAGGGCGCCAGGGAATGGCAGAATCCGATCCTGCATTGGCTTATCCGGCATTATCGCGTCGCGGTTCGCACAGCCATTGAGCATCGATACGTCACGGTGGGCATTGCCGGTGTTTTGTTTGCCGTGGCGCTTTACCTGACTTTGGGTGGCGCGATCGGGTCGGAGTTCCTGCCGCATCTGGACGAAGGCGCCATCTGGGTGCGCGGCACGCTGCCGCCCAGCGAAGGCCCCACAGCGAGCATCGACTTCACCAACAAGGCACGCATTGCGATGGCTTCGTTTCCCGAAGTGACCCAGGTGGTGAGCCAGACAGGACGCCCCGACGACGGCACCGACACTACCGGCTTTTTCAATACCGAGTACTTTGTCGATCTGAAGCGCAAAGAACAGTGGCGTCCAGTCTTCCACCAGGACAAGGAAGCGCTGATCGCAGCGATGAACAAGGAACTGGAGAAGTTTCCCGGCGTGATCTGGAACTTTTCCCAGCCCATCTCAGACAACATGGAGGAAGCAGTATCCGGGGTGAAGGGCGAATTAGCCGTGAAACTCTACGGCGACAACCTGCGGACCTTGGAAGAGAAAGCCGGGGAGATTCAGGCGCAGATGGCGACGGTGAAGGGCATCGAGGACCTGGGCATCTTCCGCATTATCGGCCAACCCAACCTGAACTACACGGTGGATCGCGATGCGGCAGCGCGGTGGGGCATCAACGTAGCCGACATACAGGACGCCGTGCAGACAGCGGTTGGCGCCAACGCTTTGACCCAGGTGCAGCAGGGCGAGGCCCGCTTCGACGTGACGCTGCGCTATGAAAAGCAATACCGCGACACGCGCGAAGCGATCGAGGATGTACGGTTGCTTTCACCGTCCGGAGAGCGAGTTTCGCTGGCGCAGTTGACCAAGATCTCAGCCGACGACGGCGCAGAGGAAATCTATCGGGAGGGCGGCCAGCGCTATATCGCCATCAAATACTCCGTGCGCGGGCGCGACCTGGGCTCGACCGTGCAGGAGGCCATCGCCAAGGTCAGCAAGAACGTGGCGCTCCCCGCCGGCTACCACACCGAGTGGGCAGGTGAGTACGAGAGCCAGAAGCGCGCCGACAAGCGCATGGCCCTGGTGATTCCGATTACCGTGCTGGTGATTTTTCTGATCCTCTACACCATGTTCCGCTCGTTCAAGTGGGCCACGCTGATTCTGGTGAGTGTGGTGATGGCCTCGATCGGCGGCCCGCTGGCACTGTTTATTACGCACACCAATTTCTCGGTTTCCTCAGCGGTGGGCTTCCTGGCATTGTTCGGCGTCTCAGTGCAAACGGGCGTGATCATGCTGGAGTACATCAACCAGTTGCGGGCACGGCGCAAGGGGCTGGAGGAGCCGACTCGCGAGCACATTGTGGAAGCCGCCATCGAGGGCGCGGTGCTGCGCCTGCGGCCCATCATGA
>PLSM01000034.1 GCA_003165075.1 Acidobacteriaceae bacterium | reverse complement strand
GAATGGTCCCCTGATGAAGGCGGGGGCTACTTCGGCTTCGATGGTGGAGGGGGTGGATATGGCGGTCCGGGCGGCTTTGAGAGCGCATTCGATGGTCTCACAGTTGTGACGACGGTCTATGTGTACGGGGACGCCGATACCTGCGACTATAGTAAGGACACCGGATGCGTAGTTGGATGGGAGTCTTATCAGTTCAATCTGCAGGGAGAAGCGGCGCAGAATGCTGTTTTCGCACAGGTAGATAGCAGGAGCGGAAACGGCGGTAACGGTGCCCCAAATAACGACACTCCGTGGTACAAGACATGCACTGCGAAAGCTCTTGGCAAAGGCGCAGTGAATCTTGGTATCGATGCGTTAGGGTTCCTCCCAGAAGTTGGCGGAGTTGCCAGAGTCGTGGGCCATCAGGCCGGATATGTTGGCAAAGTTGCTGACAACGTCGGCAAAAATATGCTCACGGCAGGCACAAAAACAACAGGTTTTTTGAACAGTGCCACTGGTATTGATTCGAGTGATTGGACTACATGGGTATCGGCAGGAATCACGGCTGCAGATTTCGTGCCCGTTCTAAGTGACTTCACAACTCCTGCTGCAATGATCTGGGACGCAGGAACAGCAGCATATAAGGCTTATCAATGTCCTTAATACATGAACTGAAGTGTGAACTTCAAGAGGCCAAGAAGTTGCGGCGTGTGTCTTGGCGCACGAAGTTACTCATGGTTGTCATTGGTACGCCAATGTTCTTTCTGTACCTTATTCACGGGGGGCGCTTAGAACTGTTTTGGCCCTCGGTGCTTACTGTTATTGTGCTTGGCGTAGTGATCCGTTTCAAATGGAAGTTGCGAAAGCAAGCATGGTTTTGGGCCACTATGGCGGTGATCGCAGTTCTTCATGTTTTGTGGGTTCTGTTTGTTCCTTGGACCACGAAGTGGATCCCCGTATTCGTGTATCTTGGCATCGCCACAGCGGATTTTGTTCTGATCCTCTGGATTCTTCTTGTTGTCGGGAAATTCATGGGAAGGCCGAATACCGAGGAAGTACGATGAGGAGCACGTGCCTATGACGCACTCTGCCGTTTGTGCATCTGAGGGAGCGCGTCATAGGCGGCCAGCTATTGCCCCAAATAACGGCACGCCTTGGTACAAGAACTCATGCGTCACGAGTGCCCTTGGCGCAGGCGCTTTGAGTGCTGGATTTGACGCGATAGGACTGATTCCTGAAGCTGGCGGTATTGCCAGAATCATCGGCCATGGATCGGGATACGTTGGAGTGGTAGCCGATCAAGCAGGGAACAGTGTCATTAAGGCGGTGGGAGCATCGACGGGCACCGTCCGGGGGCTCAATGGGCTGTTTGATACGTCCCCTCAGGGTCTGATTTCAGACGGCCTTACCGTTGCTGGATTTATACCTGGTTTGGGGCAAGCTGCCGCTATAGGTTCGATCATTATGGACACCTACAAGACAGCAAAGGCGGTCAGCCAATGTCCCTAGCTAGCGACGTAAAAAGCGACATAAAAGCAGCCAAGAAAATGCGCTTGCCTTGGTGGGCCGTGTTGTGTTTGCTCGTTTTCGGCATGCCGCTCCCTTGGCTGTTCGATCATTTTGGAAGACTTAACCTAATGCTGCCAATTTGGAACAGCGTTGCGGTACTTGGTTTCATGCTTGCTTTGAAATGGAAGCTGGGGCGGCACGCGTGGTTCTGGATCACCATGACGGTCATCGCGGCACTTCATGTCCCGCTGATTCTGTTTGTGCCCTGGGGTACCAAGTGGGTTCCTGCACTGGCGATTGCCGCCATCGACTCACTGGATTTTTGCCTCATCCTCTGGATTCTTTCTGTCGTTGGGAAATTCGTGCCCGGACCTAAAGCGTCCGAGGATGGGCACTCTTCCTCTGGAGGTACGACAGCTGCTTCCCGGTAGGCTGAGAGCGCGGGTACATGTATGATGCAACTCACCGTTAGCGCATTTGGCATTGCCCCAAATAACGGGAAGCAGCCGCCCACAAAGATTGAAAAGCAGATGTGTTCCGATGCGGCTCATCAGTTTGTTACCACCTACAATCAAAAGAATGGGTTATCTAATGCACAGGCCGCTCTATCAGCGGGAGGGGGATTTGCAGCCTTTAACACTGCGGGGGCTGGACAGGGAGGATTTGCCGCATTTTTTGCCAGCGCCAAGGCGGCCACAGGCAACCTATTGCTGGGAATGTACTTTGGCGTGAAGTACAACTCGGCGGTGAACAATACCTTATACTCAATGGCCTACGATTCGTGCATGGGTAACAGCAATATCCCATGGACTTCGTTTACCAGTTATTGAAGGTAGAACGCAGGGGGAACGAGGATATGGAGAATCGGTTGGCAAAGTCGTTCCCCCTTGCGGTTTTTATGCTCCCGCTTAAGTTTGCTGTTGCTGTTCTGCCTTACAAGATCATGATCTTAAAATGGCCCGCCTGGCACGACCATAAATCAGTGGCGCTTGGCGTCGGAACGGGGGTCGGGGTGCTGTGCGCGCAGTTGATACCGCCTCGACAGCCTTTTCGATGGATTATCCTCACCGTGGTTATTTTCTCCGCCTTCGCAGCGATCCTACCGGCACTGAGTTGGTTGCGGTAGAGGCGCATCTTCCGCTGAAGGTTCGTACGTGCTTTTCTTCCAAACTGCGGTGCCCCAAACAACAATCACACGTCAATGAAGATTGAAAAGAAGATGTGCCAGGACGCCACTAGTCAGTCAGATGCGACCATTCCGCTTTGGAAACTGGTAGCGGTCTTCTATTTCATTGCGTGTGGGTTTTCGTGGCTGGCTTGGTTGCCCCTGGTTCTTGGTCCCGAAGGACTGAAGGTACTGAGCACGCCGTTCTCTTTCCCGGTTTTCGCGAGTGTTGGAACGCTGGGCCCGTTTCTCGCTTGCTTCGTCGCGCACAGGTGGGAAGCCGGTAATTGGCGCGCTATTCGCTTTCTTCCTCGCAGGCCTCTTCAATGGTCGTGGCTCGTGTTCGGCCCGATGCTTATTCTTCTCTCCAGGGTGTTTGTTTTTTCCGCACTGATTTCTGAAGGAGGGCTAGCAGCATGGCACTGGCATATCGGTGCTCTTGCTGGAATCTTGGTGCCGATGTTCAGCTACGACCTCTTTGGGGGACCTCTCTTTGAGGAGTTCGGCTGGAGGGGGTTTCTTCAGGCCCGCCTGCAACGCTCATTACCGCCCTGGATCGCGAGTGTCCTTACAGGCATATTATGGGCCACCTGGCATCTGCCGCTCTTTTTGAATGGATGGGAGGGTATCCCCTTTCCGCTTTTCTTACTCGCATCGGTGGGCCTATCTGTCATCATGGCAATCCCCTTCAACGCTTCAGGGCAGGCCGTTCTCGTCGCGATTTTGATGCATTCCGTATTCAATGCTGCCAACGAAGTTCTTCCTGTGTTTCTTGACAACACTTCCATACGCCAGCATCCCTCCGAGGGGTTGCTCATTGCGCTGTCACTCATCCTCGTTGCGGTTGCTCTCACGGCGTTCACGCGCGGTCGGCTGCTTCACCGCGCGTGACTACAGTAAACCGCGACAGGGCGGGTGGCCCCGGTCCCGATGACGATTTCCAACCCCGCTGATGGTGCCCCCGGTCCCTCGCATTTGGGGACCGGGGATGATAGACAGGTCCGGCAGGTGGCCCGGTCATGAAAACTTCAGCGAGCATCGAAGCTGTGCCCCGTTCATCGCGATGTTTGCGATGAGCGGGCGGGGCCGCGGGTTTCGGAGTGGAACGCCTCGACGCACGCGCAGCTCAAGGGGCACTACTACTGGGGCTCGAAGCCAGTGGCCTACTACACCACGGCCTCGGACGGCGGCGCGGCGCTGCACTTCGAGCATCAGGACTGGCTGGGGACCGAGCGCATGAGGACGGCCTATAATGGCAGCGTGGAAGGCTCCTACGCATCCCTGCCCTGGGGCGACGGCCAGACGGCGTCAGGAACCGACACGGATGCCAATCACTTTGCCATGCTCGATTTCGACTCCGAGAGCGATACCGACCACGCCCAGTACCGGCAGTACTCGCCGACTGAAGGCCGGTGGCTCAGGCCCGATCCGTACTCCGGCAGCTATCATTTCAGGAATCCGCAGAGCATGAACCGCTACGTCTATTCCATGAACAGTCCATTGAGCAAGATCGACCCCAGCGGCCTGGATAATGAATGGTCCCCTGATGAAGGCGGGGGCTACTTCGGCTTCGATGGTGGAGGGGGTGGCTGGGGTGGAGACGGGGGATTCGATCTCGGGGGAGGCGGCGATTACAGCGGGTTGGTGTTCGGCTACACCCCTTCCGTTCCTCCGGTTGCTCCCCCTAGCCCCGATATCCCTACTGACCCTCCGAATTGCATTCCCAATGACCCAGCCCCTTACTGCCAGTTCCAAAATGGGTCTCTGGAGTTTAACCAGGAGGGACGAGAGGCGCAGAATGCTGTTTTCGCACAGGTAGATAGCAGGAGCGGAAACGGCGGTAACGGTGCCCCAAACAACGGGGAGCCAGCTAAGCCACCTCTGACTCCTCAGCAGCAAAAGACCTGTCATGATTTGAATGTTTATTCAAAGAAACTTGTGCTGACTGGTGGTGCAACCGCCGGCGTAGGCGGGTTGATGACGCTGGGTACGATAACTGCGCCAGCGGGTGCAATTGTGGCGGGCGCTGGCGGAGTGGTCGCCTTGGCAGGTGGCATAGTTGACCTGTGGGCGTATGAGGTCTGCAACTAATGGAACGTTCACTCAAAGCAACTGCGCAGGGGTCAAATATGCCGTCAATGACTAAGGCTGAGAAGTTCGGAATGATCGTTGTTATCTCTCTTTGCTTGATCGCGATCGCTCTTATGGGAGAGTTCTTGCGACGTCACTGGAACATCATGTCCGGCGATCAGCACCTAGAGGCAATTTTGGTTCTTCTGATGCTCCCGTTTCCCTCCCTGCACTTCATCAAGAGATATCAGAACTCCTCGTTCAGAATCGCCTCGGGGGTGATTACTTACGTGCTCATCTTAATCTGCATCGACCTGATGATTTGGCCGGCTGGGCCAAGGTGATCGCCCCAAATAACACGACTCCCACACCGCAACAGAAGCACGACAAAGACTGCGCTACTCTGCAACGCTTATCCACTGGAGAGGGGCGTATTTCTGATGGTTTTCTCGTTGGCGGGTGGCCCCGGTCCCGATGA
>PLSM01000081.1 GCA_003165075.1 Acidobacteriaceae bacterium | reverse complement strand
ATCAAACCACAACCTGTTGTATCTGGAGGCGTCAAGTAAATACCCCTAATTAATATTAATGGGTATTAATGGGTGTACTGTGCCCGCGGTAGTATAGCTCCACACAGAAAATATGAAGTGGTTTCAATTTCACCATCGCTCTTTGACGGAAATTGTTCCCCTTTCCTCCCCCGCGCTCAAGGCGCGCTCCTTTTCGCCTCTCCGGACCCCAGCCGAAGATGCGCAACACCACAGAATCCCCGTTGCGCGTTGCGCACTGACTCGAATCGTGGTGCGCAACAGCGCCTAGACAGCGGCTTTTGTTGCCCAGTACTTCAAGCCGTTGCTTCGGTCAGCCGGTCTTCCGAACATACGCCTGTACGATCTCTGCCACACGGCGGCCTCCCTCGCTTTGGCCGCTGGCGTCTCGCCTAAGATCGTGAGCGAACAACGTGGGCACGCCTCCGTGGCATTTACGCTCGAGGTCTACTCGCATGTGCCGCGCTACGCAAAACCTCTGCTTGCCAGACCATCGCCGATGCGCATCCCCGATGCTCGTAAAGCTGTATCGAGCCGGTACGAACGGGAGCCGGCCAAGCTTGTTGCTGATTGGATTTGCGTTCGGGCAGCCTCTGCGTTATTGTCGTTTCGATCCTGCCCGAATAGAGAATCCACCATGAAACCTCAGCGGCGGACTATAGCGGTTGTTGCAATCGCGGTGGCAGTCCTGTGCCTTGGGGGTTCAGGGCTGGTGGCTTGGCGCGTGGAACACGCGCTTAGCGGCCTCAGGCGCGATGTAGCGCATGAGGGTGGGTTTGGAGTTGAAGTCCGAACCCTGGCGCCTCAGCCGAATCCGGGTTTCGAGGGCTTCACAGCGCCCGCCGTCTTCAACAGCGCAGCTGAATTTCAAGGCAGACTTTTCCTGGCGGGTCCGGCAGGACTCTGTGCATATTCCATTGACGGACGGCTCGATCATATCTATCGCACAGGAATGGAGTTGCCTGCCGCTCCATTGAGTCAGTTGGTGGTGGGCATGCTGACCGGATCCCAGCAGCCAGAGTTGCTTATCGCGACCGCCGGAGCGGGTGTATTGGCGTTCGATGGACATGTCTTTCGGCAGATTCTGGCCAATCAGGATGAGGCGCGCAATGTTACTGCATTGCTGCCTCTGGCCAGTGGTCGATTGCTGATCGGCACTGCCAAATTAGGTCTGTTGATCTTTGACGGCGCGGTGCTCAAGAGGTTCCACTCCACAACGGATAACGTTTATGTGACGGCGCTTGCTGGAACGGACGCTGAGTTGTGGGTCGGTACGCTGGATAATGGGCTGCTCTACTGGCATGGCGGCGAGACCGAGCGTATCGGCGAAGAGCAGGGAATGCCGGATCGGCGCGTAGAACAGATTGCGCTCGGTAAAGGGGAAGTTTACGCAGGACGAGCTTATGTCGGCACTCCCGTTGGTGTTGCCGAAGTGCGAGACGGCAAAATCACGCGCGTGCTTGCGAAGGGCAGGTACGCCCATGCCTTGCTAGCCGACGGGGACTGGCTTTGGGTAGGCCAGTTGGAGGCCGGGGTTTTGCGCGTCCCACTGGCCGGGCCTGAAAACGACGTAAATGCGAGGAGACCCATCGTGTCTCCCGCTTCTCTCGGAGCCGGGAACTCGGAATCCTCCACAACCGCAGCTGCCGCGGTGTCCGAGACGGTGGAGCAGTTTTTCATCTACGGCGAAGGTCGCTATGCGCTGGCCAGCAACGGCCTGGTTGAGCAGGAGCGCGATGGGGCCTGGCGAAGGATCCTGGGGGATGACAACTCACAACTAGCCGAGAGTCACGTCTCCGCGCTCCTTGTCGCATCCGATGGCCGGCTTTGGGTTGGGTATTTCGACCGCGGCCTCGATATTCTACCCGCCACGGGTGGACCGGCAATCCACGTAGAAAACGAAAATGTATTTTGCGTGAACCGGATTCTGGAAGACGTTCGTCACAGCGCCGTGGCCGTGGCCACCGCAAATGGATTGGTCATGTTTGACCAACATGGCCGGCAAAAACAGGTTCTGGAGCGTGAGGCGGGCCTTATCTCCAACACCGTGAATGATGTGGCGTTCTATGGAGATGGAATGGCACTGGCAACTCCAGCGGGAATCACGTTTCTCGATGCGAGCGGAGCGCACAGCCTGTACGCCTTTCAGGGACTGGTCAATAACCACGTGTATGCTTTGGCAACCAATGGGAACCAGCTTGTAGCGGGAACTCTCGGCGGACTTTCGCTGCTGGAGCACGGAGAAGTTCGCAGGAACCTAACGACGGCGACATCGGGTCTGAAACATAACTGGATTACGGCTGTTGCCACGGTGGGCAATGATTCGCTGGTGGGCACTTATGGCGCGGGCATTTTGCGCCTGGGCGCTGACGGAAGCGTCACCTCGACTGACGCCACCCATACCGGAGTAATCATCAATTCCACAGCGATGGTGGCCGATGGGCGCATTGTGTTGGCCGGAACCCTGGGCCAGGGACTGATGGTGGGGGATAGCACAGGCACGCGCTGGAGAACGATTACCGCGGGATTGCCCTCCCTGAATGTAACAGCGCTGACCATTCATGAAGGTGTGATCTATGTGGGCACAGAAAACGGCATGGTAAAAATCTCGGAAGATAAGTTGTTGTAAGGATCGGCATGAAACAAGCTGGATGGAAAAGGGCGGATTGGGCTCTTGGGCTTCTGCTCATTATGCGCATGGTGGCTCATGCGGACAGCGGCGTGTTGATTCCAGGCGATAAGCAGGCGCCCGATCCGGCCGTACTGTCGCTGACCGAGATGCAGGTGGAAATCCATATAGACAACGGCGACGCCCGGGTCTGGATGCGCCAAGTATTCACCAATCATACGGGGGCTCCTCAGGAGGGCAATTACCTGTTTGCCTTGCCGAGCGGAACAGCGGTCAGCGATTTTGCCGTATGGGATGGGCCGGTACGCATTCCTGCCGTAATTCTTGAACGCAAGCGCGCTAAGGCAATTTACCAGGAGTTGAAGAGCCAGGCCATCGACCCCGGATTGCTGGAACAGGGCGAGCGTACAGAGGGCGAGGCACGAAAGAGTGCAGTCTTCAGCGCGCATATCGTTCCCATTCCTCCCTACGGCACCAAGCGACTGGAAATCGAATATCACGAGCATATTTCGGTGGCGGCGCTCAAGTCCTACTTTCTGTTGCCGCTCAAGCCGGATGCCTATGCAGGGCAGACGGTACAAAAGCTCAGTATCCACTTTGAACTCCGTTCCGCCGGGCGGATGACGGATTTTGCGTTCCAGGGCAAGTTGCTTCCATTTCATATTGACCAGCAAGATGAGCACACGATTCGCGGCACTGTTGAAGCCACGAACATTGATCTGGCCGAAGATTTTTCAACAGTCTGGAAGGTGAACGAACCAGCGAACGCTCTTGAAGTGATTACTTATCGTGATCCTGCACCAGCGCGATCGCTGGCGACGGACGTGGCCGGGCCGATGGCTGGAACGAGCTCCGATGCAGGCAGCGGAACTCAAAAGAAAGGCAAGCAGAAGAACCAGCAGGCGAGTGGGCAGGAGCCGGGCTTTTTTGAGGCGCTGGCGCAGCTTTCTGTTCCGGCGCCTTCTGTTGGGGCGGCGCCTGCCGGCGCAGAGAACGGCCGCACGATTGTAGTGCTGATGGATACATCTCTTTCGATGCAATGGGAGAAGCTGGAGCGCAGTTATGCGGCGGCGGCCAAACTGCTCCAGGACCTGGGGCCGAACGACCGGTTCAATTTGATTCTCTACAACGACAAGGTTGAGAGCTTCAAGTCCGCACCGGTGAAGGCGGACCAGCCTTCTGTGACCGCTGCGATGGATTGGCTCAAACAGAGCCATCTGCGCGGCGGTACTGACTTGCAAAAGGCGCTCGATGCCGGCCTCGGGCAGTTCAGTGCACAAAACGCGGCTGCGGGAACGGCGCCCGGCGCGGCGCTGGTCCTCTTGACAGATGGTGAAGTGACGCGCGGAGTGATACAGACCGGCAAGCTCGCCGATTGGTACACGGCACAGTGGAAGGCGCTTCCCGCGGATCGCAGGCCGAAGACCGATGTCTTTGCCGTGGGCGATGACGCCAATTTACCCCTGCTGCGCATGTTGAGCCGTAACGGCGGGGTTATGGAACAGGTGCTGTCTACGGAGCCTGTTGATTTCAAACTGGCGGCGTTTCTGGGGAAGGTCGGACGCAGCCCAATTGGAGAACTGCGGCTCGCCGTCGCGCCAGCCGCCGCGGTGGACAAGGTCTATCCACTGGAGGACGCCGTCTTTGATGGCGGCGAGGCGCGCTGGGTGGGCCAGTACTCCAAGCCGCAGAAGAAAGTGGACTTCCGCGTAGATGGCCAGCAGGATGGGCGCCCGCTCGGCGCAGACAGCAAGGCCGAGTTACCGGCGCAGGCGCTCGAACATGATCAATTGCCGCGCCTTTGGGCCGGAGCGCGGGTTCAGGCACTCCTCGACCAGATTGAGCGCGATGGGGAAACCGAAGCCGCGGTGAACGAAGTGATCCGGCTTGCGCGCTTGTACAAGTTCGTTACCCCGTACACATCGTTTCTTGCAGCGCCTCGTGCCTTGCTGCGGCCGCGCGTGATCCGGCCGGGAGATCCGATCTTGCGCGTCTTCACGGATAAGACAATTGTCTCGGTGATTGCGCTGTTTCCTTTTGGCCTGGAAAAGCCACTGCGCCATTTGTCCGGCGACGATGTGTGGCAGACCCGCTTTCTGGCCCCGCCGGATATGAAGGATGGAGTGTATCCGGTGCGGTTGGTGATGCGAGATGGGAATGGGCAGGTGTATCGCGAGTCGAAGAGCTTTGTGATTGCCTCGACTCCTCCCACGGTCAAGGTGCGGCTCGATCGAACGCGCTTCAGGGCCGGCGAAATGATCCCGCTCAAGGTGAGCGCTTCAGAGACTACGCGTACTCTGACGGCGCGCCTGGAAGGACTTGCACCCGTGAGCCTGCACTGGGACCGGGAGCAAGGAATGAGTACGGGACAAATCGGTCTGCCGCAAGCCTTGCCTGCGGGCGATTATGTCATTGCGGTAACGGCGGAAGACATTGCGCACAATCTGGGCAGCGCGGAGGTGCACATTGAAGTTGTCCCCTGAGCGCACAGCAAAGACTCTAAGAGATATCGACTTCGTCAAAATCCGCTTCTGGCCGCGGCAGCACGGATTCCTTGTTGCTGCCGGAATTGCGATGGCGCTTGGCGGTGCAAGCCTTTACGCCTACGGATCGCTGGTGGTGTGGCAGAGTCCCGGATTGCTGCTTGGGGCCGGCAACAGCATTTCGCGCTGGCTTGAAAATGCAGAATCGGGCTCGGGCGTGGAGAAGGCGCTTTACCGGTTGATGAAGCTGCCTGGCGAAGAGGCGCTCTATCGGCGTTCGCCGCGCGAAACCAGACCCGAATTGACGGCTCTTATCAATAACTCGCAGAACAGCGCAGCGCTTTACTCGTTGCGGGCCATGGAAGATGAACAGGCGCTGGATTTTGATGCGGCAGAGAAGGACTGGAAGAGCTGGGCAGCGAACGCCAGCGACAAAGCCGCAGCGAACCTGGATTTGGCCGACTTCTATGAGAGAAGATTGAAGCCGCAGGAGGAGATTGCAGCGCTTGAAGCAGTGGGGGGCGCTCCTGCCAATCCCCAGGAACGCTGGACCCAGGCTGACGCACAACAATCGTGGAAGGCGTGGGAACGAACGCTGAAAGTGGTGAAACGGTACGCACTGCCAAGGGGAACTGCACAGCGGGAATATGCAGGCTGGGAGCGGCGCTACCCCGATCAACCGGCAGTTTATGAGCGGGAACTGGCCTTCGAACTTGCAGGCAAGGACTTTGCCGGCGCAACAGCACTGATTGCGCGCTACCAGAAGGAGTTTCCTCAGGATGCTTTGTTTGTGGTGAGAGCGCAGGCGCAGGAAGAAGCTGGGCGCGGCTCGGCAAAAGATGGACTGGCAGTTTTCGACCGCAGCTTCCAGCCGCTGTGGCCAGCCGAATTGGTGAAGGGTTACTACGATCTGCTTGAGAGCGGCCATTTAACGCTCAAAACCCGGGATGAATTGCGGGCAAAACTCGCATCCAGTCCGGACGGCGGAGCGGATGCCTTGATTGACGCGGCAAAGCTCTTCTATATAGATCAACAGCAAGGTCAGCTTGAAGCCGCCAAGGCAGTCCTGGCGGAGTATCGCACGCGCAAAGACGGTCGAGGCGCAGCGTGGAATGCGGACGAATTGTTTACTTTTGCGCGCCTACTGGAGCAGGTTCAGGATTTTCCTGAAGCCGCCCGCTACTACTACGCGATGGCCGCAGACAAAAAGACTCCCGATGAGGAACAGAAAGGGCTGGCCGGACTGGCCCGTCTGCTTCTGACGGCGCCGGAGCAGCCGCTCCGTGTTGGTGCAGGCAATCTCGCACTCTACAAAAACATCGCCACCATGGATCGCGGACCGGGATACCTCAACGGCATCCTGTCGCTCTTTCTCAATTCGCAACAGCCGGTGGCTGAGTATTCCGCCGAAGATCAGCTCGCCGACCCGTACTTTCACAGGGCCAAGGGGGCGGAAATTCTTGCCGATATTGACCACCGCTTTCCAACCTCTCCGGAACGCCCGGAGCTTCACGCCAGGCTGATGGACGCCTATGCAGCCTATGGCGAAAACGATGCTGTGATTCGAGAGGGCACAGCGTTTCTGGCTCAGTTCCCGACGGATCCGCGGAGGATTCAAGTCGCGCTCACGGTGGCTGATGTATACAGCAGGACTAACCAGGCTGAGAAAGAGTTTGATCTATATAAGAGCCTGCTGAAGGAACTGGCGGCGAAGGCCGATGGCGTTCCACTGGGCGAGCTGAGCGGGGTTGGTGAGCCGATTGGCGGGGCACCGGCGGGTACCGAACCGGCAAGCAATGCTCGATCCAGCGAATATGCGCAGGTTCTGGACAAGTACTTATCGCGGCTGGTCTCCCTCAGCAGGCTGCCGGATGCGCTTGAAGTGTTGCGCGGAGAATTGGATCGCAATCCGCAGGACCCGGGGCTCTATGAAAAGCTGGCACAGTTTCTGGACCAGAATCGCCTGAATGCGCGCGAGGAAGAGGTCTACCAGCGTGCTATTGCGCAATTCCAGAGCACAAGCTTTGGCACAGCCTGGTACTCCCGGTTGGCACGCTTCTACCTGCGCGAGCGGAGAGCCGCGGATTACTCCGCGCTCACGCACAAGGTAACCGGGATTTTTTCCGGAACGGAGCTTGAATCCTATTTAAGCCAGGCTCCGGCGCCGGATCGGACGCTGGGCCTCGAAGTCGATCTCTACGCCAATAATCGCTTTCCGCACGATCTGAAGTTTGTTCGTGCCCTCCTGTCGCACTACCGCGCGCGGAAGCAGCAGGATGAAGTGGAGAAGCTCCTGTGGCAGCATTGGGCGGAATCTCCCGATCTGCGCGACCAATTGTTTGAAGCTCTGAGCAGGACGGGCAGGCTTGACGCTCAACTGCAGGCGTTGCGCCAGCAGTCTCCGGAGATCGATAAAGCAGACTGGGCCACACTCACCCAGAGCAATCCCGCAGCCGAGCGATTCTGGCTTGAGTCGTGTCTGTGGCAATCGCACTACGAAGATGGGGTGGGCGCAGCTGAAGCGCTGGCAGCTGAGTACCCGGCAGACGAATACCTGGGTAGGCAGGCATCGTCGCTTGAACGCTCGCTCGCGTACTTTCACCCCGAAGATACCGATAAGGCGGTCGCAATCGAGAAGAGACTGCTGAGCGCACGGCCCGACGATCTGGACACCATGGCGCGAATTGGCGACATCTATGCGGATCGCGGACGAATGGCCGAGGCCGCACCTTACTGGTCGCGCATGGCCGAAGTGCATCCTGGCGAAGCTGACGGATATCTTCAATCCGCGACAGTGTTTTGGGATTACTTCGATTTTGGTTCGGCTTCGACTCAGCTCGGCAAGGCACGCCAGCTCCTCGCAGATCCTGCGCTCTTTGGATATCAGGCCGGGGCAATCGAAGAGAGCCGTGGTAATTTGCCCGGCGCAATTGAGGAATATGTGGCCAGTTCGCAGGGCGACAAACCATCCGATGAGAGCCGCAGCCGGTTGTTGGCACTTGCGCGCAGGCCGGATACGCGCCCGGCGGTGGATGCCGCAACGGCAGGACTGCTGAAGACAGCGACACCCACAAGCACCGCAATCGAGCTGCGCGTGAGCGTGCTTGAAGCCCAGCACCGAATAGCGGACATAGTGCAGGAACTGAAACAAGCAGTTGCACAGACCGAGTCTTTTGACGCGCTCGACGCGCTCATGCACGCTGCCCGCACCCACTCCCTGCCCAATGTGCAGCAATTGGCTCTTGGCCGCCAAATTGCGCTCACCTCCGATCCGGTTCACTCCCTCGAGTTGCGTTACCAGCTCGTGGATCTGCTGCAGCAGCACAATCCGGCAGCGGCAGCGACCGAGGTAGACGCAATCTATCGCGAGCACTCCAAGATACTTGGTGTCGTGCGCTCGACCGTGGACTATGACTGGAACCACGAACGCAAGCCGCAGGCGGTAACGGTACTGCTCAGCTCAGCGGATGTAGCATACCCCGATTTGAAGCAGCAGTTTCAACTGGAGGCCGCGCGCAAGCTGACGGACCTTGGTGATTTTCCGCACTCAAAGAGTCTGCTTGAGCCGCTGCTGGCCGCAAAGCCACTCGACGCCGGCGTTGAAGCGGCATTGGCTGAGAACTATGCGCGCTCCGGCGATCAAGCGGGGCTTGAGTCCTTCTTCAAGGCGGAACTAGCCGGCATGAAGAATTCGAGTCTGGGCGCTGCCGAAAAAAGCACGCGCACGGCCCAATTGCGGCGTGGCATGATCTCAGCGGCTGCACTCACAGGAAACTGGAGCGATGCCGCCGACCAGTACACCGAACTCATCAACGCTTATCCAGGAGATGAGGCGCTGACTGAGGAGGCTGCCCTCACCGCCGGGACGCATGGCCAGCGTGACAAGCTTCTCGACTTCTATCGAAAGACGGTAGAAACCTCTCCGCGCGACGCTCGCTGGAGTATCGTGCTTGCGCATCTGGAGACAGCCTTGGAAGACTACACCGCCGCGATTGACGCTTACGGCAAGGCGATCCGTGTACGACCCGAGCAGAAGGATCTGTACCAGTCAAGAGCGGATTTGGAAGAGCGCCTCCAGAAACTGGACGATGCGGTTGCCGACTACGAGCAGCTCTACAAGTTGAGCTACCACGACCCGCAATGGATGGTAAAAGCTGCCCAGACTCGCACGCGACAGGGTCGCAAAGCCGACGCGGTCAAGGCGCTTGAAGAGGCATGGATTACAGGCCGCCCGCAGGCGGCTGCGAACTTCTTCAAGGTCGCCTCGCAATTGGAACAATGGGGGCTCCTTGAGGATGCGCGTGCCTATGCCGAGAAGGGTGTGGACGCTGCGGGAACAGAACTGTTGATCGATCCGGCCAATCAAGAGGGGGCGGCGGTCTATGCTCGCATCATGGCACGGCAGCGGCAAACCGACGCCGCATTTACCAAGCTTGCCGTAGCTAGGATACAGGCGGAAGATGTGCCTCTGTTGGCGGTAGCCAAGCAAGTGGCAAAGGATGGCCTTGGCGCAATCACCAGCGAGGAATGGCGGAAACAGCGGATTGCGCAGCGCACCGATCAGGCCCGAGCGGGATTCGCGCAAGCCTTTCATTCAATGGCAGCGGTGGTTGGAGAGTATTACGCTCCTGAAGAAAAGACCCACTTTGCGACATGGTTGCAGGGTAAGAGCACGGGGGTGGAAGGCGGAGAACTGCGCGCCGTGTATCTGCCAGCAATTCAAGCTGCAGGGCTTGTGGATATGGAGGCAAATCTGCTTTGGGAGTTCGCTGAAAAGAGTGGCGACCCGGCTCGCGGAGAGCTGTCTGAATGGTTGCAGCTCGAACGGAGACGGGATCAGCTCGACGAGACAGGGCCGAAGATCGAAGCTCTGGCTGCGTCCGCACCATCTCGACAGAGGGCGCAAATCTGGTCTGAGGCAGCCGAGGTCTATCGGACCCTTGGAGATGCGCCCGCGGAGCTGCGAGCCCTGGACCGGCTGGCGTCACTGAGCAATAGTGCAGATGCGAACCCCCGGTACTACGAATTGCTGTTGGCCGCGCGGCCACAAGAGCTGGTGCAGAGAGCAAGGGTCGACAGCGCAGCGCAGTACCTTGTCGCCAACGGCCGCCCAGACCAGGCTCTGGCCGGAGTTGCCACGCGCTCGGATAACCGGCCCCCGGTTTGGAAAAATGCCTACACCGGCCTCACCGGCCTCTATCTCCGAGAACATACTCCCCAGGTCCGCACGGCGTTTTTTGGCGCCCTTGGCGGAGACGCAACAATCGGCGAGCGCATTGCACAACCAGTGGACCGCAACGAGCAACTGGCCGGCGAGGTCTGGTTCTACTACGCATCCAGATTCGGCGAGTATCTCGACGCAGAAAAGGATGCGGGTGCATATAGCTATCTTCAGGCTGAACTGGAGCACACTCCGGAGAGCCCGGATGCTTATCTCCAGCTTGCCGACTACTCCGCACAGGCCGAGAGAGCGGACGCCGCACTTGCCGAGTACAGCCATTCCCTCGATCTCAAGAGCGATCAGCCGGCGGTGATTGACAGCATGGCGGTACTCGAATGGAAGCAAGGTAAACAGGCAGATGCTTTGGCAGCGTGGCAGTCGGCGGTCAAGCTCCTCGCTGCGGAGATGGATGCGCGCCATGTGCCGGAGAGCTTCTGGGGAGACTTTGCTCGTGTGCTTGCCGATGCAGCCGCACATGGTCAGAACGCAGCCATCAAGCCGCAGGTAGATACTATGCTGCACATCTACCTGGCACGCAATGGAAGTTACCGCGCCGAGCCCCTGCTCCGGGCCGGCTATCAAGCCCAGGGCAACTCCATGGAGTGGCTGCTGGATATCACCACCGCCGCGAGCGATCCTGAATATCTACTCAGTACGGTCCGGGAGAGCGATTGGATTCTCAAGAGCCAAAGAAGCCAGCTCCTGGCGCATATTCTCGAATTGGTGCGGAGCAAGGCTCAGGCCCACCCCGGCGAAGATACATGGGAGCTCGATCAGGCAGAATCCAATCTTATCTCGTCGCTTCTAGATGACAAAAAGTTTGCTGAGACCCGTGCCGAGTTGTCACGTATTCCTGATCAGAAGCGCAGGACTTCGCCTTGGCTAGGTGCAGACCTGAGAATAGCCGACGCAGATGGCAGCCTTGCACGACTTATAGCGCAGTGGAGGAAGCACCCGGAAAGTGCACCGGCATCCAACGACCTCAGGAATGCCGTAAACCTGTTGAGCGAACCGTCGAAGCGAATCGTTTTGCGATTTGTCTATGAGCAGGCTCTTGATGCGCGGCAGTTGACAGCGCCCAACTTCCTTGGTCTTGCGGCCATCGATCTGGACGAGAACAACACACCTGGCGCGGTAACCCTGCTCAAAAGATTGACGCTGGTCAGCCGCGATCCCTATGCAGACGCGGATGCGTCTGCAAATCTTCTGGAGACGCGTAACCGTTCCAAGGAAGCCATTGGCTTCCTGCAAATGCTGGCCCAGGCATTTCCGTGGAATGCCGGCTACAAGGTTCGTCTTGCGGTCGCGACGTTGGCTGGAAATCCGCAATCGCAAACAGCCTTGCAAGCACTGGCTGCGGCGGCCGCCGATCCTCAGGCAACGTATGCCCAACGACTCGCAGCGGCCCGTGCCTTGAAAGGACATAGTGCGCCAAACTCTGCAAGCGGGAGCGCAGAACTCGATCTGCTTGCGCACAACGGCTGCCCGGGCACGGAACAGGTAAACCACTCTTACTTTGTTGCAGCGCGAGTGGCTGCATCGGTTTGCGCCTCCGACGACAAAGTTCGGGAACAGATTCTCAGACCCGGTCTCGCCACTGCTCCGAATGATGCGGATATGCGCCTCCTGTATTTAACCGCGGCATTTGGAGCAGGTCTGGACGCCCGTGCGCTGGTGGCTGCCGAGCCGATTCTCCAGGGCGGAAGTTTTTATGGCCAACGCTACCAGCTTCCTGACGCTGCCTCGCCGGACGCAGAACTGAAGCCGGAAGATGCGGCTAGGCTCACCTGGTTTGCAATCCACGCGAGAGAGAAGCGTCACGAGGATAATGATGCGCTAACGCTGGCGGCAAATGCCCTGCCGCTGGAGAAGGACCCTGCTCGACGAAGAGCGCTTGATGACGAGCAGCAGCGTCTGCAAACAAATGCGGCACGCGAGCAGGAAAACGAAGCGCGCGCTCCCAGGATCCATGCGGAGTTGGAACAGGACAGAGTTGTGCGCCCACGGTTGCTGCCGGGCATGGTGTTTGTTCCTCGCAAACCGGCAAACAATCAGGAAGGGAATGCGGAATGAAACATCGTCTCTTGAGTGCAGCCGCAATATTGTTGGTCGGTTGCGGCGTGGTCCTCGCCGTTGGACAGCTTGAGCAAGCCGCGGCGCCTATTGCGCAGTTGCCGGCTTTGCTCCCCGAGGGCGCGTTACTCTCCATTGAAGCGCGAGACTTTTCCTCACTGCTCAAAGATTGGAATACTTCGCCGGAAAAACGCACCTGGCTCCTCAGCGATAACTATGCCGAATTTAGTAACTCCCGGCTCTTCAGCCGACTGTCTCAGGCAAAAGATGAGTTCTCTGCGGCAGCCGGACTTCCAACGGATGCCAGCCTGCTCGAAAAGGTCGCCGGAAAGGAAAGTTGCCTGGGCCTCTACGACATTGGAAACCTCGAATTCGTTTATGTAACTCGGCTCGACCAGCAGGACATCGAGAACACTCCGCTATGGCAGACACGATCGAAGTTTGAACAGCGCACAGAGGCTGGAACAGCCTTCTATGTGCACAAGGATGCGCAGTCGTCGCGCATTGCCGCGTTCGCGTCAAAAGACGGTTGGCTGATTCTGGGCACCAGGGACGATCTCGTGGCGGGCGTTCTTGACCAGCTCGCGGGAACGGCTTCCCATAGCCTCTCCAATGAAGGATGGTATGCGGAAGTGGTCCATGATGCTCAGGGTGAGCGCGGCGATCTGCGCATGGTGCTCGATCTCGACAAGATTGTCCGAACGCCGTACTTTCGCAGCTACTGGGCACAGAACAACATCACCGAAATGAAGCAGTACACCGCGGCAGTGAGTGACCTCTATCGAAGCGGGCAAAGTTACCGTGAAGAGCGGATGCTGCTACGCCGCCCGGGGGTGAGCTCTGCTGCTCAGGGCGACATCAGGGCTCTGGCCAGTTTGGCTCCCGCAGACGCGACCTTCTATGAGGCCCAGGCCTCACCCAATACAGAGGACTTGCTCAAGAGTCTTCGTGACAATCTGCTTGAGCTCAAGCCTGCGCAATCTCAGGCGACCGCTACTTCAGCGCCTTCAGCAGCCGTGGCAAACAACGCAGGCAGCGCCTCTCAACTCGATGTCTTTATCGACCAGGCACCCGCTTCAGCGCCGCGCTCTGATGTTTTTCAGTCTCTACGAACCCTACTCGCAGCCCAGCAGCCAGACGCCGTGCTCGAAGTATACTCATCGCGTTCTCCGCAAAAGGACATCACTTCAGGAAGCGGCGTCTTTGTCACTCTTCAAACTGCGATGGTAGTCTCTGCGCCGCAGGTCTGGGATGAAGCCGCCGTACGCTCGGCGCTCACCGTAGCTCTCCCAACGAATCTCACTGCTGGAAAAATTGGTACGAACTGGGTAAAACACTCCGGCGCTTCCGGAGAATATCTGGCGCTTGATGGCGCTCTGCCGCTCTACGCCGCTGTCAATGGGAAACAGCTGTTCCTCGCAAATGACACCCCTCTGCTACAGCATCTGCTTGCATCCCGCTCCGGCGCCGCCCCAGCCGGCACAAGCGAAGGTGTCACCTACGCCGCAGTCTTTCGGCCTGCACGGGAACAGTCCAACTTCAGCACGCTAATGGCGCAGCTTGATCTCGCCGGGCACCGCGGCTCAGGCGGCCAACAAGCGGCAGCGCGCGACGGTCAATCTCCTGCATTCTTCTCCGGCAATGTCTCCAGTCTCGACCGCGCTTTCTTTAATACTGTTGCGTCAGAGCGCATTGAAGAAAGAGACATGGGAGCCAAAGTCACGCAAACGGTTACCTACCAATGGTAGGAATGAGGTTGTGCCGATTGTGAGGCCCTCCATGTTAGAGCAACCAGTCTTGATTGACCCATTGGCGCGGAAGCGGTTTCTCGCATGCGTCCCGCTGGCGGCCGCGCTCTTAGTGAGCCATGCTACATCCGCACCGATTCAGAACCCGCCGGATCAGCAACTGTTTTCTCAGGCGGCAAGAGCTCGCCTCCAGCGCGACTTTGCAAATCCGGATATCTCATGGCTCCTCATGGATGCATCGGGCAATGTGGTTGCCGAAAGGTGGCTTTCGCAGAACAAACACGAGGAGGCGGCCGTTTCTCCCGGCTCGCTGGTCAAGCCGTTCCTCGCTCTAGCGTACGCAGAACAGCACAACAACGAGTTTCCCAAAGTGCGATGCCTGGGGACTGAAACCCACTGTTGGCTTCCGTCAGGGCACGGAACTCTGGGACTCGAGGAAGCGATCGCACAGTCCTGTAATACGTATTTCCTTGATCTCGCTGAACAACTGAATCGTGGCCGAGCTGCCCAGACGTTTGCCCATTACGGACTTACCGGCCCCGCCTCAACAACTGCAGCCGAAAGCCTGATAGGTCTCGGATCTGAGTGGAAAGAATCGCCGCTGGCCGTGGCCAGGGCATACCTGCAACTCGAAAAGGAACAGCAACGGCCCGTACAAGGCAGAGTTGTGCGGGGTATGCTTGATTCGGCGGCACATGGCACGGGGCGGGCAGTCGATGCAGCGCTGGGCCCAGACGCGGCACTCGCCAAGACTGGAACGGCGGTTTGCTCACACACACCAAAAGGGGCAGCGGACGGATTTACAGTAGTGCTTTACCCTGCCGCACAGCCTCGGCTGTTGTTGCTTGTGCGCGCCCACGGCAAAACCGGCGCTGAGAGTGCAAAGATTGCCGGCGCCATGCTGCGCGCTCTCCAAGCGGGCAACTAAGCGATGACTGGACTCACAGCCAACTCGAACACAGCAGACAGACGTGCCTTCATCCGGAGAGGGGCTAACTGGCTCTTGGGTAGTCGACTCTGCGCCTGTGTCGCGCCTTTGCTTCTCCCAATTACCTCATCGGGATGGGAACTGAAGCAGGTAGTCCGTTTTGGACTGCTCGGTCTCTTTCATCCCAGTGAGTTCGTGCTCGAACAAGGAGGAGGAGCGGTTCTCTCCGTCACATCGAACGGAGATGCACAAACTCCGGCATGGCCGCTGAACGGCGAGCCCGGCCACCGTCAGTTGGTCTTTCGCGCGGAAGGTGTCAGTGTTGTAGTCGGCTCACGCTCAGCCAACAGTTGGATCGCCGCCGCCAGAGATGGCGGCCCTATCGCTTTCCGGCTCACAGTACCGGGAAAACTCCAACGCATCTACGTCGGCCAGCTCACCATTCTCGCGCACAATAGTGAACTGCTTGCAGTGGCCACCTTGGATCGCGAAACTGCGGTGACCTCAATTGTCGCAGCCGAAATGGAGGAGAGCACTTCGACGGAAGCACTCAAAGCGCAAGCCGTAGCTGCCCGTTCCTTTCTTGCTGCAGGCGCGAGGCATGCTGATTTCGATTTTTGCGATACCACCCATTGCCAGTTCCTCAAATCTCCTCCGCCCATGGGCAGCCGAGTTTCGCGGGCCGCTCAGGAGACACGCGGACTGGTTATCGCATATCGTGACAAGCCGGTGGCAGCTCTCTACTCGAGCCGCTGCGGCGGTGAGACGCGCAGCTTGCTCGATACCGGCATGGAGCCGGGCGAGGGCTATCCGTATTACGCCGTTGCTTGCGCCTGGTGCCGGCAGCATCCTTACATCTGGCGGACCAGAATTGGCAACGCTGAAGCTTTTCCTCGGCCAGGAAATGAACGTCAAAGGATTCGAGAGGCGCGCCAATGGGGCTGGAGTGCAATTCCAGGCAGCGACTTCCATGTCACTGGCGACAGTGCCGGCTGGAGCCTCGAAGGTCGCAGCGTGGGACACGGCATTGGAATGTGCCAGCATGGCGCCGCCGGAATGGCCTTGTCGGGCGCTGGCTTTCGCGATATTCTCTCGCATTACTATCCAAATACTTCGCTGGTGGGAAACCCATGAAGGGCGTCTTCTGGATTGGCAATGACTTATGTCTTGCCCGGCACCGTCGGAGATTACCGAAAGTGCGAAAATCGGATTGGGGCTGAGTCGACGGTCATTCGCCCCGGATCACGCGGCGAGAACACAATACGAACGAAATATGATTACGGTTATGAACGCTGAAACTGGATCCCGGCACCTGGGCCAGATTTGACATGGTTGGCTCAGTCGTTCGGTATCAGGAGATAGCAGATTTGCCGAATTGCCGATTCGTGAATCCCTTCCTGGCCATCGCCTTGGCTTTCGCTTTAAGCGTCACGGTCGCCTCGCATGCACAGAATGGGAAGCAGTACCCGTTTTTCGAAATACTGACGCATCGTATGGATGTCGATGTAGATGGAGCACCTAATGCCTACGGTCCGCCGGGCATGCAGACACTCGACATCCTCCTGAATGCCCATTACCTCAACAGCGCTAACAAGGAAATCGTCGGTTATCTGATTGACGAACACAGTCGCCCAATTCTGCAGGGCCCAAATGATCCTTTCCCGGGCTATTACATTTCTGAGACTGCCTTTACTGATATTGAGAATCAAAATGAAAAGAATCCACGGCGCTACGTCGACGCCCGCAATATCAATTATGTCGTTCGCGGCGACGTGGCTCGGCGGCGCGGTGTAAGGGTGGGTGACTTTGCGTCTGTCTATTCAAAGCGCACGCGCAAGAGCGTGTTCGCTATCGTCGGAGATACGGGCAATCCCACCGGCGACGAAGGATCGCTTCACTTACTGCAGGATCTCGGATATCCGTTTCACGACGGCAAGAACGACTCGGTCGAAAAACCTGAGATCGTCATCCGATTCTACCCAAAGTCCAACCCAAAGAATCAGTTCTTCTTCACTCAGGCCGAACTGGACGCAGCAGCTACGAAGCTTGGCCTGAGCCGGGATTTCTCCGCTGCTCCCAGAACCAATCGGTAAAGTGCACCCAGGCCCACCAGCGTGTTTGGAGAGTGCCGGAACTACCTGCTCCGGCCGAATGGCCGCTAGACCATCACCATGAGTGCCCGTTATAGCCATCTTTCGCCTAAGCACCAGCAATCTGCGTTGGAGAGACTCACAACCCTTGGCTACAAGCACTGAAAACCCCAACATGCACCACTACATGCACCAGAGGTTTTAAGACACAAAAATAGCCTCCCATACCCAGGAGGCTATTTTTGTGCAACCTATTCAATTTGAATATCTTAAGTATGGTGCCGGGAGGGGGGGTCGAACCCCCATGGCCGCAAGGGCCGGCGGATTTTGAGTCTCTCAAGAATACCGTAAGTCTATGATAAATAAGCGAAATCGAGCGTAATGTCGGATATCCACAAGTGACTGCCCTTCAGCAACTTAGCTCAATTATCCGTAATCAAGCCAAACTGATGGCTGTACCCGAACTTGTACCCGACAATCGAGAGTTGTCCCTCGCTATTGAGATTAGCTCGACGCTTTCGCAGCTCATTGCCGTTCGGTTCAGTGAAGGCTATGCGCCAGAGCAAGCAAACTGGCGCCGCGGGATTCTTCGCAGTTTCGCGGGTCATAGCGCCTCCATGTAGGGACGGATGACGTTCCTCACGCGGCAGATCTTGGCATAACGGTAGATGTCGTTGATGGTGGCCTTCTTTTGGCGAAGGCAGTCCTTCAGCGCCTCGATGGCGATGTCCAGGCCGATCTTGTTGCGAAATTTGAAGCAATCCGCTACGGTCTTTGCGGCTGAGTAAACGCGCACAGGCACGCCCTCAACAGTATGCTTTTCGACGCCTTCGGAGAGCGAAGATTCCGTGAGACGCACCACACGGAGTGAAGGCGACAGGATGGCAGGCTTTCTTGCCCCTTTGCCGAGAGCGATCCAGACAGATGCCGGACTTTGCGTCGTAAATTCGTGAAAGGCCAACGCCGAGAGCAGGCACAGGATTGCTTCCGGCACCCTTTTCGATACCTCCGCGTGGGAGTGACGTTCCGTGACCGCCGCGTCTGGCAGAGTATAGATCCCGCGCCCGGTTCGGCTCAGCTTTCCTTGACGGTAGAGACGCAGTAAGTACTCGCGCGGAATGCCGAGAGCCTCCAGTTCGCGAGGCCTCACAATTCCCTTCCGGCTGACGTACTGCATGGTTCTCGCAATTGGCTTTGTCGTGCTCATTGTGTCAAACCATCATTATTTAATCACTTGTAATGACGTAATGCAACATTCTGCAAAACGTACCGCATTTGCAACACGACTTCAAAGTACTATCCACCGGGCAACTGGACAAGTCCCAACCTTCGCAAATTGGCCAGACAGTGTCTGGCCAATTGCGGGATGCTAGGGACCAATCCCAGCCACAATTTTCCCTGACACTCAAGGCTGTGCAGCTGAAACCGATAGACGCTTCCCGGCAATGTGCGATCATTTTGCTGTCATTACACGAGAGTATCTGAACGGAGCCCAGCATGAACTCGGTCAATCAAAAACTATTGAGTTCCGCTGCTTCCGCCGTGGAAGTTCGTCGGCTGCTGGAAGAGAACGCTCGTTTGCGAAGCCTTTTGATTGCTCACAGCATACCAATTCCAGAGGCAGCACAACCAGCTTTGCATCCTCCTCAAGCCTTGAATGCTGCGCCTGAGGTCAGGAAGCCTGGAGTAGCCACGGCCGAGCAGCGAATCGCTTTGTTTCGCAGCCTCTTCCGTGGCCGTGAAGATATCTACGCCATTCGTTGGGAGAGTAGCGACGGGCGATCTGGATACATGCCCAAAGCGGATCGCGACTGGAAATCCTATCTGAGCGCGAAAGATGAAGACCGCAAGAAGGTCGATCGCCTGACGCGAACATATTGGCCGCTCACTGATGATGTTATTCACGGGCATCTTGTCGGTGAACAGACGGTTGGGGTCTATCCGCTTCTGCAGGATGAGACATGCTGGCTGCTTGCAGTTGATTTCGACAAGAAGGCATGGCAGGAAGACACCGCTGCGTTTTTAACCGCCTGCAGCGAACTGAGCGTGCCGGCCGCATTGGAACGCTCACGATCAGGGAAGGGTGGCCATGTTTGGATATTTTTTGAACGAGCAATCCCCGCTTCGAACGCGAGAAAACTTGGCTGCGTAATCCTGACTCGAACCATGGAATCCCGCCACCAGTTGGGGCTGGATTCGTATGATCGCTTGTTTCCCAACCAGGACACCATGCCCAAAGGTGGGTTTGGCAACCTGATAGCTCTTCCTCTGCAAAAGGTTCCCCGCGCAAACAGGAACAGCGTTTTTGTTGATGGAGAGTTCCAGCCATATCCAGATCAATGGGAGTTTTTGGCAAGCGTCAAGAGAATGTCTGCTGACGCCGTCGAAGCTGTTGTGCTGGAAGCGCAAAAGCGCGGAAACCTCCTCGGTGTCAGAATCAACAATGCCGAAGATGAGGACATTGATCCTTGGGCGTTGCCTCCGTCAAAGGCATGGGCGGAACGTGAAATCCCTGGGCCTTTCCCAGCGCAGGCGCAAATTGTCCGGTCGAATCTTGTATATGTAGAAAAAAATGGGCTACCTTCCGCGATGTTGAATCGGCTGCTACGCCTGGCGGCTTTTCAGAATCCTGAGTTCTACAAAGCCCAGGCTATGCGGCTTCCAACATTCAATAAGCCACGGGTCATCGCATGTGGCGAAGATCTCGCCAGCTACATCGCATTGCCGCGAGGCTGTATAGCAGAGGTCGAGCAGCTATTTGAAGCACACCGCATCAAGCCGGTGATCCGTGATGAGCGATTCGCAGGCCATCCGATAGAGGTGAACTTTTCAGGACAGCTGCGGCCGGCGCAACTCGACGCTGCCGCCGCGATCGCCGAATACGACGATGGGATTCTCTGCGCTCCTACCGCTTTTGGAAAGACGGCCTTGGCAGCTTGGATGATTGCACAACGGAAAGTGAACACTCTCGTGCTGGTCCATCGGCAGCAATTGCTCGATCAATGGCAGGCACGCTTAGCGATGTTCCTCAATCTCCCGGGAAAATCGATAGGACAAATTGGCGGCGGCAAGAATGATCCGAGTGGATGCGTAGACGTTGCCATCATCCAGAGCAGTCACGACAAAGCAGGAGTGAAAGACTTCGTCGCTGAATACGGTCAGGTCATCGTGGATGAGTGCCACCACCTGTCCGCCTTCACCTTTGAGCAGGTAATGAAACAGGTCAAGGCAAAGTATGTTCTTGGCCTAACTGCAACTCCTGAGCGCAAGGACGGGCATCATCCTATCATCTATATGCAATGCGGTCCGATACGATACAAGCTCAGTGCCCGTTCAATGACTGCCTCCTCTCCATTCGAGCATGAGGTAATCCCGCGCCTGACAGAGTTTTGTGTTCCTCCCGAACAGGCTGACACGACGATTCAGGAATTGTACGCTGGTCTTGTCGATGACGCAGCCCGCAATGAACTGATCGTCGGCGATCTGCTGCGCGCCGTACAAGATGGATGCTCGCCGCTGCTACTGACCGCCAGAACCGAACATCTCAAGTTTTTTGAGACTGCGCTCGATGGAAAGGTTGAAAACGTATTTGTACTGAAAGGTGGCATGGGGAAAAAGCAGCGGCGGTCAATCGCGGATGCAATTGCGGCAGTTCCAGAGGGCAATCCAAGAGTCATCCTGGCAACGGGAAGTTACATCGGAGAGGGCTTTGACGATGCTCGCCTTGATTCCCTGTTTCTGGCAATGCCCATTTCATGGAAGGGTACGTTGCAGCAGTATGTCGGGCGCCTTCATCGGCTTCACGATGCGAAGCGCGTTGTCCGGGTTTACGACTATGTAGATTCCAAGGTCCTCATGCTGGCAAGGATGTATGCGCGCCGACTAAAAGGTTACAGTGTTATCGGCTACCGGATTTGCAACTCGCCCTATGAGCTGTTGGGAGCAGAGCGGCAAACGATTGGGCTGAATAGACCAGGCACGGATACTCTCGAATTGCATGGAGCAATATGACGCAGAAGCAAAGCAAGCGCGCGGTGGTTCAGTTGGATATTTGCAAGCTGAAACGGAAGCCGGAAGCCAACCTTCCGTCTCTCAGCAAGGCCAGACTAGAAGCGCTGATTGAAGAAGCCGTGGTGGATGCTTACGGTGACGAAGAACAGACGGGCGGCTTCTTTACGATGATTGAGGAGCATCTTGCGCTGCCCTTCTCTGTCAGCATCCTGGGCGTTGAGGCAGTTGTGGAAAAGGTGGATATGACGCGCGATTGTCGAATCGTCGCGGTCTGCAAACGGGGCGCAGTCAAGCAGAGGATTGAAATCCTCGATCTTCCGTTGCCCAAGCCAATACCGGCAGGCGCGGAGTGGATCGCGGCATACAGCCATTGGCGCAGAGGGTTATAAGTGAGCGAATACCAGTATTACGACTTCAAAGCAATTGACCACGCGCTGACCAAGACCGAGATGGCAACCCTTCGCGCCATCTCCACACGCGCCGTAATTACCACAACGAGTTTTACGAATCACTACGAGTGGGGCGACTTGAAAGCCGACCCGATCAAACTCTTGGAAAAGTATTTCGATGCATTTGTCTATGTGGCAAATTGGGGCACTCGAGAAATCCATCTTCGCTTGCCCCAGGAACTGGTCGACTTCGAACATCTCAAGTCGATTCTTCCAAGGAAGGCCGCGCATGTTCGAAGTGCCGGAAGGTTCGTGATTGTCAGCTTTGAAACTGACGTTGAGCCCGAGGGCGACTGGGATGATGGCACTGGCTGGGTGGGATCGTTGGTTTCTCTGCGCTCCGATCTGCTTCGGGGCGATCTTCGCTGCCTTTATCTCGGATGGCTGCACAGCGTGGAGTGTCACGAATTCACTGAAGATGCGGTGGAGCCCCTGGTGCCAGCCGGCCTGGGGGAATTGTCAGCGCCCCTTGATTCGTTAATCGAGTTTCTTGGAATCGATGAGGATCTCGTCGAAGTTGCGGCCTCCGCTTCTGCGCCGTTAAAGGAAGGGCCGTCGCGGAAGGAACTTGCAACCTGGGTTCGGGGTTTGCCCGCGAGTGAAAAGGATGACCTGCTCATCTACTTTCTGTCAGGGGCCAGTGATAGGAGCAGGCTCGAACTTCTGCAACGCTTTCAGCAGGAGAACGCCGTCGCGGCGAGTCACGGCGCGATCGAACGGCGCACAGTGAAAGATCTCCTGACAGCAGCTCGTGTCCGCGCGGATGAGCGAGCAAGAGAACTGAGCGCGAAGCGAGCGGCTGATGCAGCGCGGAAGAAAGCGAAGGACGAGGCGGATCGCGCGGTGTACCTCGAAGGTCTGGCGAAGCGCGAGAAGGCGGTCTGGAAGCAGGTGGAAGCGTATATCGAGAAGCGGCAGCCGAAGGATTACGAGCGGGCTGTGATTCTGTTAGTGGATCTGCATGACCTGGCTGTTCGCCAAGGAGATGAAACCGGGTTCCAATTGACGATGGAGGAGCTTCGCAAGACACATGCAGCCAAGGGCGCCTTCTTGCGACGGCTGGCAAAGGCAAATCTGTAGGCAATATGCGCCGCTGTTTTCTCCGTCCTCCTTTTGGAGTCGAATATGGCTGGGGAAGCCTGCAAATCGTCGTTCTCCGCCCCAAAATACTTGCAATTGCAATGCGTAATTTACTTGCAACTGCGCGTCTCTATATACTCTTAATTGCACGGCACTATAAACGTGCGTCAGCCCGACGGAGTGCACATGGCGGCGCCAAATGAAAAGCTCGCGGCATCACTGAGCATCCTTCAAGGACTCCAAAAGGGCGGGCGGCGCGTCTTTCAGTCGAGCGAACTGAGCCGGGTTCATCGAGATCGACTCTTGAAGCATGGGTTCCTGCTGTCAGTGATGAAAGGCTGGCTTATCTCCTCCAGCCCTGGTGCGCAGACCGGCGACAGCACGCCGTGGTTCGCGTCCTTTTGGGGATTTTGCGCTCAATATTGCAAAGAGCGTTTCGGAGAAGACTGGCATCTCTCGCCGGAACAGTCCCTGCTACTGCACGCGGAGAATACCATTATTCCGTCTCAGGTCATTGTCTATAGCCCCAAAGGCCATAACAATACGATCGAGCTTCTCTTTCGCACCTCGCTTTACGATCTGAAGGAGCAGCAATCAATCGCACACGAAGACTTGGTCGTCAGTGGTGGCCTGCGACTCTTTTCTCCTGTCGCCGCGCTGATTCGAGTACCTGAGTCCTTTTTCATTCGAAACCCGATTGAAACCCAAGTTGTGCTAGCGAGCGTCCGCGATGCATCTGAACTGCTCAGACCTCTGCTGGACGGAGGACACTCCGCTATTGCGGGACGTCTGGCTGGTGCCTTGCGGCGTGTGAACCACGCAGTACAGGCTGACGAAATTCTCTCGACGATGAAGGCCGCAGGGTATGACGTTCGAGAATCAGACCCGTTTGAAACTGCCCAGCGTGTATTCGCAATTGGCAGACCTGCGGACACGCCCATCGTCGGCCGGCTTCAGGCTATNNTCGAAAACTTCCCCAAACCACCTCGATTGCCCATGAACCAGACGGCATATCTGAATTTTGTCGATGGCATTTATCAGAGCGATGCGTATCATTCCCTCTCTATCGAAGGTTACCGCGTAAATCCTGAGTTGATTGAGAGGGTAATGTCGGGGGCTTGGGACCCAGCGCATCAAGAGGCAGATCGACAAAGCCGAGATG
>PLSM01000031.1 GCA_003165075.1 Acidobacteriaceae bacterium | reverse complement strand
CTGTTCAAAATCGGCGCCCTGGTACACATCAGCGCCCGACGCGTGTGGCTGGAACTCAGTTCCACCTATCCGTGGAAGCACATCTACGCGCAGGCCTTCCATGCACTGCGCTGTTGAGCGTCTCTGCCGCAACCCAACAGCTTTTCCACACAAACCCGGTAATCGGTCCGGCGGAGCTATGCGTCAAATCCAACTTCGATCAGCGATGAGACGCTCCGCGCACTTGCCGAACCTATCGCAAAGCCGATTTCAAGCCGGTTTACGGCCCTTCCTGCATCCTTCGCACGGCGGCCCACCACCAAATCGATCCCTGTGAGAAATTGCGGCTAAGGTCATTTACGAGGCACTTGCGTCCGGTCGGCTCAGATGGATAGGAGTGGCAGATCGCGGGGCAGCATCGTTCGATGATATCGTTCTTGGGTTTGCTGACAAAATTGTGGCACATCAAGTTAAAACCTCTCGTGACCCTGCTACGTTTAGCATTCGCACACTGCTGTTAGGGGCCGACGATCTGCTCGGAAGGATACTGAAAGCTCGTCGAAGCCTCACTGAGGAATCACCGGAGGTCATCATTGAAACAATATACGTATGTGACGACTATCCGCGATCCGATGACAATATCGGGAGTTCCGACACTGGAATAACCTCAGCCGCATATCTGAGAGCGCACGAAGCGCATCGCATTTCTTGGAGTATTACCGATTGGCGCAACTCTATTTACGGGTCGTTCATCTCTGAAGTTCAGAAGAAGTCCGGCCTTGATGATGTTGGTTTCGAGAGTGTGTGGCGGAACGCTCAGTTTATGACGGGTCGGCAAAGTCGCGCTTTAGGCTTCGACAGTCCAACCGCTGGTGACAGAAAGCGAATTGCTGACATTTCCGCACTTCTTCCAAGGCTTGTAGCGGACGTTGCAGATCAAGATCGGTGGCAAATCTCAGAGGTCTTGGATCGACTGAACTGGAGAGATCCGTTTGGAACGCGCCATGCTCACATATTTCCAGTTGACGCGCTTTACGAATCCAATGCAACCACCCAAGACCAGCTCTCAAAATCACTGTCGGCAATCACGAATGGCTACATTAGCCTCGTCGGTCCTCCAGGGTCCGGAAAATCTACGCAACTAGCAGCAGGACTGCTTCCGACTCCGCGCGCTCAAATCATTCGTTACCTGGCATTCGTGCCGGGTAAAGGCCAGGGCCTCGGAAGGGGCGAGGCTTTTGATTTCCTGCATGATTTGATCAAACAGTTTAAGCAGCAAGGATTAGGGAACAAAATAATTCCTGGGTCTGAATTAGTTGAGCTAAGAGAACAGCTTCACTCAACGCTCGCTGAAGCGAGCGCACGGTTCCATAAGGAGACTATCAAAACCATCATTGTAGTTGATGGTTTAGATCATGTTCCGCGTGAGGAGAGGCCGCAACATTCTTTCTTGCGAGAGCTTCCGCTTCCATGTAATGTTCCTGACGGAGTTGTGATTGTTCTTGGTACCCAGCGCCTGCAGCTTACCGACATTCCAGCTTCCGTAGTAGATCAGGCATCGGAGTGTGGACGACACATTTCGATTGCGCCACTGACACGGGATGCTGTCAATCGTCTAGCTCAGTTGGCAGGTGTTCCCACGGATGTTGATCGTGCAAGGCTTTGGGCTCGTACAGAAGGCCACCCTCTGTCGGTCCGGTACATCATTGATGGCTTACTTCACGCTCGAACTGCTGACGAGCGAGAAAATTGGCTTACAAACGGACCGGCTTACGGTGGTGATGTAGATGTCTTCTACAAGAGAGCATGGCACGATCTTGAGGTCAACGATCAGGCACGGAAAGGGATGGCCTATCTCGCTATTGCAGACGGTCCGATAAGTCCTGCAAGCCTAGATCTAGTGATCGGAACCGAGGCTACCGATGCTGTTTGGAAGGCGGCTGGGCATCTGCTACGACGCAATCGTGATGGCGGTTGGTCGCTGTTCCATAACAGCTTTCGACTTTTTCTCGTGGCATTAACTTCTTTGAGGCATGGTGTGCTTGATGAGGAACAGGTTCGCCGCAGATACCTCGAACTTGCTGATATGGCTCGTCTTGCGGGTCCGAACGACGGCCAGCGTTGGATGGAGCTTCGCTATTGCGCTCGCGCTTTTGATCACAGAAAGGTCGCGGCTTTAGCTACCCCGGACACTTTCCGAAAACAATTCATAGATGGACGAAATCCTGGAGAGATTCGTGAAGATATTCTGCTGAGCTTCAGGGCCGCGAAGTCTTTGCGAAATCCACAATTGGTCCTCGATCTGATCCTTGCCAGTCACGAGCTAACTATGCGAACCGAAGCGCTTGGAGATGAGGTTTTCTCGGCGTCACTTGCTCTTGGGGATCTGAAAGCAGCAAAGGGGATTGTGAATACCGAAGCTGGCTCGCTTACAGCGGGCATAGGATTCGATCTCATTGAAGCCTATCTTGCAAATGGATATCTGGAAGAGGCTCGCGAGTTCTTTGAGGCCCTCGAACCAATTGACATACTTCTTGGCTCTAAGGAACTTCGTTCGCATCCCGATGAAGATGGTTTGAAAAAATGGGCTGAACAGGCCCTAGCTTTTCGTGAGCCAAAGCAAATCCTATCATCACTCGCTCGACTGAACATGCCAGACGACGGCTTTGGGAACCAGAGTAAGCCGGAAGAGTATCGAACGACCCTTAAGCTTTTTGCTGCGCGAGGACAACTTGATCGAAATCCAGACTTTTCCATACAAGACCTCATGTCTTCTTTGGAGTTGTGCGCTGAGAATCTGAGCATCATTCTCTATTTTGGAGCGAAAGCTGCTTATCAAGTTGGAAGCGATCTCCTTGCGCTCGAAAGACTGGAGGCGAACGCAAAGATAAGTGAAGACCTTTACCCATCGTTTCGGCGCGAGTCCGCAAGAATGGCAATAGAATTGGGGAACCGAGGATGTCCCACCCATAGTTG
>PLSM01000109.1 GCA_003165075.1 Acidobacteriaceae bacterium | reverse complement strand
CCTGCCGTCGCACGCGCACGGCGAGGGCTACTCGGACATGAACACTGTCATCCCGGAGTTTGTGAAGCGGGTTGATTTCGAGAAATGTCCTTATTACGCGAATGTCGGCAACTTTAGCTCGGCTGCAAATGCCCATGTGGAGTTCTTCAAGACGCTGCCTGAGAACTTCTCCAAGGTGGAAGGCGGCACGCATATCTATGGACGGGCTGTTTTCGGCGCATCGCAAAGGTTCGGCAAGGGCAATTTGCTATACGGCGGAGAAGAGTATTACTATGACGGCCCCTGGGTGCATCCCGATGGTTTTAACAAAATCAACGGATTGCTCACCTACAGCCAGGGCGACGACACCAATGGCGCCAGCATCACAGCCCACGCTTACCACGGAAAATGGAACTCTAGCGATCAAATCCCCGTTACCGCCCNNCCGCCCAACAAACCCCCGTTGCCGGCGAACCCTACGTTGGTTTTTTCGGCACACTGAACCCGTCTGACGGCGGGCACAGCCAGCGTTATAGCTTGCAGGGTGAATGGCATCACCAGGACACAAGTTCCGAGTCGAAGATCATGGCCGCTGTATGGTATTACGATCTCGATTTATATTCCGATTTCACTTACTACCTNNGATCTCGATTTATTTTCCGATTTCACTTACTATCTGGTGGACTACAGCAAAGAGGACCAGTTCAATCAGCAGGATAGGCGCTGGGTGGGTTACCTGGACGCACACCACACGATTTTCAGCACATGGTTTGGCCGCAAGATGTCCAATACCTTCGGCGTGCAGTTCCGCAACGATTGGATCAACAACGGCCTTTACCGGACGGTAAATCGTGCGCACACGACCAAAACCGATTATTCCGCCACCGGCGCCAGTTTCTTCCCCGCCGCTGGCTCCGGTCTTCCCAATGCCGGCAATGGTCCCGCCTGCATAGATTTGGCTCCGAATACTCCTCTTACCCTTACCGTGATATTGCCTACGAGCACGATCAACGGCACCGCTGCCGGCACTGCCGTCGGCACCACCGCCTCTTTCTCTGTTCCCACCGGCTCCACTTTTGACACCAGCACCTGCCCCACATTGCCAGCGACCACGTCGCGGGATAACCTTACGGACATGATCGGCAGTGCTTTGGTGGAAAACAAGATTCAGTGGGCGAGCAAATTCCGCTCGGTCTTGGCCCTGCGCGGTGACGAAGAAAAATTTGTCGTCACCAGCCTGGCTTACCCGAACCTTACTGCTTTGTCCGACGGCACCAGCGCCATTCCGAACGCACTCAATTCCGGCTCGGCTGTCAAGTTCCTGCCTAGCCCTAAAGCGAGTTTGATTTTTGGACCGTGGGCCAATACAGAGTTCTATTTACAGGGCGGATTCAGTTTCCACAGCAACGACGGGCGTGGCTCAACGCAGATGGTGGAACCGGTTTCGCCGGACTATCCTTACCCCGGCCAGATCCAGCCGAAAATCTCACCACTGGTCGAGCAAAAGGGCGGGGAAATCGGTCTGCGCACTGCGGCCGTCCCCCATCTGCAAAGTACCTTTGAACTGTGGTATCTCCACAGTAACTCCGAACTGACGCAGGATGGCGACACCGGAGGCACGATTGCTTCAGAGCAGTCGAGCAACCGCTATGGCATCGAATGGGCGAACTACTACACGCCGACGGAACATCTGGCTTTCGATGCCGATATTGCGGATTCCCGTGCCCAGTTCACTTTTGTAGACCCATTTGATGCGACATATCAGGTCGTAAATGCGCCCTTGTATGTCTGCACTACCGGCGCTGCTTCATGCCCTACGGTAAGTGGCAACTATGATGGCAACGTCTATTGGCAACAGCAAGGTCCGGGTGGCAAGCTGGTGCCCGAAGCGGTGAAGGTGGTGATTTCATCGGGCGCCACTCTGCACGATTACAAAGGCTTCACGTCGAGTTTGCGTCTGCGCTACTTTGGCCCGCGCTACTTGACGTCGGACGGACTTTATCAGTCAAATCAAACGGTGTTGCTCAATGGGGAGATCGGTTATCAATTTTTCAAGAAATGGCACGTTACGGCCGAACTCCTGAATATGCTGAACCGCAAAGATGCCGACATTGACTACGCCTATGTCTACCAAATATCTCCAACAACCGCGCCGGCATTCGGACGCGTTAACCACCCCACCGAACCGTTTCTGTTCCGATTTGCGCTAGAAAGAAGCTTCTGACAGATGCCGTCCTATGTCAGCGTCAACTTGACCTATCGTTTTGGTAAGTCGAACGAATCATAGAGATTTCAGGACAAGGGAAGCGACCGGGGAGCAAATGCTTCCCGGCCACTTTTGTTTCTTCTTGCGGCGGATCAGTGTTTATGCGGATGCGGATGTTTGTGTGCCTTCTCCGCAGGTGCAGCCAGCGCCTGCGCGGGAACAGTCATCACCAAACGCCCATGCTGCACCCCTTTCAGAGCGAGCAACTTGCTGGCTAATTCTTCCACCGCCGCCGACTTGCCATGCACGATAAGCACCTCCAGGCAGGAATCGTGATCGAGATGCGCGTGGCTGGTGGAGACGACCAGTTCGTGATGTTCGTGCTGCAAATCTGTCAGCTTTTCGCCGACACCGTGCTCGTGGTGGTCATATATCAGGGTGACAGTCCCCACGACGACGGCATTCGGAGACGATGTCCGCTCACCAACTAATCGGTCACGAATCAAATCGCGAAAGGCCTCGGACCGATTGGCATATCCGTTCTTACCCATCCACTGATCGAACTGCTTGAGAAGATCGGAATCCAGCGCCACGCCAATTCTTCTGAGAATGCCCATATAAGCTCCTGCAACCACTCCTGATTGTATGTCAGAGTACAGGGCGTAGAGCGATTTTCCATCTACTGTCGGTCTTTTGATGGATTTGTGAAATAGGCGCTCACAGATAGAATGTTCTTTGGCAATGCGGCGCGTAATCGCACTTTCGCTGATGATGTTGTTCAGCTGGACGCTGATCGCGCCGCTCTTTGCCCCGGACGCAGACGCAAATCTTCCGGCCTGCTGCCGCAGGAACGGAAAGCATCACTGCATGATGCGCAGGATGCAGCGGCTCGACGGCAATCAGAAGGGCTTCACGTCAGTCTCGGAAAAGTGCCCTTGCTGTCCGGTCGGCACCTGTGCTGTCTATTCTCAAGTCTTCAAGCCGGAACCTAGGGAACAGTTCTTTGCGGGGGTCGTTCGCCATCCTGCGATAGCGCCGCAGACTGAGACGTTGTACCGCATTCCTTCCTTTTGCAGCCATCCAAAGCGCGGCCCTCCAACTCCTCTCGCCTGACAATCTGTGGTGTTTGACGAATGGGACCAGTTCAGCCTGTCCCGCTGTTCCGCGTTGTTCAAGCAAGAGGAGAATTTATGAAAAGCAAGTTATTGCTGGCATTATTGCCGGCCGTCTGCCTATACTGGCAGACAAACACTATCCATGCTCAACAATCGGCTGTGTTAAGCCCCGCTTCCACCGGCAGTGTGGTCGGCGTGCTCAAGGATCCTTCCGGAGCCGTGATTCACGGCGCGCATGTGGAATTGCGCTCCACCATCGGGGATTTTCACCAAACCCGAATCTCCGATCATCTAGGTCATTTTTCTTTTGTCTCTGTTCCGGCTGGCGACTATCAGCTCACCGTCACCGCTCCAGGCTTCGCCAACCAGATTCTTCGTCCCCTCACGGTGGTAGCCGGCGCGGAAGTTCCTGCAAACCTGTCGCTCAAGATTGCCGTAGTTACGGCCAGCGTCCAGGTCGATGGGCAGGACGCCAGTTCCATTGCCGCTTCGGCTCTCAGGGGGCAAGCCTCCAGTCATAACAGCGCCGATGCACTGGCCGATGCGCCCGGTGTCAGCCTGCATGGCAACGGCGAATTGGCCACGATTCCCTTTCTGCATGGTCTGGGCGACGAGCGTACCAAGATCGTGGTGGATGGCATGACGATCTCCAGCGCCTGCCCAAACCATATGAATCCCACGCTCAGCTATGTTGCCCCGGCCCAGGCCGCACAGGTGACCGTGCTGGCTGGGATCACGCCGGTCAGCTTGGGTGGAGACAGCCTGGGCGGCACGATCTCGGCCGAGTCTCCCGCGCCCGCTTTCGCCGAGCATGGAAACAAACTGCGCGAGGATGGCACCTTCACCGGCTACTACCGCTCCAACGGTGAAAACTGGGGCGGATCGCTCAAGGAAGGGATCGCCAGCGAGCACTTCAGCCTCGGTTATGTCGGCTCCTTCACCACCACCGATGATTACTCCGACGGCGCCGGTCACAAGGTCACGTCAACCTATGCGCAGAGCACCGACCATGCACTCACTTTGGCGGCGCAGAGCGGACGCAACCTCTTCCTCGCAACCGGGAGTTTTCACCATACTCCGTTTGAGGGCTTTGTGAACGCCTACATGGATCTGGTTCACAACGATGCGACTTCGCTGAATCTGCGCTACCGCCGCACACTGGCCTCAGGTTCGCTGGATGCCCGCTTCTACTGGCAGAACACCACCCACGAGATGAACTTTTTGCAGGACAAGATTGCCATCGACGGTGCCGGTGCATCCATGCCGATGAACACACATGGCCGCGATTTGGGCTACCTGGTGCGCTATGAGTCTGCGCTTTCCCCGCGCCATACCTTCCGCGCCGGCAATGAACTGTACCGCTTCCGCCTGGATGACTGGTGGCCGCCGGTTGCCGGGATGGCGCCCATGATGGGGCCCGACACCTTTATCAATATCAACAATGGCCGCCGTACTCGACTGGGGACGTACGCCGAAGTATTCAGCCACTGGAACCCGCGTTGGTCTACGCTGATCGGTCTGCGCAATGACACGGTGTGGTCAGATGCGGGCAACGTGCAGGGATACTCGATGATGTATGCCACCGACGCCGCAGCCTTCAACGCCGAAAACCACGCCCGCACCGACGCCAACTTCGACTTAACTGCGCTGGCCCGCTACGACGCCAATGAGCACGTCGCCGTTGAGTTCGGCTACGCGCGCAAGAACCGCTCGCCGAATCTCTACGAGCGATACACATGGTCAACCAGCATGATGGCGGCCAGCATGATCGGCTGGTTCGGTGACGGCAATGTGTATTACGGCAACGTCGCGCTGAAGCCGGAGACCGGAAACCTCGTCAACGGTACGCTGCTGCTGCACGGGCAGGCGCCAAAGCCCTGGGAGGTGAAGCTGACACCCCACCTGAACTATATCCAGGACTATATTGATGTGGATGTGGCCTCAATGTCGATGATGGGGCTGCCGCTACTGCGTTTTGCCAACCACGACGCCCGCATCGGCGGCGGTGATCTCTCGGGCTTCGCCACGCTGTGGGACAGCGACGCCGCCGGCACTGGCAGACTGAGCGCCGTGGGAGCTTGGCTGCATGGCACGCGTACCGACAGCAACACCCCGCTCTACCAGATGATGCCGCTGAACTTACGACTCGCCTTTGACGAGGAGATCAAGGGGCTTAGCGCCGGGATCGGTTCGGAGATGGTGGACCGCAAGTCACGCCTTGATCCCAACCGAATGGAGCTGCTTACCCCAGGATATGCGCTCTTCAATTTTCACGCAGCCTACAAGAGCAAGTATGTGCAGGGGGGCTTCCGCGTGGACAACCTCTTTAACCGACTCTATGAACTGCCGCTTGGCGGCAATAACATCGACATCTACAGCGCCACAGGCAATATGACTCCGGTCACCGGTCGCGGCCAATCGGTGTCCATCAACCTGACCGCCACGTTTTGATGTAAGTTCGATGGTCTCCGTTCAGGCTGGACAACCAGCCTGAACGCCCAGGCAGTGGATCGCAAATCCAATGTGGACCCGCATCGGTTCGAACAACCAACGCCGGGGTATGCGCTCTTCAATCTGCACACCGGCTATCAGCGAGAGCACTTGCGGGCGAGCGCGGCTGCCGACAATCTGCTCAACAAGAACTATGAACTGCCGCTGGGGAGAGTGAATTTCGACGACTTCATGGCCAGCATGTGGATGAGCCAGATTAAGCCGCTGACGGGACGGGGACGGTCAGCCTATGCAAGCCTAACCTTCGAGTTCTGACGGAATAGTCGGCCAGCATTCATCGATTTCCCAACACAAGAGTCTCCGTTGGCGGGAACGGCCCTTACCGCTCGCTGAGAAATCCATGCCGATCCGTCCACCACCGGCCAATGCCTGAATCGTCAGGTACTCGGAACTGAGCCGCTATCCAGGTGCGGAGAGTTTGCTAACTATGGTTCGAATGTCATCACGTCCGCTTGAATTCGAACCATTTTCAAGTGTGGGGTCGCTGCGAGGCGTAAAGACCGCTGCGCGCCGCTGACGCGATGGCCTACGGCCAGCCTTGACCCCTCTACGCTGCTGCCACGGTAATCATGTTTTTCTTTTCCCAGGAGCCTACGGGACGTACCACCCGGAAACATAACCATTGCCGGCAGGGCGCACAATGCACAGCTTATGCTTTCCATCCTGGCTCCG
>PLSM01000108.1:75686-146397 GCA_003165075.1 Acidobacteriaceae bacterium | reverse complement strand
GAGGCTTGCTTGGCCATGCGCCCGGTCTCAAAGACCAGCCGCTTGCCGCCGGCAAGCTCGACTGCTACTTCATGCTTCGTAGACATAGAGTCCTCGTTTCAATTTTTTCGCTTGAGAAATTTGTAGTTGGAAGGCGCCGGAGTGTAAGGAGACACTGGCGAGATGCCGGCTACGCGCAATTGAGTGGGATTTACGCGAGGGAGTGGATTCTCCCTGCCGATATGCCGGGACCGCGACGAGCCGATAGCTCTGCGCAGTCCCTGGCATCAGGTACAGTTCGCCAGGTACACCATGGCCCCATGTTCTGGGTGGAACGAGGGCCGTGACCAATGTCCGGTCTGGGCGCTTCCGGGTCAAAGTTTGCTTTCTGATTACTTGCGGATACCGAGTTTGCCGATTACGTCGCGATAGCGATCGGAATCATGCGTCTTCAGGTAATCCAGCAGTCGGCGGCGCTTGCTGACCAGCATCAACAGACCACGCCGGGAGGCATGATCCTTCTTGTGGGTTTTGAAATGCTCGGTCAGTTCGCCAATCCGCTCACTCAGAATCGCGATCTGAACCTCCGGCGAGCCGGTGTCGGAATCGTGGGTGCGGAAGCGTTGAATCAGTTCAGTTTTCTTAGCAGTCGCCAGCACGGCGTTTGTTACTCCTCTTGTCTTCTCAGGTCCACTCTTTAAGTGTCTACAGTGAGATTACCATGAACGAGCCACAGGCGTCATTTGATTCACTATCAACGTTCTACCCCTAGGCAGGGCTGGGTAGCAGCGGAAGTTCACTGCTCCTGCTGCAGCCAGTAGTTATCGCGAGCAACGATGCGGGCGCCGTAGTCCTGGGCCGTCTTTACACGAATGGTGTGCAGTCCGGGCTTCGGGTCAGACGGACTGAAGGTGATGAGGTACCGGTTGCGCACGTGCTTGGCCGCGTCTACCACCCGCTGTTCGAACCGCTTGTCGCCGGTAAAGGTAGTGTATTCACCGCCGCTCATCTGGGCCACCTCTTTTGCTGCGTTCTTTTTGAACGCCTGCACCGCCATCATCAGCGTCGAAATCATGTTCATGGTGCGATCTTCGCCGGAGTCTTTTACGTCGTGGAGCAGTTCGGCACGCGACGGCGAAAAGGAGATGCTCAAGACCAGGACGTCAGACCGGCCTATCTTCTGAACCAGTTGCGCGGGCTTGGTGTGCTTGCTGCCGTGGTCGCGCTCCTCGCTGACCAGCAGCAGAACGCGGCGATACTCCTTAGGCTGCGACTCCAGCAGATCGACGGCATAACTCACGGTATCCAGAATCGCGTCGCCGCCGTTACCGGGCTCCAGGCGCTTAAGAGCCTCGCCAATATCTTCGCTGGAATGCGTGTAGTCGCGAATAAGGTGGGGGCTGGAGTCGAAACCCACCAGCGCCGCCTGGCTTCGGCCGTCGGAGAGAAACAAGTCGAGTAGCGGGCCAAGTTTAGCCAGCTTGTCGAATTCGAGAGCGCTCACTCCTCCCTCTTCGACCGCGACAATGAGCGCAACGGGAGCAGTGTCCATCTCCTCCTGCACGCGAATCTTCTGCGCCACGCCGTTGTCTTCAAGCACGAAATCGGAAGGCTTCAACCCATATAAGATCCCACCTCCGCGCTTCTCTACGAGCGTAGGCACCAAAACCTCGTTGGTGGTGACGCGCAAAGTCGGTGCATCACCGCGGGAACCGGGTATAGGTTGAGGAGGCTCCGCGGGCGGTAACTGCTGCGCCGCTGCCATTCCCAGGGCGGAGAGCAAGACCGCATGTGCCAGACCGCAGAAGCAAAAACGTCCACAGTTCATGCCAGAAAAAACTCCAGGGAGCGCGGCCGCATGCTCGTCAAACCCGCTTCCGCGCCTCGCGGTCCATCCGTCCTGTCCAAGCGAGATAGCTCAGCAGTTCCCACCGTGAATTCCAAACAAATCCGAGGATGTCACTGAACTTCAGCGTCTCGGCCGGTATGCCGGAATAGGTTTCGACGCGCCAGCGAAAGTACTCACTACGCCAGGGAGTCAGGCGATGTCCGCGAGTTGCATTCCAGATAAATCGCAGTGGGGCAAACAATGCGTGTCCTCTCGCATTGAGTATAGACGGCCCCGCGGCCCGGATGTGTCGCTCCCGGACAATGCGCAAGCTGAAGACGCAGCAACGAACCAGACTGAATAGGGGACCTGTATTGTCGTTGCGCCAGGGACGCGAATCCAGATCGCGCTACAGTTTCTCGAAGAGGCTGCCAGAGCCCAGTTGCGAGACTACATCTTCCAGCGCCGTCTGCTGTGTCTTTGTAAGTGAGAGTTGCGTGGAAACCTGGGCCAGATCGGCCTGCATCAGATTGGTTTGCGCAACTGTGAGTTGGGTATTTTCGCTGCTTACCGCATCGGAAGCCGCAGTGAGCCGAGTGAGGGAGTTATCGACGGTAACTCGCTGCTGCGAAACATAACTCAGCGCTGTATTCAGGGCCTGTGTGTCTGCGGCCGAAGTGGCTGCACTGGCGCCGCCGGAAAAATCCGCAACCAATTTGTTCAGGGCTCCAAAAACGCTGTTGGCGCCGCTGGCATCAAATACCTGATCGCCCGGAACATTCAACTGGATGGTCTGTCCGTTCGGGGTCTGGAGATAGTTGACTCCTTCGTCGCCGCTATACGTAGTGGTAGCTGGAGTCGTACTATCCGAGGTGCTGAACGGGACCGTCGCGGTTTGGCTTCCGGCAAATATATATTGCCCTTGATAACTTGTGTTAGCCAGCGAAGTGATTTCGTCGCGGATGCCCGCAATCTGGCTGGAGATTGATTGAAGATCGCTGGAATTGAGGGTGCCGTTGTTGGCCTCAGTGGCCAGCGAGATGGCCTGAGTGAGTTGCGTGACTACACTGCCCAGCGCCGAATCGGCTACCTGCAACTGGCCCTGGACCAGGCTCGATGATTGCGTGAATGAGTCATCCCGCTGTATCTGATTCAGCAGCAATACGTTTTCTCCAGAGGCAATCGGGTCCTGGCTCAACGAGGTGACACGTACCCCGCTCGACAACTCGTTCGTCAACTGCTGCTCTGTAACCTGGCTCTGATCCAGCGCGCTCACCAGGTTGGAAACATAAAAGGGATCCACCCGCATCGTATTCCTCCGCCGGCCAGCAGTTCCCTTCCGGCACACGCCAGCGCTGTGGTCTCTGACCGCGTGATTTCATGCTTTCCCACCCTTGCGGAAAAATCAGATACGCCGCAAGGATTGGGCACGCACTGTGATACAAAATCAAGCGGTCGGTGGCCTAGCCTGTTCGACTAGGAAACTGCCGTCTGTACTCCAAGGTTCAGCGCCGAAGCCATTACCGTATTCAATATCGTGAAAACCTCAGAGGCCGCCTGGTAACAGCGCTCGAACTGCTGCATCGACGAGGCTTCATCGTTGAGATTTACGGCGGAAAGCGAGTCTGCCTGCGTCTGCAACTGGGTCACCGACGCACTTTCTGCCGTGTTCTCGGTTTGCACTTCCGCAATCGTCGATCCCAGTTCGCTGACAAAGCTCGAGTAATAATTGGTGGGGGTCTGGCCGTTCACAATCGATTGCGTGGCCAGGTTGGCCATGGCGGTGGCATTCGAGTTGTCGCCCGTGCCCTTGCCCTGAGCTGCGGCAGCGATGTGGCTGGTGTCTGTCATCACCACGCTCATGGCCGCCGCGCTGCCCGCCACCTGCGCCGGTTGATAAAAAATATTGCCCGCATTTCCGTTGTCACCGGCCAGATCGGTGCCCGCGTTGTTCTGCGTATTCACTGCTGTCGAAACGTTGTAGGCTAACTGGTCAAGCGCAGAGAGCGCATTCGGAATGTCCTGATCCCGTACCGTCACATAACCACCCAACTCGCCGCCACCGCTGATCATCTGCTTCGTTACATCCGTCGTACCGACAAAGAAGTCCGTGACCCCGTTGACCACGCCTGTGGTCATCTGAAAGCTGTTGCCTCCAGAGACCAGCAGTTGCCCGGCCGTGGTGGTAATCGAGAGCCCATTGTTTTCCGTCGTGGTCTGGTTAATCCCGATCAACTGCGATAGCTGGCTCAAGTCCTGCTGGCGCTGGTCCTCCAGCGTCCCTGCGTCGCCCGTGGGCGAAGTGGATTGAATCTGCTGGTTCAGTTGGGCAATGGCGCTGGTCAGCGAGTTGACCTGGGTGATGACTCCGGCTGCCTCCTGGTCCACGGCCGACCGCTGCGAATTCAAGCTGGCTGCGGCGTTGGAAACGTCTCCGGCCAGAGTGGCAGCCGTTGTGAGCACATCCTGGCGCAGCGAATTGTCCGACGGATTGGCCTCAAGCGACGAAAAGGAATCGAAAAAGTTGGTGATGTCGCTGCCGATGTCCCCGGCTGTTGAGCTCGAACTGCCGGAGTCGGGTGTGAACGGCGCCTGCAGCGTATTGAGCGCGGTGAGGCGCGAGCCCGAAGCCGAGGCCAACTGCTGCAGCTGGTTCAGCCGCTCTTCGAGTACCCGATCCCGCACCGATGTGGGGCCGGTCTCAGTAACACCTGTGCCATAGGAGACCCCGTTGATCTCTATCGGCGGATTCTCCTCCCAGTTGGGAACCTCGCGCGTATAGCCCGTAGTGTTGGCGTTGGCCACGTTGTTGGCCACAATGCTCAACGCCGACTGATCGGCATCCAGCGCTTGCGAGATGATGCTGAAGGCGGAATTAATCGTCCCCATTCCGATCCTTCCTCGGCGTCCATTGGGGTTCCTGCACTCCCGCGTACCCCGGCCGGCCCGCGCGCAGATTCCGCAAACGCTCCATGACATGCAGATTGGCCCGGGTGGCTTGCAGCACGCGCGCAAATACCGCCATCTCCTCTCTAGCTTTCCTGGCCTCGCGCTCCAGCCGAGCGCGTTCCTTCACATCCACCGGCGCCAGGTCGCGGTTCAACGCCTGGCACGATAAGGCCAGCTCCTCGAGCCGTTCCGGGTCCAGGCGCGCCAGCGCCTGCGTGGCCTCGGTGACCAGCGCCTTCAAATCCGGACGTACCCTGTTCTGCCTCACCCGCCCACCTGCTCTGTCTGTTCCTTGCGCCGGGCCGCTTCAAAATATCGGACTCCGCCGTACCCGCTGCGACTCTTCGACCAGGCACCCAAGCCGGACCTAATTGCCGGAAGACTGCTCGCCGCCCAACATTGCATCCACCACCTTGCCCGCAACCGCCGACGCCGGCACGTTGTAGGTGCCCGCTGCCAGAGCGGCATGGACGGACGCTACCTTGTCCATGCGTACCTCGGATTCGGAGGCGGTTTGTGCAACCTCGGTCCCGGCGCTGCTCAGCGTGGCACGGTCGCCTGCCAGCGCGCTGGCGTTGCCCGCCGTTCCACTCTTGACCGGGGGCGTTTGCGCCGCAGCCGTCGGCGGCACTCCGAGGAGCGTCTTCAAACCCTCAACACTGTTGCGAATGTCCATACCCATCTCTCCTTACCCGGCTTATCGGCATCTCTGCTAATCACTGTAGTCATTCAGCTTTGCTGATCAAGGTATTTGCGTGCGGATTCCCGGTTACTTGCGCAGCGTGGGGAGAATTCCCTGCATGGGAAAGACTGTGCACGATGCTGGTGGCAATGCCCAGGCCGCCTTGTTCGCTCAAGGCTCGTCCCAATGCCTCGGTGGCGAACTCTCCCAGTGCGCCATTGGAGCCGGAACCGGATTCGTCCGCGTCTCCGCCCAACCCATCGGAATCCGTCATGGGCTTGAGCAACTCCTTCATCATCTGCGCTTCGAACTCATGCGCGGCCCGCGCCAGGCGCGGCTGCGGCGCGATCGGGCCCTGCTGCGCGGAGGACGATGCCGCGGCTCCCGTCACCTGCATCACAGCACCTCCAGGTCGGCTTCCAATGCGCCGGCCTCCTTCATCGCCTGCAAAATCGAGATCACGTCCCGCGCGCCGGCCCCGGTCCGCTGCAGTTCCTGCACCAGATCCTCCACCGTCGCTCCGTCTTTCAGATCGATGCGGTTCACCGGCTTGTCCTGGGCCTGCACGCTGGTTTGTTGCACCACCTGAGTCGTGCCCGAAGAAAGGGCATTGGGCTGCGACACCCGCGTCTCGGTGATCACATTCACCATCAGGCCGCCGTGCAGGATCGAAACCGGCTGCAACCGTACATCGCCCCCGATGACCACCGTCCCGGTGCGTTCGTTCACCACGACGCGTGCGCGCGGGAAAACCTCCACCTGGACAGCTTCCACCCGGTCAAGAAGCGCCGCTACATCTTCGTCCGGCGCGGTTGCAATCTCCACCTGACGGCTGTCGACGGCGTGAGCACGCGCGGACCCCAGTACCTGGTTAATGGCTGCGGCCATGCGCTCGGCGGTGTGAAAATCTGCTTCGTTCAGCACCACGTTGACTCTGTGCATCTGCTTCAAGTCGAAGGACACCCCGCGTTCCACCAGAGCTCCGCCCGGTACTCGCGCCGTGGTGGGATGGTTCATCTGCCGTGTATTGCCTCCGGCGGAGGCCATGTAGCCGCCCAGCACCAGCGCTCCCTGGGCCTGCGCATACACCTGGCCGTCCGGCCCGTAGAGGGGCGTCATCAGCAGGATGCCTCCGTCGAGCGAGCGCGCGTCGCCTGCCGAGGAGACGGTGATATCGATGCGGTAGCCAGGCCGGCTAAACGGCGGAAGTGTGGCCACCACAAACACCGCGGCCATGTTCTTCACCTGCATGTTGCTGGCGCTGTTGGAGCCGGTCTGAGGAACGGTGATTCCCATCCGCTCCAGCGCCGAAATCAAGGTCTGCGCCGGAAAGACCGTTTGCGAGCTGTCTCCCGTACCACGCAGTCCCACCACCAGCCCGTACCCTACCAACTGGTTGTCGCGAATCCCTTCAATGGCGGCCACGTCCTTGACGCGCGCCCGCTGTCCCGCGGTCTCGGCGAGAACCCACGCCGAGGTGAGGGCCAAAAAAATCGCCACCAGCGACCAGAGCAGAAACAGCGCCCATCTTTGCCGCTCCGCCGTGCCCGGCTCGGAGTTCTCCGCCGGCGCATTCTGCCCCGGCGCCTGTTCCGTATCCACCGCGTTCATGGTGTTCATGCCGCACTCCGTTCTCCGCTTGTTGCCCCTGGTTCCAGCGCTTCAAAAGACCAATAGCTTCTCCAGGAAGCGCACCAGCGGATTCTGCCGGTAGGTCGAGTCGTTCACAATGCCTTTGCCCGTCACTTCCAGCTCCAGATCGGTCATGGCCGTCGACAGCACCTGGTTCTGCGCGCTTACGTCCTCAGGGCGCACCAGTCCGCGCAACTTAATCAACTGGGTTTGCTGGGAAAAGGTCAACTGCCGGGTGGCCTGTACCACCAGCATTCCGTTGGGCAGCACATCCACCACTTCCGCGCCAAAGGTGGTCACCAGGCTGGAGTTGGTAGTGCTCTGCCCCTGCGCCGTCAGGCCGGAGGCCGCAGTCACGCCGAGCAGGTTTTGCAGGTTGTTGGAGGCCTTCAGCGCGCCAAACAGCGCGCTCACGTTGGAGCTGGCGTTCGAGGCGCGGGTGTTCTTCACCTGGCCGTCGGTCGACGCGGCCAGGCTTTCGGTGACCACAATGGACACCACATCGTGCAGCCGAACCGCCTTGGCGTCGGTGCCCAGCCGCACCAGCATTCCTTCCGGGCTCCAGATCGAACCCGGCGTCCGCACCTCCGCCGCCTGCTGCGCCCGCACGCGCTCGACATAAGAACGCAGCGCCGCCTCGGGCGGATTCGCCTTAGGTGTGGTGGACGCGGCCGCGGGCTTGCGGATTCCGGCGTACGCGGGCCCGGCCATCACGAGCCCCAAAGAGAAAATTGCCGCCATCCCCCCACGATTTCTCATGGACGCCCGCCCATCTCCGGTTCAAGCGCCGCCCGTCCCGGCCCCAGCGCCACTACCGGCACCACTTTGCCGCCCATCTTCAGCCTCGCATGCAATGTATTTCCTAGTGACGCCGATCCCAATGCCCTGGCCTCCAGCCGCGCCTCTACTACGACCGTGTTCTCCTCCACAACCAACTCGTCGCCGGCACGAATCACCGGGCGCGCCGGAACTGCAATGGCCACGGCGGCAGAACCCGTTCTGTCTCCACCGGCAGCCAGCACCAGGCGGCCCGGTCCGCCGGGATGGTTGGGGTTCGGCAGCAGAAGCCAGCGCGCTCCCGAATGCGGATCGTCGATTTCGCGCAGCATGACTGCGGGTGCTTCGAGCGCCGCGACCGAGTTCTGTGTCCGGACCGTTACCGACTGACCGTACGCTGCCAGCGTTGCAGCGGCAAAATACGCCATCGCCGCCCAATCGAATCGGGCATGCCAGCATCTTGTTGCTTCTCTTTTTTCACGGCCCATCATGGAAGCCCTTCGAGCTACCGCGTCATGTTGTTGACTTGCGAGTACATGTCGTCAGCGGCCTTGATTACCTTGGAATTCGATTCATAGGCTCGCTGTGCCAGCACCATCTGCACGAATTCGGTGACCACATCCACGTTCGAGTTTTCGAGGTAATTCTGCTGCAGTGTACCCAGTCCCTCTGAGCCTCCGGGATTGCCCAACACCGGGTCGCCGGAGCTGAGCGTAGCCTGCAAGAGATTTGAGCCCATGCTCTCCAGGCCGCCCGGATTCGGGAATGTGGCCAACTGAATCTGTCCCAGTTGCGACGGGTTCTGCTGCCCCGGCAGGGTCGCGTTCACTACGCCGTAGGGCGTGATGGTGATGGCGCCGGCATTGGGGGGAATGGTGATATTGGGCAACAGAGGATCGCCCTCAGTAGTCACGATGGTTCCCTGGTTGTTCAGGTGGAACTGGCCGGCACGGGTATAGGCGATGGTGCCGTCCGGCCTCTGCACCTGAAAAAATCCGGCGCCACTGATGGCCACATCGTATTGATTGTCCGTCTCGTTGAGAGGACCCTGGGTCATGATCACCTCGGTGGCCACCGGCTTGGTTCCCAGGCCGATCTGCAACCCCGCCGAGACCGTGGACTGGCTTTGCGCCGCCCCTGGGGTGATCAGGTTCTGGTAAACCATGTCCTGAAATTGAAGGCGCAACTGGCGAAAGCCCGTGGTGGAGGAGTTGGCCAGATTGTTGGCAATGGTGTCCAGGTTCATCTGCTGCGCGCTCATGCCGCTGGCTGCCGTGTACAGTGCTCGAATCATTTCTTTTCCCTCGCGTGGGAGAATTTCCCGGGGTCAACCCTCAAATCCTGGGCAGATCCTCGCTGGCGAACTTGTTGAACTCGGTGTGGAAGACGGTGAGCGCCTTCTGCATCATCTCTGCCTGGCGCTGCATGACCATCAGGTCCAGCGTTCCCTGGATGACGCTCTGGTTCGCGCCTTCGATAGCCCCTTGATGGACCGCCGCATCCTTCGCAATCACCGGCTTTGCACCCGGGGGCGCCAGATACCGGTTGGCTCCTTCCGGCGTTAGTTGCACATTGGGGGCGAAGCTGAAGGCGCCTACCGAGGCCACGGCCCCACCAGCCACCGACAGTGTCCCGTCCGCGCCCACCGACACTTCGCCCGGCGGCACCTGAACCGGCTGTCCCGTGGTGGAAAGCACCGGCTCGTTCTCAGAGGTGACCAGCAGCCCCTTCTGTGAACGATGGAAGCTGCCATCGCGGGTATAGCGCGGGCCGGCGGGCGTCTCGACGGCAAAGAAGCCCTGGCCCTCAATGGCCAGATCCAACGGATTGCCGGTCTGCTGCAATACGCCCTGGGCCATGCTCAGCCGGTCGCCGCCGAGCAGCCCGTAATTGTTGACAGTCTGACCCAGTTGCGAGTCCTCCGCGCCGGGACCCAGAAGCGCGGAGCGGAAGAACTCACGCTCGGCGCGATAGCCGGGGGTCCCGGCATTGGCCAGGTTGGCCGCAGCCGTATCCAGCGCCTGGGTACGCGCCATCAGGCCGGTCATGGCCGCATAGTATCCGCTGTCCATGGGGCAATCCTCTTGCCCGCGAATAGAGCAGCGGAGAGGCCGAACCGGAGGGGAAAAGATTAGAGCGAACTGAATGTGGGGGGAGAAGGGATAAGCGCTGGAATCGGTTTCACGCTGCGCTCAAGGATTCGAAAGCGGCGAACAGAAATTACGCCTCGGCCACTCGCGGCTGGCACAAGGTCAAACCAGCGACTGTTGCGCCCTGCTCTCTGCGTCCGCACGTGGTTCGGTTGCCTGCGTCCACACGTGGTTCCGCAGCCTTATTGAAGGCTGTCGCAGACGATGGTGACCACGAAGTGCGCGTCTTCAAAGCAATAGCAGTGATGCAGCTGGAACTCAGGAGCTTGTACATGCAAGTTGTAATCACGCCCGGAGATCACGGTCGGGACCGACAGGCCACAATTGGCGGCCAGGCCCGGCACTTTACCTTTCCATGCCCCCGCCAGCATGTTACAGATTTCGCCGATTCCGTCTTTCACCGTGTCGTCAATCTCATCAAAGTCCATGCCTGTCATATGCGCGGCCACCTTCATGGCCGCTTGCGCGCCCGAGCGGAAGACGCAGGCCCCGCTCAGCAGTCCGCCAAACCCTACCACCGCGGTCACCGATTCCAGCTCGACGCCCGCACGAAGCGCTTCGGCTTCAGTTTCGCGCCGGCAGTCGACGCCCAACATCAGTTGAAACACTTCTTCCACGCTGGCATCGAGATTCCTGGGATCGGAAACCATCTGCACGGAATCCCGCAGTGAGACTGCCATTGCACGCCTCTCTTCCAGTTGGCCGCAACCTTGTACACGCAAGGCAGCGGGTGTTCGCACCCCGCTCAACCACATGACGGTTCTTCCCCTTATGCTGCGTTCAGCAGGGGCAGGACCCGCTGCTTCACCTGCTCGGCGGTAAATGGCTTGCGGATGTACCCCCGCGCGCCAGACTGAATGGCCTGCTTCACCTGCTCTTCACTGGACTCGGTGGTGATCATCACCACCGGTACACCGGGCGCCAGGCCCTGTGCCTGGATCTGGCGCAGAAACTCCAGCCCGTCCATTAATGGCATGTTGATATCGGAGACAATCAGGTCCACTTGCCTGGCCCTCAACTGCTCCAACCCCTCGGTGCCGCTGCCGGCCTCAAACACCACCAACGGATCAAGGCCCGCCTGGCGAAGTGCGCGCTCCACAATCTTGCGCATCACCGACGAATCGTCCACGATCAGGGTGCGAACTTCACTCATGCCTCCGCTCCTCCGCTCCACTCTTTATCGGCATTGCGGCCCAGTTCTTGAGGGACGAGCGGGCTTTCGTGATATGCCCTGCCGGATTCCCCATCTGCTACGGAATGCCGATCGAGCACACCAGGTCCAGCACCGAGCCGGTCTCAGGCAGCGGGCCGGTCTGGGGACTGAGCCACATGCGCAGCCACAGGCAGTCGTGCACCCTCACCAGGCGGGAGGCGATAGGGCGCGTCCGCTCCACCGACCTGGCCAGGGCATGGGCTGCGGCAGGTTCTGAGACGGCCTCGACCAGTTCCACTCCGGGGAACTTTGCATCCAGGATTCGGGCGTGTGCCGGCCGGAAGAGCGATTCCCGCACCATGCCGCATTCCACCTGCAATCCGGTCATCCGCTCCATCGCCAGCGCCAGCACCGGGTCCAGCCGCTCCTCAAATCCCAGGTACAAAACACGCCCGCCGGCCAGGCGCAGAGGCAACGCGCCGAAAGCGTCCACGAACAGGCGCGGCATCGCCACGGTCATGGCCGCGGCGTCGTGAAGCTCGAGGGGTAGGACTGGACAGCTCCATTGCAACCCCAAGGCACGGGTGACCGTGGCCTCGCTGACCGCACGCTGGCGCACCAGCCACTCTCCCAACCGGCCGGTCCGGGCAGCTTTCTGCGCCTCGAGTGCACGGCGTAATTGGGTTTGCGTAATCCAGCCCTGTTCCAGCATCACCAATCCCAGCGGAATGCGATGGCGATGGCTCTCTCCTGCATATCCCCGCCCGTCCAGCTCCCGGTTTACCGCGGCCGTGACGCGGACCGCTGTGCAGGCAGGCGAACAGGTCCAGCCGTTCTCAAAGACCGGCACGGAGCGGTTGCGCCACAAGTGCAGCCAGCCAGTGCGGCAGTTAAGGTTGGCACACGCCTCAAACAGCCCTGTCTTCATGGCCGCGCCGGCCGGCTGGGAGGTATCGACCTCGCCGAACGGGGCTTGCGTTGGTATCGCGCGCCCGAATCCTGTCCCGCCGCGGTTTAGAAGAGGCATCGTATGCTCTCCAACCGCTTGTGGGGAGCGGCCACCTGGACGATCCGGAGCCCGAAGTTTCCGTTCACCAGCACCACCTCGCCGCGAGCCACGATCTTGTCGCCCACGATCAGGTCGACGGGGTCGGTGACATGACGGTCGAGCTCCACCACGTCGCCCGGCCCCAGGTCCAGGATCTCCCCCAGAGGCATCTCCCGGCAGCCGAAGCGGAGCGCAGCTTCCAGTTCCACATCCAGCAGCAACTCGATCCCCTGGTTGATCCCCGCGGGCGGAGGAGGCTTCTGCGTGGCCGGCGCCTCCGGTGTCGCCCCGGCAATCTTGGCTGCCGAGAGCTCGTCCCGAACCAGAATCGTCCACACGCCGCCGGCAGACGTCAGTTGAAAGCACCGCGATCCCTGCTTCTCTCCCTCCAGCGGCTCGAATCTTTCCACGCAGCACTTCTTCCCGTCCCTGGCCAGCAGTTCCCCTGCGGCGGCGCCGGCGACCTCGCGCAACAGCTCGCCCCAGCCCGTCTTCTGATCCATTCCCTCGCCCATCAGCGGCGCGTCGAGAATGGCCGGATCGAGGATCACCGAGAAGCAGCCCTCCTGATCTCCGGAGAGGGTCGCGGTAAAGCCGAAGGCCCCGGTCCCCACCGGCCTGGGCGCGCACTCGGAGAGTTCCGGTTCTCCGGCCAGGGCCTGGGAGAACAGGGCCATGGCCACCGATGTCCAGCAATCCAGATAACTCATATGGCGCTTCCTTCCGGCGTTCCTGCCGCCATGCGTGCCGCCCGGTGGCTGCCAAGGCGGAGGGCCTCGGCGGCACTCAGGCGTTGTCCCCCGACCCGCCATTCGGCCGGGGTGCTGGCGGAGAGATCAAGGCGCAGAATGCCGCCCGCTTCGAGGTTCTCGACAGCGCTGGCGGGCAGGCGCACGGAGGGCAATTGCAGGGAACCGCCAAAGCGCATACGGCGCGCCGAGGCCTCCATGCGCGCCCGGGTTTCAGGCGCATGACGCCGCCTCCGGCCCCAATCCGAGGTAAGGCGCCGCAGGATTGTGTTGGCCACCACCGCGGGAAAGGCCAGGTTCAGCAGCCCCGACTGGTGGGGCATGCGAATCTCAAAGCTCAGGCAGAGCGTCTTCTCATTGACCGACATGATGCGCGCCACCTGGGTCTGCATCTGGCGGCGTTCGAAATTGAAGCTGAGACCCACCGGTTGCCAGGCCGCCGTCAACTCGCGGCACACGATCTCTACCAGGCTGGCAAGAATGGCTTCCTCAATATCCGTCACTTCGCGCAGCGGCCCTTCCTTGCCCTCGCCACCGAGCAGCAGATCGATGATGGGCGGAGCCAGGGCCAGGTCCAATTGCAGCACCGAGAGCGCGCCCAGGGGTTCCAGGCGCACCGAGGCCACGTAGCAGATCTCGGGGATGCGCAGCAGGAACTCGTTAAATGGAATTTGCTCGGCCGAAACCAGGTTGACCTGAAACCGGCTGCGCAGCCAAGCCGCCAGATTGTGCGTCAGGTTGCGGGCGAACAGGTCGTTCAGCAAGCTGATGGCGCGCAACTGCTCATTCGAAATCTGTCCAGCGGAGGAGAAGCTGTAGGGCGCCACGCGGGCCCGCACCTCAGGCCGGGCCGCCTCGGGCACGGTGGTCCGCGCGGCCTCAAAAAGAGCGTCAATCTCGTCCTGCTTGAGCATTTTTTCCATCAGCGGTCATTCTCCTCGGTCATCGCCTTGCCAATTCCCTCGGCCTGCGCGGCGGTTGCGCCTTGAAGGCGCCCGCGGCGGCCAGATCCTTAAGGGCCGCCCTCAGATGCACCACCGCCGAAGCGTGTACCTGCGAGACCCGCGACTCGACCACCCCCAGCGCCAGGCCGATCTCCCGCATGGTCATCTCTTCGTAGTAATACAGAGTCATGACCAGCCGCTCCCGTTCGGGCAGATGGGCAATGGCGTCTGTGAGCCGCTGCTCCAGCTCGCCGCGCAGGCAGCAGAACAACGGATCCTCCTCGGGGCGGCCCGGTACATAGGCCAGCTCCTCTTCGCCCGAGTCCTCATTGCGCTCCACATGCAGGGTGCCGATCTCCAGGCCTTTCAGGTCGCCCAGCAGTTGCTGATAGGCGTCCAGGTCGAGCCCCAGTTCGGCGGCCACCTCGGCCTCGCCCGGTGGCCTGCCCAGCCTGGCCGTCAGAGTGCGAATGCCCTCTTCCACTGCACGGCCCTTGCGCCGTAACTCGCGCGGGCCCCAGTCCAGAGTCCTCAGGCTGTCAAGGATTGCGCCGCGGATGCGGAACTGCGCGTAGCTGCGAAACTGCACTTTCTTGGCCGGGTCGAACTTCGAGAAGGCGTCCATCAAGCCCACCACCCCGGCCGAGACCAGATCCTCGATCTCCACATGCTGGGGCAGCCGCTCGTGAATGCGGCGGGCAAGAAAGCGCACCATCGGCAAGTGCTCGAGCAAGACGTGTTCCTGCTCGTTGTTGAGCACCTGCACCCCGGCAGCCACGGGCGGATAGCCCCCACCAGACCCGCCCCGACGCCGCGACATTGCATTCCCCATCGCTCCTGCCGCCTCCATTCCCATCGCATCTCCCCTCGCAACCGCGTGCTTCAACCGGCTCTGCCCCTTCGCATCCCCGCTCGATGCCCTCTAGCGCACCGTTCCTGCAGGGCGCAGACGAATCTCGGCGGGAATCTCTCCGGCTGCGATTACCGCCAGCCGCGGGAGTACCGGCTCCAGCCAGCGCTTGACGTGATAGCGCGCCGGACTGGGACAGAGGAGCACGGGCAGGGCCGCAGCCGAGGAGACGCCGATAAGTTGTCTCAAAGAATCGGCAAGACGGCGCACCAACGGCGTTCCAGGCGTCCCCGCAGAGACCAGCAGCCGCTGCCCGGCCTCCGGCGCGAGGGTGCCCAGTATTTCTTCTTCGAGGGCCGGATCGAGGAGCAGAACCGGCAGTTGCCCATCGCTGTCGAGCAGGGGCTGGACCAGTCTCCGCCCCAGGGCCTGGCGGGCCGCCTCCACCAGGGCCACGAGGCCCTTGTTGGCCGGGGCAGTCTCAAGCAGCGCTTCGAGAATGGGGCCCAGGTCACGGATCGAAACCCGCTCCCGCAGCAACTGTTCCAGTACGCGACCCACTTCGCCCAGGGTCAGCAGCTTGGGCACCAGCTCTTCAATCAGTTTGGGATGACTCTCATTCAGGGCGTCCATCAGCCGCTTGCTTTCGGCCCGGCCCAGCAGTTCCGCGGCGTGACGCCGGATCAACTCGCCCAGGTGGGTGGTGATCACCGTAACCGCGTCCACCACCGAGTAGCCGGCGGCAATGGCCTGATCCTCCAGCGCGGGGGCGATCCACACGGCGGCCACACCGAAGGCCGGCTCGCGCGTTTCCCTGCCCGCCAAAGGCCTGCGAGCCGGGTCGCCGGAAACGGCCAGCAGCTGCGAGCCCTCGGTCTGCCAGCGACCAATCTCCATCCCCCGCAGCGAGAACAGGTACTCGCGCGGCTTCAAGCGCAGGTTGTCCGAGATGTGCACCGGAGGCACCAGAAAACCCATCTCCGCGGACAGATGACGGCGCAGCGCACGGACCCGGTTCAGCAGTTGCCCGCCCTGCTTTTCGTCTACCAGCGGAATGAGCTGGAAGCCAATCTCGAGAGTCAGCTCCTCCAGGCGCAGCAGACCGGCCAGGTCAGAGCCCTGCGCCTGCTCGGCCTTCTTCTTCTCCCCCGGGCCCATCTCAACCGCCGGAGCAGCCTGCCCCTGGGCACTTACTCGCCGGCCGCTCCAATAGAGCCCGCCGGCGACCAGCAGAAATGCGATCTTGGGGATTCCCGGAATCAGGCACATGGCCGCGGAGACCAGGCTGGCCAGATAGAGCGTGGCGGGCTTGGCCAGCAGTTGCTGGCGAATCTCGCCGCCCAGCAATCCGGCCGAGTTGGCGCGGGTGAGGGTGATTCCACCGGCCACCGAAACCAGGAGCGACGGAATCAGCGTCACCAGCCCGTCGCCCACCGTCAGCACCGTGTAGGTGCGTGCCGCTTCGCTCAGATCGATGCCCTGCTGCAGGGTGCCGATCAGCAGTCCGGCAATGATGTTGATGGCTGTAATCAGTATGGTCGCCAGCGAGTCCCTCTGGTTGAAGCGCGCCGCTCCATCCATGGCGCCGTAAAACTCCGCTTCCCGGGCAATGGCATGGCGCCGCCGCCTAGCCTCTGCCTCGTCGATCAAGCCTGCATTCATGTCCGCGTCAATCGCCATCTGTTTGCCCGGCAGGGCGTCCAGCGTAAAACGCGCCGTCACCTCGGCGGTGCGCACGGCCCCATGCGAGACCACCAGAAACTGGATGGCGATCAGGGCCAGAAACAGCACGAAGCCCACCACGTAATTGCCGCCCACCACGAATTGGCCAAAGGCCTCGATGACCTTTCCCGCCGCCGCCGTTCCCTCTGAGCCGTGCAGCAGAATACGGCGGCTGGAGGCGATGTTCAGCGCCAGCCGGAAAAGGGTGAGCAGCAGCAACAGGGTGGGAAAGACGCTGAGTTCGACGGCGCGGCGAATCTGCACCGCGGAGAGGAAGACAATCACGGAGGCGGCCATCGAGAGCGCGAGCAGAAGGTCGAGGCCTGCGGCGGGCAGCGGCACCAGCATGACGAAGATCACGCTGATCGCGGCCAGAGGCAGCACATACTCGCGCAGGCGCTGCAAGATGGTTTGTGTCGAGAGCGAGCTGGCCGGCAATGCGGCGGTGCTCATACGCGGCCTCCTTCAACGGGTGGGATCACCGCTGCCGGCCCCGAAGTGCGGCCGGCTGGGTTGGCCTGCGCACGACCATGCGCGGCAGCTTCCCGCGCCCGGCGCTCACGCAACTCTGCCTCTACCCGCTGGCGGTAGAGATAGGCCAGAATGGCGGCTACCGCCGCATACAGGTCGACTGGAATCGCCTGTCCCACTTCGACCGAGCGGTAGAGCGAGCGCGCCAGCGGCGGGTTCTCGATAATCGGCACTCCGGCCCAGCGTGCCTCGGCCTTGATCTCTTCAGCCAGCAGATTGCGGCCCTTGGCCATCACCCGGGGCGCGTCCATGGTGGCAAAATCAAAGCCCAGGGCCACGGCGTAGTGGGTGGGGTTGGTCAGCACCACCGCGGCCTTCGACACATCTGCCTTCACTTTGCGGCGCCGCATCTGGCGCTGCAACCCGCGGATGCGGCTGCGAATCTGGGGACTGCCCTCGGTCTCTTTGAACTCCTGGCGCAGGTCCTCGCGGCTCATCTTCAGGCGCGACTCGCGGCTGCGCCACTCGACCACGTAGTCCACCGCAGCCCAGGCAAAGAGCAGCACGGAAGCGGCCAGAAGAAGGCCGTAGACGTCCGCACCGAGCAGCTCCAGCCGCGCGGTCGAAAACGGAGGCACCGTCAACTGCCTCGCGATCCGCTGCACCGCAAAAACCGCCAGCAAGGCGGCCGGCAAAAGGGACTTACCCAGCCGGGAGGTGGCACGCAGCGAAAACAGATTCTTCACATTCGAAAGCGGACTGATGCGCTCGAGTCGGAATCCGATTGCGCCGGCATAGAACGTGACTCCCCCGGTCTGCAGAACTCCGGCGGCGAGAGTCGCAGCGGCCACCGCCGCCATCACCGCCGCCATCGGCCCCAGCACGGAGAGCGAAAGCCTGCGTAGCGCAACCAGCGTGGGTTCGACCTGGGAAGGCTCCCAATGGGCCGGCCCGCCCAGTTCCAGAAATGCGGCAAAGCCGGCTCTCCATGCCACCGTCGCCTTTGCAGCGAAGACGCCCAAGGCCACCACTCCAGCCAGAGTGCCGGCCGCAGACGACAGCTCGCGGCTGTGCAGCAGGTCCCCTTCCTTGCGCGCCTTTTCCCTGCGGTGCGGCGTGGCCTGTTCGGTGCGGTCTCCAGGCATCGGCTAGCCTCCCGCTCCGGCCGGGCGCACGGCAACCAGCTTTTCGGCCAGGTCCAGCAGTCCGCCGAAGCGCGCCTCAATGAAGCGCGGCCACAAGGCCAGCGAGCCGGTCAGCAAGGCGAAACCGGTGAGCGTTTTCAACGGCACGGTCAGCGACATTACAGGAAGTTGCGGGCTGAGCTTGCCCAGCAGAGCCACCGAGATCTCCACCAGCAAGGTTGCGGCCAGAATGGGGGCGGCCAGCTCCAGGGCAGCAAGAAAGATGCCTCCGGCGGCGCGGACAATTCCCAGCGCAGTGACCGGCGCCATGGCAAAACTGCCCAGCGGCACCACCCGGAAGCTGCGCACCATCGAGGCCAGCAGAATGCGGTCAAGGCCCGCGGCCAGCACCACCAGCGTGCCCATCAACTGGAACAGCTCGCCCATCAGCGGAGTTTGGATCGACGACTCGGGGTCCAGCAGGTTCACCAGCGAGAAGCTGAACTGCAGTCCCGCAATCTGGCCGGCGAACAGCAGCATCTCGTTCAGCAGCGCCAGGGTCAGACCGTAAACAAGCCCGATGGCCAACTCGCCCAGCAGCGCATCGAGGTTGATGCTTGCGTTGGCGTTTGGCAACCCGGCCACCAACGGAGCCAGCAGGTAGGCGACCGTCACCGCAAAGGCCGCCTTGGCCCGTACCGGCAGCGCGGTGGACGAGAAGAACGGAGCGAAGGCCACGATTCCGCTTACCCGCACCAGGGCCAGGGTCATCGCGCTCAGAAACTGGCTCCACTGCGACACGCAGAATCCTTTCCGGCTTGCTAGCCGATGTAACGATGCAGATCCGATAGCAGCAGCCGGGTGTAGGCCGCGAGGCGGGCCAGGAACCAAGGCATCCCCACCAGCAGGATCATGGCGACAGCAGCCAGGCGGGGCACGCTGGTCAGCGACTGCTCCTGCAGGCTGGTGAGGGTTTGCAGCAGGCTCAATGCAAAACTCAGCAGGGCCGCGGCCAGCAGCACCGGCGCAGCCAGAATCATGGCTTCTTTCATCAGCTGGCGCAGCAGTTCGGCAACCATATCCGGGGTCATTAGCCACTCTCTCAAAAGCTCTTCAACAGCGAACTGGCCAGCAGGTTCCAGCCATCCACCATCACAAACAGCAGAATCTTCAGCGGCGTCGACACCACCACCGGCGGCAACTGGAACATGCCGATCGAGGTGGTGATCGCCGCGGTTACCATGTCGATCAGCAGAAAGGGGAGAAACAGAACCGCGCCGATGGCAAAACCAGCCTTGAGTTCGGAAAGAATGTAGGCGGGAATCACCACTCGCATGGGCAGGTCGTCGGCGGTGTTGGGGCGTGGAACCTGGCCCGCCGCCGTAAAGAGCGCCAGGTCTTTCTCCCGTGCGTAGCGCAGCAGAAAATGCTTGACCGGCTGCGCACCGCGGTCAATGGCATCCCAGCCCGTGATCTGCCCGGCGCGATAGGGCTCGACTGCCTGCTGGTCTACCTGGCTCAGTACCGGAGTCATCAGGAACCAGGTCATCATCAGTGCCAGTCCCAGAAGAGTGGGATTGGAAGGCGCGGTCTGCGTGCCCAGGGCCTGGCGCAGAAAATGAAACACCACCAGCAGCCGCACCAGCGGGGTCATGCACATCAGGATGGCAGGCAGCAGGGTCACCAGGGTAAGAACAAACACGATTGTCCAGGGAGTCGAGTCCGACGGATGCAGGCGAGTGCTCAGGTCCGGCAAAAGCGGTGTCGCCGCTGCGCTGGCTGCATGCGCCGCGACCCACATGGCTACCACGAGATCCTCCCCACCGCATTTGCGGCCGTAGTGGGGCGCAGGGTGCGCGCCTTTCCTTCCTGCCCGTCGAGTGGATAAAAGGCCGGCGCTCCCTCCTGTGAAGTGGCCACCAGGAGACGCTGCCCTTCAGCCTCGATCAAGGCCAGCGACTGCCGCGGTCCCAGCGCAATCCGCTCCACCAGCGCCAGACGCGGCTGGGCCCGAGGTCCACGCCGCAGCCGTTCCAGAAGCCATACAGCCAGGCCCCTTGCTGGAGCTGCCGTTTTGTGTCTCGTCCCGCTCATCTTTCCCGTTCCCTTCGCACCCTGGCTCAAGCGACGCTTACACCAGCCGTGTGATCCGCACCGCCAGTTGCTGTTCCACAACCTCAAACTCACTCCACGCCAGTTGCACTTCGCCCCCGCTCAGGGGCAAATCATCTCCCTGCTCCCACTGCGTCTCGATCAACTGCCCCGGCTCCAGGGCCAGCAGGTTCCGCACCCGGAATTCCCGCACCGGAATGGCCACTTCAAGCTCCACCGGCAGCCGCGCCACCGGAGGGCTAAGCGTAATGGGCTCCGGATGCAACGCGGGCGGCGATGGAACCAGCGCACCTTCCGTCGCCATCTCGGACGCGACCGAGGTCCCCGGCTCGCGAACAATTTCAGCCCCCGGCGCGGGCAATGGATGCGTGGTTGCCATCTGCACGGAATGCAAGCAGAAAGAGGTCCGGGGACAGGAGAGGAAGATTGGAATACTTAAAGAATTGCGGCGCCCATGCTTCGATACAAACCACGCCGTCCCCGCAAACTTTCATCGCTGCTACACTGATATAGAGGCACAGGAGAGCGTTGTGAGGCCTTCGGGGCTTCTGGCGCAACCTTGCACAGGGGTCGAACAACATGGCAGAAAACAGCGGAAACAAGGATCTTGCAGGCACCACGCTGCGCCTGAAGGTGGGCTTGGCCGAGATGCTCAAGGGCGGCGTCATCATGGACGTGATGAACGTGGAACAGGCGCGCATTGCAGAGGAGTCCGGCGCCACCTCGGTGATGGCCTTGGAGCGCGTGCCGGCGATGATCCGCGCCGAGGGTGGCGTGGCCCGCATGGCTAAGCCAAGTCTCATCAAGCAGATCATCCAGGCTGTCTCCATCCCGGTGATGGCCAAGGCCCGCATCGGCCACTTCGCCGAGGCCCAGATTCTGCAGGAACTGGGCGTCGACTTTATCGACGAGAGCGAGGTCCTGACCCCCGCCGATGAGGCTCACCACATTGATAAGCACGCCTTCACCACGCCGTTTGTGTGCGGCGCGCGCAACCTGGGCGAGGCCCTCCGCCGCATTGCCGAGGGCGCAGCCATGATCCGCACCAAGGGAGAAGCCGGTACCGGCGACGTGGTGCACGCCGTGCAGCACATGCGCCAGATCACTCGCGAGATGCGCATTCTTACCGTGCTCACCGAGCAGGAGCTTTATGCCGCCGCCAAGGAGCACCAGGCGCCCTACGAACTGATCCGCATGGTCGCACAGACGGGCAAGCTGCCGGTGCCTAACTTCTCCGCCGGCGGCATCGCCACCCCGGCCGACGCGGCGCTGATGATGCAACTGGGCGCCGAGGCTATTTTTGTCGGCTCCGGCATCTTTATGAAGGAACGCGCCACTCCGCTGGATGTGGAGAATGATCCCAAGGAGCGCGAAGAAGCTGTCTCCCGCGCCAAGGCCATAGTGATGGCCACTACTCACTTCAACGATCCCAAGATTCTGGCCGAGGTGAGCGAACAGGTCACCGGCACCATGAAGGGCCTGGCTGCCGCGGGTCTGGATGAATCGCAGCTGCTGCAAACCCGCGGCTGGTGAGCCACCTGCGGTGAGGCAGCCGCTCGCTATTTGCTCGCGCAGCGATGAATAGCAAGAAAGAATCGGATTCTGGGGGCAAGTTGAAGCAAGGAGAACTGCCGCGCATCGGCGTACTGGCAATTCAGGGTGATTATGCGGCACATGCCGAGGCGTTGGCGGCTTGCGGCGCCGAGCCGGTGGAAGTACGCAACCCCGAGGAGTTGGAGGGGCTGGATGGCTTGATTCTCCCCGGCGGCGAGTCCACGACCATGCTCAAGTTTCTGGGCATGCGCCATTTCTTCGATGTGCTGAAAACCTACTGCTCAACCCACCCGGTCTTTGGCACCTGCGCCGGCGCCATCCTGCTGGCTCGCGAGGTGCGCAACCCTGCGCAGCGGAGCCTGGGCGTGCTGGATGCTGTGGTAGAGCGGAACGCCTATGGGCGCCAGATCGACTCCACCATCCTCACCGCCAAGACTGAGCTTGACGGCGGTCCGCTGGAGATGGTCTTTATCCGCGCCCCACGGATTGTCGCGGTGGGAGCGGGCGTGGAGGTGCTGGCCCGGCGTGAGGGCTCTCCTGCCCTGGTCCGCCAAGGCCACACCATGGCTGCCACGTTCCATCCCGAACTTTCGTCCGACCGGCGGGTGCACCGGGCATTCGTTCAGATTGTTGCCTCCGCGGTTCAACCCTGAGTTCTTCCTCATCGGCAGCCGCTTTGGGCTTTCGTTCAATCAAATCCCATCCGCTTCAATTCCTGATGCGTCCAAGGTGCAGTGAGTGTAATCTCAAACTGGAGGATCTGTTCGCACCAATCAGGCGAGAACGACGGGAACGAGCTTTCCCCGGTTCAATCTCTAGTCTTTCCCGGCTCTTCTCCCGTCAACGCTCTTCGTGTCCCGCCTCGTCTAGCCGGATTCTCGCTTGCTGCGTCCTCCGCCCGATTGGTGTGATTAGACCCTCAAGAGGCTTCCCATGCCCGGTACCTTTACGCATTCCCCTGCGGAAACGGAACGGAAAGATCCAGGAGTCGGTGGAAAACCCCCGGTATCCCGCCGGCCCACAGGGGGCGGCGGAGGCGGGGGCGACGACGACTGGCAAAGCGCTCACCATGGGCCCCGGGAACTGCTCCACCGCATACGTTTTTTTGTCTTTTTCGGCCTCTCTGGGGACATGATGTTTTTTGCCGTGCTGGTGGCGCTCTTCTTTGCCCGCCAGGCGAGCATCCAGATGGACGCGGGCAGCCACGACTTTATCGGCGACTGGCATCCGGTGTTTCTGCCCCCCATCCTTTACCTGAATACCGCCGTGTTGATACTGAGCGGCCTCACCATGGAACTGGCCCGGCAGAATATCTTTCGCGAAATCGATGTGCTGGAGGAGTGGCTTGGCCTAGGCCGGCCGGCCCTGCGCCGCACCCGGCCCTGGATCGGCGCAACCTTTGCGCTTGGTTCACTCTTTCTTGGCGGACAGTGGATGGCGTGGCGGCAGCTGACGGCACAGGGCTTTGCCTTTGATCACTGGTCGACACCGGCCAGCTATTTCTTCTATGTCATCACCGGCCTGCACGCCGCCCACCTCGTCTTCGGCGTCCTAGCCCTGCTGGTTTGCCTGTGCTTCCTGGGCCGCTTCAAACGCGTGGAGCTGCGCCAGATTGCCGTGGACGCAACGGCCTGGTATTGGCACGCAATGAGCCTGGCATGGTTGCTGCTGCTGGCGGTGCTGGCGCTGGGACAGTAAAGCCGGCAAAGCATGTCGCCGGCAGAACTCGGGCGAAAAATCCGCCGGTTCATCGCGGTTGCGAACCCGGCTTCCGCTCCGGCGCCGTAAGAGTGAACTCGTCCTTCGCTTCCACGCTCAGTGCGGCCGCGGCGGGATCCTTCACCTTCCACATCACCGCATGCAGCCGATGATCGCGGACCTCCAGCGTGAGGTAGTGGTACACGGGAAACGCCGAGTCGCGGTAGAGATCCGCGGAACCGCGAAACAACAACGGGTAGGGCTCGGCTCCGCCCCCGCCTGAAACCACATACTCCACGCCGTTGCGTTCAAAGCGTTCGTAGTTGTGGATGTGTCCATTGAAGACCACCACCTTGGCGTGCAGTGCGTGCAGATGCGCCTCCAGTATTCCGCGAAGGCTGAGCGCCTCTTTCGAAGGCAGGTTGGCAAAAACCTGCGATTGTTCGTCCGCCATCCACGGAACGTGATACAGGATGAACAGAAACTCCACGCTTTCGGGAAGATGGTCGAGTTGCTCGCCAAACCATCTGCCTTGGGGACTTGTCTTCCCTGCCGGCAAGTTGCAGTCCAGCGAGATTACTTCCACACTGCCCAGCAACGCGGAGTAGTAGCGGTGTCCTGCGATCTGGGGAAAATTCTTCAAATAATTAGCAATGCCTCGGGCTGGGTCGTCGTAGATTTCGTGGTTGCCGGTGGTGGGCAATTGCACAATATGGTTGGCGCGCCAACTCGCTGTTTCAGCCTGAAAGACCATCCAATCCGAGACTCGGGCCCCCTTGTAGGGCATATCTCCAGTAAGCAGCAGCACTTCGGGGTGTTCCCGGCCAATCTGTTCCGCCAGCCACCTTCGCACCCGCGGGTTGGTGCCTGTGGTCACCGAGAGATCGGTAAAGCGCATGTCGCCATACGCCACCAGGTGAATGGGTTTGCCGGGCGCGAATTGAGAAAGCGTAAATGTCGGCTTTGCATCCGGCGCACCGGACTGCGGCGGCGCCGCTCCGCAGGCAGGCGTGCGGCTCAGCAGGAACAGCAGCAGAGCCCACCGCATGCAGCGGATGAAATCGTTACATGGGGAATAACTCACGGCCCCAGATTAGCATTTGCTCCCGCGCTGTTCCTGGCTGGTTCGGGCTGGTGCGGCAAACTTGTGAATCCATTGACCGACTGACGCGCAGAAGGAAGTGGCGGCTTCAAAATAAAAGCTTGTGCAGAGATTCTCTGCGGCCTCGTTCACCCAGCAAGTCCGTTATGCAAGGCGGGGGTGAAGCATGGCGTTCCAACGCTCCTTGAAGCTCGGCACAACGGGGCACTCAAAATAGATTTCGCGATTGAGAGCCATAAGTATATGTACTGCTTGTAGCTGCGGATCGCTGGCGGTAAACGAGCAGCCCTCTTGAACATACTCATCGGCAAGATACTCAATGGCATGGCCCAGCATCTCGATGGCACGGCCAGCCTGGGGGCTGATGCGGCGACGGCGGTTGGCGCGTAGGGCGAGAACCGGCGGCGCAGGATGCGCGGTAACTGCAAATAGAAAGTCGGTTGTGGTGGCAGCCATAGAGGAATCCTCACCCTGTTCTTCGACCTGATCGTCATCTTTCTTTAGGTAACGAACGTACCGTGTTTCATATCAGGACAATCAATTATGGCTTTCCCATACGCGGAGCGAAGTGATCTACCTCACTGATGTCTTTTCGCGCCTCCTTCTACTCTGACTTCGGCAGAACGGATCTGACTCCGACGGGGTGGATGCCCCACTACCTCGCCGGCGTCCCGAATTTGGTTGATGAAGATGTGTTTCATTTCTGATTCTGCTTGCGCGGCAGTGATTGTGTAAGCATGTAACGGCTGCCTTGACGGGACGAGGCTGAGTACCTAATCTCAATCCAGCGGCTTGTCGCAACGGGCGTGCTGCAAACCCAATAGACCAGCCAAAATTCATGCGAACTTTTTTCGGGAAAAGGCTGCAATGATTCCCTACCACTGGCAATATCTTCCGCTCTTCCTGCATATCGTTGTCGCGTTTGGGATTGCGGCCTTCATGGTCATCGCCTCGTGGTTTATCGGCAGGCACCGCAACTCCGCCGTGAAGCTGGCTGCGTATGAGTGCGGCATTGTTGCCGTAGGCGACGCGCGGGGACGCTTCAGCGTTCGCTTTTATATGGTGGCCATGTTGTTCATCCTGTTCGATGTGGAAGCGGTCTTCATGATGCCCTGGGCTGTGATCTATCGCCGACTGCCGCAGATCACAGGCTCCCGGCTCTTTGGATTCTGGGAGATGGTGGTCTATCTCGGCTTTGTGGCCGTGGGGCTCTACTATATCGTGCGCAAGGGCATCCTTAATTGGAGCCAGGACAAGGCGGACCTCTAGCATGGCCGACGCACTTGGGAAAACGCTGCCCGACAAAGCTGCCGTGCTGGCAGAGATGCCGGACCATCCGGCAGTCAAAGCCATCCTGGCCTGGAACGCAGATGCGCTGGTGGACGCGCGCTTCGACCGCCTCGAGCTGACTTTGTCCATCGTTCCTGAAGCCATTCGCGCTGCGGCAGCTACGGTGCAGGCAGCGGGCTACAACTTTTTTGAGGACATGACGGCCGTCGACTGGTTCCCTTCCACGCCACGCTTCCAGTTGAGCTATCACATCCTGTCCCACTCCTTTAAAGAGCGTATTCGCCTGCGTGTGATGCTCGATGGAGCGGACCCGGCGATCGATTCCATCACCCCCGTCTGGCAATCAGCCGGATATTACGAACGCGAAGTGTTTGACTTGTTCGGCGTCCGTTTCGAAGGCCATCCCGATCTGCGCCGCATCTTGATGCCGGACGATTGGACCGGCCACCCGTTACGCAAGGATTATCCGGTGGAGGGGTACCGCTAATGGCTGAGGTCGCAGGCACACAGATCCTCCAGGCCCCACCGGCCGAAGGCGCAAAAGACCAGCACATGGTCCTCAACATGGGGCCGCAGCACCCCGCAACGCATGGCGTTCTGCGCCTCGTGCTGGAGATTGACGGCGAAATCATTGTCCGCCTTTATCCCGAGATCGGGTACCTGCATACCGGCATCGAGAAGACCTGCGAGGCCAAGTTCTACCACCAGGTGGTGCCTCTCACTGACCGCGTCAACTACCTTGACCCGTTGTCAAACAACCTCTGTTACTGCCTCGCTGTCGAGAAGCTGCTGGGCCTCGAGATTCCAGAGCGAGCCCAATGGATACGGGTTCTGCTGACCGAGTTGAGCCGCCTGAATTCGCACCTCATCTGGCTCGGCACCCACGCCATGGACATTGGCGCGCTGACCGTTTTCCTCTACACCTTCCGCGAACGTGAAGACATTCTGCGCCTCTTTGAGGCGGTGGCCGGCCAGCGCATGATGACCAGCTACTTTCGCATCGGCGGCCTGGCTATGGAACCGCCGCTGGACTTCTTCGCCCGCGTGCAGGCATTCATTCACACCCTGCCGGAGAAGATTGACGAGTATTCCAACCTTCTCACCGGCAATCCGATCTTCATCAATCGCTTGAAGGGTGTGGGCTATCTCTCTGCAGCAGATGCAATTGCACTGGGCGTTACCGGACCTCCGCTGCGTGCCTCCGGTGTGGACTTCGACCTCCGCCGCGATATGCCCTACTCCAGCTATGAAAAGTTCCAGTTCAAGGTTCCTATCGCGACTGAAGGCGATTGCTGGGCGCGGTATGTGATTCGTCTTGTCGAGATGCGCGAGAGCATAAAGATCATCCAGCAGGCGCTGGACGGAATGCCCGAAGGCCCGGTGAAAGCCGACGCGCCCAAGATCGTGCTCCCCGACCGCGAAAAGATGAAGACTCAGATGGAGGCGCTGATCCATCACTTCAAGATTGTGACGGAGGGCTTTGCAGTGCCAGCCGGCGAAGTGTATCAGGGCATTGAAGCAGGACACGGGCAGACCGGCTACTACGTGGTGTCTGACGGCACCGCCAAACCGTACCGCGTGCACATGCGCTATCCGTCGTTCGCCACGCTGCAGGCTCTCGAGACCATGTGTAAGGGAAGAATGCTGGCCGATGTAGTGGCCGTGATCGGGTCCATCGATATTGTGCTTGGGGAGATCGACCGCTAGTGCCAACGGCGGCGCAGTTGTATGTGGAGCTTTGGGTCTCGCTCGCTTCCCTGCTCCGCAGTTATACCGCGGCGCACGGATTGAACGGCAACCGGCAGGCTACGGTGGAGTTGGGCGAGGATAGGATCACGGTGCGCCACGGCGACAGGTGGCTGGACTTGGAACGCAGCGGCGCCGAAGTAAAGTGGCGGCGCGAAGATGGACGGAGTGGGATGCTGGAGTTGACCGAGGCCGGGCTTTTGCGCTCGGGAGCAGGCGAGGAAGAAATGGATATGGCCGCCGAAGCGTGGGCGCGGGAGTTGATGCAATGAGCCCCAACAACACGAGCACCGAAACCATGACCCTGTTTTCACCGCAACTGGCGGCACGCCTTGACGCCTTGGTCGAGAAGTATCCGCTCCGCCGTTCGGCGCTCGTTCCCATGCTGCTCTACGCGCAGGATGAAGTCGGCTATCTCTCTGACGCTGTGGTCGCCGAAGTGGCTTGGCGCATCGGCATCACTGAACTCGAAGTACGCAACGTGGCTACCTATTACTCGATGCTGCGATTCAAGCCGGCAGGCAAATACAACGTGCAGGTCTGCACCAACATCAGTTGCATGCTGCGCGGCGGCTATGAGCTGTACGAGCGCTTTCAGGAAGAACTCGGCATCGGCCACAAGGGCGTCACCCCGGACGGCGTCTTCTCACTGGAAGAGGTCGAGTGCATTGGCGCGTGTTGCTGGGCTCCGGCCATCCAGGTGAACTACGAGTTTCTCGATGAGTTGAATCCCGATCAAGTGCCGGGCATTCTCGCCGACTATCGCGCGAAGGCCGCCGCGGAAGAGAGGTCTTCCCATGCCTAGGCTGGTCTCTCACCCCGATGAAGTCAAGATTGTCTCCCGGCGCTTCGGACTGGGCGCGGAGAAAATCGACCGCTATATCGAATTGGGCGGATACGAATCCGCCCGCAAGTGCCTGGCGCAAGGTCCGGACTGGATCATCAACGAATTGAAGGCCAGCAGCCTGCGCGGACGCGGCGGCGCAGGATTCCCCACCGGCATGAAATGGTCCTTCGTCCCTAAACAGAGCGCCAAACCCAAGTACGTTCTCGTCAATGGGGACGAGAGCGAACCCGGCACCTGCAAGGATCACCTGATCTTTCTTCACGATCCCCACGCGGTCATCGAGGGCGCCATCATTGCGGGGCTTGCCATAGGCGCCAAAGTGGGCTTCATCTACCTGCGCGGCGAGTACCGTTATCTGCTCGAAATTATGGAGAAGGCCGTTGCCGACGCCTACGCTAAGGGCTTCCTGGGCAAGAACATTTTCGGCTCCGATACTGAGTTTCAAATCATCACCCAGACCGGTGCGGGCGCCTACGAAGTCGGTGAAGAGTCGGCGCTGATGGAGTCGCTCGAAGGCAAGCGCGGCGTGCCGCGCATCAAGCCGCCCTTCCCTGCCGTCGTTGGGCTCTATGGTGGCCCTACCGTCATCAACAACGCAGAGACCATCGCCACCGTGCCGTATGTGATCGAGATGGGCGGTGCGGCATTTGCGGCTGTGGGTTCGCCCAAGAATGGCGGAACGCGTCTTTTCTCCATTAGCGGCCACGTGGAGCGCCCCGGCGTGTATGAACTGCCCATGGGCTACAACCTTAAAAAGATGATCTACGAAGTCGCGGGCGGCGTGCGCAGCGGACGCAAGTTGAAGGCTGTTGTTCCCGGCGGCTCCTCGACTCCCGTACTCTTGCCTGAAGAGATCGAAACCCTCGGTATGGATTTCGACCAGGTAGGCAAGGCGGGCTCCATGCTTGGCTCGGCCGGCGTGGTGGTGCTCGACGACCAGACCTGCATCGTCGAATTCGCTCTCCGCACCATCAGCTTTTATCAGCACGAAAGCTGCGGCTGGTGCATTCCATGCCGCGAAGGCACAGACTGGCTCAAGAAGTCGCTCACCCGCTTCCACGCCGGATTCGGTGTCGCCAAGGATATCGACAACATCAAGTACCTGGCTGAAAACATGTTGGGCCGCACCTTCTGTCCGTTGGGCGACGCGGCGGCCATGCCCACGCTGGGCTTTGTGAACAAGTTCCGCAAGGAATTCGAAGATCATCTGGACGGCAAACCCTGCCCGTTTGCCAAGCACGTAGAGTTGGCAGTGGTCTAAGGGGCGCTGGAGACGAATGGCTGACGTAACCTTCACAGTCGATGGAAAGAAGCTGACGGCTCCCGCGGGGACGCTGCTGATCGAGGCTTGCCGCAAGGCGGGCATCGAGATTCCGGCTTTCTGCTACTACCCGGGCCTCAGTCTGCAGGCAGCCTGCCGCATGTGCGTCGTGCGCCAAGAGAAAGTGCCTAAGCTCCAGACCGCCTGTACCACCACCGTAGCCGAGGGCCAGGTCTTCATCACTGAGTCCGCTGAAATCGCGCAGGCGCGCAAGGCCACCATCGAGCTGCTTCTCGGCAATCATCCCCTCGACTGCCCGGTGTGTGACGCCGGCGGCGAGTGCGAATTGCAGGACATGACGTTCAAGTACGGCGCGGGTGTGAGCCTCTACGCTGAGGCCAAGCAGCACCGCGAGGAGCAGCAGTGGTCGCCCGCCGTCTTCTATGACCGTCCGCGCTGCATCCTCTGCTATCGCTGCATCCGCATGTGCGGCGAAGGCATGGACGTGTGGGCGCTGGGCGTGCAGAACCGCGCCGTCAGTTCGGTCATCGTGCCCAATGGCGGCGACCAGCTCGATTGCGAGCAGTGCGGCATGTGCATTGACGTGTGCCCCGTGGGCGCGCTCACCAGCGGCAGTTATCGCTACAAAACCCGGCCCTGGGAAATGAACCATGTCTCCACCGTCTGCACGCATTGCGCCGACGGATGCAAGGTCACGCTGGGCGTGCGACAGTCCAACGACGGCTCTGAAATTGTCCGCGCCGACAACCGTGACAAGAGTGGCATCAACGGCGACTTTCTCTGCGCCAAGGGCCGTTTCGGCTTTGACTTTGTTGAAAGTCCCGAGCGCTTGAACAAGCCCCTTGTCCGCAATGCCCAGGGCGTTCTGGAACCGGCCACATGGGAGCATGCGCTGCGCTATGCGGCGAGCAAACTAAGTGAGATTCGCGAGAGCAGGGGTGGCGAATCTATCGCCGTCATCGGTTCCAGCAACACCACCAACGAAGAAAATTATCTGCTGCAGAAGTTTGCCCGCACCGTGCTCCGCACCAACAACATCGATCACCAGCGCACCGCGGACTACGCTGCCTTTGCGAGCGCGCTCGCCGGCCGCCAAAGCAAAGCGGCCAGCCTGCGCGACGTGGCCATTGCCCCGGCAATTCTGCTCATTGGCGGTGATCCAACCGTGGAGCATCCGCTGCTGGCCTGGACCCTGCGCACCAATGTGCGTCTCAACAAAGCGCGCCTCTACATCGCCAACACCGCGAAGATCAAGCTCACGCGCCAGGCCAGGGCCACGCTGGAACTGCCCGCGGATGGCTACCGGAATCTGCCCGTGCTGCTTGACGGCGATACCGACTTTGCCAAGGCGGTGCGTGCCGAGGAGTCGCTGCTGGTGATCATGGGAGAGGAGATTCGCGGCGCTCAGATTGAGGCGCTCGTGGGATGGGGCCTTGGCCGTGGCGATGTGCGCTTTGCCTGCCTCGGTGACCGCGCCAATTCACGTGGAGCGGCAGACATGGGCCTACTGCCTGACCTGCTGCCCGGCTATGTCCAGGTCAATTCGCCTGGCGCTTTTGCGGCGGAGTATCCTGGCCTGCCCTCGAACCCCGGAAAGACGGAGCCGGAGATGTTTGCCGCGGCGGCCAAGGGCGAACTCGGCGCCTTGCTCATCGTCGGCGCAAATCCAATCGCCAGATTAGGCGTGGCTGGGGAGGCATTGAAGAATACGTTTGTCATCGTGCAGGACATCTTCCTCAATGAAACCGCGGCTCTGGCGGATGTAGTGTTTCCCGCCGCCAGTCTCTACGAGAAGTCCGGCACCATCACCAACACCTTTGGCGATGTGCAACTGGCCCGGAAGGCGGCTGACCGCGCCGGCGTCAAGCCGGACTTTGAGATTCTGGTTCGCCTCGCCGGGAGCATGGGCGTGGATGTGAAGGCGCTGGTGCCCTTCGGCAAGCTAGGCGTGACCGCCGATCTTGGCCAGTCGCGCGGCGCGCAAGCCGGTGAAGCCGATCGCCACGCAGTCTGGTTAGCGGCCAATGGACTGGAGATGAAGACGAGTCCTTTTGATCCGCTGGCCGTTCTGGATGAGATCGAGCGCCTGGTTCCCGCCTACAAACTGGATCGGCTCAATCTCTTTGGCGGCAGCGACGTACCCACTGAACCAGGTGCAACCATGGGCTTTGTGCCTGTATCAGCGCTCACTGCGCCAAACCTGGTGGTCCCCGCGCACGATGGACTTTTTACCTCCGGGACGCTGGGCCGTTACAGCCCTGCGTTGAAAGAATTGCAACAGCATCAGTCGCCCGCGCTGGCGGAGACCGCCGCGGACTGATCGGGAGTTGGGCAAGAGAGGCTGAAGACTTGTGACGATTTTGGAATTTTTCCTGTGGAGCTTGCTCAAGGTGGTGGTGGTGATCGTCGTGTTTCTGCTAGGCGTCGCCTACACCGTGCTACTTGAGCGAAAGCTGGTGGGCCGCATCCAGAACCGCTGGGGTCCCAGCCGCGTGGGCTGGTTCGGCATCCTTCAGCCGCTGGTGGATGGCGCCAAGTCATTTCTCAAGGAAGACATCATCCCCACTGGTGTCTACCGGCCGCTCTATATTCTTGCCCCCATCATCGCGTTGAGCTGTGCGCTCATCTCCATCTCAGTAGTGCCCTTCGGAGACCCCGGCGTTACCGGTTCGGGCGGATTCCATTTCTTTCAGATTGCGGATGTGAACGTCGGACTGCTGGTCATTCTCGGCATCACGTCCATTGGCGTCTACGGCATCGCGCTCGCAGGCTGGTCCTCAAACAACAAGTATTCTCTGCTCGGCTCCCTGCGCTCTTCAGCCCAGTTGATCAGTTATGAACTTGCCCTTGGGCTCTCGCTGGTCGGCGTGGTGATGCGCGCCGGCTCGCTCAATCTGCGTGTCATTGTCGAGAGCCAGGCCCACAGGGGAATCCTGAGCTGGAATCTTTTTGGCGGCCTGCAGTTTGTGGCCTTCTTCATCTATCTGATGGCCGCGTACGCTGAGACTAACCGCTCGCCGTTTGATTTGCCCGAGGCTGAAAGCGAACTCACCGCGGGCTATCACACCGAATACAGTTCGATGAAATTTGCCATGTTCTTTATGGCCGAATACGGCAACATGATTACCGTGGGCTGCGTGGCCACGCTTCTCTTTCTCGGCGGCTGGACCAGTCCTTTTGGCGACCTCATTCACCTGCCTGACTTTTTCCTTGTGCGCGCCCTGCTGCCCATTTGCTGGTTCGTTTTCAAGGTCTTCACCTTTCTCTTCTTGTATGTCTGGGTGCGGGGAACGCTGCCCCGCTTCCGCTATGACCAATTGATGAACTTCGGATGGCGCTACCTGATGCCGCTGGCCATCCTCAACATTGTTGCGACAAGCCTATGGCTTGCCTATCGCTGAGCTACAATCGGAAGGGATTTCCGGAGCCACAACAGAGCGCTCCTATGGCCTTCCACTAACCGGCCGGCAATTTCGCCCGGCATGCGCCAGTCTGCGACGGAACGATGCACCTGATTCTCTTTATCGTGTTTGCCGGACTCTGCCTCGCTGGGGCTGTGAATCTGCTGCTCCAGAGTCATCCCATCTCCAGCGCCCTTTCGCTGATTGTGGTGATGGTCTCGCTGGCGGTGCTTTACCTGCTGCTGGGAGCCGAATTCCTGGCTGCCGCGCAGGTCATCGTCTATGCCGGGGCCATCATGGTGCTGTTCACCTTTGTGGTTATGCTCCTCAATGCGGGCCGTGAAGAGCGCACCAGGGGCAGTTACGCCGCGCGCCTGGTGGGCTTTCCCGCTGTAGCCGTCATTCTCGGCATCATCGCCACCGTGATCCTGAAGGCGCAGGGATTGGGCTCGGCTGGGCTGCGCGACGACATTACGTCCACGCAGGAGCTTAGCGCGGTGCTTTTCACCAAGTTGCTGCTGCCGTTTGAGGTCACCTCCGTGCTGATCCTCATCGCGATTCTGGGCGCGGTCGCGCTGGCCCGTCACGGCGACGGAGAAGGGACGCCCGGCAAATGAATCCTACCTATGCCCACATGCTCCAGCAGGAAGTTCCGCTCGCGTGGTACCTGCTTCTCAGCGCGGCGCTGTTCTGCCTCGGCGTTCTCGGCTTTCTTATCAAGCGCAATCTCATTACTGTCTTCATGTCCATTGAGCTGATGCTCAACGGCGTCAATCTTTCCTTTGTGACCTTCGCCCACCAGTGGCACGCGGTGAAGGGCCAGATCTTCGTCTTCTTCGTGATGGTGGTGGCTGCGGCAGAGGCTGCCGTGGGACTGGCCATCATTATCGCCATCTTCCGCGCCCGCGCTACCCTGGCCGTCGACCGCATCGACCTGATGAAACTATGAACGCAAACCTCCATCTCTGGCTGATTCCGCTGCTGCCCTTCGCCGGGTTTGTGCTCAACGGAACTCTGGGTCGCCGCCTGCCGCAATGGCTCGTCTCTGCCATCGCGCTGCTGATGCCGCTGGCCGCGCTGGCCGTTGTGTTCAACGCCTTCACGGCAACCGCTGCGGGCTTGCCCCTGCCCTATGTCGAGACCTGCCCCATAGCCTGGATCAACGCCGGCACGCTGCATGTGAACTTCAGCTTCGTCCTCGATCAGCTTTCCCTCGTCATGCTGCTCGTCGTCACCGGCGTAGGTTTCCTCATCCACATCTACTCCGTCGGCTACATGGCGCATGAAGAGGGCTACTGGCGTTTCTTCAGCTACATGAACCTGTTCATGTTTTTCATGACGGTTCTGGTGCTCGCCGGCAACGCCCTGGTGATGTTTGTCGGCTGGGAGGGCGTGGGCCTCGCATCGTATCTGCTCATCGGCTTCTACTTCCAGCGCGACTCGGCGGCCGACGCCGGCAAGAAAGCCTTCATCGTCAACCGCATCGGCGACTTCGGTTTTCTCATCGGCATGTTTCTGCTGCTGGCCAACTTCGGTACTCTCACCTTCAGCGAAATCGCCGCAAAGTTGACCACGAGCCCGGCTTGGACCGGCGGCATCCTCACCGTGATCTGTCTCTGCCTGCTCCTCGGCGCAACAGGAAAAAGCGCGCAGCTTCCGCTCTACATCTGGCTTCCCGACGCCATGGAGGGTCCCACCCCGGTCTCCGCGCTCATCCACGCGGCCACCATGGTCACCGCGGGCGTCTACATGATCGCCCGCACCCATGCTCTCTTTGACCGCTCGCCGTTCGCGCTCACGGTGGTGGCCATCGTTGGCGCGGCAACGGCCCTGTTTGCCGCCACCATCGGCCTGGTCCAGAACGACATCAAGCGCGTCCTGGCCTACTCCACCATTTCGCAGCTCGGCTACATGTTTCTCGGTTGCGGCGTTGCAGCTTACTCGGCGGCTATCTTCCACCTGATGACCCACGCCTTCTTCAAGGCCTTGCTCTTCCTTGCTGCGGGCTCTGTGATTCATGCCCTGGGCGGCGAGCAAGATTTGCGCAAGATGGGTGGCCTCCGCAAGAAACTGCCCATCACCTTTTGGACCATGACTGCGGCGGTGTTCGCCATTGCCGGTTTCTTCCCGTTTGCGGGCTTCTTCTCAAAGGACGCGATCCTATACGCAGCATTCCTGCAAGGCACCAGCGGCAAAGTACTGTGGTTCGTAGGCCTTCTCACCGCGCTGCTCACAGCCTTTTACATGTTCCGCCTTTGGTATCTCACCTTCCTCGGGGAATCGCGCAGCGGCGATGCGCACCCGCATGAGAGCCCGTGGTCGATGCTTGGCACTTTGGTCGTTCTGGCCCTGCTCTCCGTAGGTGGCGGCTGGATCGGCATTGAGCGCTTCGCAGCCTGGCTCGCGCCATCCACGGGTGCGCGCGCAGTTGAAGCGGGAAACCAGCAGTTGGAAGTGCTTCTCAGCATTCTGGCTGTCGCCGTGGCGCTTCTGGGCTGGTATGTGGCCGACCGCTTCTACTGCCGCCGTCCGGAAAGCCCCGGCCAGCTTGCCGCTGCACTTCCCGCGGGCTACCAGTTGCTGGCACATAAATATTTCGTCGACGAAATTTACACCTGGACCATCGTCAAGCCGCTGCTGGCCCTGTCGCGGCTCTTCCTCGAGTGGGTGGTGGATATGGCCGTGCTCGGTGGTCTGGCGTGGTTGCTGGCACGCGTCGCCCGGCTTGCTGGGGCCATCCTGCAGCGCTGGCAGTCGGGCAATCTGCGCTCTTATGCGGCGTGGCTCGCTTTCGGTGCCGCGGCTTTACTCATTTTCGTTTTCGTTCCGTGGACCACATTTCTGGCGGGCTTCGGAATTCACCTCAGCATGGCGGGGCAATAAGGGATGAGTACGATGAATGAATCGATCCTCACGTTGATCCTCCTGGTCCCGCTCGCCGGCGCTGTGCTCGTGGCCCTCCTGCCTGACCGCGGCAAGCTTCCGGCATGGATCGCGCTCCTCACGTCGCTGGTCAGTTTCGGCCTCACCCTGCATCTGCCTGCGCATTTCGTACTCGGCCAGCATGGTTTCCAGTTCGAAATCAACCGTCCGTGGATTGAAAATCCTGCCATCTCCTACCACGTGGGCGTGGACGGCCTTAGCCTGTGGCTGGTGGTGCTTGTAGGATTACTGGCTCCGGTCGGCGTTCTGGCCAGTTGGAACGCCATTAAGGAACGCCGCAAGATCTTCTATTCGCTTTTCCTCTTGCAGCAAACGGCCATGTTCGGCGTCTTCCTTTCTCTTGACCTCATGGTCTATTACGGCTTCTGGGAGCTGTCGCTGGTGCCCATGGCAATCCTCATCGCCATGTACGGCCGCAGGGACGGACCCAAAGCCGCCCTCAAGTTCTTCCTCTTCACATTCATCCCCTCCGCACCGCTCCTGGTTGCGATTCTGTGGCTCTATGCCCGCACCGGCACATTCAACTTTGCTGAGTTGCAGGTGCTGATTGCCACCGGCTCCCTGCCGGCGGGGCCGCTCTGCTGGGTCGCGCTCGCGTTTCTCTTCGCCTTTGCGGTCAAGGTGCCGGTCTTCCCGCTGCACGGCTGGGTAGCCGACACCTACAGCGAAGCGCCGGTCGCCCTGGCCATGGTCGTGGCCGGCAAGCTGGGCCTCTACTCCATGCTGCGCTTCCATGTGGAGCTCTTCCCTGCCCAGGCCCGTGCCGTGGCTCCGATTCTGGTCGCCCTGGCGGTCATTGGAATCCTCTATGGCGCATGTCTGGCCCTGGTGCAGCGCGACTTCTGGCGTCTGCTTGCCTACGCGGCTCTCAGCCATCTCAGCCTGATTACGCTGGGCATTTACGGCCTCACTTTCACCGGCTCCGACGGCGCTGTCTTTCAGATCCTCAGCCACGGCGTGGTCGACGGTGCGCTCTTCCTGCTGCTCGGCGCGCTCTACGATCGTTACGCAACCAGCCAGATCGTCTCCTACGGTGGCCTCGCCGCCCGAGTCCCGCAGACAGCCACGCTTTTTGTCATTACCGCGCTGGCCATGATCGGCTTGCCCATGCTCAGCGGCTTTGTGGGCGAGTTCCTTATCCTCTCCAGCACCTTTACGGGCGTCAGCCGCGGATGGGCAATCGCCGCCGCGCTGGGCGTCATTCTCGGTGCGGCCTACATGCTCTGGCTGGTGCAGCGGCTTTTCTACGGCCCTCCGAGTGAGATGGCTCTGTCCAAGCCCGGTGTCGATCTCGGCCTGGGCGCGCAGGCAATGCTATGGCCACTGGCGGTCCTGATGCTGGTCATGGGCCTAGCTCCTTCGCTCTGGATTCCCACCATCGAGAATCGCGTCGGCACTCCTCTAGTGAAAGAACTGACCTCCTTGCCTGATCACGTCTCCACTCTCTACTCCCATCTGGAGGGCCTGCGGTGAACCCTGTTCCCGACATCTACCGCATCCTTCCCGAGGTGATCCTCACCCTCACCGGCGTGCTTGTCATGGTGGTGGACGCCTCGCTGCCCGCCCCGTGGCCGCGCCGTTCGCTGGGCTGGGTGGCCGCGATCGGCACCACGCTGGCTCTGTGGGCCAGCCTCGGACAGCTTGCATTGCCCGTAGGCACCGCCTTCTCCGCCACCGTCGAGACCAGTCCCTTCACCGTCTTCTTCCACGTCCTCATCTGCGGAATCGTTTTGGTCGCGATCCTGCTGGCGCTTGATACTCTCCCCGCCAAAAGCCATCATCAGGGCGAATACTATGCCCTGGTAGTCTTCGGGGCTGTGGGCATGTGCCTGCTCACCAGCGCGGTGGAATTGCTGCTGGTCTTTATCGCCCTTGAGATTTCCTCCATTGCCACTTATGTTCTAGCTGGATACCGCAAAGACACTGGCCGCGGCCCTGAAGCCGCCATCAAGTATTTCCTTCTCGGTTCCTTTGCCACGGCCTTCCTGCTCTACGGCATCGCCCTGATCTTCGGCGCTACCGGTACCACCCAGGTATATGAAATTGCGCGCGCCATTCCGACCGCGCAAAATCATTCCCTGGTGCTTGCCGCGCTGGCGCTCATGCTGGTCGGCATCCTGTTCAAGGTGTCGGCGGCGCCATTCCACGTGTGGACCCCGGACGTCTACGAGGGTGCGCCCTCACCGGTGGTCGCGCTTCTCTCCACGGCTCCCAAAGCTGCGGCATTCGCACTGCTGTTGCGTGTGGTCTATGAGGTGTTCCCCACTCTGCGTTCGCTCTGGTCTCCGCTGCTGTGGGGTGTGGCTGTGCTTTCAATGACCGTCGGCAACCTGGCGGCGCTGCGCCAGCAAAACGTAAAGCGCATGCTGGCCTATTCCTCCATTGCTCATGCCGGCTACCTGCTGGCTGCATTTGCCGGTCTCGGCTCCAGCGGAATTGCCGCTGCCAGTTTCTACATCGCTGCCTATGCGGCCATGAACGTGGGCATCTTTGCCGTGGTGACACTGGTCAGCGGATACGAGGACGAGCTACCCCTTATTCAGGATTTCCGGGGCCTCATTTACCGCTCACCGTTGCTCGGTGCCTTGCTCATCTTCTTTCTCGCCTCGCTGGTCGGAATTCCGTTCACGGGCGGCTTCTTCGGCAAGTTCTATTCCTTCACCGCCGCAGTGGGCGGAGGCGCGGTGTGGCTTGCCATCATCGGCCTGCTCAACTCCGGCCTGGCCGCAGCGTATTATCTGCACCTTGCGTTTGCCGCCGCGCAGCGTCCAGTCGAATCGGACGGGGGCGCGCCGGTTCTCACTCCACAAGTGGGCGTTGCGGTGGGCGCAGCCCTGCTGTTTGCGGTAGCCGCAACCCTGGTTCTTGGCATTGTGCCTGGTGAAGTGCTGCATGCAGCCGAGGCCGGCGCACACACCCTTCAGGCTCCCCCCGCCGCGGCGGTCGAACCTGGAGTTATGCTGACCTCTCAGCCGAATCCATAACCAGGCGGCCCGGGTTCTCATTCTCCCTGGGCTTCAACAGGTTCAGATAGAACGCGACGGTCATACCTAGCACGTGCCTTTTTTCAAAGCGCCCCATCACCCATGTCCGCCCGGCTTCGCCCATGCGGCTTCTCTGCGGATCACAAAGCAGTTTCAGGACTGCCTTGCTAATCTCGTCTGCTGAGCGGGGAGAAATTAAAAGACCAGTTACCCCAGGAACTACGGAATCGCGAGATCCTGTCGCCCGAGTTGTGATTACCGGCACTCCGGTGGCCGCAGCCTCCAGGACTACATTCGGAAAGCCTTCGCGCCGGGTGGGTAGAACCAGCAAGTCCATGGCGCGATAGTAGGGCGCCGTGTCGGCCACAAATCCAGTAGAGATGATGCTGGGGTGGTTCTGGATACGTAGCCTCAGGCGCTCGTCCACTCCATCTTCCGCCACGTCGAACCATCCCACCAGCAGCAGCCTCGCCAGCGGTTCCTTCATCAGGATCTGATCGAACGCGTCAATCAGTTCCGGCAATCCCTTATCGCGGGTCAGTTTCCCCACAAAGCCCACTACTGGAGCCGCAGGCGGTATATTGAGCCGGCTCCGCATCTCGTCCGGTCCCGGAGCAAATCGATCCAAGTCCACGCCTTTGCTGCTGCCGTCTCCCAGCACACGCAGTTTGGCTGCGGGCGCCAGACCCAGTTCCAGCACTTTGGCGCGAAGGCTCGCGCTGTTGCAGATCACTACGTGGGCGCAAGCCATTGCCAACCGTTCCGATTCAAGAAGCACCAATCGCCTGAACCCGATGGCAGTTTCCACTTTGAGCCCGCGAAGCAGGTAAACCCGTCTGGGCACGCCGGCCAGCCTCGCAGCGAGTGTGCCCAGCACGCCGGCTTTTGGCGTGCTGAATTCTGTTGCATCCGGTCTCAGTTTTCTCAGAAGCCTCCATAACCTGACCAGCGAAACCAGGTCTGTGTATGGAGCAAACTCCCGCTCCATGGGAACTCCCACTGCCTCCGCATCCTCTTCCCGGGCAGCGATTTCCAGTAGCCCCCCCGGCCTGGAGACCAGGGTGACGCGAAAGCCTGCCTCGCACAGCGCACGCAACCGCCCCTTGATCGCCAGAAAATGCTGCGCACTGGTGACACCTACAACAATGTGTGGAGCATGCTTGGAAGTATCCCTCGACCCGGATACAAGCTGAAGTGTTTTAGGAGAAGACATTTCTCGACCCGCCCTCGTTGCAGCTTTCCGGGTCCGATCGCAGTGCACCCCGGAGACCGCCTTTAATGCCTGGATAAGTGCTTCAAAAAATAAAGTGCAGTGCAAGATACAGCAGAAATCGCCAGGGCCAAGACCCATGTGCGCTGCGCGTGGGAACTCACAGAATTCCTTGAGCGCAAACTATTTAGTGAAATCAATGAAACTCTACCATTTTGCTAACAATTTGCATGTGAGTTACGTCACTCCGTCGCTACATGACTTTATTTGACCATCTATGCTCGCGAACCAATCCCCTCACCGCCCAACCTGTACCACTCCACCGTGCGCTGCAGTCCCGTGCGGAAGTCCACGACCGGCTTATAACCGAGCAGTTCGCCCGCCAGCCCGATGTCGGCCAGCGAGTCGCGGATGTCTCCGGCGCGCGACGGAGCATAAGCTGGCTCGCCGCTATACCCGGTCAATTCACAAAGGATCCTGAAGGTTTGGTTCAGCGTGATTCGCGAGCCCGTCGCCATATTCATCATCTGTCCAGATACCTTATCGGCCGGAGCTGCGGCAGCCAATAGGTTGGCATGAACCACATTGTCAATGTAGGTAAAGTCCCGGCTTTGCTCGCCGTCTCCAAAAATCGTAGCTTGCTCTCCGGCCAGCATCCGGCGGCAGAAAATAGCCAGCACTCCCGAATAATGCGATGTCGGGTCCTGGTAGGGTCCAAAGACATTGAAGTAGCGCAGCACCACCGTCTCCAGCCCATACACCCGCGTGAAGCATCGCATGTAATGTTCGCCAGCCAGCTTGGCTACGGCATACGGCGAAATCGGGTTGGGCAGCATCGCCTCCTGCTTGGGCAGCGTGGGCGTGTCGCCATAAGCCGACGACGACCCTGCATACACCACCCGTCGCACCCCGGCCTCGCGCGCAGCCACCAGCACGTTCAACGTGGCCGTGACGCAGTTCAGGTTGGTGCCCACCGGATCGGCCACCGAACGCGGGACAGAGGCCAACGCGGCCTCGTGAAATACGAATTCGACGCCCGCGCAGGCCCTGGCGCAGACGGCTGGATCGGTCAGGTCACCCTCAATAAACTCCATCGCCTCAAGCCCTACGAGGTTAGCCCGCTTCCCGGTTATGAAGTTATCGACGCCGCGCACAGTTTCGCCGCGCGCCAATAATGCCGCCGCAATCGAACGCCCGATAAATCCCGCTACTCCGGTTACCAGATACTTCGCCACGAAATCCTCCCCGATGCCTAACCCGCTGCTGCGCCTGGCGTACCTCAGCATTCCCGGTCCGCCGCGATGCAGCCCGCACATCTCAGGATACTGGAGCCGCGCCTTGAATGGATGTGATCCAGACTTTTCGGGCTGACGAGAGGTTTACCGAGGAGGGTAGGAGAGCACGAGCACATGCTCGCGATCCATTTAATGTTCTATAACTTTTGCCGCATGCACAAGACTCTGCGGGTGACCCCTGCAATGGAAGCGGGTTTGGCGCATCACGTTTGGACGGTTGAAGTGCTGGTGAAACTGACGGAGCCTAAATCGGTACTGAATGGACTTTTTTAGCGTCCTAATCCTAAAGTGCTCTTGCACAAGGGGAGGGGGGCATAGGATAGTGTAGAGGTCATGGCTACTGATAAGAAGATTTTCGCAATTATTGCGGCTACTACCCCCGCCGCGCTAAGTACGAAAATTGAAACCGAGTTTCCTGATGCAAATCTGTCGGTTGGGACTGGGCAGTGGTTAGTGATTGGGCCCAATACAATGACATCTCAAGAGCTTTCCAAGCGCCTTGGCATAAGCACTGATGAAAGCATATCCAATGCCATAGTTCTCAGCGTAAACAGCTACTTCGGGCGAGCACCGCTCAGTACTTGGGAGTGGTTGACGGCCAAAATGGGGGATACCAGTGCCATCTCGGGGTGAACGGGAAATTTCGCGGAGTACCAATCCCCCCGAAACCGCATCGGGGACTCCACCGATCCATACTCCGTCTTCTAATGACCACAATTTCTTTCTGCAAATCGCTTTAGAGATCCAGCGCTCCATTGGAAAACTAGAGGCCTCAAATCAGAGCCTAGTTTCGACAGCCGAAAAGCACGCCGAAAAACTGGAAACTCTCGCCGAGCACTTTCATACTGCGAAGGGCATGGTCAAGGCGTTTGGCTGGATATTGAGTGTGCTAGGTGCAATTGGGCTTCTGCTATTGGGCACGATCTTGACAGTGCTGCTCAAGCATTTCAGCCTACTTTAGAATCGCCCGCATTTCGGCAATCCTCTTGCCGTTTATCACTCCCGTGAATCCAAACTGACCCACTACCGACTATTCGCTCGCCAGCGGCTTACAATCGAGAGCATGACCGCTACAACGCCAAGCACGCTGACCGATCTGAAGCAAAGGGTTGAATCCCGTGAGGCCCGCGTGGGCATCGTCGGAATGGGGTACGTGGGATTGCCTCTGGCTCTGCTCTTCAGCGGCGAGCGCTTCCACGTCACCGGCTTTGACATCGCCCCCGACAAGGTCGCGGCGCTCAACGCGGGCAACTCTTACATCGTCCGCATTCTTCCCGCGATGATTCAGCAAGCGCAACGCTCCGGCTTCCGCGCCACTGCCGACTACTCTGAAATCGCGCAGATGGATGCGGTCATCATCTGTGTCCCCACGCCCCTCAACGAATACCACGAGCCCGATCTCAGCTTTGTCACCGGCACCGTCGAGGCTATCGCTCCCCATCTCCACGACGGCCAGTTGATCGTGCTTGAAAGCACCACCTATCCCGGCACCACAGATGAGCTTGTTGTTCCGCTGCTCGAGAAAGGCAATCCGCTGGGCCTCAAGGTTGCGCGCACTCTCGAGCAATCGGGTATCCATGTCGCCTTCTCGCCCGAGCGAGAAGACCCGGGCAATGAAACCGTTTCCCGCCACGACATCCCCAAGGTGGTGGGCGGCTGCGGCCCCGCTGCCGCGGAGCTGGCCGCCACCCTCTACGGAACCATCTTCCGCCGCGTCGTCCGCGTCAGCAGCCCCGCCGTCGCGGAGATGACCAAGCTGCTTGAAAACATCTATCGCTGCGTCAACATCGCCATGGTCAACGAACTCAAGCAGCTCTGCATGCGCATGGGCATCGACATTCACGAAGTGATCGACGCCGCCCGCACCAAGCCCTTCGGGTTCCAGGCCTTCTATCCCGGCCCCGGCCTCGGAGGCCACTGCATTCCTATCGACCCCTTCTATCTATCCTGGAAGGCGAAACAATTCGACTTCCGTACCCGTTTCATCGAGTTGGCCGGCGAAGTCAACACCAACATGCCCTACTTCGTTATCGAGCAGGTAGCCTCTGCGCTCAACCAGCACTCGAAGTCGATTAAAGGATCGAATGTCCTCGTCCTCGGCCTGGCCTACAAGCGCGACATCGACGACCTGCGCGAATCGCCCTCCCTCACCATCATCGAACTGCTGCGCGCCAAAGGCGCCACCGTGGCCTACAACGACCCCTACTTCCCCAAGGTGGGCCAGGGCCGCCACTACGCCCTGAACATGACCAGCACGCCCCTGGAGAACCTCGCCCGCTTCGATGCCGTGGTGATTGTCACCGACCACACCAGCTACGACTATCCCGCCATCGTCGCGCAGGCACAGTTGGTCATCGACACCCGCAACGCGACCAAGGGCATCGTCTCACCTAAGATTGTTCGCTGCTGACTTGGCGCCGGTCTTCACCGGCCGAATCTCCCCGGGGGAGCGGGGAGACTTCAATTCCTGGTAGTTGGTTCAGGGTTCAGCTCAGATGGTTCAACTCTTGCCGTACTTGTTTATGGCGTTCGCGAACCCGGGGCCGCCCGCCGCAAGGTCTGCCGGAGTCATGGTTGGTTCAACGCTGATGCTCGCGTTAAACGCCAGGAACCACGGCTCTGCAATCGCCGGCAACTGGGACGAATCGGTCATGTCGAACACGACGAATGCGGTGCGTCGGCCGTCTTTCGTTGCAAAATAGGCAGCCTCCGGCTTCATGTCAGCCAGAATTTGTTGCATCTTCGGTCCCAGTGTTCCGTCCTTTACCGCTGCATTCCCAACCTCGACATCCATACTAGCCGTAAGCAACATGCGCATACTCTTGCCACCTCCAGGGGCGAGTCGCAGTATACATGCCGGTATCTGTGGTCAAGCTACGATTTTCGCCCCTGCCTCCTTGCATTCTGTGTGCCGCAGCCTTGTCCCTCCTTCGCTACACGCCTGCGCGACGTCCCGCACCCCCATCGTGTATCGTGAGTTCGTTCGCTTATGATTCTGTTCCCCGCCACGCTGGCCGAACCGCAGCACTTCTCCCTGTGGGAGCGGCTTCTCTTTGCCGGCCTGGTTCTGCTCTCGATCACGCTCTTCTGGCGCCGCTTCGCCACCGTATTGCGCAAGATCCTGCAATCTAAAAGGGATGCCGATTTCCGCCTCTTCCCGCTTGGCCGCCGCATGTGGGACTTCTTCTGGGAAGTTCTGTGCCAGGCCAAAGTCATTCGCCAGCGGCCTCTGCCGGGCATTGCGCACGCCTTCGTCTTCTGGACATTCTGTGCCTTTGCACTGGTCACGCTCAACCACTGCGCGGTGGGTTTCGGCCTCGGCTTCCTGTCCTCAACCAGCCTTGCTGGGCGCGCCTATTCCTACTTTGCCGCAGCCTTTGCCGTGGCCTGCGCTGGCGGCATCCTCGGCCTTTTCGTCCGCCGCTTCCTTGTCCGTCCCCGGTGGCTCGGTCAAGAGCTTTCGTGGGAATCCGGCTTTATCGCCTTGCTGATCTTTGTCCTGATGGCCACCTATCTGGCCGCATTCTTTGTCGCGGACGTCAGCCCCGCGGCGCGTGCCCTCTGGTGGTTGCATAGCGTGGCCCTGCTCACATTTCTACCCGTCGTTCCCCACACCAAGCATCTTCACCTGCTACTAAGCCCCGCCACGGTCTTTCTTTCCCGGGGCGGCTTCAGCCACATTCCTCCCCTCGCTGGCGATGAAGATTTTGGTCTCGTCGCCGGTACCGATCTCACCCGGCTGGTGAGCCTTCAGGCCTACTCGTGTGTGGAGTGCGGCCGCTGCACGGAGCACTGTCCCGCCGCCAATACCGGCAAGCTGCTCAACCCCAAAGAGATCGTTCTCGGCATCCGCGGCTACCTCAACGAGTACGGCCCATCGTCTGCCGAGCCCCTCATCGGCAAATACAATCCGCAGGAAGCCCCCTTCCAGTGCACCACCTGCGGCGCCTGCGAGTTCCAATGCCCCGTCGGCATTGAGCATCTCCCTATCCTCGTTGGCCTGCGCCGTGGTGCGGTCAACACCGGCGCCTGGGAAAGCGATCATGGCTCCCGGCTCTTCCTGGCCCTGGAACGCGGCTCCAACGCTCTGGGCTTACCCGCTGGCGACCGCGACAAGTTCATTCAGAAGCAGCAGTTGCCCATTTTTGACGGCTCGCAGGAGTATTGCCTGTGGCTCGGGTGCATGGGCGGCTACGACCCCAAGGGTCGCGAGATCGTTGCCGACTTCGCTCGCGTCATGAACTACCTCGGCACCAGCTACGGCGTCCTGCGCAAGGAGAAATGCACCGGCGATCCGGTTCGCCGCCTGGGCAACGATCTACTCTTCCAGCAACTGGCCGAGTCAAATCTTGAAATGCTCAGCCAATCCAAAGTAAAAAAAATCGTCACCATTTGCCCTCATTGCGTGCGCACCATTCAGGAAGACTGGAAGGAGTTCGGCACACCACCTCCTGTCGAGCATCACAGCGAGTTTCTGGCCCGCTTTGTGAGCCAACTGCCGCAAGTTCAGGGGCAGGAGAAAATCGTCTATCACGACCCGTGCTACCTGGGCCGCTATCGCAACGTCTACCAGGAGCCGCGCACCGTGGTGGCGCACGCCGGGGAGTTACTTGAAGCTCCGCGCTCGCATGAACGCAGTTTTTGTTGCGGAGCCGGCGGTGGCCTGGCCTTCCTCGGCGAAGAGACCGGCGAGCGTGTGAGCCATGTGCGCGCCGCGGAACTGGCCGCCACGGGCGCCTCCACCGTAGGGACAGCCTGCCCCTTCTGCAACAGCATGTTTCGCGATGCCTTCGCAGCCAGGGGCGAAGACGTACCGCAGTTGCTGGACATCGCGCAATTGACGGCGCGTGGCCTGCCCAATGACGCCGGTTAAGATGATCTGGAGCATTTCTGCATGAAAATCATTGTCGCCATCAAACAAGTCCCGGAGCGCGAGGCCCCGGTCCGCATCGACGCCGGGGGCAAGTGGATCGAAGAAGCCAACATCCAGTGGGCCATGAACGAGTCCGACGCCTACGCGCTCGAAGAGGCTCTGCAACTCAAGGAGAAGCACAGCGGCGAAGTCGTCGTCCTCAGCGCAGGGCCGGAGCGGGCGGGCACGACCATCCGCGAAGCCCTTGCCAAGGGCGCGGACCGCGCCATCCATATCGCGTGCGACGACCTGGGCGACCGCGACGCCCTCGGTGTGGCGCGCCTGCTGGCCGCCGCCATCAAGCCTGAGAATCCCGACCTGCTGCTTACCGGCCTGCAGTCCGACGATCTGGGATACGGCCAGACCGGTGTGATCCTGGCCGAGTTGCTGGGCCTGCCCCATGCCTCGCTCATTCTCCACGTGGAGAAGACGGATGCCGGTCTCACCGTGAAGCGCGAGCTCGAAGAAGGCTGGTTCCAGAACATCGAGCTGCCCATTCCAGCGGTGCTTTCGATGCAGTCCGGTGGCAGCAAGCTTCGCTACGCCACGCTGATGGGCATCAAGCGCGCCCGCACCAAGGAAGTACGTACGTTATCGGCGGCTGAACTGGCCGCCCCGGTCGCCTCGTCCGTGCGATTGGAGCGCATCGCGCTGCCGCAAAAACAAAAATCCACGCAGATCCTTTCCGGCACGGCGAAGGAAACCGCCGCAGCCCTCGTAGAAAAACTAAAGTTCGAGGCTCGCATCCTATGAGCAGCATCCTGGTTGTGATTGAGCAGCGAGAAGCCCGCATCAGCCGCATCAGTTGGGAGGCCCTTGCGGCGGCGCAAAGTCTGGGCGCTCAGTTGAGCCTTCCCGTCGCCGCAGCCATCCCTGGCGCGCAAACCGAATCCCTCGCCGCAGAACTGGCCGGCAAAGCCCTCGCGAAAGTGGTACGCGTGGAGCACCCGCTGCTGTCCGCCTACACTCCCGATGGGTTCACTTCGGCGCTGGAGCAGCTAGTTCGGGCCGAGCAGCCGGGTTATGTGCTCTTTCCCCACTCCTACCAGGTCCGTGACTATGCCCCGGCGCTTGCCGCGCGGCTCGGCCAGGTCCTTATCGGCGACGTCACCGGTATCGGCGACGGGCCCACGTTTTCCCGTCAACTGATGCAGGGCCGCCTCAATGGCGCCTATCGCCACTCCGGCGCCGGTCCTTGCTTCATCTCAGTTCAATCGGGCGCCTTCCACGCCGACGCGGTCCAGGCAGGCTCGGCGCAGATCGCGCTCTTTACACCAACCATCGAGGCGGCACAGATTCGCACTCGTCCCGGCGAACCATTCCGCGGATCTGCACAGACCGTCGACCTGGGTTCGGCGCAGTTCATTGTGAGCGTCGGCCGCGGCATTAAAGGCGCGGAAAACCTTCCCGTCGTAGAAGAACTGGCAGCGGCACTGGGCGCTGAGCTGGCCGCCTCGCGCCCCATCTGCGACAACGGCTGGCTCCCCATGGAGCGCCAGGTGGGCAGCTCCGGCCAGACGGTCTCGCCCAAACTTTATGTGGCCGTGGGAATCTCCGGAGCCATCCAGCACCTGGTGGGCATCAAGGGCTCTCAGTGTGTGGTGGCCATCAACAAAGACCCGGACGCGCCCATCTTCGAGGTGGCCGACTACGGCATAGTCGGCGACTTGTTCGAGGTGGTTCCGGCTATTACTGAGGCGGTGAAGGCGGCAAAGCAGTAAGCCGGCGCACGGTCGCTGCATCGCCAGCCGCCATCCGCCCGTTCCGGAAAACGCCATCGACGCCTTCTACGCTTTACCATTTTACGGAGCAATAGCAATGCCCATCGAACGCAAGCCCATCGTCGTGGTTGGCAGCATCAATATGGACCTCGTGGCGCGGACGCCGCGCATCCCTCTTTCAGGCCAGTCGCTCATCGGCACCGGCTTTGACACCACCCCCGGCGGCAAAGGAGCCAATCAGGCCGTAGCCGTGGCCCGCCTCGGTTACCCCGTTCACATGGTCGGAGCTGTCGGCGAAGATGTCTTTGGCAAGGCTCTTCTAGACAACCTCGCCGCTGCGGGTGTGGAAACGGCAGCCGTTGCGCGAGTCTCCGGACCTTCCGGCGTGGCGTCGATCATGTTGGCGGAGAAGGGCGCAAATGCCATCGTCGCGGTTCCCGGCGCCAACGGCAAGGTTGAACCGGAATCCATTGATCGCCAGGCCGCGCTACTCCGCGCCGCAGCCTTCGTATTATGTCAGTTGGAATTGCCCATGGAGACCGTCAACCGCACCCTTGCCGTGTGTGCTGAAGCCGGTGTGCCAGTTATTCTCGATCCCGCTCCGGCCGCGTCCATCGCCCCAGAGGTTTGGCGCGAGGTTGCGTGGTTTACCCCCAACGATACTGAGGCGGCGTTCTATCTTGGCGACGCAATGCCTCCGGAGGCCGCTGCGCGAGAGCTGCTGGCGCGAGGACTCAAAGGCGTGGCGCTCAAGCGCGGCTCTGAAGGCGCCTACGTCGCCGTGTCAGGTGGCGAAGCAGCCTCGGTCGAGCCTTTCCGCGTGCAGGCGGTGGACACCGTGGGCGCCGGCGACTGCTTCAACGCCGCCTTCGCCGTGGCGCTTATTGAAGGCCGCGATCCATGGACGGCAGCCCGATTCGCCTCTGCCGCTGCGGCCATTTCTGTTACCCGCCACGGCGCGCAGGCCTCCATGCCATCGCGGGCGGAAGTAGATGCACTCTTCGCTCAACCCGGATAGCCAGTTACGAGAATCAATTTCTGGCCCCCTTGCACTATGCATCCAGCCCGCAGCCACCAGAGGTGGAGGAAATGAGCCCCATGATTCGCGCCATATGCCTTGGAATTCTTGCCGGAGCGATGGCCCTCGGCGCGAGTGCGCAGGACACCCAGTTTGCGCCCCGCGACCAACAGATCCCGCCGCCCGTCTGCATGAACTTGCACAATGCATGGGAAGGTCAGCAAGCGGGATGCCCGCCATTCATCCATGATCGCTGGATCAGCGACCTGCAACACTGGCGTGCGGAGCGCCGCATTCGCACCACCTACGATCCCGCCCGCTATGAACTGCCCGCCCTTCGCTGGACCCAGTCCAGTTTCATGCAGCCGCAGATGATGGTCCACGACCGCTACTTCTACTCACCCGCTACCGGCCATTACACCGTGGATCGCTATCTCGACGATCTCGAAAAGCGTTACGGCGGCATCGACGCAGTGCTGATCTGGTCCACCTATCCGAACATGGGGATCGACGACCGCAATCAGCTCGAAATGGTCGAGTCCATGCCTGGCGGTGTCGAGGGCGTGCGGCAAATGGTCGCCGACTTTCACCGCCGCGGCGTGCGTGTGCTCTTCCCCATGATGATGTGGGACGAGGGAACCCACCAGCCCACGGAGAGTTGGCCGCAGGCCATTGCCGCGCTCATGAAGCAGATCGACGCCGACGGCATCAACGGCGACACGCAGGATGGTGTGCCGCTTGGCTTCTCGCTGGCCGCCGACCAGCAAGGCCATCCGCTGGCTTTTGAACCCGAAGGCGGTCCCAGCGACGAGGCTCTCAGTTGGAACGTCCTGACCTGGGGTCAGTACAACTTTTCGTTCATCCCCGACGTCGACCGTTACAAGTGGCTTGAGACCCGCCACATGGTGAACATCAGCGACCGCTGGAACACGGACAAGACCAACGATCTGCAATATGCTTTCTTCAACGGAGTGGGCTGGGAAAGCTGGGAGAATATCTGGGGCATCTGGAACGGCATCACTCCCCGCGATGCAGAGGCCACGCGCCGTGTCGCGGCCATCGAGCGCGGAGCAGCGCCGTTCCTGGTCAGTCCACAGTGGGAGCCGCTCTATCCCATGCACAACTATGGCGTGTACGCGAGCCGCTGGCCGTTGGACCACGAGACTCTGTGGACCATTGTGAATCGCGTGCGCTACGACATCGGCGGGCGGCAGATGGATGTGCCGCTTACGCCGGGAATGCGCTACTTCGACCTTTACCACGGCGTGGAGTTGAAGCCGGAGACCGATGGCGCATGGTCCGTGTTGAGCTTCAACATCGAAGCCAACGGATACGGCGCCATTCTGGCCACGCCCAACGAGCCCGGCGACGCAATCAAAGCGCTTATGCAACACATGGCTGCGATGACCAGGACCCCACTGGCCAGCTACTCCCACCAATGGACCGTTTTGCCGCAATCCATCGTAGAAATTCAGCCTACCAAACCCACTGCTGAAGCGCCCGCGGGAATGGTGCGAATTCCCGGCGGTGCGTTTGTATTCAGGGTGCGCGGCACGGAGATCGAGGGCGAAAGCGACCCTGGTGTCGATGTGCAATATCCGTGGGAAGACTCGCCCCGCCGTTTTCATGAGCAAAAGATGGCAGTCAAGCCCTTCTTCATCGATAAGTTTCCCGTGACCAACGCGCAGTTCAAGCAGTTTCTCGATGCCACCCATTACGCACCGGCGGATAAGCTCAACTTTCTGCGTGACTGGAAAAATGGAGCCTATCCCCAGGGATGGGACAACCGCCCGGTAACCTGGGTGGCGCTGGAGGATGCGCGGGCCTATGCCCAATGGGCGGGTAAGCGGCTGCCCCACGAGTGGGAATGGCAGTTTGCCGCGCAAGGCACTGACGCGCGCACCTATCCATGGGGCGACCAATGGATCGCGGCCAACGTGCCTACCCTGGACGCCAGCCGTTCAATGCGCGGGCCTGACCCGGTCGATGCGCATCCCCAGGGCGCCAGTCCTTACGGCGTGATGGACATGGTGGGCAACGTCTGGCAATGGACTGAGGAGTTCACCGACGAGCACACCCGCGCGGCCATTGTGCGCGGCGGCGAATATTACCAGCCGCAGGGTTCAATCTGGTATTTCCCCCAGGCATACCGCAACGATGAACACAGCAAGGTGCTGCTGATGGCGCCCTCCTACGACCGCTCCGGCGGTGTCGGTTTCCGCTGTGTACGCGACGCGGAATAAGCATCGAAGAATAGAGTGTGCGAACGGCTACAGCAGTTTCGGAATTGGTGTAGACCGAAAGAACCAACTTAAGTGGCTTTTTCATCAAGAAAAAGCCACCTTTCACAGCTTTCAAAATGTCTAAGTGTATTCCGAAAGTGCTCTAATTTCGAATTCAATCCCCGAGGTGAACCATGAGTGAATCCGTGATAGTGAAGGCCGCTGACGGCCATGAGTTGGATGTGTATGTTGCTCGTCCTGCCGGTGCGCCCATTGCAGGATTGGTAGTGATACAGGAGATCTTTGGCGTCAACAAACACATTCGGTCGGTCGCCGACGGCTATGCCAGGGACGGCTTCTTAGCCGTTGCCCCGGCGCTCTTCGATCGCGTGGAAAAGGGTGTCGAACTCACCTACGAAGGTGAGGATAGGCAGAGGGCAATGGCCCTCCTGCAGAAGATGGACGTCTCCACGGCGCTGCAGGATGTGGATGCGGCTCTTGCCTTTGTGCGCCAGCAAACGGGCAGGAAGGCGGGTGTAATCGGCTACTGCTATGGCGGCCTGCTGGCCTGGTTAAGTGCGGCACGGCTGCATCCGGATGCGGCCGTGGGCTACTACGCAGGCGGCATCGGCAACTTTGCAGCCGAATCGCCAAAGGCTCCGGTGCAGTTGCATTTTGGCAAGCTGGATACGCACATTCCCGCCGAGCAGGTGGCCAAGGTCAGCGCGGCGCATCCTGAGGTGGAGATTCACTGGTACCAGGACGCGGAGCACGGGTTCAACTGCGAGATGCGCTCCGCCTATCACCCTGCATCAGCGGCCCTGGCGCGCAGTCGCGCGCTCGCATTTCTCAAGCAGCACCTGGCTTAATTCTGGTTCACGCCACTTCGTTTTCCAGCGTCCCTATTGGTTCGATGGTGATGCGAATCCGGTCGCCGCTCTGCAATGTGAAAGTTGAGGGCGGCACGATCCCCGTGCCCGTCATCAGGAAGCATCCGTGCGGGAATGAATTTTCACGGAAGAGATAATCGATCAACGTCTGCGTATCGCGTTTCAACTCCGCCAGTCCCACCGAGCCCGAAAACTCCACCCGATCATGGCGAAGAATCTCCAGCATGATTTCGGTCGAGTGGGGCAATGGACTCGCGCTCACCAGAATCCCCGGCCCCAGTGCGCAACTGCCGTTGTATACCTTGGCCTGCGGCAGGTAGAGCGGGTTTTCGCCCTCGATGTCCCGCGAACTCATATCGTTGCCGATGGTGTAGCCGTTGATCTTTCCTCCAGGACTGATGACCAGCGTCAGTTCAGGCTCCGGCACCGACCACTGCGCATCGGCCCGAATCCTTACCTTGCCGCCCGTGCCCACCGTACGGGCAGCCGTGGCTTTGAAAAATAGTTCCGGCCTCTCCGCCGAATAAACGCGATCGTAGAAGTCGCCTCCGCCGGCGTTTTTTGCTTCCTCCATCCGCGCCCCTCGGCTGCGGGTGTAGGTCACTCCTGCGGCCCACACCTCCTGTTTTCCGATAGGTGCAAGCAACTCGGACGAATGAAACTCCTGGGTCGGCTCCTTCGCAGCAATCAACGTGGTCAAGAGTTCCGGCAGTTTCTCTCGCGCCAGCAGTGAGTCCCAGAAGGGCCTGCCGATGCTGAAAAACTGCCCGTCCTCTTCGACAAACGACCCGCCTTTGGTGCGGAAAAGCTTCATGTTAGGCTGCCCTCCGGCATCTGTCCTTCATGGTAAACGGGGGCGCTGCACTGCGACTCCCTGGAAACGTATGAATTTCTTCGCCAGCTTCCGCCCCTTCGCAGCAGGAGCTACTCGCACCAGGCGTTGAAGTTTCCGGCCCTCACTGCTGCAGACAGCGCATCGATATCCGGCGCCAGCACGCGGTCCGCGTCGAGGCGCAAAACCACACCGCGCACAGCGGCATGTGCGCGCTCAATCTGCAGCCCGGCCTTGAGAGGCCTGCGGAACTCCAACCCTTGCGCCGCGCACATCAGCTCGATGGCTACTACGCGCTCGGCATTGTCCACGATCTGGCGCAGTTTCAGCGCCCCGGTCATGCCCATTGAGACGTGGTCCTCCTTGCCTCCGTCGGTGGGAATGCTGCCCGTGGAAGCCGGGTGGGAGAGCACCTGGCACTCGTTGATGAGCGCCGCCGCCACAATCTGCGCAATCATGAATCCCGACGACAGCCCAGGATCGTTGGAGAGAAAGGCCGGCAGCCCCTCGTTGATATCGGGATTCAACAGCCGATCGATGCGCCGCTCCGTAATTCCCGCCAGGTCGGTGAGCGCCAGGGCTGCGTAGTCGAATGCGTAAGCCAGCGGCGCCCCGTGAAAATTCCCTCCCGAAACGACTCCGTCGTTTAGATCTTTGGAGGACATCCCCGGGAATACGAGCGGATTATCCGTAGCCGAGCCAGCTTCAACCTCCAACACCGATGCCACGTGGGCCAGCACATCGCGCACCGCACCGTGCACCTGCGGCATGCAGCGCAGGCAGTATGCATCCTGCACCCGTGAATCCCGCACCCGATGCGACTCGCGAATCTCCGAGTTCGCCAGCAACCGCATAAGGTGTGCAGCCGCGGCGATCTGGCCTGCATGAGGCCGGGCCTGGTGGATGCGTGGGTCGAAGGCCGCGGGCGTGCCCATCAGTGCTTCCAGCGACATGGCTCCTGCAACGTCGGCCAACTGCACCAGGCGCCGCGCACGTGCCACCGACAGCGCACCCACCGCCGTCATTGCCTGCGTTCCGTTCAGCAGGGCCAGGCCTTCCTTGGCGGCCAACTGCAGCGGCCGCAACCCTGCGCGCCGCAGAGCCTCGCCTCCGCTTATACGTTCGCCCTTGTAAAACGCCTCACCCTCGCCAATCACCACCAGCGCCACGTGCGCCAGAGGAGCCAGGTCGCCGCTGGCTCCTACCGAGCCCTTTTCCGGAATCACCGGGTGTACCCCGGCATTCAATAGCGCCACCAGCAGCTTCGGCACTTCAGGTCGAACGCCGCTGAATCCCTTGGCCAGGACATTGGCACGCAGCAGCAGCATCGCCCTCGATTCACCTTCCGAGAGCGGCTGGCCAACTCCGCCGGCGTGGCTGCGGACGAGGTTGATTTGCAATTCGGTCAGCTTCTCTGCGGGGATCCGTACGTCGGAGAGCTTGCCGAACCCGGTGTTCACGCCATAGACTGACTGGCCTGCCGCCAGAATCTGCTCGATCCATGCCCGCCCTTCGGCTACTCGCGTCAAAGCGCCGCCGTCTATTGCAACCGGGCAACCCTGCAGCGATACCGCTTCAATCTCCGCCAGCGTGAGAGGCTGGCCATTCAGAATCAGAGTTTCCATGTGACCGATGCTAGGCCCGTAGCTCATTGAGGTCCAGTACGAATACGCGCCGCAGTTTGGCTTTCACGGTGGATTCACCTAGGATTACGAATTATGGCCATGGATTCCACTACGCTTCTGGATGTTTACGGCAGAAAGCTGTTGGACGAACTGCAAAACAACGCGCGCCTCAGCTTGGCGGAACTTGGCCGGCGCATCGGCCTTTCACCCACGGCCACGGCCGAGCGCCTCAGGCAGATGGAAGAAATTGGAATTCTGCGCGGCTTTACCGCCGAGGTCGACCGCGAGGCGCTGGGCCTTGAGGTGATGGCCTTCATCCGCATGAGCTGCGGCGGCCAGAACTATCACCGCCTGCTCGAATACGTGCAGACCCTGGAAGAAGTTCGCGAATGCCACCACCTGACCGGCGGCGACGATTTTCTGCTCAAGGTCACCACCACGAACATGGCCAACCTTGAAGCACTGATCGAGGCCCTGCTGCCCTACGGCAACCCGGTCACCAGCCTCGTCCTCTCCTCGCCAGTGGAGCATCGCAAGTACGCAGTCACCGGCAAGCTGACCACGGTCACACAGCGACCGTCTCGCCGCCGCTGATCTACAGGCGATCTAAGAACCTGTGCAGAAACCAGCAAGGCCGATTGCTGCACTTGGGCCGGGGATGTTCTCCCTGCAAATCAGATGTCGGCTGTCCTTTTGCATTGAATTATGTGCTCACGGCGCATAATTGGATTTGAGTCGAGAGTTGGAAGGTCGCTCACTGGGACGGAGAGCATAACCTATCCCACCAGCGTCCGGAAGCTGCGCATAGGCAAGCACGAAGGGTTCTTGTTTGCTGAACTTGGGAGACAAACAATCGACCGCATCAAAAGAATGCGATCTAACTCCTTTAACATCTATATCCTGCAGTGAACTCCTGTGAAATCAATATTTTACCGCGCACCCTATACCGTAAACCAATGAAAATAGAGAATTTATCCACAGAATAGGGGGAGGGGGGTGGGGTTACTCATGGGTACACAGCGGCGACTGTCACCGTGTTGTGCTCGGAACTCTCTCCGGATCTCGGCCCTCTGTTCCCGCACCGGCACTGCTTTCGAATCTCTTGACAGGCTCTACGGCGCTTTGCAGATATCCATCACGCGGCAGAAGTCAGGACCGATGCGGCAGGCTCAGGCCGCGCCTCGGGCTTGGGCTCCGACCCCGCTTCTGTCAACGGCTCCGAATCGGCACGATCTCCGGCTCCGCCACTGAATCCGGTTCCACATCCGTCTCATGTACCGCATCCAGCACAGGCACAGGCTCTGGTTCTGCCGCATTCGCCTCTAAGTCGGTACCCGCTTTCGATTCAGCGCCAGGGCTGGCTTCTGCAACGGCCTCAGATTTGGGTTGCTCAGCCGTCGGCCCGAGGCTCCCCACCCGGCCCCGGATCTGGTTCCGGCTCCGGTTCCTCCACCAACCCCAGAATCCTTTTGTTCCTTTCCGCGTCTGTTGCGGCACCCGCAAAGTCGTCGAAGGCCCGGTCCGTGACGCGAATAATCCACTGGCGAATGAATGCCGCCCCTTCCGTCGCGCCTGCCTTGGGATGTTTCAGGCAGCACTCCCACTCCAGCACCGCCCAGCCCGAGAAATCGTATTGCGCCATCTTGCTGAAGATCGAACGGAAATCCACCTGGCCATCGCCCAGCGAACGGAACCGCCCCGGCCTGTCGATCCAATCCTGATAGCCGCCGTAGACACCGCTGCGCCCGCTGGGCCGGAACTCGGCGTCTTTGACGTGGAAAGCGCGGATGCGGTCGTGGTAGATGTCGAGAAAGGCCAGGTAGTCCAACTGCTGCAGGACCATGTGGCTAGGGTCGTAGAGAATGTTGGCGCGCGGATGATTGTCGACCACCTTCAGGAAGCGCTCAAAGGTGGCGCCGTCGTGCAGGTCCTCACCGGGGTGCAGCTCAAAGCAGACGTCCACCCCCGCTTCATCAAACGCTTGCAGGATGGGGAGCCACCGCCGGCCGAGTTCAGCGAACGCCTCGTCGATAAGCCCCGCAGGCCTCTGTGGCCAGGGATAGAAATAGGGCCACGCCAGCGCGCCTGAAAAAGTGGCATGCGCATTCAGCCCCAGGTTGCGGCTGGCCTTCGCCGCCCACTCCAATTGCTGCACGGCCCAGGCCTGCCGCGCTTTGGGGTTGCCCGCAAACTCTGCCGGCGCAAAGCCTTCCAGCAGCACGTCGAAGGCCGGATTGCTGGCCACAAGCTGTCCCTGCAGGTGCGTGGAAAGCTCTGTCAAAGCCAGTCCCGCCCGGTGCAGCTCCCCCAGGATGTCGTCGCAATAGGTCTTGCTTTCCGCGCCCAGTTTCAAGTCGAACAAGCGGCTGTCCCAGCTCGGAATCTGTACCCCGACAAAGCCCATTTCTGCCGCCCAATGCGCCATCCCGTCCAGGCTATTGAAGGGCGCCTGATCGCCGGCAAACTGCGCCAGGAAGATTCCCGGCCCCATGATCGTCTTCATGTCCCAACTCCTTCAAGCGCAACTCGTCCGTCTAAAAATCAATCCAGCCTTTGCTATGGCTGCTCTCGATGGCGCGGTCGATGAACCGCATCCCGCGCACCCCGGCGGTGATTCCCGGCAGCGTCTTCGGCATGGGATTTGGCTGTTCTTGTTGCCATGCCGTCAAGCCATCGGCAAACTCGCGATACAGGACCGCAAACGCTTCCAGGTAGCCCTCGGGATGGCCTATGGGCAGTCGCGCCACGGCGCGCGCGTCGTGCCCCAGGTAGTGTCCGGCGGCATGACGAATCTCTTCCGGACCGTCCAGCCACTTGATCCTCAGCCGGTTCGGGTCTTCCTGCTGCCAGTCCAACGACCCGGCTTCGCCATAGACGCGCAGGCGCAGCCCGTTCCCTTCACCCGCCGCCACTTGCGAGGCCATCAGCACGCCGCTGGCGCCATTGTCCACGTTCACCAGGACAGTGCAATCATCGTCCACCAGCCGTCCCTCCACCACCGAACGCAGCGCTGCGTGCAGGCTGGTTACTTCGTGGCCGGTCACATACTCCAGCAGATGAAAGGCATGCACGCCGATATCGCCAATGCACCCGCCCGGGCCGTTCAGCGCCGGGTCAGTGCGCCACTCCGCCTGCTTTCTGCCCGCCGTGGTCGCTTCCAAAGGACGGCTCAACCACCCTTGCAGGTACTCCACAACAAACTTGCGAATCTTTCCCAGCTTCCCGGCAGCGCAGAGTGCGCGCGCTTCCCGCACCAGCGCATAGCCCGCGTAAGTGTGCGTCAATCCGTAAGGCAAGCCAGACTTCCGCACCGCCCGCTCCAGAGTGATCGCCTCGGCATACGTGGCCGTGGCCGGCTTGTCGCTCATCACCGGGAAACCGGCTCCGAGCGCCGCCTCCGCTACCGGAAGGTGCAGATGATTGGGCGTAACGATGGACACAAAGTCGATGGCATCGGGACGTTTCTTCTCCGCCTCAAGCATCGTCCGGTAGTCCGCATAGGCCCGCCCCGGCTCGATCCGGTAGGACTCCCCGGCTGCCCGCGAGCGCTCTGCCGACTGCGAAAACGCTCCCGCCACCAGCTCGATCCTGCCATCCAGCTCGGCCGCAATGCGGTGTACCGGGCCGATGAACGCGCCCGGGCCTCCGCCTACCATTCCCATCCGCAATTTACGCTGCTCTGCGATCTCTACTTCCTTTCCCGCGGCTTCCAGGTCTGGCTGTGGGTGCGGCGGTCAGACTTCCTACCAGACCAAGGGTACCAGGCGGTATTTCACACGCTCCCGGTACTCCCCATATCCCGCCAGATGCCCAATCAGAAACGTCTCCTCTTGCAACAGCCTCCAAACTATGACCAAGGCCATGGTGGCCACGGTCAGCAATCCCCATAGTGAGCCGAGACCCAGTGGTATCCCCGTGAGCATCACTAGTGACCCAAGATACATCGGGTGGCGGACCAGCGCATACGGTCCTGAGGTAACCAGCTTCTGCCCGGCTGCAACCTCGATCACTCCCGAGGTGAAGGAGTTCTCTTTGAACACACGGTAGACGAATACGAACCCCAGCACAACGAGCACATCACCGGCAATCGCCGCCCACGCCGGAACCTGCGACCACCGAAACCGGTGATCCAACGCGGGAACCACGAACATGGCTACGAACACGACCGCTGCGAACGATTGAATGACTTTCTGGCCTTTCTCTTTCTCCGCCCCGGCGCCCGCTTTCGTCCTCCGCTCAAGTAACTCCGGGTCAGTTTTCATCAGAACCACCGTGATGATTGTGACCGGCACAAAGAAGCTCATCATGCAGACCCACGCCTGCCAATAGTGCAGCGTCCAGGCAGGCAGAAACACCAACAACGGCAGAGTAATCACCATCTGCATCAGCCCCACCAGCGCCTTCCGATTTACGTCCGTCATTCCCGGTCTCTCCCGTCGTATCGCCTGGCTACCAGTCGGTCAAGGTGCCATCGAGCTTGCGGTTAATGGGCAAATATGCCCTCTGGTAGGGATATTTTGCGGCCAGCGCCTCGTCCAGGTCCACGCCCAGTCCTGGCGCTTCGCCCGCAAGCATCAGCCCATCCTTGAATGTGTAGTGGTGCGGGAAAACCGCGTCCGTCTCCTCGCTATGCGGCACGCGTTCCTGGATGCCAAAGTTGTGGATCGCCGTATCAAAGTGCAACGCCGCGGCCATGCACACCGGCGACATGTCCGTGGCGCCATGGCAACCCGTGCGCACATGATAGAGCGCGCCAAAATCGGCCACCTTCTTCAGTTGCGTCAATCCGCCTGCGTGCGATGGCGTCATGCGGATGTAGTCGATCCACTGGTTGCGGATCAGGTCATGCGCATCCCAGATGCTGTTGAAGACCTCGCCCACCGCGATGGGTGTGGTGGTGTGCTCGCGGATAACCTTGAATCCCTGCTGCAACTCGGCCGGTGCCGGATCCTCCAGCCAGAACAGGTGAAACGGCTCCAGTTCCTTGCCTAATCGTCCCGCCTCAATCGGCGTGAGCCGGTGGTGGCAGTCGTGGAGCAGGTGCAGCTCCTCGCCAAACACCTGGCGCACCCGCGCAAACAGCTTGGGCACATGGCGCAGATAGGGCTCGGTGGCCCACTCACACTCTGAGGGCAGCCCCCGCTCGGCCGGCTCGTATTTCTCCCCGCTCCTGGCAATTCCATACGTCGTCGCCAGCCCGGGAATTCCGCTCTGCACGCGGATGGCCTTGTAGCCCATCTCCCGGTGCCGGGCCACATCTTCGAGGGCGTGATCGATGTCCTTGCCGTTGGCGTGGGCATACGCCAGCACACCCTCGCGGCACTTGCCGCCCAGCAGGTTGTACACAGGCGTATTGAGAGCCTTCCCCTTGATGTCCCACAGCGCAAGGTCCACGGCCCCGATCGCCGCCATCGTTACCGGTCCCCGCCTCCAATACGCTCCGCGATAGAGATACTGCCAGATGTCTTCGGTCTCAAACGGGTCGCGGCCGATGATGCAGGGAATCACGTGGTCGCTGAGATAGCTGGCGACCGCCAGCTCGCGTCCGTTCAGCGTGCTGTCTCCCAGCCCATAGATGCCCTCGCCGGTCTCAATCTTCAGGGTCACAAAGTTGCGTCCCGGCGATGTGATGTTCACAGATGCGCGCGTAATCTTCATTGACTCAGCCGCTCCATCCCTGCTCCCTGTGTTTCGCTCCGCTGACCGGCAAGCCGTCCTTCGCCCGCCCCAAGAAATCTACCACGCACGCCGGATTCACTTCGCCGGGTCTGTCATCGCCGCTCTCCTGCGCAATGCGATACAGTTTCAGTGGACGATTGACGACGACTTATGGACCCACTACCGATCCCCGACACCAACCGCCGCTGGGATTGCCTTAGTCTCGGCGAAGTGATGCTGCGACTCGATCCGGGCGAGGGCCGCATTCACACCACGCGCCATTTTCAGGTATGGGAGGGCGGCGGCGAGTATAACGTCGCACGCGGCCTGCGCCGCTGCTTCGGGCTGCGCACCGCCGTTGCCACCGCGCTCGCCGACAATCCCGTAGGTCGCCTGGTGGAGGACCTTATCCTGCAGGGCGGCGTCGATACCTCGCTCCTCAGGTGGGTTCCCGACGACGGTGTGGGACGAACTGTCCGCAACGGCCTCAACTTTACCGAGCGTGGCTTCGGCCTGCGCGCGGCAGCCGGATGCTCCGATCGCGGCCACACTGCCATCAGCCGGCTTCTCCCCGGCGACTTCGACTGGGAAACTCTCTTCGGCATCGGCAATGGTGCGCGCTGGTTCCATACCGGCGGCATCTTCGCCGCACTGTCCGACTCCACCGCGGCAGTTGCCGCCGGAGCCATGGACGCCGCCCGCCGCCACGCCACGCCGGTCTCCTACGACCTGAACTACCGCGCGTCGCTTTGGAAGAGCATTGGCGGCAAGGCCAAGGCGCAGGAGGTGAACCGCGCCCTGGTTCGCAAGGTGGACCTGCTGCTTGGCAACGAAGAGGACTTCTCCGCCATGCTGGGTGTCGAGATCAAAGGCGTCGGCGAGGACTTTGCCGAGTTGCCCATCGCGAGTTACGAAGCAATGCTGCGCGAAGTCGCCGCGGCGTATCCCAACCTCAAGCTCATTGCCACTACCCTGCGCACCGCGCACACTGCCAGTCGCAATGCATGGGGCGCAATTGCGCTCTATCAGGACCAGATCGTCCACGTAGCCCAACGCGATATCGACATCTACGACCGCGTGGGCGGCGGCGACAGCTTTGCCTCCGGCCTCATCTATGGGCTGCTCGCAGCCAAGCCCATCGAGTGGGCCGTGCGCTGCGGCGTGGCCCACGGGGCTCTCGCCATGACCACCCCAGGCGACACAAGCATGGCCACATTGGCCGAAGTCGAGCGCGTCATTAAGGGCGGCTCGGCGCGCATTGCACGATAGAGGAGAACATGCTCGAAACCACACAGCAAATCATCGAACGCGTCGGCCTGATTCCCGTTCTGCGCGCCCACAATGCCGGCCAGGCGCACGCCGTAGTACAGGCCATGCTCGCCGGCGGTGTCTCGGTTGTTGAAGTGACCATGACCGTTCCCGGTGCTGTTGATCTGCTGCGCGAACTGAAACGCGAGTATGGCGGGCAGTTGATGCTCGGCTCGGGCACCGTCACTACCGCACAGGAGGCCGAATCCACTATCGAGGCCGGCGCGGAGTTCGTAGTCAGCCCCAGTTTCCATCCCGAAGTTGTGAACCGGACTCATGCCCTTGGCAAGGTCGCCATTCCCGGTGCGCTCACGCCCTCTGAGGTGATCACTGCCTGGAATGCCGGCGCGGACTACGTAAAGATATTTCCCTGCTCTGCAGTGGGCGGCGCCAGCTATCTCAAGGCCCTGCTTGCGCCCTTCCCGTTTCTCAAGCTCATTCCCACCGGCGGCGTTACCCTGCAAACCGCGGAAGGCTTCTTCCGCGCCGGCGCACGCGCCCTTGGCGTCGGCAGTGACCTGGTGAACCTGGCTGCCATCGACCACGGAACCCCGGAGACCATCACCGAAGCGGCACGCGCCTACCTGCAAGTGCTGGCAAAGGTACGAGCGGAACTGCATCCTGCAAAGTAACTCCAGCAGCGCAGTCAAAATCGGGGCGGGAACGCGCGAACCTCAACCACCCGCGCTAAAGCTTGTAGGCCCTCTTCACCAGCCCCACTGTCAGTTCGTGCGCCAGTTCCACGGCTTCATCCTCGTCGATGCGATGCTCGGCCACCAGCCGCGCCAGGAACCCGGCATCCATCCTGCGCGCCACGTCGTGCCGCGCAGGAATCGACAGGAACGCCCGCGTGTCGTCATTGAATCCCACAGTGTTGTAGAAGCCCGCCGTCTCCGTCACCTGTTCGCGGAAGCGCCGCATCCCCTCCGGGCTGTCGAAGAACCACCAGGGCGGACCCAACTTCAAGCACGGATAGTGCCCCGCCAGCGGAGCCAGTTCCCTGCTGTACGACGTCTCGTCCAGCGTGAACAAAATGATGGTCAACGCCGTCTCATTGCCGAAGCGATTCAGCAGCGGCCGCAGCGCTTCTACATAGCCCGTGGGCTGCGGAATATCGGCGCCCATGTCGCGTCCGTAGCGCGCAAAAATCTGCGCATTATGGTTGCGCACCGAGCCGGGGTGAATCTGCATCACTAGCCCGTCTTCCAGGCTCATGCGCGCCATTTCGGTCAGCATCTGTGCGCGGAACTGCTCCTGCTGCGCCGCATCGGCTTCCTCTGACAGCACCTGGCCAAACAGCCACTCGGCCTCCGCCTCGGGCAGGTCCGCGGTTTGCGCCGTAGGATGGCCGTGATCCGTCGCCGTTCCGCCCAGCGTCTTGAAGAACTGCCGCCGTGCCGCCAGCGCACGCAGATACCCTCGCCACGTTGCCGTGTCCTCGCCGGTCATTGTCCCCAGCGCCTTTACATTCATCCGAAAACCCCAGAAGTCCGGATCGACAACCGAATCGGGGCGAAACGTGGGCACAATTCTTCCCTTCCATCCCGAATCCCGTATCGCCGCATGGTCCGCCAGGGAGTCCAGGGGCGAATCCGTGGTTGCCAGCACCTCCATATTGAAGCGTTCATACAGCGCGCGCGGCAGGAACTCCCTGGTCGCCAGCTTGCTCTCAATCGCCTCGTAATACATGTCTGCCGTGGCCGCCGACAACCGCTCCGTCATGCCAAAAAGCTCCTGAAAGGCAAAGTCCAGCCACAGCCGCGTGGGCGTGCCGCGGAACAGATGATAGTGGCTGGCAAAGATGCGCCACACCTTGCGCGGCTCGGCTATCTGCGCACTGCCGATCTCCAACTCTTCAAATGAAATTCCCTGGCTGTACAACATGCGGAAGACGTAGTGATCCGGCTGCACAAACAAAGCCACCGGGTCGGGGAACGGCTGGTTGCGCGCAAACCATCCCGCCTGCGTGTGCCCGTGCGGGCTTACCAGGGGCAGCGCCCGGATTCCTTCATACAACCTTCTTGCAATCGCCCGCGTCCCTTCTTCCGCCGGGAAAAGCCTGTCTTCGTGCAGCAGCGCCATGGCACTCTCCTTTTGCTTCCGCTCTCCAGTATCGTCCATGCTGCCGACCGCGTGTATACTGCGGCTGCGCAATGAAACGGTTTCCCATGGCGCTGCCGGAGGCAAGGTGAGCACGTTGCGCATCGCTCTCCGCGACTACGCGGATTTTGAAAACGCTCTCGGCGAAGAGGCGCGGCTCTTCGAGGCGCTCCACCCCGGTGTTCGCGTTGAATTGGCCACGACCGGAATTCACGAGCTTTATAACGGCACCATCGCCGCCGGTGGCCTTCGCGAAGGCCGCTTCGACCTGGCCCTGCTGGTAACCGACTGGCTGGCCGCAGGCATGGCAACCGGCGCGCTCGAAGATTTGCAGACCTGGCAAGAAGAACTTCCAATTCCCGATTGGCCCGATGGGTGGGCGCGCTCGCTCGTGCGTCCCCTCCACTTCGGCGAGCGGCTCTCCTCGCTTCCCTGGCACGACGGACCCGAGTGCCTCGTCTATCGCAGTGATCTCTTCGCTGACCCCGGCCATCGCGCCGCCTTTCGCGCTCAATTCGGCCGCGAACTCGCTCCGCCTACCAACTGGCAGCAATTCGAAGAGACGTCCCGATTCTTCACCAATCCCGACGCCAACCTCTACGGCACCGTCTTTGCCGCCTTCCCTGACGGGCACAACACTCTCTACGACTTCGCTCTTCAGGTTTGGAGCCGCGGCGGCGAGCTTCTTGACTCCGCGGGGCATCCTGCTCTTGTCACCCCAACGGTGGTCGCGGCGCTCGACTTCTATCGCCGCGTAGTTCGTGATCCCGCGCTCTGCCATCCGCGTTCGCCCCAGCTCGACTCCACACAATCCGGCGACGTCTTTCTCTCCGGCGAGGTGGCCATGATGGTCAACTGGTTTGGCTTCGCCACGCGCTCCGGCCTCATCGAAGATGCTCTGGGCAGCAAGATGGCGATTGCTCCCATCCCCGCGGACGAGGGATGTGCGGCTGTTTCGCTCTCGGTGTTTTGGGCGATGGCCATGGGCTCCGGGTCGCAAAACAAGGAATTGGCCTGGGAGTTCCTGCGCTTCATTGCTACGCCTGAGCGCGACCTGGGCATCGTACGCCACGGCCCGGTGGGCGTCCGGCTCTCCACCTGGCGCAACCCCGCACTGCAGGCGAGGATTCCCGTCTATCGCGAACTCGAAACGATCTCTCTGGGCGCGCGGCAGCTACCCGCCGGTCCACATACGGCCGCCTTCGCCGCCATCATCGATGCCGTGATCACTCGTGCTCTCACAACCGACAACACCACACTTGCTATCCTCGAAGCAGCGCAAAGCGAAGTCGCCCAAAAAGGAATCAAGTTCCCATGAGACTCGTATCTTTCTCCGCTTCCGATGGTCGTATCCGTCCCGGAGTTCTGCGCGACGACAACTCGGTGATCGACCTGGCCGCGCACGGCTATGCGAATGCGCGCGCCGCGATCGCCGCCGGACTTACCGTTCCACCCACCGGCCCCTTGATCGCGGCGGACAAGATCCGACTCCACGCGCCGCTCTCCGACCCGCCTCGCGTTTTTGCTATCGGCCTCAACTACCGCGACCACGCCCGGGAATCCGGCATGGCTATTCCTGCGGTGCCGGTAGTCTTCTTCAAGCTATCCAGCGCCATCATCGGCCCCGGCGAACAGATCATCCTGCCCTGCAACTCCACCGAGCCTGACTACGAGGCTGAATTCGCCTTCGTCATCGGCAAGGGCGGCTTTCGCATACCCGCCGCATCCTGGCGCGAGCATGTCTACGGCTATACCATCGTCAACGATGTCAGCGCCCGCGATGTCCAGTTCGCCACTTCGCAATGGTCCATGGCCAAGAGCTTTCCCACCTTCTGCCCGCTCGGCCCGGCCATCGTCACCGCTAATGAAATTGCCGACCCGCATCAACTTGCTATCGCCCTCAGCATCGACGGAGTCATTCACCAAAGCTCCAACACCCGCGAACTGATCTTCAAAGTGCCCGAACTGATCGAGTACCTCTCTTCCATCACACCGCTGCTGCCCGGCGACATTGTCTCCACGGGAACGCCCTCCGGCGTCGGACTCGGCCGCACTCCCAAGCGCTGGCTCAAGCCCGGCGAATCCGTCACCATCACCGTGGAGGGACTTGGCTCCCTCACCAATCCCGTGCGCGCTGAGTAGTTCACCAGCCGCCCGCTGAACCGTCTTGCCCCGATGTTCGATAATTCCAACTGACATGGAACTCACCGGACTCTCCTTCATCGGCAATTACCGCGGTTCCTCCACGGGCGCGGGCTTTCAGGCCGCCAACCCTCAGACCGACGCCACCCTGCAGCCCGTCTTCCACTCCGCCGCCCCGGAGGAGGTCGACCGCGCCGTCCGACTTGCCGCCGATGCCTTCGCCACCTACTCTCAGACCAGCGGCAAAAGACGAGCGGCATTCCTCCGCCGCGTCGCTGATGGCTTTGAAACGTATCGCCAGGAACTGGCCGAACGCGCACATCTTGAAACCGCATTGCCCATGCCCCGTCTGCTGGGCGAGGTGGGCCGCACCGCCGGCCAATTGCGCATGTTTGCCGGGGTGGTGGAAGAGGGCTCCTGGGTGCAGGCCCGCATCGATCCCGCGCTGCCGGAGCGCCAGCCCCAGCCGCGTCCCGATCTCCGCTCCATGTTGCGGCCTCTCGGCCCCGTTGCCGTTTTCGGCGCAAGCAACTTCCCGCTCGCTTTCTCCGTTGCCGGGGGAGATACCGCATCCGCGCTTGCCGCAGGCTGTCCAGTGGTAGTCAAGGCCCATCCCGCGCACCCGGGGACAAGCGAGTTTGCCGCACAGATTCTCTCTGAGGCCGTTTCTGCGAAGGGCCTGCACCCCGGCGTCTTCTCCCTGCTCTTCGACCGGGGGCTCGATGCCGGAACGGCACTGGTCCAGCATCCGCTTGTCTGCGCCGTGGCGTTTACCGGCTCGCTCCGCGCCGGGCGTGCTCTTATGGATCTTGCCGCCGCTCGTCCGCGTCCCATCCCCTGCTTCACCGAGATGTCCAGCGGAAACCCGGTCTTCGTGCTGCCGGGCGCGCTGCGCAAAGGCGCGGCCGCTCTTGCCAAGAGCCTCTACGCATCCTTCACCCTGGGCGCGGGCCAGTTCTGCACCAAGCCGGGCATCGTCCTCGTCCCCGACACGGATGAAACAGGCGACTTCATCCTGGAGCTAGCCGGACAGGTGGATCTCTCCGATTCCTTCGCCCTGCTCACCGCCGGAATCGCCCGCGAATACAGCCGCGCAACCCAGGCTCGCGCATCGCAGGCGACACTTTCAGCCCATTCCAAGGAGCCGGAACATACTTCAGCCTTTGCTGCCAGGGCCACGCTGTTTGAAGCCAGCCTGGACAAACTGCTGGCCAACCCGTCACTGGCGGATGAGATCTTTGGCCCGGACACGCTTCTGGTGCAATGCGGCAAGCCAAAGGACTTTCTGCGCGCCGCTGCCGCCCTCGACGGCCACCTGACCGCAACGCTGTTCGGCGATGAAGAGGACCTCGCCGCCAACCGCGAACTGATTCATATACTCGAACAGAAAGCCGGGCGCCTGATCTTCAACGCCTTCCCAACGGGCGTCGAAGTCACCCACGCCATGGTTCACGGCGGCCCCTATCCATCGACGTCCGACCCGCGCTTTACCTCGGTCGGCTCGCTGGCGATTTACCGCTTTGCGCGCCCCGTCTGCTTCCAAGGCTTCCCCGACGCAATGCTTCCACCGGAATTGCAGGATGCGAATCCGCTTGGCATTGCGCGGCTGCGTGACGGCAAGCCGGAGATGTGATTCTGCGATTTGCTGGTCGCGGTCACTGGAGGAAAGTGGCTCCGAGGACACTGTCTTCTGGAGTTTTTAGCTGTTTTGGGGCTGAAAACAGGAGAAAATCAGAGGGTTCTGTTTACCGATGAGTACATAGTGATAATTTCCAAACTATTCACTCCATTCATGTTAAGTGAAATATGACCCCTCCAAATGCGGGTTTCTGAGGGGGAGGGGGTGGGTACCGGTTCTCCTGTTGATCGCGGGTGTGGGTTGACCGCTCATTCCCTCATTTCGATTGTGCGGCCTCGACGGGTTATTTTCTGCAAAAGGTTTGATGTGGCCAGTGGGCGGACGTGGCCACCCACCCATTCCACGATGAAACTGTGGAATGGATGGGGCACCTGGCGTATTTCAGACTGAGGACATCAGAAGGTAGTCCTCCCAGGTCCGAGAATCCGGACCTGGGACACCCATTTCTTGCGGAAGGTCATGGGTGTGGCGCGGAGCTTATAGCACCCTGGCCAGCCACTTGCCGGTGTGCGACAGCAGATTCCCCGCGATCTCCTCCGGCGTGCCCTCGGCCACAATTCTGCCGCCGCCCTCGCCGCCCTCCGGCCCCAGATCGATGACCCAGTCCGCGCATTTGATTACATCCAAATTGTGCTCAATCACGATCAGCGATCCGCCGCCGTCGATCAGCTTGCGAAACGCCGTCAGCAGCTTCGACACATCGTCGAAGTGCAGCCCCGTGGTGGGCTCATCCAGAATGTAGAGCACGCGGCTGGCCTGCGACGGCCTGGCGTTGGCATTGGCGGCACGCACCTGGGAGAGATGCGCGGCCAGCTTCACGCGCTGCGCCTCGCCGCCTGAAAGCGTGGTGGCCGACTGCCCCAGCCGCAGATATCCTAGCCCGATCTCGTCCAGCACTGCCAGCTTCTCAAGCAGCCTCGTCTGCCCGGCAAAGAAGCGCAGCGCTTCCTTCACCGTCATCTGCAGCACGTCGTGGATGTTCTTACCCTTGTACTGCACCTGCAACACCTTGGCCTGGTAGCGGGTGCCGTTGCAGTCCTCGCAGGGCAGTTCCACGTCGGCCAGGAACTGCATCTCCACCGTCACCGTGCCATCGCCCTCGCAGGTGTTGCAGCGTCCGCCGGGCACGTTGAACGAGAAATGCCCCGGCGTCAGCGAGAGCCGTTTGGCCTCAGGCTGCGCCGCAAAAAGCTCGCGCACCAGGTCGAAGCCCTTGATATACGTGATGGGATTGGAACGCGGTGTGCGCCCAATCGGCGTTTGGTCCACCAGCACCACGTCATTGAGCCGTTCAACTCCGCTCAGGGAGGTGAAAACCCCGGAGGGGTCGCTGCCGTCGCTCTGCCCCAGCGCCCGCGCCACGGCCCGGTAGAGCACTTGGTGCACCAGGGTCGATTTCCCCGACCCGGAAACGCCGGTGATGGCCACCAGCATTCCCAGCGGAATTTCAACGTCCAGTCCGTGCAGATTGTTGGCATGGGCTCCGCGCAGCACCAGCCGCTCGCGCCCCGGCACGCGCCTTCGCGTGGGCACGGGAATCGCAATCTGCCCCGAAAGATAGCGCCCTGTCAGGGAGTTGGGGCTGGCCTCAATCTCCGCGAGCACGCCCTCGGCCAGCAGTTTGCCGCCAAATTCGCCCGCGCCTGGTCCCAGGTCCAGCAGATAATCGGCAGCGCGCAGCACATCGGCGTCGTGTTCCACCACGATAATGGTGTTGCCCAGGTCGCGCAGTTCCTCCAAAATGTGGATCAGCCGCGCCGTGTCGCGTGTATGCAATCCAATCGATGGCTCGTCCAGCACGTAGAGCGCGCCCACCAGGCGCGACCCTAGCGAAGTGGCAAGCTGAATTCGCTGCGCCTCCCCGCCAGACAGCGTCGATGCCAGCCTGTCCAGGGTCAGGTACTCCAGGCCAACGGCGTCAAGAAAGCTTAGCCTCTGCCGCACCTCGTGTAGGATCGGTCCGGCGATCTCCTCCTGCATCGGAGAGAGCTTGAGCGAATCAAAAAATGACTTGGCTTTGGCGATGGTCAACGCTGCCGCCTGGCAGATATTCAGCCCGTTCAGCCGCACCGCGCGGGCCTCGGGGCGCAACCGCTGGCCGCGGCAGTCGGGGCACTCCGCGTAGCCGCGGTACTTGCTGAGCATCACGCGCACGTGCAGCTTGTACTTCTTGCGCTCCATCTGCGCAAAGAAGCCGTAGACGCCAAGAAAGCTCCCTTTGCCGCGAAGCACTGTCTCACGCGTCTCTGCGGGCAATTCACGCCAGGGCACATTCAGCGGCACGCCCAGTTCCGGCGCCTGCTTGCGCAGGTCAGCGAACCAGGGCCGGTATTTGGGCCGGTTCCAAGGGTCAATGGCGCCGTCGCCCAGGCTCAGTCCCTTGTCGGGAATGACCAGGTTCAGGTCGTAGTCCACCGTATTGCCGAATCCTTGGCAGCGAGGACACGCGCCGAAGGGGTTGTTGAAGCTGAAGAGACGAGGCTCCGGCTCCTTGCCCGGCCGGTGGCAGCTAGTGCACTCGAATTCGCCTGAAAATCTGTGCCGCTTTCGCTCCGCGGTCTCCTCGCGTGGAACCTCTTCAAACACTACCTCGCCGGACTCGCGGTAAGCAATTTCGCACGCATCCACAATGCGCGCGCGGTTCTCGGCGCTGACCACGATCCTGTCAAGAAGCACAAACACGGGCAGCGTAAAGTCCAGTTCAAGCAGCGACTCCGGCGTCGAAAATTCGAAGATGTTGCCGCGCTGGTAGAGCCGGTTGAAGCCCGAAGTGCGCAAATCTGCCAATCGCTCCTTCAAAGCCTCGCTGAGCGCCGGCTCGGCAGTGGTTTTTGCCCCCGCCTTGGCTCCGGCTTTGGTCACCGGCTTGGCCACGCGCTTAGCCGCCTTGGCCGCTTCAGGCGCCGCCGTTTCGCGGCGCACCGGGAACAGTGCATTGAGCCGCGTTCCCTCGCCCAGCGCCAGCGTCGCCTCTGCCACCTCGTCGATCGAGTTGCGCTTGACCAGCCCGTCGCAGGTTACGCAATGCACCTCGCCGCAGCGGGCGTAGAGAAGGCGCATGTAGTCGTAGATCTCGGTCGCCGTGGCCACCGTCGAACGCGGATTGCGGGTGGTGTTCTTCT
>PLSM01000108.1:0-75650 GCA_003165075.1 Acidobacteriaceae bacterium | reverse complement strand
CGCAGGAGATGTTCTTCAGGTTGTGCGTCCGCGCACCGCGGATAATGATGGCATCGTTCAAAGGGAAGGCACCGTACAGAATTGGTCTGCCGTGCCCCGGATGCCTAAGCGAGGCCCAGAGCGCAGACAGCCATTCTTCATTATAGGGCGTAGGTCAAAGGGCTCCGGCGCAGCCCGGCGCGAGCAGGCAACGCAGCCGCGTCCTCGCTGCTTCACGCGCCCTTCAGCCTCCACCACCCATTAAACTGAACAATGAGGTATCTCGTGCGCCGTCCTGGTTTACTCTTGCTGTTGCTTCTGTCGGCTGCAGGATTCGCCCAATCCCCCGCGCAGACTCAACCGATTCAGGTTCCTGTAGCTCCCGCGGCCACAGAGTCCAGCCAGGCTGTGGCCGACGCCGAGGCCGCCATCGCCAAGTCTGATTGGAAGACCGCAGAGACCAAGCTCGACTCCTGGCTCGCCGCCCACCCTGCCGATGCCCGCGCGCTGTTCGATGCGGGCTACGTGGCCGATGCCCAGAACCGCCTCGACGACGCAGCCGGCCTTTATCGGCGGGCCATTGACGCCAATTCGCAATCGTTTGAGGCTCATGTGTCGCTGGGGTTACTTCTGGCCCGGCAGGGCAAGCAGGCCGATGCCCGCCCGGAACTGGCTGCCGCCACGACTCTCAACCCTGGCGAGGCCGGCCCCGGCGCCATGGCGCAGGCATGGCGGGCGCTGGCGCAGATTGATCGGGACAGCGATCCGGCGCAGGCGTCCATCGACCTGCTCGAAGCCCTCAAGCTATCGCCCGAAACCCCCGCGGATACTCTTCTCTCCGCCAGCCTCGCCGAACTTGCGGGGGAATACGACGACGCACAGGCCGCCTACCGCCGGCTGCTGGCGAAAGACCCCAAATCCGCCCAGGCGAACGCAGGCCTGGCGCATCTTTTGATTTTGCAAAAGCAGTATCCGGAAGCCGAAACCCTGCTCCGCGGTGCGCTTCAGCAAGCCCCGGACGATCCAACTCTGAACGCGCAGATGGCCGCTGTGCTGGTGGCGCAGGATAAAGCGGAAGGCCTGCCCTTGCTGCAAAAGCTGCACGGCGCGCACCCCAATGACCCAGCCATCACCCGCATGCTGGCTGAAGTGCTGGCCGAGGCCGGCGATGCCGCCGGTTCCGACCAGCTTTATATAACCCTGCTCGCAGCCAGCCCCGAAGACGCCGACCTGCTGATCGCGCACGGCCAGAACCTGATTCGCCTCCTCAAATACGCTGAGGCGTTTCAAGTCTTCGACAAGGCGACTCATCTGGATGCGGGAGACGGCGATGGCTGGAGCGGCCTGGCATTTGCCGCGTCGAAAACCGGCCAGCCCGCTATCACACAGCACGCTCTTACCATGAGATCGAAGTTCCTTCCCGAAGTCCCCTCAACCTATTTTCTGTGGGCCACATCGTACGACACATTGCACCAGAACTCGGCGGCTATTACTTATTACCACCACTTCTTAGACTCCGCCGCAGGAAAGTTCCCCAATCAGGAATGGCAGGCTCGGCAACGTCTCCTTTTGCTGGAAAAGAAATAGTGAGTTGGGCCAGGATGCAATGAACGAAGGCCGCTCACCTGAATTTTGCTGAAAATGCCTTGGCCAGGATGCCCACGGGAGAGTACCACTTGCACTATCTCCCCAATGCTCCTATAGTGACGGGCTACAGCAATTTGAGAGTTGCTGCGAAAGAGTTGAAGCGATTGGTCTTCAACCGGAAGTTGGCGGGTAGCTGACCCGGGGGTTCTTTTGCCGCAAGAAAAAGTCACCCAGGTGTACTATTCGATACAGAACGGGAACGCTGAATTTGCTCTAATGCCGCAACAGCGGAGGCTTCCCATGCGCCGTCAGGTTCAGTTGGCAGTCCTCGTCCTCTCCACCGCCCTTGCCTTACAGGCGCGTGCGTCCTCGTTCGACGACAAGACCCCGGATCAGCAGAGTATTGCCGCCCTGAAAGCCAGAATCAGCCAAGCACAGCCTCGCGAGCAGTGCTTTCTCTACGCCGAACTCATTCACCAGATGACTGAGGTCAGCCTGCAACAATACCAGGCAGGCGAAGTGGATAAGGCCGGCGATCTGCTTAAAGAGATCCAGCAGATTGCTCACAGAATGCACCTTGCCACCAGCGATAACGACAAGCGGCTCAAGAATGCTGAGATTCTCCTGCGCCATACCGCCTTCCGCCTGAATGAGATGCTCCACTCCAGCAGTTCAGAAGATCGCCCTCTGGTGGAGGAGACGCTGGCGCAGGTGAACAAGGCAGAAAGCGAAACCATGATGCAGGTCTTCCGCAAGTAAGGCCATCTCCGTCCATTCCCACTGACTGCTTCGCTCCCTGCCCAGGGGGAGCTTTCTGCGCGCAGTTTTCCCCGCCCTCCAATCTGTGCTTCAATGAATACGATTCAGAGAGGGACCATGCGTACGTTGCGCTGCCTGGTGGTGATTCTTGCCTGTTTCCTTTTTGCCGCTACCCTGCGGGCACAAAAAGAGAAGCGCGAGCCGTTGACCGAGGCCCAGGTTGAGCAGATTCGCGAAGCGGGCGTCGACCCGGCGGAGCGGATCAAGCTCTACACCAAGTTCGTGGACGAGCATGTGGAAACCATCAAGAAGCTCACCAACCGGGCCCGTTCTGCCGCGCGCGCACACCGCCTCGACGACGAACTGCAGGATCTGACCGCGCTGATGGACGAGATGGGCGCCAACCTGGATCAATACGCAGACCGGAAAGCCGATCTTCGCAAGGCACTGAAGCCCCTGGCTGAGGCCGCTCCGCGCTGGTTGAGTGCCCTGCGCGCGCTGGCCGGCGAAACAGACTTTGACCTGTCCCGCAAAGAGGCCATCGAAAGCGGGGATGACCTGGCCGACCAAGCCACCCGCCTGCTCCAGGAACAGACCGACTATTTCAACCAACATAAAGACGAGGCTGGCCAGCAGCGGGCCGAACCGAAGTAGCTTCACCGCTGCCATGGACCACGAGTCAGGCCTGAATCGACGCCAACCCAGGTTCGCTCACCGGAGACGGCTACAGAGAATTGCAGGCTGTTGTGCTACTCTCCCTTTTGGTGGCTGTCGACTTTATTCCCATCTTTCAGGAAGAGTACCGAGCCTTGCGCCCCCGGGCGCCGATTCCGCCCTTCCTGGTCCGCTTCCGCAGGTTCACTTCGCTGAACACGACCATCCGCCTGCGCGAAGGCAGGATACTAGTCAGCCTTTCCGATCTGCTTGAAGGCGCGCCGGAGACTGTGCACCGCGCCATTGCCCACATTCTGCTCGCCAAGCTCTACAGGAGGCCCGTGGAAGCCGCGCAGAATCTGCGCTTCAAGCGCTTCGCGTCCAGCCAGGCCGTCACCCGGCAAACCGAGATGATCCGCCACGCCCGGGGCACCAAGCGCTACAGCGGCCCGGAAGGTCGCTTCTACAACCTCGAAGAAGTCTTCGATGCCCTGAACCTGCGCTTTTTTGGCGGTCTCCTGGGCCGGCCCGAACTGACATGGAGCGAAGGCATGGCCAAGCGCTCGCTCGGCCATTACGACGCCGCCCACAACACGATCGTCGTGAGCCGCGTCTTCGACCGCCCATCCAGCCCCCGCTACGCCGTCGAATACCTGCTCTACCACGAGATGCTCCACCTCAGGCACCCGGTGAAGATGAGGGGCCTGCGCCGCTGTGTGCATTCGCGCGAGTTCAAGGCGGAGGAACAGCTCTTTCCCGAACTGAAACAGGCGCTCGCGTTCCTCAAACGGCTGTAGCCACACGGCAGTCCAGCCCACCAGTTCCGGTGGTCTGCTCAGCTCTGCTATTTCGTTTGTGTGAGTTTCTTGGGGCTAGGATGAAGCGCTGCCCTACGCCGTCTTCTCCATCGCCGCCGCTGCCCCTTGTGGGTTGGATGCCTTGCGTGCGGCAGCCCAGCAGATCAGCACCACACCGGCCACAACCGTCCCCGCACTGGCCAGTTGCGCGTTGGATAATCCCCATAAAACCTTGGGGTTGCGACGGATAAATTCAACCAGAAAACGAGCTAATCCGCTCAGTACCAGATACTCGCCCAGAATCCATCCTGTGGCCCTGGGCTTGTTGCCGCGCAGCCACAGCCAGCCGCCGATCAGCAGCCCGGCGCCCAGTTCATAAAGAGGCGTGGGGTGCACGCGGACGAAGGTGGGTTCGATGCCGTTGGGAAAGCTCATGCCCCAGGGCAGATTGGTGGGAATCCCGTAGCATCCGTCGCCGGAAAGAAAGCAGCCAATGCGCCCGATGCCATAGCCGATGGCCGCCGCCGGAGCAGCCAGGTCAAGCGTGCGCAGCCCGCCGATCTTTGCCCACCACCCCTGGAAAACCAGCGCGCCGATACCGAAGATGAGTCCCCCGAACCAGGCGAATCCTGCCGTATCCCACAGCACCCGCCAGCCTTCGTCGCGAAACTCCGCGGGCGTGTCGATGACATGCCATAGCTTGGCGCCCACAATGCCCGCGACCACAGCCACCGCAACCATGCCCAACGCATCGGCATCAATGGACGCGCGCTTGAAGCCCCGGTCCATGACGAATGCGGCGGCCACCGCGGCCAGCCACAACATCAGCCCGAATGTAGGCACGTTGAGATGCCAGAGATGCAGGTACGGAATCATCGTTCCTCAAGTATAGACGGACCGAAGCGCTGGACGTGCGGAGAGCACGAGAAGCCGGCTCACCGCCCCACGTCCGCGGCAACTTGTCGTGTTTTGCACAGTTGCCGTTGCATTCCGGCGCCGGTTTGGGGTGATACTGTCACCATGGCTACCGTCACCTACCAGAGCCTCGAAATTCTCTATACGCATCAACAGATAGCCGATCGTGTCGCGGAAATGGGTGCGGCGATTACGCGCGACATGAACGCCGAAAAGCTGGTAATGGTGGGCGTGCTAAAAGGCGCCGCCATCTTTCTCTCTGACCTGGCCCGCGCCGTCCAGGTGGATACCACGTTCGATTTTGTCGCTGTTTCCAGCTACGGCAGAGGCCAGCGCAGCTCCGGCGCCGTCAAGCTCATCAAGGATCTGGATGAGCCTATCGAGGGCAAGAACGTGCTCATCGTCGAAGACATCCTCGACACTGGGCTCACCCTTGCCTACCTGCGTAAGATATTCCTTCAGCACCGTCCCAAGACTCTACGCATTGCCACATTGCTCGATAAGCCATCAAGGCGCATTGAGAAGATCGACGCGGACTATGTTGGCTTTTCCATTCCCAATCTTTTTGTGATCGGATACGGAATGGATTACGCGGAGCGCTATCGCAACCTGCCGGATATTTGCCTCATGTCGCCCGACCATCCGGAATAGATTTAGAATCAACTATTTAGCGCTGTGCAAAATACTTTGCTGAACAATTGCAGAACTCCTATACTAGGACCATGGAAGACCTCAGCAATCCGACGACGACCACAGTGACAGTCTTCGCCCGGCATTCGGGCGAATGTAAGAAAACCGATCCGCAGTGGAAGCGCTGTAACTGCCGGAAGTCCTTGTACATTTACGCCAATGGCAAGGTCACCTACAGATCGGCCAAAACAAGGTCCTGGGAGCAAGCGGAGCGGGTTGCTCAGGCAGAACGCGACTCCCGTGACCCGGTTAAGCTGCGGCTGAGGGAGATCGAGGCCGCCGAATCCGCGAAGGCTGCAGTAGCGATCACGGTGGTGGCGGCCCTTGATCGGTGGACCAAAGGGTTCAAGGATCAGCCCCCCTCGACGGCTAAGGCGTACCGGGTATCGGTCGCCAAGATCACCCGGTGGGCCACACTGAAAAAGGTGAAGTACCTCAAGGATGTAACCGCCGACATGCTCGACGAGTGGCGGGGTGAGTGGTCGCCTGCCGCGGAACGAATCGATGACCGGCTGAACGCCTCATCGCAAAATCAGTTCCTGACGAGGTTGAAGGCGTTCTTCACGTGGGCCACCAATCTCAATCTGATCAATCGTGATCCATCCCGTTCTCTCCAGTCGATTAGGCCCAAGGGCGAGCAGACCTGGCCACTCACTCCGCAACAGTTTGAGGAGTTGCTGACAGCGACAGCCAAGTACGATGAGGATCGGAGGCGGGACAGTGATCGTTTTGGCGCTGCCCTACGGGTGATCTTCCGGGTGCAGAAATGGACTGGCCTCCGGGTCGGGGATGTACTGAAACTGGCACGCACTGATCTGGTCGGAAATCGGTTGGTGCTAACGACCCAGAAGACTAAGGCTGATTTTGATCGCATCCTGCCTGACGACGTGGCGGAAGCCTTGCGTTCCCTCCCCCCGCAACCCGGCGCCCATCCTGATTACTTCTTCTGGTCGAAAGAATCCAGCCACCTGTCGCTCACGTCGCGGTGGACGAAACGGGTTAAGCTGCTTCGTCCTCACCTACACTTTGTCGATGATCACGGTGAGATGCTTGAGTTCCACTCCCAGATGCTGCGTGACACCTTCGCGGTGGATATGCTGCTGGCTGGCATGCCTCTGGAAGACGTCTCCCGCCTATTGACCCACAAATCGGTCAGAACCACCGAGAGGTATTATGCGAGGTGGGTGAAGTCCCGCGAGAAGAAACTGGAGGAGAAGATGGTCGAGGTCATGCGCCGGATGGGTGCAAAGGTCAGTACCCCTAACGTGTGACGCGGATCCCCCTGTAGGCGAGTACGATGGGTGCGCTACAACGAGGCGATGGCCGTACTGTTTGCGGAGCGTGATCTCCTCCCGGTAGGCTCGGATGGCCTCGGCAACATATGGCCGGAATGCGGTCCAGATGGAGTAACACTTGAAAACCGATATTTCAAAGTCAAAGATCGTGTGGAGAACTATCTCGCTGGCGAGGTCAGAGCCAGCCGGATGTAGTTGAGCGATGCCCAGAGGGGCATCGCGTCGGACTGGACTCAGTACTTGCCGCAGATCGAAGAGTAGTGGTAGAGCCATCGAGTCCATACCGCCTTCACGCGGCTTTCGAGAGAGCCCAGGTGTCGGTCTCTTCAGTTTCCCCTTTGTTGATCACAACCGGCGCACTGAGACCGTTGCGTGCCATGGAGGAGACCTCCACAAGAGCGGTTGTCTGGTCGGGCGATGGTGCCTCTGCCGTTGCTGCACCGTTCCCATCGATACGCCGCGGCCGCGTGCTGGCCTTCTTAGGCAAGAGCACCAAGCCGTCCAGTGAGATGCGTAGCTTCGTGTAATGCTCACCAATTGTGGTCCCTGAATTGGTGAGCATTACATCGTCGTCTGCTGTGAAAAGCCTTACATCGCCCTTGACCACGTAGACATCTTTGCCATCCCGCACCTCTGGTGTCAGCACAAGCTTGTCGATCCGTTTCAACAGTTCCTGCTTCGTCCGGATGGGGTCGCCGAGGAGTACCCCGACCAACTCGTCCACCTTCCGCTTGAGGAACTCCTCTGTTTCTACAGTACCGATCTTTGGTGATGCCGGCTTCTCCTTAACCGCGAGAAGACGCGTGATCTCCTCCATGCGCGTTTCGGATTGCCGCAGCTTCGCCGAGAGGGCGTGGGACAGGCCATGCTCGGCGATCGCTTCCGTGAGCCTTTCCACGGTGCCACTAAGAGATAAGCTCTCTTTCCGGAGGGCGTCGTGATTGCCGAAGGCCTGCCTGGCAGTGGCGGACTCGTCTTTCTCCGCCTGCTCCAACTGGTGGGTAAACTCTTCATGAAGCTGGGCCAGCGACTCCGGCGCCCGCAGCCTCGCAACGATCGCTCCAAGAAGCTGCTCCTCCAGGCTCGACTGCTTAATGAGAAGCTTGTTATTGCAATCGCCGTTCCTGTGATTGATAAGGCATCCATAAAAGACGTTTGGCGTTTGGCTTCTACAGACCACGATATTGGCGCCGCAGATATCGCCCTTATCGGTGCGGCCTCCGCAACGAAGTGGCCCGCTGAACACGTATTTCCGGCTGTTGTCAGTGCGGTTCATGCCGCCCAGCTTCCTCGGGCCGTGCTTCTCCAGAATCCGGCTGTTCTGCTGCCTTACCGCCTCCCAAAGCGCGTCAGGGATGATCCGTAGCTCCTCGTGATACTGGATAGTCCATGTAGAAGCTGGAAGGTCACGGAATTCCGTCGCGCCAGTTTCAGGATTCTTGAGCGTCTGCCTCTTTCCGAAGATCACGGTGCCGCGATACCGCTCGTTGACGAGCATGGCCGCAATAACGCTGTGGTACCAGAACCGTACTCCTCCCTTGCGAAAATACCCAGGAGACAGTATGCCGGTACCGTTCAGAAACTTGGCAATCCGGTCATAGCTGTTTCCTTCCGCGTACATCCGGAAGATCAACTTCACGATGGCCGCCTCTTCAGGAACGATGACCTGGCGCACACCCTTCACGGCCGCATGTCCGCCCTTCTCCCGCCGGTCATAGTCGTCTTCTCGAACATTTTTATAGCCGTAGCACTTGCCCGCGGGATGGTACCCCCGCTCTACCTGGCCGTGCATTGCCCCTCTGATCTTGGCGCCCAATTCGCTTACGAACATCTCATCCATCATCGCCATCATCGTCAGGACCATCTCAAACGCCGGATTCCTCGAATCAAGCCCAGTGGATGCGATGTGGATGAAGATTCCATTGAACTTTAGTTTCTTGGCGAGGTGAAGAACCTCGGCGGCGTTTCTTCCGAGTCGCGAGGTCGAGTCCGCATAGATCACGACAAAGGGGGCGGGCTTCAGCTCTGCCATTGCCATGAGCCGTTGCATAGCCGGGCGGTTTTTCATGAACCGGCCGGAGATCGCGTCGTCGCGGAAGACCAAGTGGTCAGGAATTTCACAGCCATGGCGGGCCGCCGCATCACGGCATCGTTTTGTCTGGTCGATGCAGGACGTCTCAGACTGAAGGGTGCTGCTGAATCGCACGTACGCCGCTGCCGGAACACCCGCTGAGGCGTCCAGGACGAGGGAAGAACAGTTCATAAAATCCATCATTGGCTTGTTGCAGGGTTAGCCCGCTGCTCCTTACCAAGGGGTTCGGTATCAAGTTTCTGCATATTCATCGTCGTGAGAAGTGCGGCCTTGGCAGCTCGTTCCGCCAGGAACTCGCGCACAAGAACGGGCACAATCCATTCCCGGATGGCAAGTGACACCGCCGCAGGATCAGATGTGCTGGCATCAATGACGATCCGTGTTTGGCTCCGGGCTGCTCTGCCAGCACCTGCCCGTCGCGTGATCTTTGCGCTTCCCGCCCGGTAGATTCTGAGTCTGCTTCCTGGCACTGGGACCCTCCTATGATGGTTCGATGGCGGAGTCCGTCAGAACTGCTGGTTGCCCGGCCGCCGCGGAGATTCCGATTTGGAGTGACGAGTCGGGCGCAGTCGTGTCGCTAATCTGTTTCGACATAGACACGGCTGCGCAACTGGGCACAAACGTGGATCACGACACTGGGATCGGCTTCCGCTGGATGACTACGCGATACTTCATCGACAGCGACGAAAGCGCAGAGTAAATTTGCTGATCCGTCGCGCTCGGGTCTGTGAGCCTCAGTGCGGCAGTTTCCACCCCGTACCCCTTGATTCCCGAACAACCGCCGAACTCACAGTAGGAGACCTCTGCCACGATTTCCGGATAGACATCCATCTGCGTGGACGCGTCATCCGGGTGAGTCAAGCAGTAAGTATCGAGGTTGTGCGCACACAGGTCGGCGACGGTACCCCGGCGACCGTCCTCCCACATGATTGAAGTGGGCGCTTCGACATCAGGGTCGAGGCCCTGCTTCCAGCTTGCTTTAAGTCTCATGAGTCCCTTTCTTGTCGGCCGCCTTGAATTGAACTTCGTTCGTTGCGGCGCGACTGCCTTCACTTAGGTATATACAGCGCTGCGGCGTTTTTGGGGACTGGGGACGAGTGAAAATTGTTCAAGATACTTCGATATGAGGAGGGATGAGACCGATGGTCACAGGATTGGGGTGATCCTCTAAGAGGAGGTGCTAATAGTGAAGTCGATGCGTCGATGCGAGGGAGCGGCTACTTTCGGACGCAAGAAGGTCCAGAGGGTCCCGAAGGGGTACATGCAGGCATTGTGTTCTGTGGGTTCTCGAAACGTGCGTTGGGCTCGTCAACCCAGGATCATCCCCAGGAGGAACCTCTCCAACAAAGGCCGAATACATTTGCGCAGACCAACCTGCCACCTTCACATTTCGCTTGCAAAACAGCGGCGGACCATACATTGCGAGTTGTCCACCACCCACCCGGAACGAATTGAAAAGTGTAAATTTCCCTTTGTCTATACGTCTTTATGGTTCTGTGCGGTTAACCCTGGCCGCCTTTGCTTCGAGAAAGGCGATTTCCTCAATCAAGATGTGGCTTACGGAAACGATTGAAGGGGCTTCCCGTTCGCGGCACACGGTTTGGTCCACTTCGCTAAGGGCGTAGCGCAGAATCTCAAGCGGTTCTGTCGGAAGAGCGGGCATCGATTGGCGTCCAGTGGTGGCCTGACTCTCCATGGTGTCACGTAGCATTTGCTTTCCCCCCTTCGAGTGATTTGGTTTGCCTTTGGATATGACGCAGGCCCCGCGTTTTGATTTGGCAGATTCACCGTGAATTACGCATTAGACCGGAATTTCCATTTTGCTTTCCCGGCGGCGACAGTATATCACCAGTTGCGGCTGCTGCGATCTTTTTCTGCATTCGTTCCAGAGCCAAAAAACCGGACGCGCCCGGCAGAGCCTTTGCCAGAACCAAAAGTCCATGATTTGCCCCATTCCGAAGCGATTTCTCAGACACCCCTCCCTCAACTCCCCTCCGTCGTCCAGATTGGTTTCGCCTGGCTGCCGCGCCTATATGCCGCCTGGCGAACTGCGACAGCAGCGGTTCGTGAGCGGCTTCTGGATGAGCCGCAACTGTTCCTGAAGACGCAACGCGAGCATGCCATGGATCTGCCATCGCCGGCCATGGTGGAACTGGGTCGTGATCTGGAAGTAGTGGTAGCGATTGCGCGGCGGCCAACCGGCGTCTGTCGGGCGCCACCTGCTCCATTTGCTCCCAAAGAACACTCCCGCTTGCTCGCCCGGCCAAAACTATCAAAGCTTAGCTAGGACACCAAGGTCAGCCTAAGCATCGCAATCACCCTCCACTCGTCACTTTATCCAAACAAGGGGTGGGTAGCAGACTTGTGCAGAGATTCCCTAACACACATCCCAGAGATGCGCAGCAGCATTCCACAAAAGGTACCACAGCGCTCCTCCCATCAACGCGACCAGAATCGCTGCCCTCGCAATGGCGATCCCCTCGTGTCGGTGCCTCCGTCCGGAGCTGCTACGGACCTCATACAAAGAGAGCCTCGCGTCAGCAACCAAATCTTCATCTCGCGTGTATTTTGTAAATTCGGGATCCGACGGGCGGTGAACCAGAATTCCGTACATCACGTCACCTCTGCGAGCGCTCGCGCTTAAGACTTTTCAGGTCTTCACTTCCCTTTCTCGGAAGACTTTTGTAAAAGTTTAGCATCAAATTTTTCCCTTAAGTAACCATTAAGTGTTATGCGTGCGTTACTTTCGTGTTACCTGATTAAGATCTAAGTGTTTCTTTTACGTATAGAAGTTTTGCGCGAATTCAATGCTGCTGGATTGCTTTAGAAAACGGTAAAATATGGCCAATTGGAGAAAGCAGTCCGCGCAATGATAACCACTTATGTGGTTACCATTGCAGAGGCTTCGTTATGGCGCGGAGGAATACGGGGCATTTCTGGGATATTTGAGTTGAAGGCTTCCATCCGGTTTCGCGGCCTGCCCGTTCCGGCACTCACCCGCTCCGACGCCGAATGCCGGCCTTCACCTCATTGGCTGAGGAGCCGCTGTTTAAACGTGGCGTCGGATAATCTTAAACGCAATACAGCAAGCAGCATACTACTTTAGCGAGTGAGCGACTCTGGTGGGCGCACAGACGATTCCCGCAGTACCCATCTGCGATGTCAGCCTGCCGCACAACTCGATGATCTCCGATGACGAAGACTACCGCTTCCAGCTTTCCGTGGCGGTGTACGGCTACGAACAGCATCAGCACGGTGGAGGAAAACAGTACCTCTGGGGGGATCGCGTAGTGAGCCACCGGACAGGTGTGCGACTGCGCCTTGTAAATGTGGGTGCTCATTCACAGGCCCGAACGGGCGGGCGGCTGGGGTATCCCATTTGTCTGGTCTGTGGCCAGAGCCGGTCGCCGCTCGCGTCACAAGCCGACCTGCAAGCCTTTGAAACCGACCACCGACAACGGTGCGGGCGGGTGGTTGAGCCGGTTGGATTCTATGCAGACATCACTGCCGACGCCGTCTCGCTTGAGAATGCGGTAGACCGCCAGGAAGCTTACAGCGTCATGGAAGCCCTCCGAATGGGGGCTTCGGAGGTGCTCGACATGGAGATCGAGGACCTCCAACTCCTTGCCGTGCCCCAAGCCGGAGTACGGCAGGTCAACTTGCTTCTATATGATCCGATGCCTGGAGGCTCGGGCATATTGGACCAAATGATTGCGAGATGGCCAGAAGTTGTGGTGGCGGCACAACGTATTGTGGAAGAATGTCCCTCACAGTGCCAATCTGCGTGCGTTGACTGTCTGCTGCACTTCCGCAACTCGTATTACCACCGGCGCTTGAACCGGCTGACTGCTTTGGATCGTTTCGATTCGTGGCATGGCACGTTGATGTTTACCCACGATATTCCTTCTCGGCTCCCTTGACCCGCATCTCAAGAGGTCCCGGTGAATGACCCGGAATTGACGCTACGCGCAATGCTGGAGCGAGCCCAATTCCTAGGCTACAAACCGCAATACCCGATCGATCTGGGTCGGCCTCTTGGGCCCACTGTGCCGGACTTCTTCTTTGATTCGCGGAATCTGGATATCTACGCTGGACTCTGTGTCTACCTTGACGGTATGGCTGGTCACCTTCACGGTCGGCCGGAAACTCAAAAGCGGGATCGGGAGATTCGCGAAGAATTACGCAACCAGGGGTACGATGTGATCGAGATTCAGTTTGGCCAGCTATCCGATCCTGAGGCGATGAGACAACACTTTGGACAGGGGCAGCCGATCAGCCCGCTCTTGGCCAACATCTACCTGCACCATGGTGCGCCAGGACAAAACCTGGTGCTTCTAGCGGGTGAAATTCCCGCCCCGACAAGAGGTGCAGCCGCCTCACCGGGAATCGAGTCTTGGGTCTGAGGAGGTAACGAATTGGACTAAGCGTAGACAGAGCGACGCGCGGGCCGTAACGAAAGTAAACGCGATTGAGCCTCGTTAAGTATTCAACCGCAGGCCGACAGCATCATAGTGGCTGGAAGGCACCAGTAGGCACACCGCAAAATGGCGAGGTGGCCGGAGACTGCGGCGGGGTCAGAGAGCACGGCACGTTCGGATAAGGAAGCATCAAGGGACCTGGGAGATCCACTGTGGTCTTGATCTGTAAACAAAACGGATCGAGTATGCCGGACGATAGGGATTATTCCTGAGAAAGGCAAATGCGACAGTGCGAAGTCGGATTCGCTGGTAGTACTCCGAGCGCGGGAAAGCCGCGTACATGGGGAAGCGGCGAAGCAGATGAAGCCTGACTTTACGGAAACATCACCTGCACACACGGAGGCAGGAATCTGGTGTCAACACAACTGAGTCAGATAACTAAGAAGGCGAAGTTAGATCGCAAGGTACGGTTTACCTCATTGGCGCACTTGCTGACGCCGGAATTTCTCAAGGAGACTTGGGGAATGATGAATCGGCGCGCAGCGGGCGGAGTCGATGGAGTGAGTGCTGAGCAGTTTGGCAGCGAACTGGACATGCAAGTCGAGGCGATCTGCGAACAGCTAAAGAAGCGCACCTATCGCGCACCGCCGGTCCGAAGGGTAAATATACCCAAAGGGCCGGGCAAAATCGGGACGCGGCCGCTAGGAATTCCAACGGCCTCGGACAGATTGCTTCAGCGGGCGGTAGCACGCGTTTTGGAAGCGGTATTTGAAGCAGACTTCCTGGATTGCAGTTACGGCTTTAGACCTGGTCGAAATCCTCATCACGCGCTGCAAGCTCTTCGGGTGCAGATCGTAACGAGGAAGGTAGGGCAGATATTTGAAGCCGATATCCGCAGCTATTTCACTCGCATAAATCATCAGTGGCTGCGCAAGATGGTAGCCCACCGCATTGCTGACCCGGTGATTCTTGGCCTGATCGGAAAATGGCTTAATGCCGGAGCAATGCAAGACGGGGTTGTCATCTACACAGGGGAAGGTACTCCTCAGGGCGGTCCGATCTCACCCGTGTTGAGTAACCTTTATCTCCACTTCGTTCTCGATTTGTGGTTTGAGAAGAAAATCAAACCGCAGTGTCGGGGCGAGGCGAACCTGGTGCGTTTTGCTGATGATTTTGTGGTGAGCTTTCAGTTCCGGGAGGACGTGGACCAATTCCAGCAGAGAGTGCGGGAGCGGTTCGCGGAATTCGGGCTGGAGTTGGCCGAGGAGAAAACTCGGCGCATACTCTTTGGGCGATTCGCAGGCGTGACTTGTCTACGACACGGACTGGGAAGGCCGGATACTTTCGAGTTTCTAGGCTTCAAGCATGTCTGTGGGATTGACCGGACGGGGCGGTTTGCTCTGATTCGCATCCCGAGCGTTAAGAGTTGCCGGAAGTTCCTGACTCGCACACGGGAGTGGATCCTTCACAACAGACACTGGCGACGGTGGGAGCAACAACAGCACCTGCAAAGGATGTTGAGGGGCTTCTATCAGTACTTTGGGCTGCACCACTGCGAGCGAAAGCTCAACTGGGTACGGCAGCAAATACAGCGACAGTGGATGCATGCCCTGAATCGTCGCGGTCAAAGGCGTAAGACGAACTGGGCGCGCCTGAAAGATCAACCGTGGTTCAAACTGCCGTTTGCTCAAAACCTACACCCGATGACCTGACCGATACCTTACTTTAGCCAATGTCATCTGGGGAGCCCGGTGCGGGAAATCTGCACGCCGGGTTCTGCTTGGGGAGACGAGATCAAGTGGCCATGCCTACTCGGTGAGGCGCCAGCGCGAAAGCGCCAGTTGGTGTGAGGCTCCGCACGGGCTACAGCCGTCAAGACTCGTCTCTACCATCCCACTCGATGTGTGGTTCGAGGAAGTGGTGAAGCCCCGTTTGATAGGGGAAGCCTACGAGATTCGTTTTGCTGATGATGCCATCCTGTGCTTTCAGCACAAGGAGGACGCAGAAAAGGTGCTGAGGGTCTTACCGAAGCGATTTGAGAAGTTCGGTCTGACCTTGCACCCGGAGAAGACGCGGCTGATTGAATTCGGGCGCCATGCAGCAAGGAACGCGAGGAAACAGGGGAAGAAGCCCGAGACCTTCGACTTCCTGGGCTTCAAGCACCTTTGCGCCCGCAGCCGGAAGGGTAAGTTTACAGTGCATGTTAAGACCTTGGCCAAACGGCTTCGCAGAGGGCTGAAGGCCATCGCCGACTGGAGCAAACAATACCGGCATAAACCTGTGGACGAACAACAGAAAACCCTGAACGCCAAACTCCGTGGCCACTACCAGTATTATGGACGCCCGACGAACTACCACAGCATTCGGCAGTTCTATCGACGCGTATGTCGTATCTGGCGCGAGTGGCTGAGTCGTCGAACACGCGGGCAACCGCTGACGTGGGACAGATATAGCGTTATCCTGCGGCAGCATCCACTGTTGTTACCTCGGATCACACACGCCTGGGTGGGAGCGGGGAGTTACGCCTGAAGAACCCGCTGCGGGAAATCTGCACGGCGGGGTCCGTGAGGGGGGAGAATTCGGTGCGCCATGGTGAACTTAGACGGGCACGAAGCGGGAAACGGCGGACACAGACAAAGAACACCTACAGCATGTCGGGGACTCCTCTACTCGGAGACAGATCAAGGAACAGCGTGGTTTTCGCCGCTTCAGCCTGCGTGGCAAACAGAATGTAGGCTGCGAGTGGAGACTGGTGTGTGCGGCCAGCAACCTGCTGAAGCTGTTCCGGGCCGGTTGGGTTCTGGAAATCGCATAAAACGGCGAGGAAAGGGAGCGTTTTTACCCGAAACGGCACAGAAAGCTCGCTATAAGCTACCAACGGGATGACTGGCTGCCCGCCCCAGGTCGAACACCAGCCCCGCAAACTGCTGTATCGGCCTTGGCAAAGCGCTATGCCCGACACACACCTAGAGATAAAGGAATCTATTTTATAACACAATAGTAATAGCTGTTCAATTTGCTCGGACTCTAAAAAAAAATGCCATTACTAAAGTTTGTCGAATGAGCAATATCGCACAGAGCTGTCAATCTGCTGCAATTCATATTTGATTGCGTAGTGTAGGCATTCTACGTCGGGCCGACAGGGCGATGAGCTTTGGACACCGTGTCACCGGAAATAAATGAGAGGGTACAAATGCGCAGTTATAAGTCTGGTATTACGTGCTTACTGGCGGCTCTATTGGTATTTTTCATCGTCGGATGCGGTCAAGAGACAGTAACCATCCCAGGTGTGGTGTCCGTAACCCCCGCTCAGGGCGCTGCCAATGTTCTTACCAACACGACCGTCACCGCGACCTTCAGCATGGCGATGAGAGCAGCCTCGCTCACCCCCACAACCTTCACGGTCGCAGATCATCGCGCCCTATCTCTAGAAATGGAAGAATAATGATGCCCTCTGAGAGTCAGATCAAGTTCAGCGGCCTTCCCGAAGCAACTCCAGAACAACAGCAGCAAGTCCAGACCCAGGCAATGGCGGCGATGTGCGCTATCTGCGTTGTCGAGGATGCGAAAAAGGATCTCCAGGTCGAGGCCCGGTACCGGGGGCTGCTTGAGGCGGCTCCGGATGGAATGGTGGTAGTGAACGAGAGCGGGGAGATCGTCCTGCTGAATGCTCAGGCAGAGAATCAGTTCGGATACGACCGGGATGAACTTTTAGGCCAGAAGATGACGAAACTCATTCCGGAGGGCTTCGCGGAGCGGCTGATCGCCGACGGAACCCGGACCGCGGCTGAAGCGCTGGCGCAACAGATCGGCACGGGGATTGAGCTCTACGGGCTGCGGAAGAATGGAACACGGTTTCCAATCGAAATCATGCTGAGCCCGCTGCAAAGCTCCGAGGGAATCCTCGTGACAGCAGCAATCCGCAATATCAGCGTGCGCAAGGATGCAGAAAAGCATCTGGGCCAGGTGGAGAGCCAGTATCGGGGGCTGCTGGAGGCGGCTCCGGATGGAATGGTGGTAGTGAACGAGAGCGGGGAGATTGTCCTGCTGAATGCTCAGGCAGACAAACAGTTCGGATACCACCGGGATGAACTTTTAGGCCAGAAGATGACGAAACTCATTCCGGAGGGCTTCGCGGAGCGGCTGATCGCCGACGGAACCCGGACCGCGGCTGAAGCGCTGGCGCAACAGATCGGCACGGGGATTGAGCTCTACGGGCTGCGGAAGAATGGAACTCGGTTTCCAATCGAAATCATGCTGAGCCCGCTGGAAAGCCCCGAGGGAGTCCTCGTGACAGCGGCAATCCGCAATATCAGCGTGCGCAAGGATGCGGAAAAGCATCTGGCGCAGTTGATGAGGCAGATAGCCCATTCGGCCCAGCACGACACTCTCACTGGTTTGCCCAACCGATTGCTTTTAAACGACCGGCTTGGCCAGGCGATTGCGTTAGCGCACCGTCACCTGCACCAAGTTGTGGTGATGTTCCTGGATCTGGATGGCTTCAAATACATCAACGATTCCCTGGGACATCCGGTCGGCGACAAACTCCTTCAATCCATCGCAAAACGCCTAGGAGCTTGTGTACGCGCCCCGGATACGATAAGCCGCCAGGGAGGCGATGAATTCATCATACTGCTTCAAGAAACGGTACCCCCGAAAGATGCTGTCATTGTGGCGAATAGACTGTTAGCGGCGCTGGCGGAGACTCACTCCATCGGCCACCACATTCTTCACGTTACCGCAAGCATTGGCGTGAGCGTCTATCCCGACGACGGTCTGGATGCGGAGACGCTCATCAGGAACGCGGATACCGCAATGTACCAGGCTAAGGAAACCAAGCGCGGGAGCTATAAGTTTTTCAGACCGGAGATGAACCTCCGGGCCGTGGAGAGGCAATCCATCGAAGAGGACCTGCGGGACGCCTTGAAACGAAATGAATTCGCGCTGCACTACCAGCCGAAAATCAATTTGAAGACTGGAGCGATTACCGGAGCGGAAGCGCTGATCCGCTGGAGGTCTTCCACCCGAGGGTTGATCCCTCCGTTGCAGTTCATTCCGGTAGCGGAAGACTCCGGCCTGATTCTGCCCATCGGCGCCTGGGTCCTGCGTGAGGCATGCACGCAAGAGCGGGCGTGGTTGGATGCGGGGTTGCCTGTGCCGGCCGTGGCCGTCAATGTCTCGGCGGTCCAGTTTCAGAACGAGAAGTTTCTGCAAGACTTGTTTGCGACCCTCAGTGAAACCAGCCTGGATCCGAGTCATCTCGAGCTGGAAGTGACCGAGACTGTTCTTATGAAACATGCCGAGTTCGCAGCATCTGTCCTCCAAATTCTGAGGAATAGAGGGGTGCGGGTGTCGATCGATGACTTCGGCATGGGCTACTCCAGCCTGAGCTATCTTCAAAAATTGCCGCTCGATACTCTCAAAATCGACCAGTCGTTCATTCGTGGGATCAATACCAACCCCGGCGCGGCGAGCATTGTGAACGCAATTATCAACATGGGCCGAAGCCTTAACCTGCGCGTCATTGGCGAGGGCGTTGAGACGGCTGAAGATCTGGCATATCTGAAGGCGCACGATTGTGACGAGGTGCAGGGGTATTATTTCTCCCGGCCAGTCCCTGCCGAGCAGTTAGCCAGGTTTTTTGAGCGCCACAACTCTCTAACTTTCATGGGAATACCCGGAAAGGCATCCGGGGAGTGGGCTCCGCCATCAACTGCTGTCACGAACCTCTTAACTAGTAGAATTTCGCGTCGAGGGAGACTTAACGCGTAGGATTTGTCCCATTAAATTGGAGGAAGACAGTATGGAACCACGGCGACATTGCGCATACAACCAGACCAGGGGATGCTTTCTCGGCTTAGACGTCGTTGCCGGCGACTTTTCGTGCGCGAGCCTCGACCATTGGATACCGGTGCTCACGCCCAACTCTGGCGCGGGCCTCTGGATGGTGCCCTTTAGAGAAATCCCTGCCACGAGTGTGGGTGCCCCGCTCGATCTGGTTTACCTGGACGAGGATTGCCGAGTCAAGGACGTAGCCGAGTTTTTCCCCACCATCCGTGCCTTCCCCTGCAGTCCGCCGCCCGCAAGTGTCCTGGCACTGCCAATCCACTCGATCTACTCGTCCCAGACTCAACCTGGCGATCAGTTAATGCTCTGCCTTGTCGAGGAGATGACGTGGCGCCTGGAGCAGTTCTCCAGTGCAAGTGGTATTGCCGGCGCCGTGCCCAGAGCCGCCCAAAATCCCGTTCTCGTCAGGCAAGAGCCATCCTGGAGCCCCGGTCCCGGTCTGCTGCAAAGCGGCGGTTCCGGCTTGCTGCAAGCGGAGGATACTTCCACGGAGCAGCGCCCCGAATCTCACGAGACACATGAGATGGTCCTTGTCGAACCTAAGAAGAACTATAGGCCGCCGGAGAGTTGGTTGGAGCGCTGGTTGCTCCCGGATCCGAGGAAATCTCCGCGGGTGCCGGCACCCGCTCTTGCTGTCTATTTCTGGACCGGTGGCGTTCCGCAGGCGCACGGCATTCGGGATATCAGTGCGACCGGATTGTACGTGGTGACTGAGGAACGTTGGTACCCGGGCACCGTGGTTCGGATGACAATCACAACGACAAACAGCGTGGTGGAACAGCCCGCCGGGCTCTCGATCACAGTGCAAGCGAGAGCCGTCCGCTGGGGTGACGACGGCGTCGGCCTCGAGTTTGTCCTGCGAAATGCCCAGAAGCCGCGCCGAGAGCCGCCTTTACTTTTTGACGGGGCGGATAGCAAGCAGTTCAATCAATTCCTGGGGCGGTTCCGGGTGGCAGCCGCTAGAGAGCCCAACCACGCCACTTGTTATTCCGCTTCGGGGTGCTCTGCTTACACTGCCGGCGGGCGCGGGGTAATGCCCCAAACGCAAGCCGGATGCCCCACCCTTGGCCCGGCCATAAAAGCGCGCCGCATCCTTCGCCTTTTTCTGGCGAAGGGTGGGCTGCCACGCCGCACATGGGACCGGATCAGCCAGCAGCCTTCCGGAAACCGCCTGGAATCGATATCGAAAAGCGCTCCTGTCGCTAGGATTCTCGGTTGATGCAAAATCTCTAGTGCCGTATCGACAGCGCTCCGCGTGCAGGGATTTCCGGTTACCGAATGCCACAGAAGCATACCCTGCCGCGCTAGCGGCTTAGTGCAAATCGCCATAGCACTCATCTAGCCTTAAGGCGGGTTCTCGGCGAGTTACCGCCTATTCGTCAGTGTCGTTAGCAAGTGAAAATGGGTTCTTCGTCACTTTTGGTGAAGGGATCTCAGCTGTTCGCGTCTGTTTGAAGGGTGAGGATTTCATTCGACATTTACGACGCGGAGTCGAAGCAGATCGAATTTGGCGCGGCCATACATCGAGCGTTTGATTAGCTTCAGGCGGTGAACGTGTCCTTCGACTGGTCCGTTGCTCCATGGATAATGAAGGGCGGCCATGAGCGCAGCCTCGTCGTGGCAGAGGTGCTTTGCGAAGCTGGCTAACATGCTCGTCTTTGCGTCTTGTTTCCACTTCTTCCAACCAACTGCATCCCGCTCGCGAATGATGCGAACGAACTCCCGCGCCACCGAAGCGCAGGTCGCGATCTCCGGTGATCTGCGGCATAATTCTTCGAGATAGCTCCGAGCATTCTCTGGTTCCTTCAACAACGTCCATGCTGTTTGTCGTTGAGATATCCGCTGCGGGGAGTGGAAAGAAGGTCGTTGTCCGGTGCGGCACTTTCGAGGACCATAGCGCCTCCGAACCCAGGTACGGACGATTGGGGATTGGCCGGAGAAACCTCTCGCACTTAGCTCGTGCCAGAGTTGGGTGGCATTGTGGCACCCCTCATTCCAGCGCTGTTCCAGGTACTCACTGTATGCGTCTACTGTAGATTTGCGCTCGCCAACTTTTCGTTCCGGAAATCCACGAGCACGTATCCAGCGGCGAATCGTCCGTATGCCGAGCCCGCAGCTCTTGGCAGCGTCGTGCTGGGTGACGCCTTTCGAGATTTGCTCCATCACTGCTTGATAGGTTGCGAGACGACGTTCACGATTGTGTTCCTGCTTCTTATGGTATCGAGAGGCTGGCTTCGTCACGACAGCTTGGAGGACCGGCAGAGTAACAGGCGCCTCTGTCTTGCTTGCCGACGCCTGTGCGGCCTCTACCAGCAAACGATGGTGCGGCACGAGGGCGCCGATAAGTGCCTCGCTCAAGTTGTGAAGAAGATGCCAACGGTCGGCAACTTGCACAGCCTGCGGCGCGGCTGCCGTCGCCGCCTGGGCATACAAACTGGCTCGATCCCGGCTGACAATCTCTGCTCCAGGATGAGTTCGAAGCCATTGCGCAGTACTCTCTGTGCTGCGATCCGGCAGCAGATCGACGACCTTGCCGCGCTCAAGGTCACAAAGAATCGTGCCGTATCGGTGCCCCTTGCGCCATGCCCAATCATCGATGCCCAACACCCGAGGAGCACGAGCGGAACGCACTATCACCTTACGGCGCAACTGGCGGAGTAGTGTCGAACCGCTAGCCAATATCCCGAGTTGCTGCGCCAACCGAGATCCTGCTGACCCGCCCAGCGCCTGAGTAATCTGCTCCAGCGACGCGCTCAATCGGCAGGTACGCCGGGCGTATCGCTGCACTGTGCTCGGAAGGCGCTCAGTAAATATCTGATGTCCGCAGTTTTCCGTGCGGCAAAAGAACCGGCGAACGCGCAGGTCTATCTGAACGGGAATCCCTTCCCAAGGGAGGTCCTTCAGCCGTCGCTTGTAACGGCTGTGAATGCGCCGTGACTCGTTCCGGCAACTTGGGCAACAACCCGCCTCACCCGCCGCTCGCAGCACCATCACGAGCCGACAGTTGCCCTCGACCATCAACTGATCCAACACCACTTCACCGGCATCCGGCAACAATGTTCTGTGCTTCATCGGCTTCTGCCGGAGACCACCAGAGCATGCCACATTTCTACTGTGACGACGCCGCCAGGCAAAGTACCAATCGTGGTTCACCAAAAGTGACGAAGAACCTGAAAATGTCCGCTTTTGGTAGCGAGTGAAGTGTCCGGATTGTTAATCATCAGCCGTAGTAGAGGCGGCGGGAAAGTGCGAATCCCGTGTTGTGTGCGGGATTTGCAAGTTGAGAGGGAAAGTCTGTTTTTGGACTTTTCCTTTTAACGTCTTTTCCACGGCCTTGATTTGTTTTTTGGTCAGCGGCGTCAGGAGTTTTCCTTCTGCGCTGTAGTGTCCGATGCGATGCCCTGCGATCATGAGGGTCAAAGTAGTGTCCAGATGTTGATGGATGATCGCCTTGCATCCGGCCAAGGTGTGGCGCCAGTGGGCACGCTCGAGCTGCATGACCAGGTTGTTGAAGCGTACGGTGTTGTCCCGATCAACTGTGCGCTCGTACCGTTGCGTGAAGATCATCTCCAGATTCCTGTGCCGGCAGGATATGAACGCCGTTCCGCGCTGCGCTGCCGGCACCGTGAAGCGGCTGTTGAACTCGGCGATGTAGTGCTCGTTGAGAAACTTGTTGGCCCCTTCCAGAGTTCTGATCCCGCGCAATCGCAACTCCTGCGGCAGCCGTCCCTGCCAAGTAGAGAAGTTGCGTTCCGAGCGGCCTCGCGCCTGCGGAGAGTAGGCCGGAATCATATGCACGCTAAGTTCCTTCATGGCACGGCCCACCTGCGTGGGACGCTCATAATCGACCTTGCCACCGCTCTTCGGCGTCAGCCAGAAATGAGCCTCACGGTCGGAATAGAGCGAACAGAACAGCCCCTTCTGTTCAATCACCGCACGCAGCCCAACCATCACGGTGGCGGTCGTTTCCTCCTCGGCCAGCTGCGCATAGTAGATCTCGCTGGTGGCGTCGTCCAGGATCACGATCAGGTCGTGCCGACGCTCATCCTGAAACCACCGGTGTTCGCTGCCGTCGATGTGCAGCATCATCCCCGGCAGTGGACGCCGCTCACGCCGCTTGCGATGCACCCCGCGCCTGGCCTTGCGCTTCACCAGACCGGCTGCCTGCAACGCCTGCTTAACCCAGGTGTAGCTCAAACCGATCTGATGTTCCTCACCGAGCTTCTTATGAAAGTGCCGAACGTTCAGATCGAAGTACCTGTCCCGATACAAGCTCAGAACCTCTTCGGCCTGCTCCTTCGGCACGCGCCTGCTGCTTGGCGTCGAGTGCCTTACCGGGGAAGAAGCCGCATAACCACCACACCAAGGACTCACCTGACCCGACTCCAAGCGGTACCCCTGTGAGTCCTTGGTGTGGCGCCCTATTTATTCGCGCCCGCTGGAGAAGTGAGACGGCAACCCCGGTTCCCGCGGAGACACCTGCAGAATTGTTGTGAAAAATAATTCCTGAAAAAACCCGCGAAACGACGACCCCGGCTGTACTAGCTAGCAGGAGCCTCTCGTGGACACCCTTTTAGAGAAGCATTACAGCCCGGCTGACGTCGTTCGTCTGTGGGGGTGGTCCGACGACTTCATTCGTGATCTGTTTGAAAATGAGCCGGGGGTACTCAGGAGTGAGCGCCCAGAGACGATGCACAAGCGCCGCTACACCAGCATCCGCATCCCAGAGTCTGTCTTGTTTCGCGTGGGCACCCGGCTCCAAAACAAGTAGTAAACTGATTTGCAGTGAATGCCCACCTTCACGGTGGGCTTCTTTTTTACTCCTGCAAAGTTACCCGACATCATCCATATATCGGGTTTTTTGCTGAAAAATTGCAGAAGCGATGACCGGGCGGTGCGTTCTCAGAGGTCTTATCGGAAGTTTAAGCGATTTAGAATCTGTAAGTCCTTTAGTTTGAAGGTGCTGCGTAAATTTGCCTCATGTCGCCCGACCATCCGGAATAGACTCCGGCGATGGACGACTGCAAGTGAAAGAGGAAGCACACGAATATCAATCGCCGCGATTTCGTAAAGACAGGGGCCTATGCGGCCCTGGCCACTACAGTGGATCGGCCTCAACCGAGTGAATGGCTGGTCGGGGCCTATTATTTTCCAAATTTTCATGTGGATCCGCGCATGGAGTTGCTGCACGGAAAAGGCTGGACAGAATGGGAGGCCTTGAAGCGCGCTGAGCCCAAGTTCCCGGGCCATCAGCAGCCCAAGGTGCCTGCCTGGGGATACCTGGACGAGTCGGACCCCCGGGTCTTTGAGCGGAAAATTGCCGCGGCCCACACAGCCCGAATCACGCACTTCATCTTCGATTGGTACTGGTACGAAGGCAAGCCCTTTCTTGAAAGAGGCCTGGAGCGAGGCTATTTGCACGCCGAGAACAAGGCCGACGTCCGCTTCTGCCTGATGTGGGCCAACCACGATTGGATCGATCTCATCCCCGCCCGTATCGCCCAACCAAATCCGCCGGCCTCCTTTGCGGGAACGTATGACCCTGCTCGATTCGAGGCGGCAACCGACTACGTGATCTCCCACTACTTCCGCGACCCTTCGTACCTTTGTATCGATGGCGCGCCATATTTTTCAATCTACCTGCTGGGGCAGATGATCGACCGCATGGGCGGCATCGAGGTTGCCAGGACCGCCTTTGATCGTTTTCGCCAAAAGACACAAAGCGCCGGTTTCCGCGACCTACATCTGAATGCGGTAGCTTGGGGAGCGCAGGAAATCGCCAACGTGCGCCAGGTCGTGACGCTTCTTGGAGTGAGAAGCACAACCTCGTACACCTGGGCGCACCACCAGGCTTTCCCTACATTCCCCGCGACCGAGTACCAGGTTGCCCTGGAGCATGCACCGGTCTACTGGAACCAGGCTGAAGGCATTTTCGGAGTTCCCTATCACCCCAACGTGAGCATGGGCTGGGATCCAAGCCCGCGCACCTGCCAGTCCGACATGTTCCAGCAAGGGACCTACCCTTATACACCCATTCTGAAGAACAATAGACCAGAACTTTTTCAACAAGGTTTAATGCAGGCCAAATCCTTTGTGGAACGCGGCGGAAATCAGCCCCAGATCATCACCATCAACGCGTGGAACGAGTGGACCGAGGGCAGTTATCTCGAGCCGGATTCAGTACATGGCATGGATTATCTCAACGCCATTCGCAATGTGTTCCGATCCTGACGGCTTGAATCGATCGTCTCTCGAGCTGGAATGCGTCCGCCATTTGGTACGGTGCTCCGCCAGGCTCTATACTCTTCTCCCGTAGACTCCCCGGTGAATCGCTGCGAAGTGCAGCGCCCGCGGGAAGGAGCTTTGCCCATGAATGTCGTCACGCCCATCCGCGAAGAGGATATCGAGTTCGATCACGGCAGCTTCGATGCGGCCGCATTTGCACGCCAGACGCTCGCCAGTTGGCAGGCCCTGGCCGCGGTGATCGATCACACCCTGCTCAAGCCGGAAGCCACCGGCGAGCAGATCGAAAGTCTCTGCGACGAGGCTATCCGGTACCGCTTCGCCTGCGCCATGGTCAACCCGATATGGGCCTCTACCGCCGTCAGCGTGCTCTCAGGCACCGGAATCCCCGTGGGCGCGACTATCGGTTTTCCTCTTGGCGCCTCCCTGGCTTCTACCTTGCGGCAGGAGGCTGCCGCCCTGGCGCGGCTGGGCGTGCGCGAGTTGGATATGGTGATCCCCATCGGCTATCTGAAGAGCGGCAACCGGCAAGCCGTGGAGCACACCATTCACGCGGCCGCGACCGTTGCCCATCATCACGGCGCGCTGCTTAAGGTGATTCTTGAGACCGCCCTGCTTACCGTGGAGGAAAAACTGCGCGGCGCGGAAATCGCCATCCAGGCCGGCGCGGACTTCATCAAGACTTCTACCGGCTTTTCCACCGGAGGCGCCACCGCTGCCGACGTTGCCCTGCTGCGCGGCGTAGCCGGTGCCCGCTGCGGCGTCAAGGCCGCGGGAGGTATTCGCACCCTGGCGGACGTACGTTCCCTGCTTGAAGCCGGCGCCAACCGCATCGGCGCCTCTGCCTCGGTCTCGATCGTCCGCGAGCTGGGAGCGGAATAGGAGCCTCGCGAATCGCTCAAATCGCTCGTGGTATAAATGGGCGAGGTGTGCGCGCCTTGGGCGTAACTCCCGGAAATACGCTGGCAGTCCCAGCAGCAAACAACGCCGGCAATGAACAGGTGCGCGGTTATCGGCCCGAATTGGATGTGGTCCGCTTTCTGGCCTTTCTCTTCGTTTTCATTCATCACTTTCTTCCGCCCATTCGCATGGGACCGTATCCCTTCTTTGCCTCGACCGGCGCGGAGAGTTGGCGTGTTCCTCTGGCGCTTGACGAAGCATGTGCCATGGGTCTTTGCCTGTTTTTCACTCTCAGCGCCTACCTGATCACCGAGCTGCTGCTGAGTGAACGCAAGAACAGCGGCGCTGTTTCGGTGCGGAAGTTCTACGTTCGCAGGATTCTGAGAATATGGCCTCTTTATTTTTTTGGAATCGCCATAGGCATCACTCTTGCGCTGTTGGTCCATCAACGAAGCGATCTCACCGCCTTCGTGTGGTACCTGCTTTTCGCCGGGAATGTCTATTGCGCCGCATTTGGATGGCTGCACAATCCCATGAATCCTCTGTGGAGCATCTCCGTCGAGGAACAGTTCTATCTTCTGTGGCCATGGGCAATGCGCTGCTTTACGAGGTGTGGACTGGTGGTGTGCGCGCTCTTCTTTCTTGTTGCCGCGAACATCACACTCTTTATTCTGGGACAACGCCATGTCGACACGGGCGCTACGGTTTGGCCCAACACGTTTGTGCAGTTTGAAATGTTTGCCACCGGAATCCTGCTCGCACTGGCAAAAAGCCACATCGTGTGGCGCAAGCCCGGCATCGGACTTGCCCTGGCCCTCACAGGGCCGGTCCTCTGGTTTTTCGCATGCTTCGCTTTCGGCGCCAAGCAACCTGCGCAAGCAGGAGCGGCGGCGAGCGGGTTGGAGCTGATGATCGCTTACGGGTTGATCGCGCTGGGATGCGCCGCTGTCCTTCAAGGGTTTTGCATGATGGGTCCGTCCCACATGCCGCGGTGGGCCGCCGGCCTGGGCAAGATATCGTATGGGCTATATGTGTATCACCTGCTTGCAATCGAGTTTGTTCAGGCCTGCTTCCGGCCGCTCCATGGACTTCAGTACCTGGCAGCCTCAGCCTTGCTATCCCTGCTTCTTACGATGTCTGCCGCGGCAATTTCCTACACCTTTCTTGAGGCTCCTTTTCTGCGCCTGAAGAGGCGGTTTGAAATTGTGCATACCAGGCCCATCTGAGAAGAGTTGGCATGCGCGGCCAGCCATGTCACGGATTCGCCGGTTCCGCCAACATCGAACGTCGCGATGCGCTATGATTCCCTTCGACACCCATGGAATCCAATCCACCAACGCGGCCTGAACGACACGAGTACGAGGGCGATTACCGCCCCGCCAATTCTGAGAATCCGCACGCCCATCTCGACCCTACGAATGTGCGGATCGAGACTGCCGATCTCACCTACCTGGCGCAGATGGCAGACGCGCTCAACACTACCCTCGACCTTGAAACGCTGCTCAACCGCACCTCCGAACTGGTGCGCGCGGTCATTCATTACCGCATCTTCGCCATCTTCCTGCTCAACGATCGAGCCCACGACCTTCGCATGCGGTTTCAGATCGGCCACACTCCGGAGGTGCAGCGCATGCGCTTTCCCGTGGGCAAAGGCGTGGTCGGGCAGGTAGCGCTCACGCGGCAGGCAGTGCTGCTTAACGACGTCTCTACCGAGCCCAACTACATTGCGGCCAATCCCGACGTGCGCTCCGAACTGGCTGTGCCGCTGATCGCCAAGAACCGCCTTATCGGCGTCATGGACCTGGAAAGCGAGGAGGCAGGCTATTTCCGCCCTGAACACCTGCATCTGCTTACCCTCACCGCGTCGCGCATCGCCCAGGCCATTGAGAATGCCCGCCTCTATGCCCGCGTTTCCCGTCAGGCCCAGACCCTGGCGGTCCTCAACGAAATCTCGACTGAAATCATCTCCATCCTCGACCTCGACCTGCTGTTGGCCAAGGTGGGCCAGTTGCTTCGCCGCCTCATCGACTACCAGATGTTCAGCATCATGCTGCTCGACGAGAAAGGCGAGACGCTCATCACGCGCTATGCCTGGCGCTTTGGCTTTGCACATGCTCCTCTGCGCCGCATTCCCATCACCAGCGGCCTGGTAGGCGCCGCGGTCCGCGAGTGGCGGCCCATCAACGTGCCCGACGTGCGCAAGGAATCACGCTATTTGCCCATGAATCCCGAAACGCGCTCCGAGCTGATTGTGCCCCTTTTTCACAAGGGCCGCATCATCGGCGTCATGGACCTGGAACACACCCGGACGGCCTTCTTTAATCAAGAGCATGAGCGCATGCTCACCACCATGGCCGCACAGGTGGCCATCGCAATCGAAAACGCTCGCCTCTACCAGGCGGTAAAGCGACAGGAGCAGCAGCTTGAGCGGGACATCGCCATGGCCCGCGAAGTGCAATTGCGCCTGTTGCCCACCTCCCCGCCGCAACACACCAATGCGGAACTGGCAGTGCGCTTTCTGCCCGCACGCACCATCGGCGGCGATTTATACGACTTTGTGGAGTACGGCCCCGGCCACACCGCCATCGTTCTTGGCGACGTAAGCGGGAAAGCCGCGCCGGCGGCCTTGTTTGCCGCGCTGGTAAGCGGAATCATGCGCGCCGCGGCCCAGCAGCGCCCTGAACCCGCCGCCATGCTGACCACTCTCAACGACGCCTTGCAGGAGCGCCGCCTCGAATCGCAGTATGTGGCCATGCTCTTCGCCTTGTGGAACGACGAAAACCGCACCTTGCAGGTGGCCAATTCCGGCGCCGTTCAGCCCATCTTTTGCCGCAGTGGAGAGACGATAACCGTGCGCGCAGAAGGGCTCCCCCTGGGCATGTTCCCAAACGCAACGTACGAGGAATTCAACCTGGCTACCCAGCCTGGCGACGCGGTCATCTTCATCTCCGACGGCATTCTGGATGCCGAGAACGAGCAGGAAGAGATGTATGGTTCCGAGCGGCTGGCCAGTCTGCTCTGCGCTCACCGCGAGAAGCCCGCCGCCGTCATTGCCGATGCCATCATGGCCGACGTCACCCGTTTCCAGGGCACGCGCGACCGCTTCGACGACGAAACTATCATCGTCCTCCGCGTGCGCTGATTGCTGAGCATTGCGAAGATAACGGTGCGCCGCCGATCGATCTTTCCTGCTTTGGTTAAACTTGAATTGTCACCATCTCCGGAGAGCCTTTGCACACCGCGACTCAAGATCGCATCATCCGTCCCGCACGCAACGTGCTGGGCAGCCTGCGCCTTCCCGGCGACAAATCCATCAGCCATCGCTACGGCATGCTCGCCGCGTTTGCCGAGGGGACCTCGCGCTTCACCAACTTCTCCACCGGGGCCGATTGCGCGTCAACCCTGGCCTGCATGGAAGCGCTGGGCGCAAAGGTTGCGCAGCTTGAAGACGGCTCGGTAATGGTGACCGGAGTGGGCGGTCGCGTGACCCCAGCCGATCAGGCTCTCGATTGCGGCAACTCCGGCTCTACCATGCGCATGATCTCCGGCCTGCTGGCTCCGCAGCAAGGCCGCTTCACATTGACCGGAGACGCTTCACTCTCTCTGCGGCCCATGGAGCGCATTCGCAAGCCGCTGCAGGCCATGGGCGCGCGCATCACGCTGACTGATGGCCATGCACCGGTGATCATTGAAGGCAATCCGTTGCAGCCCATCGACTTTACAACCCCCGTTCCCAGCGCCCAGGTCAAGACCTGCGTGCTGCTGGCAGGGCTGCAAACCGCGGGCACGACCACCGTGCGCGAGGCAGTGCGCACCCGCGACCACAGCGAACTGGCGCTGCGTGCTTTTGGCGCACACCTTACTCGCACGGTGGATTCGGTTTCAATTGCCGGGCCGCAGCCGCTCCACGCTATCGACGCAGCCGTGCCCGGCGATATTTCCTCCGCCGCATTCTTTCTGTGCGCAGCGGCTCTGTTTCCCGGTTCCTCGCTGGTGCTCGACGCGATCGGCCTCAACCCCACCCGCGCCTCGCTGCTGGATGTGCTGACCGTGCTGGGCGTCCATATTGCTGTCATCGAAATTGAAGAGAAGCATGCGGAACTTATCGGCACAGTGCAGGTAACCGCTCCGGAGCATGGTCTGCGGTCAACGGAAATCAGCGGTGCGCTGGCGGCACAGCTCATTGACGAACTGCCCGTACTTGCAGCCATCGCTCCCTACACCAGCGGCGGCATCCGCATTCGCGACGCAAAGGAGTTGCGCGTAAAGGAGTCGGACCGCATCGCCTTGGTTGCGGCGAATCTGCGCGCCATGGGCGCCGAGGTGATGGAGTTCGACGACGGACTCGACGTGCCCGGAGGACAGACGCTGCACGGCGCAGTCATCGACTCGGGCGGAGACCATCGCATCGCCATGGCCTTCAGCGTAGCCGCGTTGCGTGCCGAAGGCGACACCCTGATTCAAGGCGCGGATTCGGCCGCCATCAGCTTCCCTGAGTTTTTCGATCTGCTGGACCAGGTCGCAGAGCGGTAGTTTGCAAAAAGATGAGGCCCGGCGTTCGACCGGGCCTCATCTTTTTTGCTACGTGAATCTACCGAGTCGCGGGCGGAGTCGTTGTCGGCTCATTGCCCTTTGGCGCCGCCTGCAGTCCGGGTACCACGGGCACCGTACTCACATTGCCCGTCGCAGCCTCGCTCAGGTTGATGCCGTAATGTTGCATGGTGGTAGCCAGTATCTGGTACAGGCCGGCGCGATCCTTGGCATAGGCGGCGTTTGCAGCAATCAGGGTATTCTCCGCCGTGGCCAGGTTGCGCTGCTGCAGCAACACGGTGGCAGTCGTCGATGCGCCCAGGTGCAGCTTCTTTTGCTCGGCATCAAGGCTCTGCACGGCATAGTCTCTGGCTGCAATCGACGCCATTACCTGCGCCCGATCGTTGGTCAGCGCAAACTGCGCATTCACGACCTGCATGCGAATCTGCGTGTAGAGCTGTTCCAGCCGCAGTTCCGACTGGCGGAACTCCATCAACGACCGCGCCTGTTCCGCCTGTGCCGGCCGGTTGCGGATGGGAATTGTCAAACTGAATCCAACTCCCTTGTCGGGTGCCGAGCTGTTGAAAAGATGCTGCAGAACCGTTCCATAACCGATCGATGGGAAGTAGCCTGGCGGGTAGAGCCCGCTTGTGGCGAAGTCCTCCGCGGCCGGACTCTGCGAACCGCCCAATGCGCTGGCGCCGTAGAAGCCGTAGGCATCCAGCGTGGGCAGCAGGCCGTTCCGTGCGCCGCGCAGAGTGATCTCATCGTTCTTCAGAGTCAACAACGCCTGCTCCAGTTCTGGACGCTGTTTGAAGGCCAGTTGCACCAGATCTTCAATCGGCTGCTTTTCCTCGGAGATTTCTTCCAGGCTCACGCGGTCAGTCGGAATAACCGCGGCAGCCACCAGCGCCGGATCGTTGAGATTGCGCGCGATGGCTTGCTTGATGATCAGTTGCTGGTAGTTCAAATTGCTTTGCGAAGTGATGAGCGACTCTTTGTCTGTGGCGACGTTTGAATCGGCCTGCACCACATCCAGAGGAGCCATGGTGCCGATCTCCAACTGCTTGCGTACGTCGGCATTCAGCTTGGTGGTCTGCTCCAGGGCGCGTTCCTTGGCCTGCACGTCCTCATACGCGCTGACCAGGCCCCAGTAGATGTTCTCCACCTGGTTGACGGTGTAAAGAATCTGCTGACGGAACGAAGAATCGGTGACGCGGCGGTCATTGATCGCCTGGTACATGAAGCGCTTATTGATCCAGATGCCGGCGCCCTGCAGCAGATGCTGGGTCACCGTTGCCTTAAATGAGGAGGTCAACAGCGGGCTGTAATTCTGGAACGGGTTACCCGTGGTGGTGCGGCTGTTGTCGAATGCAAAACTGAACTGCGATCCCGTGACAAAGCCCTGGTTGTAGGTAAAGTTGTATTCGTTCGTGTTGGTATTTAACGAAGCCTTGCCGCCCGAGAAAAGGGTGTTCGCCTGTGGCGCGCTGGCCCGTTCCAACTGAATGGTTCCAGTCACCGAGGGATCGAGGAATTCCGGCACTGGACCGGCTCCGTTGGTCGAGAGCGTCTGTCCGGCAACGCCCGAAGCCTCGCCACCCGAGCCGCCTGTCGTGCCACCCGGACCACCGCCCGTGGTGAGAGCCGAAGAGCCTGTGCCGCTGAGCGTGTTGGATACGATGCCCGTGCTGACGCCGAGCGGTGTGGAGCCGGCGCGGGTGCGCAGAATGTCAGTATCTGCGATATCCAGGTTGTAGCGAGCAATCGCGATGTCGTAGTTGTTCTCCAGCGCCAGCGCGATCGCATCCGACAGGCTCAGGTAGATCTTTCCATCCTTCACCAGGTCCGTGAGCCGCACCGAGTTCACAAAGCTGGCCTTGCCGATGGTGGTGGGCCGATAGGCGTTGATCGGGTTGCCCCGAAGGGTTCCGGCGGGCTTGGTAAAATCGCGCCCCGACGAGCGCAGGTTCAACGGCTCGGTCAATACCGGCGCCGGAGCTGCCGGCAATTGGGACGCCGCCTTGTCTGTAATCGTCGTTGGGGTCTGTTGGGCAATTCCCGATGGCACTCCTGTGGCCAATGTGAGCATGACCGCTGCCACTGCGCGCAGCCGTTTTCCTGCCTGCCCTCTCACTTTGCCCGCGGTCTCACTCTGCTGCTCAAACACACGTATACCGAACGAATGCATGTTTCCTCTCCACGAGTTGCTGAGGCATGTGGGGTGCCATTCTTCAAGACGTCCAGAGAGTCCCTCCGGACGCAACTTTGTGATTCGCCAAGGCGATTTTCACTTCCCGCCTGCGCTTCACCATCCCTTACTGAGGATGTACGAGCCTGATTCGCGGTTCGTTCCCGGCTCCGGAATACACCTGTTCGCAGCGCTCGGCCGCGTGCGGGTACCGAAACCTGAGTATATCCCACCAGTTCTCCTGCCATCGCCTGCCGACTCCCGTCGGTTACCCTGTTATCTGCGCAGGTACCTATGATCGAATCTGCCCCATCCGCGCGGCTTCCGCAGACCTGGAAACTCACCCTGGCCTACGATGGGACCGACTTTCGCGGCTGGCAGGTTCAACCCGGCGAACCGACCATCCAGGGCGAGTTGCAGGCCGCGCTCGGCCGCGTCAGCGGAGAATCTCCCCTGCCCCAAGGCTCGGGCCGCACCGACGCCGGCGTGCACGCCCTTGCCCAGATTGCCAGCTTTGCTCTTCTGGCGCCCATTCCGCCCGCCAACCTGCACCGTGCGCTTAACCGGACCCTTCCCCAGTCGATTCGCGTTTCCGAAGCCACAACGGTACCGAGCACCTTTCATGCGCGCCACTCCGCGACGGGCAAGACCTATGAATACCGCATCTTTCGCGGAGAGGTCTGCCCCCCGTTCCTTGCCCGCTATGTCTATGCCTGCCCGTGGCCTCTGGATATCGCGGCCCTTCAGGCGGCAGCCCGTGTCTTCCTTGGCAAGCACGATTTCAGCAGTTTTGCCGCCAGCGATCCCGACCTGGCCACCCGCAGCCTCCACTCCGATCCGGCCGCGCCTGCGCAGGACCAGCCCGATACGCACACCACTGTCCGCACCATCCATTCCTCCCTCTGGGAACAGCGCAGCACAGAGGCCGGCGACCTGCTGATCTATCGCGTGCGGGGCAATGGCTTTCTGCATCACATGGTGCGCAATCTTGTAGGGACAATGTTCGATGTGGGGCGCGGCCATCTTCGCCCACGGGACATCCCCGCCATTCTCGCCGCAGCCTCCCGCTCCGCCGCGGGACCCACCGCCCCCGCGCGCGGGCTGTTCCTGCATTCTGTGGAATATGGCGGCGCAGACGCACCCGCGCCGGAACAACAGTGACCCCGCGACCTTTCGCCTCTCTCACAGCGCGGTAGCAATTGCGATAGGACCTTTTTTAGTCTATATTTAGTCTTCAGGAGGTCCGGCAATGCGCTATTCCACCCAGATCAAGCCCATCAGCTACGTCAAGTCTCACGCTGCCGAACTTCTTGACCGGATCACTGAGGAGCGCGAACCCATCGTCATCACTCAGAATGGCGAAGCGCGCGCCGTGCTGGTCGATGTCCACTCCTATGAGCAATCGCAGGAGACACTCGCCCTCCTGCAGATTCTTGCCATTGGCAGGCAGCAGGTGCAGGCAGGCCAAAGTTATCCCCTCGCGGATGTCATCGCAAGGATACGGCGCCGCGAACCCTTGCCTGAGAAGATGAAGGGCGCGGCTACCGCAAGGCATCCCGCTGCCGAATGATCTATTCCGTTCGCATCACCCGGGCCGCGGCCCAGGATCTCGAAGAGATATTCAACTGGATAGCGGAACACGATTCCGTCGCGAAGGCCGGCCATGTGCTCGACCGCCTGGCCAGGAAAGCTGAGAGTATTGCAGCGCTGCGGCGTCGCGGTTCCCGGCCAGATGAACTACCCCCGGGCATGGAAGGGGAATACAGGCAAGTCTTCTTCAAGCCTTATCGTGTGATCTACGAGATCACTTTGAACGAGGTTGTGATCCACCTTATCGTGGATGGCCGCCGCAATCTGCAATCGCTGCTGATGCGGCGCCTGCTGAATGGTTGAGATTCAAGACCTGCGTCCAGACCCTCCCTGTTACCCTGAAACCACTGCCATGGCGCTTTTTTCCCACAGCACGGCATTCTCCAGGGTCACTGCGCTGGCGGCCCGGCGCCCTGTCCATGCCGCATTCAGCTGGCTACACAACAATCCCCAGATGATCATGGATTGGCAGCGCGAACTGGCCGCAATTCCCGCACCGCCTTTCGGCGAACAGGCACGCGCAGAGTGGCTGGCAGCGCGCTTTGCCAAGGCCGGGATCGCCAATGTGCAGACCGACGCTATCGGCAACGTGCTCGGCTTCATGCCCGCCACCAAACTGCCTCCTGAAAGCACCGGTCCGCTTATAGTGCTCTCCGCGCACCTCGACACAGTTTTTCCTGCTGACACGCCCCTGAACCCCTCTCTGAGCAGGGTGGATGGATACTCCCGCCTGAGCGGACCCGGCGCTTGCGACAACGGGGCCGGAGTGGTGGGTATGCTGGCCATCGCCCACGCCATCGTGCACTCCAAGATCGAGCTGCGCGCTCCCCTCATCTTGCTGGGCAACGTAGGCGAAGAGGGAGAAGGCAATCTGCGCGGCGTGCGCCACTTCTATGACCAGGGTGCACTGGCCGGCCGCATCATGGCCCACATCGTTCTGGACGGCGCCGGTGCAGACTCGGCGGTGACCCAGGCCCTGGGCAGCCGCCGCTTCCAGGTCACCATTGCCGGTCCGGGCGGTCACAGCTTCACTGACGCGGGCACGCCCAACCCCATCGCGGCCCTCGCCTCCGCACTTGCCATCCTGGCCCAGACACCGCTGCCCGCCGAGCCCCGCACCACTCTGAACCTGGGTACCGTCCACGGAGGCACCAGCGTCAATTCCATTCCCGAAAGCGCCACCGCCTCCATCGATTTCCGCTCCACCAGCCCTGTCGAACTGATGCAGCTTGAGGCTACGCTGCACACTGCCGTCGAAGACGCCGTCGAGTACTGGAACACAATCGCCAAGGCCGCTTCGCCGCGCGGCCGCGGCACCTTGTCATTCACCATCGAGAACATCGGCGATCGTCCCGCCGCTCAACTCCCCGGCGATTCGCCACTGCTTGAAACTCTGCGGGCGGTGGACCGACACCTCGGCCTCCACTCCGACCTGCGCCTCGGCTCCACTGACGCCAACATTCCCATCTCCCTCGGCGTTCCAGCTCTTTCCATCGGTGCCGGCGGTGAAGGCGGCGGCGCCCATACCCTCGCCGAGTGGTACACCGATAAGGCCCGCGAACTCGGGCTGCGCAGGGTGCTGCTCCTGACCCTGGCCACGACCGACTGGGCCGCGGAACAGTAGCGCCCCCTGTTACACTCCGCCCATGCGCGCCTCTTGTGCCTTGTTCGCTGCGTTCCTTGCCGCCGCAATCTGCACTGCTCAAGCGCCCCCCGCCAAACAGCCTCCGTTGCGCGCTGAAATCGTCTTTTTCAACGGCATCATCTATACGGGTGTTGGCCTGGCCGAGGGCAAACCCCAGACCGTCGAAGCCATGGCGGTGGGCGGGGGCAAGATCTTGGCCGTGGGATCTAACGACGCAATCACTCGCCTTGCCCGACCTAAGACTGTTCTCCGCGATTTGTCCACGGGCACCTATGTCTTTCCGGGATTCAACGATGCGCACACTCACCTGGGCGGAGCCGGGCGCACCAAGCTCAATATCGACCTCACCGGCATCGGTTCCCTCGCTGAAATGCTCACCGAGGTCAAAACGTTCGCCAACGCAGCCCCGGCAGGCCATTGGCTCATTGGAAGTGGCTGGGACCATACCCTCTGGGCGCAGAAGACCTTGCCTACCCGCCAGGATCTCGACCAGGTCACCGCGAGTCACCCCGCATTTCTTGTCCGCATTGACGGTCACATCGCCATCGCCAACTCCGCCGCCTTGGCCGCCGCCGGCATCACCAGCAAAACCACTCCTCCGCAAGGCAGCGCGATCGATCTCGATTCCCAAGGCGAGCTCACCGGCATTCTGCGCGAATCGGCCAAGGACCTCGTCTCCAAAGTCATACCCCCGCCCAGCCGGGACGAGCGCCGCCGCGGGGACGAACTGGCTATGGCCGACGCGCTCTCCCACGGCGTCACCAGTGTGCAGGACTTCAGCGACTGGGAGGACTTTCTGGTCTTCGAGGACATCGAAAAGGAGGGCGATCTTCACCTCCGCATCAGCGAATGGCTGCCTTTTGCCGCCCCGCTTGAACAACTGAAGAAGATGCGCGCCCACCACGATCCGAACGACCCCATGCTGCATACCGGCATGCTAAAGGGCTTCATGGATGGCTCGCTGGGCTCCCGCACTGCTGCCATGAAAGCGCCCTTCTCCGACGACCCCGGCAATACGGGCTTACCCCAGTACACGCAGGAGCAGCTCAACAAGATGGCCGTGGTGCGGGCCAGGGCAGGCTTTCAACTCGGCTTCCATGCCATCGGCGACAAGGCCGCAGCCATGGCTCTCGACGCCTACTCGCAGCCCGGCGTCTCCAGGACTGCGCGCGACCGCATCGAGCACGCCCAGGTCGTCGACCCTGCCGACATCCCGCGCTTCAAACAGCTTGGCGTCATCGCCTCCATGCAGCCCAACCACCTGCTCACGGACATGAACTGGGCCGAAGACCGTCTCGGCCCCCAGCGCGCCGCCTACTCTTATGCCTGGAAGTCCTTCCTCGACGCCGGCGTGCCTCTCGCCTTCGGCACCGACTACCCCGTTGAGCCCATCACGCCCTTCCGGGGCCTCTATGCAGCCGTGACACGCAAGAACGAAGCGGGAAGCAAATCCTATTTCCCCCAGAACAAGCTCACCCGCGGCCAGGCTCTCTATGCCTACACGCAAGGTTCCGCGTATGCCGAGTTTGCCGAGAGGCGCAAAGGCAAGCTCCTGCCTGGCTACGACGCGGATTTTATTCTGCTTGATCGCGATCTCTACAAAGTTGACGCGCCTGACCTTCTCCGCACCCAGGTGCTGGAAACCTTCGTAGCCGGACAGCGCGCCTATCCGCCTAGCGCGCCTTAGTCCCGCCGGCTTGCCTGCAAGACATCGGCCTCCAGGGCACGCGCTCCAGCTTCCGGCATCTGGAAACGTAGAGTTGGCAATGCGCTGGGGTAGTTCTCCCGCAGGAACTCGATCATCTTCTCGCGCACCACGCAGCGCAGGTCAAAGCTCTCCGCGGAGCCGATGGAACTGACCAGGCAGCGCAGCTCCATCGTCCGCTCGGTAAGGTTGGTTACCTGCAACACGCACACCCGCTTGTCCCACAGCGGCGAATCGCGCACCACCCGCGCAAGCTCTTCACGCAGCGGCTCGACGGGCACCGAATAGTCCACATAAAGGAATGCCGTGCCCAGGATGTCACTTCTCTTGCGCGTCCAGTTCTGGAAGGGATGCTCGATGAAGTAGCTCAGCGGCACCACCAACCTTCGCTCGTCCCATATCTTCACCACCACGTAAGTGCTGGTAATCTCCTCAATCCGCCCCCACTCCCCTTCCAGCACCACCACATCGTCGATGCGGATCGGCTCGCTCAGGGCAATCTGCATTCCGGCAATCAGGTTCGACGCGGTCGACTTGGCCGCCAGCGCCAGCAACAATGAAGCCACGCCCGCAGAGGCCAGCAGCCCGGTGCCGTACTTCCACAGCCGCTCGTCATGGAGGCTCCACAGTAGCCCGCCGCTATCCAGGATCACCACCAGGCCGATCAGCATTCGCCGGAAGAACAGCATCTGCGTGTGCACTCGCCGGGCGCGCAGATTGTCGGCCACCTTCACGTCAAACCGGCCAAGCATCAGCGCCTGGAACACATACACGCCGCCAATAGCCAACCAGCCCAGCAGCAGCACCAGCACAATGCCGGCATACTGCTCGATCCGGTCGCGAATCAGATCGGGAACTTTGGGAACAAGGGGAAGAACAATCAGCAGCCCGATGGTCAGGAAGACCGCCCGCGCCGGCCTGGCCAGATATTTGCGTACCCCCAGCCTCTCCCGGCGCGGCGCCGCCAGGTCTTTGCGCACCAGGCGAAACACCAGGTAGTGGATTCCGTTGCCGAAGACCACCACGGCGCAGAAGAGAAAGATTCCGATCATCCAGTCATGGGGGGAAAGTGAAATGAACGCCATGAACCCGCCTCAATTTGACTTGTTACGCATTGGACGCAGGGACCGCCCCCCGCGTTTTCCGGCACTGCAATTTTCAGAGTACAGCGGTCGGCCGCAGGCCGCTGAAACAATCAGAATTGGCACGGAGTCTCGCCGATGCAAATGTGAGATCCGAGCCGTCTTGTGAAGAGCCTGCTGCGCACTGGAAGTGAAGCGTGCCGCAGTCGCGACAGCAACCGCACAGGCAGGCGCAAGCACCGCAAAGGGGTGGCGGACGCCCAATACCATGTTGGCCTGTCTTATTCCAACGGCTAGGGGCCGACCGGGACAACCAAGAGGCGCTGAAGTGGTTTCATGTGGCCGCGGATCAGCGATATGCGCCGGCTCAGAACGAAATTGGGCGATTCTACTTTGAAGGACTAGGCGTCACCAGGGACTACTCTGAAGCGCTGAAGTTCTTTCGCATGGCCACGGATCAGGGACTTGCGGAAGCTCAGAAGAAAGTCGACCATCTTTACCGCGACGGTTTGGGAGTCGCCAGGGATGAAGCGGAGGCGATGCGATGGGATCGCATGGCTACAGAGCATAGTCACGGCACAGCGCCGGACCATCCATCGGTTGCAAGCGACAGCGTGAGCGCATCGGCAAATGACCAGCCAGATGCGGTCGTGGCTCGTTAGTAAGAGAATCAAGCGGCAGACTTTGCCTGATACGCGCTATCTGCCATCCGGCGTTTCGCCCTTTGATTTCGAAGTGGCAATCCTGAATGAAATGAGGCTTTCTGAGGTTTTTTATTGCGCTGCCCGCGTGGTCGGCGGTAAACGGTGGCAAGTTAGCCTAGACGCCGGGGCGACGTGCAGTTCCCCGGTCTGCTCTTCAGCAGGCGGCGATACGGCAATGTGGTGTCTTAAGTCCTTCCCATCTCAGTGAAACTCATCGACACAGAGTTTTGGCCGCTACCAGAATCGCCGGAGTGAACTTTGCGGTCGCTGGATTCTGGTTCCAGGTACATCTCAGGGCACCGACTACACATTACTAAAGATTCCTCGATTTTACCCTTTTGTTCCATGTACTTTTGCCCGATGAAGCGAGAGGATGGAAACTCGGGTGCACATCGCCCTCGCGGGCCTAGCCTAGTGACTCGCAGACTCTGTTAAGTAGGGGTCGATACGTCAATCCACAAGACAACGGCACAATTTGGAGAAGGCATGACAGTGCGAGACGAAGAATGCGGGCAAGTGATCGTATTTACTCTTCTTTCTATGACTCTGCTGCTGGGTTTTTTAGCGTTGGCCATTGATGTTGGAATTCTCTTCCGCGCCAAGCGCAACGCGCAGATTGCGGCCGACGCCGCCGCCGTTGCCGGGGCGCTGGATTACAAGTACAACAGTTCAGTTTCGTCGGCTCAGACAGCCGGCGCGGCGGCCGCTAGCGCGAACGGAGTGACGAACGGGACTGGCGGAGCCGTGGTTGCAATCAACATCCCTCCAAAGTACGGAAACTATGCCGGATTCGACGGTTTCGTTGAGGCTGTCGTCACCCAGCCGAATTCGACCTTTTTTATGGGAATGCTGTCCGGCAAAACTTCCACCACGGTAGGCTCCCGAGCGGTGGCCGGCTCCGGCAGCGGTGCTGGGTGCATTTGGACGCTGGCCAGATCAGGATCAGATGTCTCCTTGACCGGGTCCGGGGCCCTGACAGCAAGTATGTGTAAAATTTACGACGACTCCAGCGCTTCGAATGCACTGAAGCTGACAGGAAGCGGCTCGATAAGCGCCCTGTCCATCGGCGTTGCCGGCAACTACAGCGAAACCGGGTCGGGAAGTATCAATCCTACACCGGTAACTGGAATGGCCCCTGCGGCCAACCCCCTTAATCTGACGCCGCCGGCCATTCCAACGGGGACCTGCTCGTCAAATTGCAACCCGAGTTTCAGTGGCTCCACGAATAATTCGATCGGGCCGGGAACCTATACCTCAATTTCCAATAGCGGAAGCGGGACGCTGACGCTTACCCCCGGGAACTACATCATCAACGGGAATCTCAGCAATACCGGGAGCGGATCGCTGATTCTTGGGGCTGGGAATTACACGATCAGCGGAAACTTTACCACCACCGGGAGCGGATCGCTGACGCTTGGCTCGGGGGAATATATTGTCGGCGGCAACCTTGGCCTAACCGGGTCGGGCGCTCTCACTGGGACAAGCGTCAGCTTCTACACGGAAGGCGGCAGCACTATCACTGGAAGTGGCAGCGAGGACCTAACAGCGCCGACTTCAGGACCGTATAACGGCGTTCTGATTTACCAGCCACCGGGTGACACCCAGGCGGTGTCACTCACCGGTTCCGGCAGCGCGATCATTCAAGGCATCGTTTATGCCCCCGGAGCGGCCATGACTTTGACCGGGTCTGGCAGTATGACAGTGTCCTTGGATATCATCGTGGATTCCCTTAGCCTTACCGGAAGCGGAAGTATCACGGATACAAATTACGCCGTAGTGACCAACCCCAATTCCGTGCTCGGAAAACTCGCGATGGTGGAGTAACCATGCAAATTTCTAGGGCCCGTAATCGCAACAGGGAGCACTCCGTTTTGCATCTATGCGACAGAATTAAAGAGGAGAAAGGGCAGGCGCTCGTGGAACTTGCGCTTACTCTTCCGGCCTTGGTGCTGCTCCTGGTGGCAGCAGCGGAATTTGCCAGGGTGTCCTATGCGAGCATCGAGGTGTCAAACGCGGCCATGGCAGGTGTTCAATATGGTGCGCAGAGCCCCATCGAGGCTGCGGACACAGCCGGCATACAGGCGGCAGCCCAAAATGATGCACCCGATCTGGCATCGGGACTGCTGATCGCGACCGCTTCGAAATCCTGCATTTGCTCAGATGGGAGCGCTTCGACTTGCCTGTCAACGGACTGCAGTCCAGGGGTGAGCATTGAGACGATCCTTACGGTGAAGACGCAAGCTACCGTCGATCCCTTGATTCACTTGCCGGGGATTCCATCAACATTCACGCTTCGCGGACAGGCGGTCCAGAAGGTCCTGCAGTGATGCACCTGAAGAACGCAAGCCTGGGGGAAGCTAAGACGACACTCAGGTTGCGTCGAGGTCTCAGTCGTCTCGTTGTTGCACGGGAGACCGGCGACAACAAAGGACTTTCGCAGGGTCGCCGGGGAGTTCACGGCGAGGATGGCGCAACGATGGTCGAGATGGCACTGTCCCTTACTCTCCTGCTTGCCATGCTGTTTGGAATCATTGAAATGTCCCTTGCGCTCTATACCTTTCACTACATCGCCGATGCTGCCCGGGAGGGTACCCGGTATGCCGTTGTCCGCGGTTCGTCCTGCTCGGTACTGACGAACTGCAATGCAACCGCAGCCCAGATTCAGACCTATGTGCAGGATCTAGGCTACCCCGGCATCAATTCAACGGCTCACATGACCGTGAACACAACCTGGTGGACCCCAACCCCACCTCCGGCCACATGGTCACAATGCACCTCGGGCATTTGCAACGTCCCGAAAAATGCGGTGCAGGTGCAGGTGACGTACGCCTTCCCGCTAAGTATCCCTTACTGGAAGATAACGACGCTGAACATCAGCAGCACGTCTCGGATGGTGATTTCCAACTAGGCACGGCTCTCCGACGCCTTGATCTCTGTTCGACTACTACCGCGGCGCCGGCTCCGCTGAGTCCGCAAGCGCGTAGGCCAGGACTGCCATCACCGCGGCATTCTCATTCAAGTGCCTTGGGTCTACTTTGTCGAAGGTGTCTGCCGCGGTGTGGTGGTAGTTGAAGTAGAAGCGGCTGTCCTGCACCGGCGCGAAGCTGGGCACGCCCTTTTCCGTAAGGCCGGAGATATCCTCGCCCGTGCCCCCTGCATCCACCAGGCCTCCGGCGCCGATGGCATCCAGTACCTGGCCCACCGGCCGCAGCCACTGGCTCAGGTCATGTCTGCCGGCGCAGTAGATGCCGGTGGGATGATCCGCGCCAAGGTCGCTCTCAATGGCCCCGATGTGGTTGGCTGCCTCCGTGCCGTGCTCGGCGATGTAGGCTGCCGCCCCTTCGGACCCTTCTTCCTCGCTCATCCATGCAATGAACCGCACTGTCCGCCGGGGATGGATCCCCAGTACTTTCAGCAGGTGAATCGCCTGCATCGAGACCGTCACTCCCGCGCCGTCGTCGATGGCTCCCGTGCCCAGATCCCAGGAATCCAGGTGGCCTGAGACGACCACCAGTTGCTCAGGATGCTCGCTTCCCTTCCAGTCCGCAATTACGTTGTAGCTCTGGGCATAGGGCAGTGTTTGCGGGGTCAGCGTCAGGTGCAGCGTCACCGGCCCCTGCCCGGCCAGGTCCTTCAGCAGGTCCGCATCCTCCGCCGCCACCGCGGCTGCCGGGATCTTTGCCACGTCCGGCGCATAATCGGTGAGGCCGGTATGCGGAAGGCGGTAGTCCGCGCCGCCCACCGAGCGTACCAGCACGGCGACCGCACCCAGCGCCGCCCCCGCGGACGGCCCTTCGCCGCGATAAACCACCCCGCCTCCATAAGCCTCGCCGCCGTGGCCTTCGGCGGCCAGTTCCTTATCGAACTTATGGTTGAAGAGCAGGATCTTACCCTTCACCGTGCCGGCCGGCAGCGCGTGGAGTTGTTGCCAGTCATCCACCACCACCACCTCCGCGGTGAGTCCCTCCGCAGGAGTCGCCACGCTGCCGCCCAGCGCTGTCAGCACAACCTTCTGCGAAGCGCCGGGTGCCTGGCCGGGCCATGAAACCACCTCTGCCGTTTCCACCCCGCGCACCCAGTGCGGCACCATGGCCTTCTCCAGCGTCACCTCCGCGCCCAGAGCCCGCATTTCCTGGGCAATGTAGTCCACGGCCTGCTGTGCCTGCGGAGAGCCACTCAAACGCGGCCCTATGTTGTCGGTCAGGTGGCGCAGTTCGTCCAGCGCATAGGGATTTTTGAGCGCTGCGTCACGCAACCGTTCCATCGCCTCAATCTGTTCCGGCGTCCAGGCGCTCTTGCCGCCAGCCAGCAGCCGGTCCAGAATCGTGGACTGAGGAGACGCCGGGGCATTCTGTGCAGTAGAACATCTTGTTCCCATGCCTGACGCCAACACCCCGATCACTATCAATGCACAACACTTCCGCAAAGAATCCATGCCGGATGGTAGCACGGAGAATTTTGGACTCTTTTGCGCGCATTTGCGTCTAAACATAAGGAACAGTTTGTGGATTGCCTTGTCCAGCGGCTGGTTCCCCACAGCATTTGGGCTGTGGACCGATGTCCCTGTGCAGGCTACGAAGCAGCCGGACGGGAGTGGCCGCGACTGGATATACTGATAGACGCTGCATTGAACATTCCAGCCCTTGGGGCTGGTGATCAAACGAGGTCATCGAACGTATGAAATCTCTCTTCGAACGGCTCCGCACGCGCCGTCTCGCTTCAACATTTGTACTGCTTGCCACCCTCTCGGTGGCCATTGTGGCCGGTTCCTTTGCCGCCCACGGAGTTCGCGGGCAGGAAAAGCAGAATTCGAGCACCGACGCCTCTCCCCTCAAGATGGCCAACTCCGCCACGCCCCCCAACGAGTTTGTGAAGATTGCCAAGGAAGTTGGTCCGGCGGTGGTGAATATCAATACTGAGACCCTGCCCAAGCAGTCGGCCAACAAGGGGCGCCGCAACCCCCATAACCGCATCCAGCCCATCCCCCAGAATCCCGGCGACGACGACAACGAAGATCAGCAGCCGCAGCAGGGCCAGGGCCAGGGCCAGGACAATTTTCAGGACTTTTTCAACCGCTTCTTCGGTGGTCAGATTCCGGACCAGGACGGCGGGGACGACGGCAGTGTCCGCGAGTCTCTCGGCTCCGGCTTCATCGTTGATCCCAAGGGCTACATCATCACCAACAATCACGTGATCGAGAAGGCCGACAAGATTTATGTCAAGCTCTCCACCGATCCCGATACCCAGGACCTGGGCAGGCCGGCGCGCGTGATCGGCACGGACAAGGCTACCGATCTGGCGGTCATCAAGATCGATACCAACACGCCCTTGCCGACCGTGAAGATGGGCAACTCCGACACGGCGAATGTGGGCGACTGGGTGGAAGCTATCGGCAGCCCCTTCGCGCTCTCACAATCCGTCACCGCCGGCATTATCTCCGCCAAGAACCGCACCATCGAGCCGGGAGCCAGCGGCCAGTTTCAGCACTTCATCCAGACGGATGCCGCCATCAATCCCGGCAACTCCGGCGGACCGTTGCTCAACATGAACGGCGAAGTCATCGGTGTGAATACGGCGATCTTCACGCAGTCGAATGGATACCAGGGCATTGGATTCGCCATGCCGTCCAGGACTGTAGTCGAAATCTACAACGACCTGATCAGTCCCAGCCACAAGGTCACTCGCGGTTCAATCGGCATCCAATTCCGGCAGGGTCTCTCCGGCGCGGTCAATCGCGTGTACGGGTTCAAGAACGGGGTCCTGGTGCAAGAGGTTCAACCCGGCGGTCCGGCCGAGAAGGCTGGCCTCAAGCCCGGGGACATCATCATCACCGTGGATGGCCGCAGCATCAAGGACGGGGATGACCTGGTCAACGAGATTGCCAGCCGCAGGCCCGGCTCGACCATCCGTTTGAGTTACATGAGAGACGGCAAGCCCGCCGACACAACCGTCACTATCGGCGATCGCGACAAGGTGTTCGCTGAATTGGGCGGCCAGATTACCGAGAAAGACCAGGAGGAAAAGGGCGACGCCGGCGAATCGAAACTTGGCATCGTGGTTCGCGAGACATCCCCGGCTACAGCCGGCAAGCTGCACAGCCCCGGCATGGTCATTCAGTCGGTTCGTACCGGCTCGTTTGCCGACTTGCAGGGACTGCAGCCCGGCTTGGTGATCATTCGCATCAACAAGCAGCCAACCGGTACCAAGGAACAGTACGACGCCGTTGTCAGCAGCCTCAAGACCGGCGATGACGTGGTGTTTGAAGTGATTGATCCACGCCGCCCCGGTGACGGAATCAACTACGTTGGCGGGACGTTGTAATAGTCCACAACCGAGTTCGGAGCGAGAATCGAACCGCCCCGGACTGGGACAGATCGCAAGGCGGCGCGGCCTTCATGGTTAGCCGCCCTGCGACAAAGCCGGCGCCGAATCGGCGTTGAAATGACCGGTGGTTTGGCAGCCGCTCATCTCGGGATTGGCCTTGATCGCGCCATTTTCGGGCAGCAATTCGTTGTCATATTGCATTGGGGTCCATTAGAATGGACAGAACAGTCCTGGAATCTAGTGGCGGAGGGTGACCAGCGTGCTTTCATTTCGAGCCAGTCTGGCGTTTGTGTTGTCGGCGGCATTGGCAGCGTTACCAGCCTACGCCGCAAACGCACATCGGCTTTCGGCCAGCAGCCATTCACATAAGACCCATAAGAAGGCAGTCAAGCAGTCGCATCGCTTGCACGGCCAACAGTCCATTGAACCGGCCCGGGTGACCGAGATTCAGCAGGCGCTCATCCGCGAGCACTATCTCTCTGGTGAGCCAACTGGCGCGTGGGACTCCACCACCGAGGCCGCAATGCAGAAGTACCAGGCCGATCAGGGCTGGCAGACCAAGCTAATGCCCGACTCGCGCGCCCTGAAAAAGCTGGGCCTTGGCCCCGACTACTCTGGCGCCATCAACGGCAAGGAGACGTCGTTCAACGAACCGCCTCCGCTAACAAGTGCCGCTACTTCGACGCAGGCTGCCGGTTTTGCCGCGGCTTCCGGCATCAATCGTTAGGACATTCTTCGATATTTGTGAGAAGCAGAAAGGGCCGCTCGAAGGCGGCCCTTTCTATCGTGTGAAGGATCCACGCGCCATTCTACGGGCGCATGGGCGGCATTCCCTTTGACAGGAACTCATACCGCGGCCGCAGCGTATCCGGACCCGAGGTGATTGTGCTGTCCAGGTGAATGATAGAGTCGCCTTCGCCGTATTTCGGCCACTCGGGCAGGCCTTGCCCGTTGGGATCGCCGGTCCTGGCGAAATTGGTCCAATAGCTCATCATCTGCTCGCTTAACTTCCAGTCCTCAGGGCGCCACACGGCGCCGGGCCTTGTGGCCAACGTGCCGAAGACGTACTCGATGTCGTCGGAGTGAAAGGCGAATGAGCCTTGATGGAACTTGCTGGGAGGCGCTGCCCACTCAAAGTGATAACGGTAGACCGGCGACTCGCCGGTCTTGCGGTGCGCCTCGATCCACTTCCAGGTGCCAAAAGCGATGAACGAGTCACCGCCGTAGTCGGCCGCCGAGCGCGCGGTCTGGTCATCGGTCTCGCCCGGGTAAAGCTTGAGGAACTCATCTGCACGAGTGTCGAACAACGATGCAGCGAAGTCCTTCCACTTTTCCGCTGTCATGCCGTTGGCCAAAAAGGATCCCTCGTCGCGGTTCCAGCCGGCGAGAAGCGGCACATGGGCCTGCTTGCCCGCCGCATAAGTGTCGGCTACGGGTTCGGTCAGCAATTGCCCATCCACGACAGGGGAAAACCCCATGTCACCCCTGCTCTTGGCAGCTTCGAGGATCTTGTCTGCAGGTAACGCGCGCAGTTCCTGGAGCGAGTTGACCCCGAGCGAAGCGACCCACGCGCCATCAGCCTTCTCCCGTTCGGCGAGCGTCTCACCACCCAGACCGCGGCCAAACGCCGCACCGCTCTCGCCAATGGCCTTGTGGAACAGCCCCCTGGCCAGCGGCGACGCCATCAGCGTGCTCACCGCAAACGACCCGGCGCTCTCGCCAAAGATCGTCACGTTACCGGGATCGCCGCCGAAATTCCCAATGTTTGCATTGACCCAGCGGAGCGCGGCCACCATGTCGGACAGGCCGTAGTTCCCTGCTGCACCATCGGACTCTTTGGCCAGGTCATCAGTCGCCAGAAAGCCAAAAACACCGAGGCGGTAGTTGATGGTAACCAGCACGACGCCCTTGGTGGGCAGGAAGTCGCCGTTATGGCGCGGCTCAGAACTGGCTCCACCCGTATAACCTCCGCCATGAATCCAGAACATGACCGGGAGTTTGCTCTTGTTGCCGGCGCCGGCCGGAGTATAGACGTTCAGAAAGAGGCAGTCTTCGCTCGGCCCGCTGTCCTGGAAGACCATGTCGTCAAACACGCGGGCCTGGACGCAGCGGGCGCCGTACTGGGTCGCATCCCGCTTGCCTTTCCATTTCGCCGGCGGCGCGGGCGCCTTCCAGCGCATCTCCCCCACCGGGGGCGCAGCATACGGCAGACCCATAAACGCACGGACCTTGCCGTCGCTGATGGTCTTGCCGAGCACCTTGCCCTGCGCGGTCTTCACCGTCAACGAGTCAGCGTGCGCAGCCTGGGAGAGCCCTAGAATCAGCCCCATTGCAACAAGCGCACACACCATCTGCATACGAACTTCCATCACAAAATCCTCCGCGCAACACCTTATCAGGAAGGGGCGGCAAACACGCGTGACACTCGAAGCACTAGAGCGAAGTTCCGTTGGCCACGGCAGCAATTTCTGGTGCAAGCAGATCGGCGATGGTCTCCCGCCGCCGGATGAGCCGCGCCTTCGCGCCTTCGACAAGCACTTCCGCCGGGCGCAGGCGCGTGTTGTAGTTGGAGCTCTGGGCCATGCCGTAGGCTCCCGCGTCAAGCAGCGCAACCAGATCGCCGGGGAGCACAGGCTGCAGCTTGCGGTCGCGGGCAAAGAAGTCACCCGTTTCGCATACCGGCCCCACCACATCCACGGTTCGCGCTCTGCCCGCCCGCGGCCTCACCGGCACAATCTCGTGATGCGCCTGGTAAAGCGCCGGGCGGATCAGGTCGTTCATGGCCGCATCGGTGATCACGAAGGTCTTTTTGCCGTTTCGCTTCACCTGGAGAATTCGCGCAACGAGAGTTCCGGCCTGCGCCACCAGGAAGCGGCCGGGCTCCAGCAACAGCCTGCCGTCGAAGCCGTCCAGCGCGCGGTTTACCGCCGCGGCGTATTCCTGCACTTTGGCAACGGCATCAAAACTGCCGCCATGGTAGTCGATTCCCAGTCCCCCTCCGGCATCTACTGATTTGAGGACGATGCCTTCGCGTTCGAGTTGGCGCAGGAGCTTGCTCACCCGCTGCAGAGCCGCGCCAAAGGGGTCCGCGGAACGAATCTGCGAGCCGATGTGGACGCTGACCCCATGCGCCTCAAGCCAGCGGCTGCCGGCTGCACTCTTGTAAATCCTGAGCGCGTGCCGGATGTCGATTCCAAATTTGTGCTCGCGCAATCCCGTGGAGATGTAAGGGTGCGTCTCCGCAAAAACGTCGGGGTTCACCCGCAAGGCGAAACGCGCCTTCCGCTTAAGCTTTTGGGCGCGCGCGGCGAGCAGTTCAAGTTCCGGCTCGCTCTCTACGTTGAACTCGAGAATGCCCGCGGTCAGCGCGCGGTCGATCTCGGCCGCCGTCTTTCCCACGCCCGAGTAGACCACCCGCTCCGCAGCCTCAGGGGCGGCCGCCAGCACCCGTTCCAACTCGCCGCCGGAAACAATGTCGAATCCGGCTCCGCGGTCCGCCAGCAGCTTGAGGATGGCCAGCGCGGAGTTGGCCTTGACGGCGTAACACACCAGGTGATCCCGGCCCGCGAAAGCCTGCTGAAACAACCCCAGGCGCTCTACGATCTGATCTGCGGAATACACGTAGAGCGGGGTGCCGAATCGTCCCGCCAGGGATTCCAGGGAGACTTTGCCGCAGTGGAGTGCGCCCAGTGGCTGGGGATAGTGAAAGGGACGGGACGATGCAATCGAGGCTTTAGTCAAGTTGAGGCTTCCAGAGAAGATATGCGCTTCTCTGAGCCTATCGTATTTCACTTCGCCAGTTCCTGGCGCGAGCGGTTGTGGTGCCAACTAGGCTTCGCACCGCCCCAGCCAATCTGCCAGCAGCGCCGCTACTTTTTGCGGCTGCTCATAGGCCGCAAAGTGCCCGGCATCGGGTAGCAGGTGAAACTCGCATCCCCCCGGTGCGGCGTGGAAAGCCGCCATCTCGGCCGGCGAAACTCCGGAATCTTCTCCGCCCGCAATCACCAACACTGGCGCCTCGATGGTGGCCACGTCCGGCACGGAATCCGGCCGGGTGGCCAATCCCGCCTGTACTGCTACCAGCGCCTCCGCCGTCAACGTCATGCGCGTGCGTAGCTCTGCGACAATCTCAGGCCGCTGTGCGCGCGCCGTTGCGCCAACCAGAGTCTGCGCCATCCCGTCGAAAATCGCTCCTACTCCACGTTCCCGGGCTTGCGCTATGGTGGTCGCACGCCTGGTCAAGTTGGCTTCGGCATCGGGGTGTGGCTTGGAGCACACCATCGCCATTCCCAACACCCGGTCCGCCGCCTTCCTCCAGAGTTCCATCAGCACATATCCGCCGATGGAGCAGCCGGCAAAGATCGCCTCAGGCACATGCAGATGGTCCATCAAAGCGAGAATGTCAGCGGCCAGTTGCGCCATGGTGAGTACGGGAGCATCCGGTACGCGCGCAAATCCACCGACAGGCAGGTTCGCGCCTAGCTCTGACGCCCCATGTCCGCGCAGGTCGGGAATGATGGCGCGAACGCCTTTAAGATGCTCCGTCACCGGCAGCCAAAACCGGTGGTCCAGAGGAGTGGGATGAAGAAAAATAACCGGCTGGCCTGACCCTCTGTCTTGAAAGCCGAGCCGTGTTCCGTCCGATTCGTAGAAATCCGTCATATGTTAGGAGGATACGTCCCCGGTGTGCCAAACGGCTCCTCGGGAATGCCAATCCAGCCGGCCAGATAGGCAATCGCAACCAGTCCGCAGGAAAAGAAGAACCCCACCACGGTGAGAATGCGGACAACGGCGACATCCCACCCATTGGCCTGCGCCAGCCCGATGCAGACTCCGGCAATCTGCCGGCCTACGCGCGGCCGGACTAGCGGTCTGCCAGCCATGGGCACCGTTGCTGCCACGACCGTTCCGCAATTCGAGCAGAAGCGCGCCCCCGATGGCAGACCCGTTCCACAACGATGACAATAGATGGCCACAACTAACCCCCTCAACTCATCTTAAACATACGGAGAATAGGCCCTGCTAGTTCCATCTTCCTTGCCGAAGCAGTACGTTACCCTGACGGTCTCGCCCGATCAAATAGCGCGGACTTTTGCCTCCGCCACTAAAGCTCAAATTCAGGGGAGGCGGGACGCGCTCGCGCGGGTTAGCTGGCAAGCTGGGCATACCTCAAAGAGCCTCTTTTGCCACAATTCCAAATGAGGAATAATATCGCAATTGGTCTTTTCGAGGTGGTTCCCAATGAACGAGAAATATGGACGCAGAACCGCGCTGACCTTTTTGGCAATTAGTCTCTCCATCGCAGGTGTTGCCGCCGCTCAAGGCCTGCCCTCCGAGCAAACACAAATCAATTGGAACAAGGTAACCCGCGTTTCCAAATCCACACCTACTCTGCAGGTAGTTACCAACCCCATGCTTAATCGGGGCGCATCGATCCACGATGGATCCTTTGCGGCGTTGAAGGCCCTGGGCGCGGACTATGTGCGTTTCGTTCCATGGCTCCCGTATCCCAAGATTGCGGTTGCCGAACTCGATCCTCCGACTGCGGACAAGACTTCGTGGGACTTCACTTACATTGATCCGGTGACCAAGGACTTTCTGGCCGCGACCGAAGGTCACAGCACCATCATCAACTTCAGTACGATTCCGGCATGGATGTTCAAGACTGACGCGCCGGTGAAGTATCCCGACGATCCAAACCGGGTGTTCTGGACTTATACCCAGGGTACAGAGTTGCGCGACCCGACCGGTAAGGAGTTAGGCGACTACTTTGGCAGACTTGTGAGCTGGTATACGCAGGGTGGGTTCACGGATGAGAACGGCAAGCGGCACGAGTCAGGCTACCACTACGCATTTCCTTATTGGGAAGTGCTGAACGAAGTTGAGTCTGAACACAGTACCACGCCGGAAGACTACACCAGGCGTTACGACGCCATGGTGGAGGGAATTCACAAGGTAAGTCCGGAAACTAAGTTCGTGGGCATGGCATCCACCTTGTCAGGCGACAACCCAAGGTTCTTTGAATACTTCCTGAATGCGAAGAATCACAAGAAGGACATTCCACTGGACTTTGTCTCTTTCCACTTTTATGCAGTGCCCGCGCTCGATGAGACGCTCGACGGATGGCAACACACCTTCTTCAACCAGGCGGACGGGTTCCTGTCGACCACGCGCTTTATTCTCGAAATCCGCGATCGGCTTTCCCCGTCGACTAAGATCGACACCGATGAGTTAGGCGTAATTCTGCCAACAGATTTACTCGAGATAGCGGCGTCGAAGGCCATGCCGGATCACATCCCCCATCGCTACTGGAATGCCGCAGGCGCGCTGTATGCGTACCTCTTTGTGGAGCTCTCTAAACAGGGCGTCGATGTGATTGGCGAGTCGCAACTGGTTGGGTATCCATCGCAGTTCCCCAGCGTATCCATGATCGACTACAACAACGGCAAGCCCAACGCGCGCTATTGGGTGCTGAAACTAATCAAGGACAACTTCCATCCGGGCGACAAGTTCGTTGCCAATGAAGAGCAAATCTTCGGGAGCCCCGAAGTTGAGGTACAGGGATTCATCACGCCGCTGGGCAAGAAAGTCCTGTTCGTCAACAAGACCAACACGGAGAAGACAGTTAAGCTACAGGCCGACCTAGCCAATGGAGCAACACTCACTGTCGATGACCAAACCGGCGACGAAGCGCCGCGCGCGGGCAAGGCAGACGGAGCAGAACTGAAGCTGGCCCCATTTGCGGTCGCCGTACTGCAGGTCCCGTAGAAAAGCGGGAGGTGCGGTCACTCCGCGCCGCCCTTATCCCTGGTTAGAACACGACCCGAAGGAGGTCGTTCCAGTTATGCGGATCAAGAATCCTATTTTGTTGCACGTTGTTGGCATTCTGGCATTGTGCCTCGGCGCTACCGTGGCGCAGCCCCAGGACGTCTCTCCATTGCAGGTGAATGTCGACTGGGGCAAGACAATCATGGTGTCCCGCTCAACGCCTACCTTGCAGGTAGTCACGAATCCCATGCTCAATCCGGGAGCGCCGATTCACGATGCATCGTTTGCCGCGCTGAAAGCACTGGGAGCTGACTACGTGCGCTATGTGCCGTGGCTGCCGTATCCCAAAATCGCGGTTGCCGAGCTCGAGCCTCCGACCAACGACAAGACTGCGTGGGACTTCACTTACATTGATCCGGTGACGAAGGACTTTCTGGCCGCGACAGAGGGACATAGCACTATCATCAACTTCAGCACCATTCCGGCGTGGATGTTCAAGACCGATCAGCCGGTGAAGTATCCCGCCGATCCCAATCAAGTGTTCTGGAACTACACGCAGGGCACGCAACTGCGCGATCCGAGCGGCAAGGAACTCGGCGATTATTTCGGACGCCTGGTGAGCTGGTATACGCAAGGCGGGTTTACCGATGAGAACGGCAAGCGGCACGAGTCGGGCTACCACTACACCTTGCCTTATTGGGAAGTGCTGAACGAGGTGGAGGAGGAGCACGACACCACGCCAGAGGACTACACCCTGCGCTACGACGCGATGGTCGAAGGCATTCACAAGGTGAGTCCGCAGACTAAGTTCATGGGATTGGCGCTGGCACGCGCCGGACTTAATCCCCGCTTTTACGAGTACTTCCTCAATCCGAAGAATCACAAACCCGGCATTCCGCTGGACTTCATTTCCTACCACTTTTATGCGCATCCAACGCTGGCGCAGGGACTGAATGAGTGGCAGTACACTTTCTTCGATCAGGCGGATGGATTCCTGGCTACTTCGGGATTCATCCTTATGCTGCGAGATCGGCTCTCGCCGGAAACCAAGACGGATGCGGATGAGCTGGGTGTGATTCTGCCCACCGACCACTTGGAGATCGCGGCATCGAAAGCCCTGCCCGACAAGATTCCACATCTCTACTGGAATGCGGCGTCGGCGCTCTACGCCTATCTCTTCATCGGCCTCTCAAAGCAGGGAGTGGATGTGATCGGCGAGTCGCAGTTGGTTGGATATCCGTCGCAATATCCCAGCGTTTCAATGATCGACTACAACAACGGCAAGCCCAACGCGCGCTACTGGGTACTGAAGCTGATCAAGGATAACTTCCATCCCGGAGATACGCTGGTGGCTACGACCAATCTTCCCGGGACTCCGCCCGATATTACGGCGCAAGGGTTCCTGACGCCCGCGGGCAAGAAGATCCTGGTGGTGAACAAGCGGAACTACGAAGTTACGGTCAAGCTGCCGGAGGGCTTCGAACATGCGCGGCTCTCGACGGTGGACGAGGAGACCGGAGACGGCGAACCGCGCACAGCCACAGCAGATGGCGCGAACCTGAAAATGGCTCCTTTTGCCGTGACCGTGGTGCAGGCGCCGTAGCATTCCTCGGATTGACCTTGAGTCCCGGCAGGGGTGCCGAAGCGGTCAGGCACCCTTGTAGGGGCTGCGCAGGCACTTTCTGGCGGTGTCGGCGCGAGAGGTGTTGGGACCGGTGGCGATGGCAGCCTGATAGTCCTTGATGGCCTGTTGGCGTTCACCGTTCATGTCGCGGCACTCACCGCCCGCCAGTAGAGACCGTATCTTTAGTTCCAGACCCACATTCCTGGTCCACGCTGCCTGCTCATAGGCCTGGGCCGCCTCAGTGTAGTGTCTTTGTCCGCGCAAGGCGTCACCCAAGCCAAAATAGGCCAGCTCCAGCCTCGCCTCGGCAAAATAGCCCGGCTTGGCGGCATTGGCCAGAATCTCCCGGTAGGCATCGACGGCGAGCATGCCCTCCCCGTCGTCCTTGCGGAGGTTCGCTTCTTCCAGGCAAAAGAGATAGTCATGGGGATACTCGCTCTTCAGGCCGCGCACTACTTGGATGGCTTCCTTGTAGCGAGCTTCGCGGCGCAGAAACAACGCGATCACCGTCCGCGCCTCTATGTTGGTTACGGCTCCCCGGTTGCCGTCGTCCGTGAGCAGCGCCAGGCCGTGGCTCTTCGAACCGGTTATGCCTGCGAACCCTATCAGGAATTTAAAGGGCAATGGGAGAGCTCCAACTACGTACTCGTAGACTCCCACTACCAGCTTTGCGTCCACGTAGTCCGGGTCAAGCTGCAGTACCCGTGCCTCGTCTTCCTTGGCCTTGAGCGCCAGGCGAAAGCCGCTTCCATATCCGCGCTGCACCATCGCCAGGTAAGTACACTTGAGGGCGCGTGTCCAACCGCGAGCATACAGGGCATCTACATCGTTGGAGTTCCTGCCCAGTCTCCAGTCCGCCTCGCGGATCGCTTCGTCGGCCAACGTCAGTATCCGGTCGCGCGTCTTGGGGTCTTCCTCAGTGGCATGTTTGCCGGTGAGAAAGCCATCGTTCGCATAGAAGGTAGTGTCCAGCAGATCCTGACGGTAGAGTTCCTGGAACACCACAGCCTCAAGCAGAAGCGCCGTGGCCTGCGGATCGCCGGAGTGCGCGGCATGAAAGCGCTCAAGGCGTTCCACTGTTCCGGGATAGTCCAGGTTGTAGAAGTGCTCGAAGGCTTCGCGCACCAAAGGGTCACGGTTCAGGGGATTGGTGCGCACCGCTGAAGCCCATCCCAGGGATGCCATTGCAACCAAAACTGCGACCGATGCAATTCTGCCCAAACTGAGTCTTCTCATCTTCAATCCGGCATTTCCTTTCTTCTTACCAAAACCAATTCCGCCGCGGAATGCGCCGACTTCCCTGCCCGGATGCTAAATGCCTGCCGGTGAACATTCTGGCGGTTTGGTTCTCCGCATAGCCGGCACACCATACCGGGCAAGAAAGGAATCTACGCCGGTTTGACGTTAACCAGGAGCAGAAGACGCTCACACCGGTTCACCTTGTGCCGCATGGGCAGTTGTGAATCCCGCTTTCCCCCAACTCCAAAGCTGCATCCGGAAGGATAGGCGCAATGAACCGAAAAGAGCTGTTGCGGTTTCTGCTCAATCAGGCCCAGTTTAACGGATTCGAGTTCCGTTGCTGGTTTCAAACCCACATCCGGCCCCTGTGGCCTGGAGCCGAGGAGGCGTTGTCTCTGCTGGCTAGCGAGGGCCGCTTTTACACCCTGCTCTTTTCCCACGACTTCGCCCAGTGCTTTTGGAGGGCGGGTTCCCGCATCAGTTTTAGGGTTCCCTCCGTCACCTATCCCAGGATCAACAGCCGGGGCGAGGTGGTGCAGGTGACCCGCAAACCCTTCACCCGGCGCACCGTCAAGCCCGACGTGTGGAAATACCATCTGCGCCAGATGGCCGCCGAGAATGATCCCATCGCGTATCTTTGCCGCTTTCTTCCGGCCACGGATCAGGCCAGGGTGGAAGAGCATCGAACCGAACTGGAAGCCGTGCAGGCCTGAATCTCATGTTCTGCAAGTCAACCATGCTTTAGGATTGAGCTATGCCCATCCCGGAACGGCTGAACCCGTCTTTTGCTCCCACGCTTCCGGCAGCATTGGACCCGCTGGAGCAAGCCCGCAATCGGCTGATCGTGGCCCTCGATGTGCCGGACCTTGCCTCGGCAAGTCGCCTGGTCAACTGCCTGGAGGGTACGTGCAATTGGTTCAAAGTCGGGCTGGAACTGTTCGTCGCCGCGGGCCCTGCTGCCCTGGAAACTCTGGTGGCGCGCGGCCACCATGTCTTCCTCGATCTCAAACTCAACGACATTCCCAACACGGTGGCTGCGGCGGTGCGTTCAGCAGCGCGATTGGGAGTGCGCTTGTTGACGGTGCACGCCACGGGCGGTCCAGCCATGCTGACTGCGGCGCGCGAGGCGCTGGAAGGCGTCAGCGATGCGCCCCAACTGCTCGTCGTTACCGTGCTTACCAGCATGGATCGTGCCCAGTTGAGATCGATTGGTCTCGATCGCACGCCTGCGGAACAAGTGGAACTGCTGGCCCGCATGGGCCTCGACAGCGGAATTTGCGGCTTCGTCTGCTCTCCGCAGGAGGTTGCTTCTCTACGCGCTCTCACCGGTCCCAAAGGCGTTCTTGCGATTCCCGGCATCCGCCCTTCCGGCGCCGCTATCGGCGACCAGAAGCGCATCGCCACTCCCGCTGAAGCCCTTCGCCAGGGCGCCAGCTACCTGGTTGTCGGCCGGCCCATTACTCAGGCGGCCGATCCCGCCCAGGCGGCCGAAGCGATCCTGGAAGAGATGGCAACAGTGTTTGAGAAGCCGTCCGAAACAGCAAAGCCCGGCAAAATGCCGGGCCTTGCTCCACTTCAAAGCTCCACTAACGCTTAAAGTTTCTCGTAGAAATCGCACACTGAACACGAGATATAGACTCCGCCGGGGATACCGCGCTCGCGGTCCTTTACACGCTTGACGATGCGCGTCGGCTTGCTGCACTTGGGACAGTCAGTAGACTTCGTCGTGTCCATTACCTTCTTGCGGTCACCTGTTTTGGCAATCTTGGCCATCGGTTCTGGTGGTTCTCCTTCTTTGGGGTGTCTCTGCTCGCACGGGCAAACAATCGTGCACGCGGCTTCAACGGCGCGGTCATTCGCTCACCTCAAGCTGCGACAAATTTGCGTGGAGGCAGCGGGACTCGCTCCCCTCAGTCTACATCAACGCGGACTGGATGGCTTCAGTGGCGCTGGCTCTCGTCCTCGTCGGGAGTCGCGGGCTTTGCGGGAGCCGGGGTTGGGGCAGGTTGCGAAGAATCCGCAGGCGCGGGCTGCGCATTGCCCGAGGCCGTAGATGGAGCCGTGGACTGGCCGGTCGGCTGCGTTGCGGCGGGCTGAGTTCCTTGATGAGCGACGGGTTGATCATCCGGCTTCTGCTTAGGGAATTGCACCGGCTTCATCACCTCAGTATTCGGGGTTTTGTCTCTGGGCAACTCCTCGCCGGGATTGCGCAGGCTGGGCGGCGGAGCCGGCGCCTGCTTATCCTGATTGCGCTGCACATCGCCCAATTCAATGGTGTGCGGCTTGGGATCAGCATTCGGCGGCGTGAGCGGCGTGCCGTCGGTTCGCATCATCCCTTCCACCTCATCGCGCGTAAAGACGACCGGCGGCTCGCCAATTTTGGCAATCTCCACGCGAATCACGCGGTTGCCATTGATGCGCACAAACTCCACGTCCTTGGGCGGCCGACCATAGATCCACTCCTCAAAGGGCATCAACCCGTCCATCTCCCGCGACTTGTCGTCCGGCTGACCCTTGGCGAACAGCACCATATCCGTGGTCATACCGACCAGCACATGGTGGTCCAGAATCGCCTGCTTGAGCATCGGCGGCAGCGTATCGGTAAAGGCCTGCACAGGCGTCTTCACGTCAAAGGAGATCAGCGGGGCCAGCAATGCCTTGACCTGCGCGGCGGTCAACTCCGGCACATGGTCGTGAAAGGTAAGGGTCAACCGCGCGCCAACCAGATCCTCGTCGTCATCTTGAACGACGGGGTTGGTGTACGGCCCGGAGCCGATTTCGATGTGGCGAAGAAAGCGGTGTTTCTTGAACGGGCCGCCATTCAGATCAAAGAGTATTTTTGTGTGGTCGAACTTGATATCGGTCACGGCCAGGCGATCGCCGGGCTTGGCGCTCAGCCCCTGGCTGGTCACCATGTTCAGATAGGCTTCTCCGGCGGGCTCCAGCTTACCGTTGGCAGCGAGGGTTAACCCCTTGCCGCCGCGCGGGAATGGGCGCATGGCAAAGCCCTGCTCGGCCTGCATTGCTCGGATGAGATCCAACCGCGTTTTCGCATCCAGCACGGACTGGGTCAACACCACTTTTGTAGGCTCAATTTGAGCGTAGCGCCGGTCCACGTAGCTTGTTGTAGTGCCTTGGCCCGTGCTGGTGCTGGCATTCCCATTCTTGTCGATGACGATGACTTGTGCGGTGGCTGTGACTGCCGCCACAAGAGCGGCCAGCGCACACCATACCGCGAGGTGTCGCAATCTGCTCATCGCAGAAGCCATTGCCAGCCCTTCAGGCGTTGGCTGCGTGGCGTAAGGCTGGGGTGACCTTTTCATGGGATCCTCCCATGTCTGTTTCAAGCATCGCGCAAACAGTGTCTATGTACAAGCGGAATCCCAAGTCCGTCTCGAACGGGCCATAGTGAACTAGGATGCGGCGCGCCGGAGATGCGTTACCGCGAATGGTCCGACCGTTCTGCCTGTGTCTCGCCCGGCAGGGCGGACGGCGGCGAGGCGGGAATAATCTGCACCAGGGGGGTCGCCGCCGGCTCAGCTGGCCCCATTGCGGACTCATGTTGGCTCCGTGCGGCAGCATCCAGATCCACCGGGACTCCGCCCGGCACAATCACAGGCGCATTATGGAGGAAATCCAAATCGCGCGTGACGCGGAAAACCACTGGAATGGAGAGAAGAAGAACGACAAAGGCTACCCAGCTTCCGTCGAGTCCGAAACCTCCGCCGGTAAGCCAGAACGAACCCATAGGGTCGCCTTCAACTACCGGGGAATGGCTGTTCACACCGCTGACCGCGAGCCCGAAGATCAGTGCGCGGCTGGCCTTCCAGGCAAAATTCAACCCCCAGCTCACCCAAAGCGCCCGGGTGCGCAGGTAGGCCGTGGAAAGCACCACGGTAAACATCAACGAAACAGCCAGGCTGGCATTGCTTGAGCCCGGCCGCATGGCCTGCACAATGGCGTAGAACGCGGCAAACCCCAGCGTAGCTCCAATTGGGCCAACACTTTGGGAAAAGCGCTGAAATCCGTAACCGCGAAAGGCCACTTCCTCAGCCAGAGCGGCCAGAGCGAAGAATGCCAGGTCGGCCAGAAACCATCCCCAGGATGAAAGCTGCGTGGAGAGAACGATGGCGATGCCGCCAGCCAAAGTGAGTGGCAGGACGCATACCACGGCGATTGCCCAGCCCAGGGCCAAGCCCAGTCCGGCTTCTCGCTGCCAACCCGAGCGCAGCGGCAGTCCTTGCTCGCGTACCGGATGCTGCTGACGGTCGAAGAAGAATCCAAAGCTCGCAAACCCCAGCACCAGCAGGAATGCCAGCATGGCTTGCTCGATCAAGGGCGACCAGGAATCACCGGCCAAGCCAGCCGCTCCACGGTGAGCGAGGGACCGGGCAAGAAAAAAATATAGGACTGCAGCCACAAACTCCGCATAGGAGCGGATCCGGCTGCCACGCGGCGCATCAGAACTCATCGGCAGCCCCCGGCGGCACCAGAATCCGTGATGGCGCAGGCTCTCACCATCTCCATCCTGACGTAGCCGCGCGACGAAAGGGCGCAGCCGCGCCGGCGTGACCCTGAAACTCTACGTACACCGCAAACCTCAACCGCCTGCCGATGTATCACTAGAGTTAACCTTCCGTATAAAATTGCGCGATTTTGCGAAACTTATCCTGGCGTGCGGCGACCAGCGTTTCAACCGGCATGGCCTTCAGCTCGGCCAGATGCCTTTGCAGAGCCTGGCCCAGCAATCCTGCTCCCGCTTCGGGATCGAGATGCGCGCCGCCTTCCGGCTCCGTGATGATCTCATCCACACAGCCCACGGCGGCAACCTCGGGCGCGGAGATACGCATTGCCTCGGCGGCCAGTTGCTTGTGCGCGGCGTCGCGCCACATGATGGCCGCGCAGGACTCAGGCGTAATCACAAAATAGAGAGCGTTTTCAAGAATCAGCACCCGGTCGCTTACGGCCAGCGCCAGTGCTCCGCCCGATCCGCCCTCGCCGCTTATGACCGAAATTGTGGGCACGCGCAGACGGGACATCTCACGGAGGTTGCGCGCGATCGCTTCGGCCTGGCCGCGCTCCTCAGCACCCAGCCCGGGGTAAGCTCCCGGCAGGTCAATGAGACTCACAATCGGCCGGCCAAACTTCTCGGCAAGCTTCATTGCGCGCAACGCCTTTCGATAGCCCTCGGGATGGGGCATGCCGAAATTCCGGCGAACCCTCTCCTTCGTGGTCCCGCCTTTGCGGTTGCCGATCACCAGCACTTCTTCGCCGGCCAGCCGCGCCATACCGCACGCCACCGCCTCGTCGTCGCCGAAGGCACGATCCCCGTGAATCTCGCTGAAATCTGTAAAGATCCGCTCGATAAAGTCCATGGGATAAGGACGCTGGGGATGGCGCGCCTTCTCGATTCTGCTCCACGCAGACGAATCCATCTGCGCCTCCTGAGGAGTCCCTGTTGTGTGTTCGCTCATCTATACCTGGCGCAGCGTCGAACCGGACCTGTAAACTCCGGCCTGCCTCACAATGCTGATTCTACGGGTCCCGGGCGCTGGGGACAAATCTAAAACAGAGATGGCCGTGGCTCTCGCCTCCAGAAATCGCCAGATGCGCCGGTTCCGCATGGCAAAGAGCTCTTCGATTGAGGGTGAAATCGAAGCCCTGCCGAGCGCCGATTGTATATTTCTTCTAGCTTGATCAGCCGGGCGACATCACGTTTCACTGAAAGGGATTATGCCAGGTTCGCGAAGAGATTTTCTCACTTACACCTCTCTTGCAGTGCTCGGAGCTGCTCTGCCGGCCACAGCCGTCCAGACCCCTGGAAGCCAAAATGAGAACTTGCCTCCTGGCGCGCCGCCGGCATTCGGCACTGCCCCGCCTGTAGGACCGGAGGTGACTCCCGCCACCATTCAGGAAGCTGAAAAGCTGGTGCAGGTGGAGATGACGGCTGTCGATCGCGCCCAGGCCGCGGGGAACTGGCGGATGCAAATGGCGCCACTTTATGAGCGCAGAGTGGGGCCGCGCAAACTGGCCCTGGAGCCGGGCCTTGCGCCAGCTACGCTGTGGAATCCAACTCTGCCCGGTATTGTCAAAAGTGAACCGTCCGCGGTACGCTTCGTGCGCAACGCCGACAAGCATGAGCCAGTGCCAGCGAATGAGAACGAGATTGCCTTCGCCCCCATTGCCCAGCTTTCCCGCTGGATTGAGAGCTGCGCACTCACGTCGGAACAACTTACGGAGATTTATCTTCGGCGTATCGAGCGCTTCGACCCGCAACTGCGTTGCGTCATCACCCTTACTCGCGAGCACGCGCTCGAACAGGCACGCCGCGCCGATGCGGAGATTGCCGCCGGACACTATCGCGGCCCATTGCATGGCATCCCTTGGGGCGCGAAGGACCTGCTCGATACAGCCAACATTCCCACCACTTATGGCGCAGAGCCCTACAAGGACCGCATTCCCACGGCAAACAGCGCAGTCGTGGAACGGCTGAATGCCGCAGGGGCCGTGCTGCTAGCCAAGTTGAGCATGGGCGCGTTGGCGCTGAATGACGTCTGGTTCGGCGGCCAGACCATGAATCCATGGCTGCTGGAGGAAGGCTCCTCGGGATCGAGTGCGGGGCCCGGCTCTGCGGTCGCGGCAGGGCTGGTGGGCTTTGCCATTGGAAGTGAAACCGGCGGCAGCATCGTGAGCCCTTCTATGCGTTGCGGCATCACGGGCCTGCGGCCCACATATGGCCGCGTTGCGCGAACGGGAGCCATGACACTGTGCTGGTCACTCGACAAGCTGGGCCCCATGGCGCGCAGTGTGGAGGACACGATGCTGGTGCTGAACGCGATCTCCGGACCGGACGCCGGCGATGCGGCCAGCGTTCCCAGCGCGCTGGCATTCGATGCAGGCGCGGGCGTTGCCGGGCTGCGGGTTGGATACTTCCCTGCCTGGATGAAGGAGAGCCCCGCAACCGACGTGGACCGCGCATCGCTCGAAGCGGTGAAGAAGGCCGGCATGACGCCTGTCGAAGTCTCCATCCCCGATTGGCCCTATGACTCGCTTTATCTCATTCTTTTTGCCGAGGCAGCGGCTGCCTTTGAAGAGCTGACCCTGAGCCACGGCGTCGACAAATTGAAAGCACAGGTGCCCGACGCGTGGCCCAACTCGTTTCGCCAAGCGAGATTTCTTTCTGCTGTCGATTTTGTGCAGGCAGACCGGCTACGGCGCAAGGTAGCGCAGGAGATGGCCCGGGTCTTGTCCGATGTTGACCTGCTCCTGGTTCCATCCTTGCGGGACGAGATGCTGGTGATCACGAATTTCACCGGTCATCCGTCACTCACGCTCCGTGCGGGATTTGTCGAGGTCGCGGAGGCGCGCAGCGACTGGGCACCCGACCCGCAGCATCCGCTGCCCAAGTTCTCTCCGCCCCGCCGAGTACCCCACGGCATTACGCTCATCGGACGCCTCTTTGACGAGGGAACGATGGCGCAAGCCGGCCTGGCGCTGGAGAATGCATTCGGCGTGGCAGGTGAGCATCCGCCGAACTTCTGACGCGGTCAGCCGGACCCCAGAGTCAACTCTTCGTCGCTGGGGTGGCCGCAGTGGCCAACAGGCCTACTCCGCGGAGGGCCTCGATTCGCCGCTATTCCTTTGGCGTGACAGCTTCGTCTGCGCTGGCCTCAGGGCTGGATGGCGACTCAACGAGGACCTTCCCAGACTTCGCCTCAACAGTTGGAACAGCGTCGGTCTCGCGTCCCTGGTATATCTCTTCCGGTGCAGGCGGCTCGGCTCCATCGAGGAAAGCATCCACTCGGTACTTTGCCGCGGCCGCTGTCGCCAGAGCTTCTTCCACTGTCCTGCTCATCTGCTGCGCAGACTCCGGACGGGGAGAAGCCTCGCCCGCAAGACGAAGCAGCGACGGCATCAGCAGCCACCAGAGAAGTTCTTCATACGGCTCGCTCACCAGGTAGGTATGTCCCCCCGCCTCATGCACGCCGGTGAGCCATCGCACGTCCGGATCAAGCCACAGGCCGGCCGCGAGGGCCACGCGCTCTTCGCCGGTTTGTGCATCTTGCACATTTGCAGGTTCCGGTGTCCCCGGACTAGCCTGCGCTGTGGATGCCTTTGCCGCCGTTGTTTCCTCTTTGATGAAGGGCGCTTCAAGATCGGACGACGGCTGCGTGTTCGGTTCGCTGGCTTTGCCCACACCGGCTTCAGCGAGCAACACAACCTTGATGCGCGCCGCCGCACGCCAACCCGCCTCGCCCTCGAATCCAAGTGCATCGAAGGCTTGTGCAAACGGCTCGCGCAGCCGCAGGCGGTCAAACAGATCCAGCGCCACAGGCGCCGGATTCTTTGCGTCGAAGGACTCTGCCAGCAGCTCCAGCACGCACCACGCGAAGATAGGTCCCCACATTGCCGTAGCGGTAAGCTGCGGGCTGGGGCTGGGCACCACGCGCCGGGCGGCAACAGTCCATGGCGCCGGGAACAGCGCTTCCACCACGGGGATACGCATCGCGGCGCGAAGGCGTTCATGGAAGGCCGGACCGAGGTGACTGGGATTTGCCGGCTCGGCAGCCTGCTGAATCTCACCTCCCCTGCGCGTCTTGTAAGCCGACTGTGCTGCGCGCAAGAAGGCGTCGCACCGGATCCACGCGAGATCGAAGAATTCGCGGCGTTCCCGGGCGTGCTTACGATCTGCCCCGGCAACCACTCGAGGATGTTCTGCCAGGTCGGCAAGCTGCCGCACCAGATTTGTATCCAGCAGCGAGCGCAATGCTTGGTGTACTGGCTGCAGCTCGAGGTTCACCATTGCGTCTTCCAGGTTAGGAACCCCTTGCCCGTTCAGTTGATCGCATAACCGGTCCCACGGCTTTTCTGCTGTTGCGTACACCTCGCGCCAGTCAAGAAAAACATGACACTGATAGGCATGCAGCTGCAACGGCAAGCCGTGTTCGCCAAGATCATTCGCGCGCCGCAGGTGCTCCAGCCCGGTCAGCGAATCACGCCATGCGACGATAGCGCCGGAGTTTCGGCCCAGGCCCAGCCCTTCGCTCAGCCGCTGCTGGCGCAATTGCGACGTGCCCTTGTCGGCATACGCAGCCGAGAAGTCGATCGATCCGTGGGCCGTACCGTAGCGGTTGTTATAGACCACCAGAGCGCTGGCGTTGCCCTTCCGATTGGAGTAGGCAAAGACATTTTCATCTACCGCTCCCGAGGCCTCGAAGAAGTCGTAGAGCAGAAAGTTGTTGCTCTCGGCAAAGAGCCACCGCTTTTTCAGCAGCGGCGCAATCTCGCGCTCATGTCGCTCCACCAGCCAGGGATCTGCCGATTCGTCGTAGCGGGGCCGTTGATACTCCATGCCGTATTTCTCGGTGAATCCCTCGATCTGCCCGTGTCCGAACATGGGCAGGCCAGGAAGCGTTGCCATCAGCGTCGCCACACCAAAGCACTTGTCGCCCTTGCCAAACTGATCGATGGCCGTACGCTCGTCGGGATTGCTCATGAAGTTCACATACCGCTTCATGATGTCCGGATCGAATTCAAGAGTATTCTTGATCACCGAGCGGTACTTGGCGTTCTCTTCATCGCGCAGCATGACCATGAACGCGCTGTTGTACACCCGGTGCATGCCCAGGGTGCGTACGAAATATCCCTCCATAAGCCAGAAAGCTTCAGCCAGCAAGAGCGTGCCCGGCACCTCGGCTGCGACCCGGTCCACAACTTCGCGCCAGAACTCATGCGGCATGTGCTGGTTGAATTCAGCTTGAGTCATGCTGTATTCAGCCCGGGAGGGAATGGCTCCGCTGGCTCCGGGTCCGGGAAACCACAGCCGGTGGAAGTGGCGCTTGGCCAGCGTCATCGCGGCGTCGAAACGGATCACCGGGAACAGCCGCGCTACGTGCAAAATGGTCTGAATAATCTGCTCGCGCACCACAGGGTTCAGATAGTCGAGCTGCGCCGTATCGTTCCAGGGAAAACTGGTGCCGTCGTTGCCGTGATAAATGTAGCGAGTCTCGCCCGTGGTGCGATCCCGGCGGCGGAATACGACCGCCGCATCGCTCTGGTCGAAGTAATGGTCTTCAATCTTGATCTCCACACGCCCATCATTGGAGAGATCGGGCCCTTCAAAACTGTAGGCGGGATACGGCGGCTGTGGGCGCGAGATGAACCACTCCGGGTGTTCGATCACCCAGGGCGAATCGATACCCATATGATTCGGCACCATGTCGCTGGCCAGCCGGATACCGTGCGCATAGGCCCGGTCACGCAGCTTGATGTAGGCCGCTTCGCCACCCAGGTCCTCGGCAATCTTGTAGTCGTAAAGTGAATACGCTGAGGCTACGGCGTCGCGGTTGCCGCAAAGCTGCTTGATCGTCTTCGACGCGCGGCTGCGCTCCCACACCCCGATCAGCCACAGGGAATTAAGCCCACGCCGTGCCAGTGCAGCCAGTTCCTCGTCGGGAATCTCATCCAGGCGTCCGATGTGCCGCCCATACTCTTTGCTCAACTGTGCCAGCCACACGTAGGTGCTCTTGGCAATCAGCACGGTGTTCGGCATCCAGGCCGTGTCAGGGCTGAACTTCTCGTACTCGTGCGCCGGGTCGCCAAACACCGGCACGTCAGCGTGACTCACAACGGATGGCCATTGCTGCTCCCCGCGTTCAAGGCGGCGCCTGGCCGCGGCTTCTGCGGCAGCTCGCGCCTGCGCGGCCGGTGGATTGAACTGCATCCAGATGGCCAGCTCTTCTTCATGCAGAATTTCACCTGCAATCTGCAAAATGCGCTCCAGGCTGTCGCCCAGCAGCGGCTTCCACAATCTCCGGATCAGCGTAAGCTGCTCTGCCAACGAGCTGGGTGCTCCTGTTGCCGGCGCCCGCAGCAGATCCAGAAGATTCACCGGCGCTGCGTCTGGAAGGGGCACCAACGGACGAGTGGCAAAGTAGTCGGGAAGCCCTTGCGTCACCAGGCGGTAAACGGTCTTCTCGGCCAGGCTCTTCTCTTCAAACAGTTCTTCGAATGGCTTGAACGCCTGGTTGCGGTTCGCCGTCCACAACAGCAGCAGTTCTTCCAGTGCGGCGGCCCGATGCGGCATGCCGTCGGTCTTCCCCGCCAGCCACTCACGGGGCGTCTCCTGACCCCGCATTACAGTAGAGCCTGGAAACTGCTCGACAAAGGTTACCAGCAAAGTATCCAGTTCGCGGGACCCCACCTGTGTGGCGAACCAGTCGAGCGCCGCTGTCATCACTTCGGGGTCAAGCTGTTTCCGGTAGCGCTCCATGAGCAAATGGCTGGCCTCGTCGATGAGGCCCATGGCGAAGAGAGCTCCGGCATGGACTACGCGCTCGGGATACTTGTCCACCTCGCGGACCTGGTTCATTCGATAAGCAAAGGCGCGGCAGGCAGCCAGATCGGCAAAGACAACATTACCCGTATACGAGAAAAGCAAATCCGCGAACTGGTACCGCTCACGCGCCTTTTGCGAGATGTGGAATTCCATCATAAGAACCCGGGCTCCCCAAACAACACTGCCGACTTTTCAACCAATGCCGCACTCCCCGGGGTACGGCCCTCGCCGGTTCGGCTCATGCTTTTGGTATGAATAGAACCAAAAGGTAAAGTATCACTCCTGAGTGGCCACGTGCGCTCTACCTCACCGTGCCGTGGTGGGGTCATTCCCTAGCATCCGGGCCGCCCTCGGCTGAATCCCCATCGCTCCACGAAGCAAGCCTGGGCAAGATATCCTGCCGCCATCTCTAACTCTAATTGAATGAGATGGCAAGCAGGGCGTGTACTCTGACTTGGGCAGCGTCAATGCTTTCGCGGCCGGCCACTGCGAACCGCCCCGGAACTAATCCAGCGACTTGCGGAAGCGGAGAATGGCAAGTCCAAGCAGACCCACTCCCAGGCCGGCCATGGCCGCCATTTGCGGCCAAAGGACACTCATGCCCACACCTTTCAGATAGGTGCCGCGGAGCACGACCAGGAAATACCGCAAGGGAACGGCGTAGGTCATCATCTGCAGCCAGTGCGGCATGGTGCTGATGGGAAATCCGAATCCAGAAAAAGTGATCGCCGGCATGATGAAGAAGAACGCTGTGACCATCGCTTGCTGTTGCGTTGAAGAAACGGTGGAGATCAGCAGGCCCACCCCGAGCATGCACAAAAGAAACAGCACAGCGCCCAGAAAGAGCACGGAAAGGTGGCCGCGAAACGGAACCTGAAACCATAACGAGCCGACCAACCCGATCAGCGAAACATCGAACAGGCCGATAAGAAAGAACGGCAGCGTCTTGCTCAGAATGAACTCCGCCGGTCGGATAGGCGTCACCATAATCTGCTCCAGAGTCCCAATCTCCCGCTCGCGCACCACGCCAAAGGCCGTCAATGTAATCACCAGCACCAGGGTCAGGCTGCCGACAATTCCTGGAATGAAGAACCAACGGCTGCGAAGGTCCGGGTTGTACCAGGGCCGCGGCGCCAGGTCCACTGTCGGCATCACCTCCATCAGTTGCGGAGCGATCCGGTAGATGTTGTCCTGCTGGTACTCCTGAGAAAAACCAGCCGCGATCTGCGAAATATATCCCGAGGCAATCAACGCAGTATTCGAGTTGGTGGCGTCCACAATCACCTGCAGCGGAGCGGGCTCTCCCTTGCGAAGTTGTTGTGCGAATCCAGCATGAATCTCCACCCCTACCGTCGCCTTTCCCTGCTCGATCAGATCACCGAGCTGGCGGGAGTTGGTCAGCTGCCGCTGCACATCGAAGTAGGGGCTCGAAGTAAAACGCGAGACCAGTTCCCTGCTTTCCTGGCTGTGGTCAAGATCGAGCACTACGGTTGGAACATGGTGAATCTCATAGGTAGCGGCGTATCCGAAAACCAGCATTTGAATGATAGGAGGGCCAATCAAAATAAAGCGCGTCCGCTTGTCGCGCAGGACCTGAATGAATTCCTTGATTATCATCTGCTTCATGCGCGCCAGCATCGGTCCTCCTCCCCTTCTAGGCGAGCCTCTTGTGAAATGAGCGTGTGGCAAGCACCGCCAGCACCAGGGCGAACAAAGCCAGCGGAATCAGGTCGCCGTAGAGCATTGAAGTGGGCGTACCTTTTAGAAAAATCTTCTTCAACACTGCGACGTAGTAGCGCGCCGGAATCACGCGAGTGATCACTTGCAGCGCTACAGGCATCTGTTCAATCGCAAATAGAAATCCGGAAAGCAGAAATGCAGGAAGGAAAGTAACCAGCAGGGCAATCTGGCTGGCTGCAAACTGGCTCTTTGCCAGCACGGAGATGAAGAAGCCTAGTGACAATACCACCACCAGGAACATGGCGGAGCTGCCCAGCAGGGTGAGATACGAGCCACGAAATGGCACGCGAAACCAGTAGATTGCAATGAACGCACTGATCACCGTATCGACCATGCCGAGCACAAAATAGGGAAGCAGTTTGCCGAGCATGATCTCCCCCGCACTCACCGGAGTGGAGATTAGTTGTTCCATGGTTCCTCGTTCCCACTCGCGCGCAATGGTGAGCGAGGTCAGGAAAGCTCCGATGACCGACATCACCAGCGCCAGCACTCCGGGAATGATGAATGCGCTGCTTTCCAGGTCTTCGTTATACCAGGTACGTGTCTGCACGCTGACTGCGGCGGGATGCAGCGAAATGCCACGCTCGCTGAGCCAGTCAAGCTGTATCTGCGACGAGTAGCCTTGAATCACGCCTTGCGCGTAGCCCATCAGGACGTTCGCCGTATTGTCGTCCGTCGCATCCACCAGCGCCTGTACCTCGGTCGGCCCACCCTCGCGCAGCCTCTCCGCAAAGTCCCACGGAACCACGATCCCCAGCTTTGCATCGCCGTCGTCGAGAGCCATGGTTAGCTGGCGGTAATCGTTCACCACCTTCACAACATGAAAGTACTTGCTGGCTTGAAAATGCTTCAGCAGATCCTGGCTCTGCTGGCTGCCATCGCGGTCGTACACATAGACCGGCAACCCCTTCAGATCGAGATTCACGCCGTAGCCGAACAGCAGCACCAGGACTACGGGCATCACGATGACAATCATCAGGCTCCGCGAGTCGCGAATAATCTGCAGAACTTCTTTCCTGGCCATCACCAGCATGCGTCTCAGGCTCATCGCGCGCCCTCCTCTGGCGTGCTGTGCTCCGTGGTGAGGGAAACAAAGACGTCTTCGAGGCTGGGTCGAATGCGCTCCATGCGTTGCACCGCGATGCCTCGAGTCTTGAGGAATGTCTGGAGTTGCGGTATCGCTGCATCCGCATCGCGTACCACGAGGTGCAGCGCGTTGCCGAAGACTGCCGCATCCATCACGCCCGGTGCAGATTGCAGGACTTCGACTGCGTTGCCCAGGGGCGTACATTCCACCAGTAGCAACTCCCCTTTCATCGAGCCCCGCTTCAACTCCGCCGGTGTGCCCAGGGCCACAATTTTTCCTCGAAAGATGAGTGCAAGCCGGTTGCAGTATTCGGCCTCCTCCATGTAGTGCGTGGTCACAAACACGGTCACGCCATCTTCCGCCATCTGGTGAATCAATTCCCAAAAGCGGCGCCGCGAAATCGGATCGACACCAGAAGTCGGCTCATCCAGGAAGATGACGGGGGGCTTGTGCAGCACCGCGCAACCCAGCGCCAGGCGCTGCTTCCATCCACCGGGAAGGGTGCCCGTCAACAGGCTTTCCTGGCCCCGCAGGTTCGCCATTTCCAACGTCCAGTCGATCCGCTCCTTCAACTTGCTTGACGGCACGCTGTAAAGACCCGCAAACAACCTGATGTTTTCTATCACTGTCAGATCGTTATAGAGAGAGAACTTCTGCGACATGTAGCCGATGTTCTGGCGCACGGCCTCGGGCTTGCGAGCCACATCGTAGCCGGCCACCTGTGCACTGCCCGAGGTCGGTCTCAACAGCCCGCAGAGCATGCGAATCGTGGTCGACTTCCCCGCCCCGTTCGGCCCCAGGAAACCAAACACCTCGCCAGGCGGAATCGCAAGGGAGACGCGATCGACAGCCACAAACTTGCCGAACCTCTTTACTAGGTTCTCCACCACCACCGAGTTCGCGGGCTCAGGCACGAATTGCACCTCCGTTGCCCACGGCATCGACAAAGAGATCCTCAATGGAAGGCGCAACTTGTTGGATGGCGTCGAAGGGAACCTGTGCGTGTTTGAGCAGAGCCTCAAACTCGGGAATGCGCCGCGCCGCATCGTCTACCACAACGTGCAAACCATCGCCGGTCAGCACCAGACTGGAGATACCCTGCGCATGTTCCAGTTGGCTGCGCAGAGTTCGCGGGTCCTGCGAAGTAATGGACAGTACCCCCTTGCGCATACCTGCCTTCAGGTTCGCAGGCGTATCACAGAACAGCAGCTTCCCCTGGTGCAGCAACGCAACGCGGTTGCAGCGTTCCGCCTCGTCAAGATATGCAGTGGAAGTCAGGATTGCAACGCCTTCGGCCAGCAGTTCATAAAGAATCCTCCAGAAATCGCGCCGCGACACGGGATCGACGCCGGTGGTCGGCTCGTCCAGCAGAATCACCTTTGGATGATGAATCAGGGCACACACCAAACCGAGCTTCTGCTTCATGCCTCCCGAGAGCTTGCCCGCAAAGCGCTTGCGGAATTCGCTCATTCCTGCAGCTTGCAACAACTGATCTGAACGGCTTTCGCGATCCGTTCTCTTCACTCCGAACAGATCGGCATAGAAGCGAATGTTCTCGTCAACCGTCAGATCCTCGTACAGCCCGAACCGTTGCGGCATATAGCTGAGGGCATGCTTGGCGCTCTCAGGATCGTGCACCACGTCGATGCCCGCAATCGAAGCCGTTCCCGCATCCGGAGGCATGATCCCCGCCAGCATGCGCAGCGTCGTAGTCTTCCCTGCTCCATCCGGACCGACCAGGCCGAAGATTTCTCCGGCACGCACATCAAAGCTCAAGGCATTCACGGCACGTACACCCGGAAAGCTCTTTTGAAGCCCCTCGGCCACAATTGCAGATTGTGGCGGCTCGGTCATTGCTTACCTGGCTTTTCTGCGGCTGGCTGAGCGCCTTGCGATGCTGGGGCCAGATCGATATGCGCATCGGCCGGCATGCCGGGCTTGAGCTCGTGGCTCGGATTGTCAATATCGATCTTGATGCGGTAGACGAGCGTGACTCTCTCCTGATAAGTCTGCACGCTTTTCGGAGTGAACTCGGCCGTTGAAGAAATGAACGAAATGCGGCCCGAGTATTGCTTGCCGGGGTAAGTATCCGTGGTGATCTTCACCTGCTGGCCCCAGTGAATCTTGCCCATGTCGGTCTCCGCGATATATGCACGAAGCCATATATGATCGAGATCCGCGAGAGTAATCACCGGAGTGCCGGGCGAAACCACTTCTCCCAGTTCCGCCTCGCGCACGGTGATCACCCCGGAGGACGGCGCGCGCAGGGTAGTGTAACCAAGATTTACGCGTGACAACCCCAGACCGGCGTTGGCTTCGTTCAGATTGGCACGGGCAATCGCAATGTCTTCCTTGCGGCTGCCCTCTTCAGCCTCATTGGTGCGCTGCTGTGCGGCTTTGAAGGAGGCCTCGGCACGCTTCAACGCCGTTGCCGCCAGATCGCGGTCCTGCGCAGAGATCTCATCTTTGGCAAAAAGCCGCTGCGCACGTTCGTCATCGACCTTCTTCTGCTCCAGATCCGCTTCGACATCCAGTGTTGTTTGCTGCGACGCCCTGATCTCCTGCCCACGCGTACCGGCCAGTTGCAGCGCGAGATTCGACTCACGTACCCGCACGGTAGCTTCATCGATGCGCACTTTCTGGCGGTAGTCGGCATCTTCAAGCCGCGCCAGCAAATCGCCCTGTGCCACCTGCTGGCCCTCCTCGACGGGCAAATCGACAAGGCGCCCCTGCACCTTGAAACTCACCAGGCTTTCGTGTGCCTCAATGTTGCCGGAGAGCGTGAGCTGATTCGCGTCCGCCGGTTTGCGCGTCAGCCGCGGATAGAAGTACACGCCCGCCGCAATCACTGCAGCCAGCAGAATCAAAACCGGTATCACTCGCTTCATAACGTCCAACCTCATGGGCGGAGTTTCTGCTCAATCGCCCTCCGCCTCGTTCGCCTATGGCTCACCAACAAACTTCGCAATGTTCTTTTCGGTATCGCCCATGGCGCGGGCAAGCGCAAACTTGGCGTCTACGTGACTGGAAACGGCCAGGATGTAGTTCTCCTGCGCACGCGCAAGTTCGTCCTGGGCCGTCACCACTTCCACGTTGTTGGCGGTTCCCTGCGCAAAGCGGTCCTGCGCAAGCTCCAGTTCACGCTGCGCCAATTGCTGCCCATCTTTGGCCACCGACACCTGTTCGGCGGCTGACTCCAGATTCAACACCGCTTCTCGCACATCCTCTTCAACACCGCGCCGCATGTCTGCAATGCGATCGTCGATGCCCTTGATGCGGGCAGCCAGTTCATCTGCCTCGCCCTGGCGGTCACGATCGAAGAGTGTGAAATCGATCTGCCCTTGAAGCAGTCCCGTTCCCTGCACTCCGCCAATGCTTCGCCCGATCCCTCCGTAGTTCCCGTTGATACTCACCTTCGGATAGAATCGCGCACGGCTGGCACGCTGCTGCTCCACCAGTTGCCGGCGCTGGCTGGCAAGAGAAAGATAGTCGCTGCGCGCCAGCAGGGCCGCTGGCAACAGAACATCGGTCTGCTCCGTCGGCAACGCGCGGAACTGCAGCGTCTCGGCAATCTCCAGAGGCGTTCCAGGACTCATACCCAGATTCCGCGCCAGCACCAGCAGCGTTTGTTTGTACTGGTTCTGCGCCACAAGCAACGCCTGCTTGTCGTTGGCCAACTGCACTTCCGCACGAAGAACGTCCACGCCGGTCGCGGTTCCGGCATCGTGTTTGTCGTTAGCCAGCTTATTCAGGGTTGTGGAGTCCGTGACTCGAGACTGTGCAGCGTCTGCGCGCGCCGCCGCTGACTCGGCATTGAGATAAAGTGCGGCAATCGATCGAACGACCAGGTCGCGCGCATCCTGATAGTCCAACTTGCCCGCATCCAGGGCTCGCTCGCTGGCCCTCAGCTCGCGATAACTTTGCAGATCGACCACATTTTGCTGCGCATAGGCGCGGAAGTCGTAGTTTGAAAATGGCCCCACCACCTCCGGCAGACCCGGAAACGAAATTCCAAAGGCCCGCAGGTCGCGATTCTGCACGTTGGCGTAGGCCTGGCCGTTCACGCGCGGCAGGAATGCAGCCGAGAGACGGCGCAAGCGCGTACCCTCGTCTCCCTCAACCTGCGCGCTTGCAGCCAGCACATTCAAGTTGGCCTTCAACGCCGTCTGAATTGCATCCTGCAGCGTGAGCCGATAAGGCGCCGGCTGCTGCGCCGCAACATGCAAGCAAGCTATCGCACCCAGTGTCCCGCCAGTCCACACCACTGCGGCGCCAATGCGCATTCTGCATTTCATGATTTACGCTCCCGGCCCTTGCCACCAATGCCGCGCCAGAAAAGCTGAAAGCTGTCTTCTATCCACTCCGCCAGTGGCCGCTCGCCGTGCAGGGACCACAGCAGAACAGTTCCCAGGATGACTTGCTGCAATTGGAGAGCGGCGCTGTCTTCTTTCAGACCTCGGTCAATCTCGCCGCGCTTCTGCCCTTCCGCAATGATTCCCGCTATGATCGCCCGCCCTCCCGACATCAGGCGTTCGACCAGGCTCCGCACGATCTCGCTGGTGAGGAATGAGGAAACCAACGCGCGGGCAAGGTCGGGACTGCGTCCGGGTTCCTCTGCAAGCTGCAAAGCCAGCCGGTGCAATATTGCATGAATGGACTGCTTGCCCGCCGACGCCAGCCGATCTGCCTCTCGCACCTTGGCAAGCTGTAGCTCGGGCATCACGCCCAAAACATGATCCTTGCTTTCGAAGTAATTAAAGAACGTTCCCTTGCCTACGTCTGCTGCTTCTGTAATGTCCTCCACCGTGACGTTGGAAAACCCGCGCTCCGCAAAAAGGTGGAGTGCGGACCGAAACAGGCGCAGACGGGTTTCAGCGGCGCGGCGCTCGCGGCGCCCCATCCCCTGCAGTGAAGGCAAGCCTCCCGCTGCAAGCGCCTCCACAAGAACATCTGAGTGCGGCATATGACTATCCCTCATATACGACCGTACACCATATCTGACTGGTAGTCATAGTTGTATCGTCGAGAATCTTCCCTGTCAAGCTCCCTCGCTAATTGTTGCGACAATCCCCGGCAGGCCTCGTAACGAGCAGAGTCCGCGTTCCACCGCCGCCGCGGTGGACATCCTAAGGTGTTCCGGGCGCCGCTGCGTCCGGCTAACCCGGGCATAGCACTATCCGGGTGCAAATGCGGTACTCACATGGCATGCTTTTCCATAACGCCATGCGGCAGACGCAGTGATGTCGTATTATCGTTAAGTGCAACGACGCGGAGAGGTGGCAGAGTGGTCGATTGCGCTCGCCTCGAAAGCGAGTGAGCCTGTAAGGGCTCCGGGAGTTCGAATCCCCCCCTCTCCGCCAGAACTTTCCATATCCAATTGAATCTAAAGGCAGGTATAAGATAATAAGACACTTGCCATGCTTCACTATAGTTGTATGTGTCGCCTGAATTCCTTCTAATACCCTCAAATCCACCCAAAAACCATAACAAGGCAAAATCACCATAAGACGGGCTCTCCGCCACCTCCCGATGTAATAGGTAACGCTTGCCGTCACACCGGCACCTGCAGGTCAGCACACCCCGCAACGTCGCAAATCGGAATAGGGGGAGCAGTCACCTGCTCTCCCCTCCCACACCACCGGACAAGCGGGTCCGCATCCGGCGGTTCGATGAGTTGATCCCCTGTCGCACAGCACAGAGGCCGGAGGTTCAAAGAACGCACCGCCGATGGCGGTTTCTCCGTTCGTCGAGTTCCATTGCAGGCTTCACCCGCTCCCAACTCGCTCAATCTCAACCCGAAGGCTGATTGGCTGGCGCATGACCAGCAGGAGAAACGCTTTCCTACTACTCCTTCTCATCGTTCAGGCCTTCGTCCCTTACGGAACTGTCGGGTCGGAGGAGGCGCGC
>PLSM01000068.1 GCA_003165075.1 Acidobacteriaceae bacterium | reverse complement strand
AGGTAACCCGCTGAGGCGGTCCCGGAACTGGTTCGCCAGGCACAGGCACTGGGCAGCCTCCACCGCAGAATTCCCCAGTTGGGACGCGCAGCCAGCAAGCGAGTGGAACTACGGTCTCGCTGTCGATCCCACGAAGATCACCGAACAAGTGCATTTCGAGCGCAAAACCATGACACCTGATCCGTGGGTCAATCCACCGGTCACGCTCAGCGCTCCTGCGCAGCTTATCGAATCGTGGACACTTGCGGAGGTTCTCGCCAAGCCCGATATTGCAGCAGAAGCACCTCAGCAGCATTTCACGCCGCCGCTTCCTGCTGCCGATGCCCGCCAGACCGCCCAACCAGTGGAGCAGGTGACCCTCGTTCCCTATGGCTCGACCCATCTGCGTCTAACCATCTTCCCTAACCTTGGAGAACAGGCGACAAACTGAGTACCCCGTCCGAGCGTGAGCCAAGACGCCGCTCTAATCGAGCCATTAACTCGGTGGCTCCTCTACGCTGGGCGGACCGCCGTGGAGCTGGGAGGGGTGCAGGCGCTCTCGCTGGGCTCTCGGGCAAGGGTGCGTACCTGTCGCGCTTCCCACAGCCTGTAGTTCCCACTGGGCTATGAACCAAAAACTCAATGCCCTGTATCCGCTGGAACCCCTATGGACAGAGGGTCAAGGATACCCCGGACACTCACCCGCAGCATCTCCGGGTTACGGCGAACGTTTCATTCGAGTAATTGCTCTGCGGTCAGCAAAGCCAGCCACGAAGATGCAACTGTGAGACGCAGCCGCTTCGGCAAAGGGTTTGTCGTACGCCGCCGTGAGGGCGAAAAACCGGGTGCTAGACCCTCACCCCCTGTCTTCGGGCGCGTCCTGGTGGCTTGTAGGAGACCACTCTTTTGGGAAAAGGTCTCCGAAGAGCCTAAAACAGGGGATTTGGAGCGATCTGCCTATCCCCTGCGAGGTGTCGTCAACGGCTGCTGAGGCCCGTAAACGATGAGAGTGCGCAGCCGGGGTACCGCGATTCCACGCACGGCGTGTGCTGGGTACCGTCATGCCACCGGCCGATACCTCCACTACCGGATCAAGAACTGCAGGTGGGTTCGTGAGAAGTCGCAGGATTCTGCGCGGTCAGGGCGTAATCTTCTTACATGCCGCTAGGTCCGAGCCTGATTTTCGACAAGTCGTCGCTCGAAAGCCTCAATCTCGACGAGGCTGTGCTGATGGACAACTTTTATATGTCCACCATTACTCCACTGTACTTCGTCGAGTGCCTGGCTGACCTCGAAAAGCATCTTAGGAGCAACAGTACCCCTGAACAGCTTGTCGGTTCGCTTGCCGATCGAACGCCAGAATCACAGTCCTATCCAAACATCCACCACATGAGTAGTGTCCTAATTTGAACTGTGCTTGGGGTACAATTTTCGCTACGAAAGCACCGGTCCGGCAAACACACTATGACGATCATGCCAATGCAGCAGGTGATGATGATGGCGAGCGCAATACTTTCTCAAGGCAACGAGAACAAACCAGATATTCCATCCTTAAGCGAGCGCGTTGGCCGGTTAACCCATGCGGTTGATTTCTGGAACGGCTGGATGGTTGCCGGATTGGTCATAGCGGCTATAGCTGCTCTGTGGCTGGCAATCACCACCAGGCTCACAATTGTCAGACAAAAGGAACTTACCGTAGCGCAAGGAGACCTCGACTCTGCCAAAGAAGGACAATTGCAAATCCAATTAGCGGCAGCTAATCTGAAGCGCGTTGAACTCGAAAACAAGATGGTGGATACATTCGGGCCGAGGCAATTAACTGCATCGCAATCCGCAAGCATTGAGACAAAGTTGGCTGGACTTAAAGGCGCGAAGATTGATGTATACGTCTTAGCTCTCGGGAATCCATATAGTCGCACGGAATCCGACGATTCCAAGAAATTCGGGGTCGCTCTCGTCCGCACGCTTCGATCGGCGCATATGGATGCCGAAGGCTGGCTATTGGAATCTTGCAACGGTGGATCAGTTTCAAACCTAGTCGTAAGCGTAACCGGAAACAGCAGTGATGACCGAAAGATCGCATCGCAGGTACTCAATGCATTCCCGCCCGAGGTCGGCCTGTACCCCGAGGTCCAGAACGAATCTCCCTCCACGGTATGCACGAGGTTCTCAGACCTCGACGAAACAAGGCCAAATAAACGCAATCACGATGCCACAATTAGCATCGCAGTAGGCAGGAAAATTAGCCCGCTTTTGACACGCGAAATGTTGGAACCGGATGATGAACAGAACAAACCGTGACTCCAATGTGGTAACAGCGAAGGAAAAGAAAATTAGGACACAACCGCACTGCGGCCCAGATAGAATGTGATTCTCAATTCGCTATACACATGGGACTTCTCGCGCGTGGTCATGCCCGTTGAAATTCTCAAGGGTCATCTGCCGATCTGGTTGAACCCCTTCTTGGTATTACTAACCATTAGTCGAACTAATTAGCCACGGCTGCGCCGGCGCACTTGCTATGATCGCATTGGATGCACTGACTCAAGGCATCGGCCACGCTACTGCAAGGTGGGCAGGCTGCGTCGGTGGGATTAGCCGGGTAGGGTTGCCTACCTGGCTCACCAGCGAGGGCGTCTGGAGGCGCAGGCGCGGCGGCGACCCTCCACTAAGTTAACGGTGATCGCAATGAGGATTAATCCTGTATGAGGAGTGTTATAGTTTGTCTGGCTGGGAGGGGCTCCTTCGAGACGTAAGTCGAGGAGGGTGCCCTGCTCTTTCCTCCTACGTAGGAGGAGGAAAGGTGCTGTTGCTTTGAGGGAAGTCTCCGGAGGAGATTTGGTGGCTGGCTAACCGAACGAAGTGAGGTTGGGGTTCTGGCCCCGCGCACGCGGGTAGTACCCACCAATAGTATTCTTTCCCTGAGTACACCCCTGAGTAAGATACCTTGTCTACTTGACATGACTTTTTATCTACTTGACATGACTTTTTATCAAGTAGACATGACTTTTTATCTACTTGATAAAAACATGATCCGGATGCACCCCGGAACCGCTCCGGATACACTCCGGATACACGGCCTCTTCTCGAAAATCTCTGGAAGCCGCATGAATACAGGCGATTTCTAATTATTCCGGATACACATTTTGCGATTTCAGATGAGGGTTAGATTACAGTCAGATGAGGGTCAGAATAGGGTCCTCCTCTCGACAGGCCCTGAAACATGCATGGATACTGGTGGTTTCTCATTATTTCAGATTTTACGAGCATAGAGTAAATGCTCCATCAAATGATCCATAGGATAACTGGCCCTCTGGTGACTTATGGATCATGTGATGATCAGCCGGATGAGCGGGTAACCTTTCAATTAAGTCAAACAATTCGCTCCCTAAAATAAATATTCCGAAAAACCCGCGAAATCCCCGAATTGTCAGTATTACGTATTAGTAGTCAATGTTTAGGAGGAGTTCCTATGCACATCGAGACAGTTGAGCCGCCGCTGCGCTCTGATCATATATCGGGCAGCTACAAAGGGAGGTATGCAGAGTTGATTGCAGCCTTACGCGCTCAGGAAGAGGGGAGTTGGCTGCGCATTGCCCTAGCTGAGATCGGCGGTGTACAGGCCACCACAAAGCGCACTACGATTATTCTGACCGCCCAGACGGCCGGCGTCCGGGTCAACACCCACATCCTTGGCGCCTATCTGTTCGTGCGCCGGCAACCTGCGACCATCGCACGGCTGGAGCAGTAATCATGGGCGCCTGGGACCTGGTTAACGATGTGACTCTCACGCTGCCCCTGTTCCACGACCGGGTACCGTGGATCGACAAAAAAACGGGGGTGCAGAAATACCGGCGCGGCAAACCACTGACGCGATGCGCCCTGGGGGAGGGCATGGGACTGAGGGAGTTCCTGGTCTGGAGAGAAATCTCATCGTTCGAGACAGTGTCGATCATTGCCGACATCAAAGCCGGTAAAATCAAGGACGACAGCGCGGATGGGTTGGAGGCCCGTTGCTGGGCCGGCGCACCGTGGCTGGGGTACCAGGCAGGGATGAGTACGACGGATGCTTACCGGGCGATCGACACGCTCACCGAGTTGGGATACCTGGATGCACCGGTGAAGCGGCGTTACCGGGATCACCTCCGTCATTACCGGCGAGTAAATAAAGCGAGGTTGGCAGAGATGCTGGCCAGCCTGAAGGCAAGCAAAGAGGCATGGGAGACTGTCCAACCTAAGGACGACAAGGACGACATCATCCCTCCAGAGGTAGAGGGACTAACCGGCGATGAGGACGAGTATGTCCCACCCGTTTGGTGGGACGACGAGGAGGCGGCGTAGGCGATCAATCACGCGCACGCCAATCACCGATGGACAGACATCACGACCTACTCGGATACAGAGCGGCAGGTTTATTGCTTCGACTGCGGCGTAACATTCGCTGATGGCCCGGTTGAGCGGGTCATGACGGAACCGTTGGAGAGCCGGGCGCAGCAAGTTGCCCGGAAACTCGCGTTTTAATGCGCGATTTTTCGCCGGCGCCATAATTGAGGAACCATGACCGACAAGTACGCTGCCCTGACCGCCAAAGTTGCCGCCATGAGCGATGAACAGCGCGAAGCACGCGTGCTTGAACTTGCGCCCACCACACTGACTCCAGAGACGTCCCAAGAGTTTATCAAGCTCATTCTTGGCCCCAATGCCTCCGTCGCCGAGGGTAATGAAATAAATCCAAAATAAAACCCGTGAAAATCCCTTCCCGCCTGTAGTACCGGGTATGGACCACGTCGCGGACACGTTATTGGAGAAACACTATTCCCCGAAGGACATCCAGAAGATGTGGGGTTGGAGCGATGACTTCGTCCGCGACCTGTTCCAGGACGAACCCGGCGTTTTGGTGGCCAGCCGGCCCGAGACGCTTCACAAGCGATCTTACCGGAGCCTCAGAATTCCAGAGTCCGTTTTGCTGCGCGTCGGGAACCGATTACGAAATAAATGATAAAATGGGAATCAGTTCACAGGATAAGTGAGACCACTGGATACCCTTTAGCCCACCCCTCACCGGGTGGGCTTCTCTTTTGTAGGAAAACTGTAGGACAGGCCTCACGATCAGAGCGTTTTTCACGTTCATAGCGTTCCCGGCGGATCATAAGAATCAGTAAGTTACTGATTCTAAAGGGAGCATGAAGAATCGGTGGCATCTTCCTCAAGGATACTGTGCGATGCCACGTCCGGTTTGCGGCCGAGGTGTTGGCGCGGTGTAGACTTGGCGATTCACAGGCAAAGAGGAGAATGCAGCCAATGAGCATGTTCGCCACCTTCGGCCAGAGCATTGATTCCACAGGCCGGAAGGAAAACACCCTGCACAAGCTGGAGAGGATGAATAAGGCGCTGCGCCACGAGGAACCGGATCGCGTGCCCATCAGCGACTTTTTCTGGGGCGACTTTACGCGGCGCTGGCGGAAGGAACTGGGCCTGCCGGATGACGCGAATCCGTACTACTACTACGACTTGGACTGGATCTCGACGGTGCCCAACATGGATCCGTGGATTCGCCCCTTTGAGACGATCCGCGAGACGCCGGAAGAGGTGGTGGTAAAGACCGGCTTCGGAGCCATCCTGCGCAAACAATTCGAGTTTCCCATGCCGGAGATGCGCGCGTGGGAGATCGATACATTTGAGAAGCTGGAGCGCGCAGAGTTTGATGACCCGCGGGACAGCAGGCGTTTTTTCGAGGGCGGGGACAACCAGATTGCCGGAGTTGGCGATGGGTTTGAGCGCAATTCGCCGGCGTGGATCGATACGGTGAAGTCGCTACATCCCGACTTTCCGGTTTATGGCAGCATGATCGAAGTAAGCGAGTGCCTGACGCGTCTGATCGGCCAGGAGAACGCCATGCTGTGGATGGGCGAGTTTCCGGAGCGCATGGGTATGGTGGCCAACCGCATTGGCGCGTATTACGTGGAATGCGCCAAGGCTGAGATCGACGCGGGCAAGGGATTGCTGGATGGGTTCGTGATCTGGGGCGATGTGGCCTACAAAAAAGGGATGCTCTTTTCACCGCGCTATTGGCGGCAGTACTTCAAGCCGTGGGTGGCCGAGATGACGGAGTACGCGCACGCGAATGGTTTGCCGGTGATTTATCACGGGTGCGGCAACTGCAAGGCGATCTTCCAGGACTACGTCGAGATCGGAATAGATGCCTACAACCCGCTGGAGGCGAAGGCGGGGATGGACTGCGTGGAGCTGCGCCGCCAATACGGCCACGGGATGGGATTCTGCGGCAATAGCGAGATGCAGGTTTGGGAATCCGGCGACCACGACGCGATCCGGCGCGAGGTGCTGCGCAAGCTGAATGCGGCGAAAGGCGGCGGTTATATTTTTCAATCCGACCATTCTGTCAGCAGCGGCGTGTCGGGCCCGACCTACGACTTCATCGTGAAACTGGTGCGTGAATTCGGGGACTATCCGATTGAACTTCCGGCGGAGTTCGACGAGAGCATGTAGGGCTGGGACGATCCATTTGCCGGTTAACGCCGGGAGGCATGCGAGTAGGCCCGGTTTTGCCGATAAACTGGGAGAATGTTGGACTACGAAATCTCTCCGGCCGATGCGGCGGCGCTGCTCAGAGAAAACAAGGTGCGGTTTATCGATGTGCGCGAGCCGTGGGAGTTTGCCACTGCCCGTATTGAGGGCAGTGTGCCGATGCCCATGGGTGACGTGGCCGCGCGGGCTCACCAGGAACTGGACCCCGACGAGCGCCTGGTCATTCTTTGCCATCACGGCATCCGCTCAATGAACGTGGCCGTGTGGCTGCGCGGCCAGGGCTTCGAGCAGGCGCAGTCTCTGCGCGGCGGCATCAGCGCATGGTCGGCGGAAGTAGATCCGGCGGTGAAGCAGTACTGACGATTGCGGCGGGCGCGGCGCAGGGCCTCTACGGTCTATACTCTCTTCTGTCTGATTTTGAAGGGAGCTTTCCTATGTCTTCGCCGGCAATTGCTTTTGCCCGCCAGAATTATCCCCGTTTTCTCGATGAATTGAAGGACTTGCTGCGCATTCCCTCGATTTCAACCTTGCCCGAGCACAAGGGCGACTGCCGTCACGCCGCCGATGTACTGGCTGCCGAACTGAAGCGCATCGGCATGGAGAATGTGCGCCTGATTGAGACGGAAGGCAATCCGCTGGTGTACGCGGACTGGTTACATGCAGCGGGCAAGCCCACGGTGCTGTGCTACGGCCACTACGATGTGCAGCCTCCCGACCCGCTGGATGAATGGCATACGCCGCCCTTCGAGCCAACCGTGCGGGACGGCAACATCTACGCCCGCGGCGCGGTGGACGACAAAGGGCAAGTGTGCGCGCAGGTGAAGGCGCTGGAGTCGCTGCTGGCTACCAAGAAAGCCCTGCCGTTGAATGTGCGCGTGCTGCTGGAAGGCGAAGAAGAAGTGGGTGGGGAGGGAATCGCGAAATTTGTGGCCTCAAAACCGGCGGAGTTGAAGGCGGACTTTGCCCTGATCTCCGATACCGAGCTGTTCGCTCCCGGTTTGCCAACCCTGTGCGTGGGGCTGCGGGGGATGATCTACACCGAGATCGAGGTCCGCGGCGCAAAGACCGACCTGCATTCCGGCATGTACGGAGGTGCGGCGCCGAATCCATTTTTCTCCCTGGCGCAGATACTGAGTGAGCTCAAGGACAAGGACGGGCACATCCTGATTCCCGGCTTCTACGACGACATCATTCCTCCCAGCCCGGAGGAGCTTGCGGCCTGGCGCAGCCTGCCCTTTGACGAGGAGCAGTACCGGATTTCAGAGGTTGGCGCGCGGCAACTGGTGGGCGAAAAGGGCTACAGCGTGCTGGAGCGCACGTGGGCGCGGCCGACGCTGGACGTGCACGGCATCCCGGGCGGCTTTACGGGCGCGGGGGCGAAGACGGTGATTCCCGCCAAAGCGGTGGCCAAGGTGTCGATGCGCCTGGTTCCAGGCATGACGCCGACCAAGGCCTATGCGCAGTACAAGAGCTACGTGGAGAAGATTGCTCCCGCGGGCGTGGATGTGGAAGTGCGGCTGGTTCACTCTGGCGAGCCTAGCCTTATCCCCGTGAACAACCCTTACATCCAGGCGGCAACACGTGCATTGCACGAGGTTTGGGGCAAGGACACGGTCTTCATCCGTTCGGGCGGTTCCATTCCTATTGTGGGCGACTTTGCCCGTCATCTGGGCATCCCCAGCGTCATGATGGGCTTTGGGCTGCCCGACGACAACCTGCATGCTCCCAATGAAAAGTTTCACCTGAAAAACTTCGAACTGGGCATCGAGTCGTTGATTCGGTTTATGGAGGAGACTGGACGTTGAGCCGGCCGGGAGTGTGCCCGGAAGCCAATGCGGCCGGGTTTGTTCTGGCCGGGGGGCAGTCGACTCGTATGGGTGCGGACAAGGCCCTGATTCAACTTGACGGCCAGGCCCTGGTGGTGCGGGCTCTCAATACTGTGCGGGAAGCGGGCCTGACGGCGTCGATTGCCGGGGCCCGCTCATCGCTGACGAACTACGCGCCGGTAATCGAGGACTGCGGCCAGGGTCCGTTGAGCGGAATTTGCGCGGCCCTTGCGTCGAGTTCCGCCCAGTATGCGGTTTTCTTACCGGTCGACCTGCCTCTGCTTCCCGCATCTCTCCTTATGTTCCTTTTGCGTCACGCCCAGGTGACGGGCGCAGCGGTTACGGTTCCCTCGGTCAACGGATTCGCACAAACCTTTCCGGCGGTGGTGGACCGGGCCTCTCTGGGAACGCTTCAAAGCAGCCTCACGGAAGGAGACGGCGGCTGCTTCACTGCCTTTCGGGCAGCCGCCGTCCAATTGGACATGCCGTTCTCGGTGGTTGCGGTCGAGCTGCTGGCGCAGTGCGGCCAGGTAAATCATCCGGACAGCTTGCCCGCATCGCTTTGGTTCCTGAATGTGAACACTCCCCAGGATCTGGAGCGTGCTCAAACTCTGCTGGAAACCCGTCATCAGGTAAGCTGAATCCAGGAAGATGGCCGATAGCTTGTCCAATCCGGGATTTCCCGAAATGCTGCCCGAAGCACTTGAGCTGGCGCGGGAAAAGGCGCCGTCTAATCGAGCGCCCGAGGACACTGTTCCCATGATCTCCTTCAACCACGTCTCCATGTGGTTTGGGGATCACAAAGTACTGGACAACGTGACCTTCAAAGTGAACCGCGGAGAGACACTTTGCATCCTGGGCAGAAGTGGAGTGGGGAAGTCGGTGGCCCTGCGCATTCTGATGGGCTTTCTGAGACCGCAAGTGGGGTCCATCCTCGTTAATGGCGAGGAGATCAACGGCCTGAGCGAAGAGGGAATGCAGGAGGTCCGCAAGCACATCACGATGGTCTTCCAAAACGGCGCGCTCTTCGACTCCCTTACGGTGCGAGAAAACGTGGCGTTTCCGCTGCGCGAGCGCGGCGGTCTCGACGAGGACCAGGTGCAGCAGATAGTGGAGCGTCTTATCGGCATGGTCGGCGCCGAGGATGTAGAAGACGACTTGCCGGCAAGCCTCTCGACCGGACGCCGCAGGGCTGTAGCGATTGCCCGGGCCCTGGCTGCGCAGCCGGAGGTGGTCTTATACGACGAGCCGACCACCATGGTGGATCCCCTGATCGCCCGGCGGCTCGGGGACATCATTCAGCGGCTCAAGCATCAGCTGGGGTTTACCAGCATCGTGGTGACCCACGATATGCGCTTTGCGGAGAGACTTGCAGACGTGGTGCTGTTTCTGCACCAGGGACGGAGCACATTCTTCGGCCCGCTTGCGGCTTTCATGGCGTCTACCGATCCTCAAATCCAGCAATTCCTGACGCTGGATGCCTATGTGTTACCTTCGGCGTAATTATCAATGACTACTTAATCGGGACCAGACCGGAATTTCCTTGCCATTGATTCGCAAATCGAGCCATTCTCTAGCTGTTACTAACTCCCCCCTGGCCTTAATTGAGGGGTGTCATCTAATTTTTGGGTTGGAACTGGCCGTAAACAGTCGCAAAGTGATTGAACTGCTTTTTTCATGAGATTTCAACTGATCGGGAAGTGAATCGGGAGTTCGGGGTATTGGGTGCAAATGCAACTTTGGGGTTATGTACAACTTTGGTAACCAGAGCTTAACGTGAGCCAGCGAGGCTGAGTTCTTGAGGCTTAGTCACCCGGCGACCGCAACCAAAATGTGCAGAAGAATGCAGGCTCCACGGATGCAAGAAGCGTCAATTGCGGCTGAAGAGGCGCGAGGCAAGTTTCGGACTGCCTGGCACCTACAACTCAGTTCGCGATCAGGCATCCAACAATATGTCAGGCTTAACGCATCAGACATGGGGGCATGGGGGCTTCCTGCTGTTTGCCGGCTTCACCCAAGAAAAGGCACCTCCACTTTTTCGTCTGTTTTTTGAACTCTTGAGGTCTGCGAAGGCATATGGCAACATCCGATTTCTGGCAAAGGATATCCGCCACGGTTTCATCGTCCCCGGAGTGGGGGGGTGAAGCCGTGGGAAACTTTGCGCGCCGTTCCCAAGGCACGACAAAGCTTTGGATGTTTCTGGATGCGATTACTGTACTGGTGTCCGCGGTTGTGGCAACAACGTATGAGCGGCACCTGACGCCGCTGTTGGGGGCAAGGGCGTTTTACCGCGGGACGTTGTTCCATGGGCGCTCAATGGGCGTGCTGCTCGCTCTGCTGTTTGGATTCACCATTGCGCTGATCATTACGAGCCGCCGGATGCATCTCTACTTTCCGATGCGCATCACGAGCCTGCTCAATGAGCAGCGCCTTAGCGTGCAGGCCTGTTTTACTTCAGGTCTGTTGCTTACCGGCACGCTTTACCTGGTGCGCGCAGAAGACATCTCGCGAGGGATTGTCCTGGTGACGCTGGGTCTGGTCACAATCACTCTGAGCTTGCGGAGGCTGATTTATCGCATCACGCTTTATCGCAGGTTTGACCACGGCATGGGGACGCGTAATGTGCTCATCGTGGGCACTGGACCGGAAGCGCACGCCCTTCGCCACCATTTGGAGAGCATTCGGCATCTTGGATACACGTTCAAGGGCTTCATTGAATTTCCCGGTGCCGGTTCTCATTCCACATCCGGTTCGAGCGACGTGGTGGGAACGTTCGAGACGCTGTTTCAGAATGCCCGCAGACAGTTCGTGGACGAGATATTCTTTACCACGCCGTGCGAACGCGGAATTGTGCAGGAAGTCCTGGAAAAGGCACGGACACAGGGTGTAGACCTGCGTGTAATCCCCGACCTTTACGATGGCCTGGCATGGAACAGCCCCATCGAGTACGTTGGCCAATTTCCGACCATTCCGCTGCACCGCGGCCATGTGCCCGAAGCTGGATTTGTCATCAAGCGCGTTCTCGACGTGGCATTCTCCTGCGTGGCGCTGGCGCTTTTGTCGCCCTTCTTTCTCATCATTGCGATCGCCATCAAGTTGAGCTCGCACGGACCGGTCTTCTACACATCGGAGCGCATCGGCAAGAAGGGGCGCGTCTTTCCCTGCTTCAAGTTCCGCACCATGGTGCGCGACGCCGAAACCCGTCGCGGTGACGTGATGTACTTGAACGAGCGCGATGGTGTCCTGTTCAAGATCAGCAACGACCCTCGCATCACCAAAATAGGGCGCTTTCTGCGCAAGTACTCACTTGATGAGCTACCCCAGTTTCTGAATGTGCTGCGCGGGGAGATGAGCGTGGTCGGTCCTCGCCCGCCCATTGCAAGCGAAGTGAGGGAGTACAAACTTAGTCATTTGCGCCGCCTGGATGTGACCCCCGGCATCACCGGCCTGTGGCAGGTGCAGGCCCGGCAGGACCCCTCCTTTGACAGCTATGTTTCGCTGGACCTGGCCTACATTGAGAGCTGGAGCATCTGGCTGGATTTCAAGATCGTGGTACGCACGGTCGGCGTGATAATTTCGGGTACTGGAACCTAGACGAAGCGGCACCTGAGCCTTGCGCCTGAATCTACCGCGGGCCGCCCTCAACCAGGGCGGCCCGTCTGCGTGGGGGATTAAACTGGAAGGGTGAAGATCGCACTGGCTCAGATCAACCCCACGGTCGGGGATTTCACTGGGAATCTTGAGAAGATCGTTTCGGCGAGCCAGCGGGCGGCGGAAATGGGAGCCCGCCTGACCGTCTTTTCGGAATTGGCTGTGTGCGGATATCCTCCCGCCGATTTTCTTGAGAAGCGCAGCTTCCTGGCCCGCTGCCAGACCGCTGTGGAGGAGTTGGCAGCCGCCACCAGCGGCCTGCCTACCGCAGTGCTGGCGGGGGTGGCCCTGGCAGCTCCGCACGAAGCCGGGAAGCCCGCCGTGAACGCCGCTGTTTTGCTGGACGGCGGCCACTTGTTGTTGGAACAGCACAAGCGGCTCCTTCCGTTTTACGACGTATTCGACGAACAGCGCTATTTTTATCCCTCCCGGCCACAGCAGGTGGTGGAGCTGGAAGGGGTCCGCCTTGCGGTCACCATCTGCGAGGATGCGTGGAACGACAAGAACTTCTGGCCGCGGCGCCTCTACTCCGTCGATCCGATAGAGGAGTTGATGCGCCAGAATCCCGCCGTTCACATCAACCTTTCCTCGTCGCCGTTCTGGCATTCCAAGCGCGCGATTCGACGGCAAATGCTGGCTGCCATCGCGCGTCGCGATCATGTGCCGGTGCTGATGTGCAATCAGACCGGCGGCAATGACAGCCTCATCTTCGACGGCTCCTCGCTGGCCTTGAATGCGAAAGGGGAACTGATCGCCCAGGCGGCTTCGTTCAAGGAAGACCTGGTGCTGGTGGATCCATTCGACGCGGCAAGGATTCCCGATCCGCCCGAAGACGACTCAGAGGCAGCCTATCGCGCCTTGGTGATGGGCACCCGCGATTACGTGCGCAAATGCGGTTTTCATAAAGTGCTTGTGAGCCTGAGCGGCGGCATCGATTCGGCTCTTGTGGCGGCCATTGCCGCGGAAGCGCTTGGTGCGGAGAATGTCTTGTGCATCGGGATGCCCAGCCCGTACTCGTCCGCGGGCTCCATCAACGACAGCCGGCAGTTGGCTGCCAACCTCGGAATCCGCTTCGAAGTGATCGGCATCAGCAGCCTGTTCCAGGAGTTCACCCACGCACTGGAGCCGGTGTTTACGGGCCTGAAACCCGACACGACGGAAGAGAATATCCAGTCGCGTATTCGGGGGAGCCTGATGATGGCGCTCTCAAACAAGTTTTCCGCGCTGGTGCTGACCACGGGCAACAAGTCCGAGATGGCCGTAGGGTACTGCACTCTCTACGGAGACATGGTGGGGGCGCTGGCGGTGATCGGCGACCTGGTAAAGACGCGTGTGTATGCGATCTGCGGCTGGCTCAATCGCGAGGGCGAGGTCATTCCCAGCGCCATCCTGGAGAAGCCGCCCTCCGCCGAATTGCGGCCGGAACAAAAGGACACCGATTCGCTGCCGCCGTATGACGTGCTCGATCCCATCCTGGAAGCCTATGTGGAGCGCTATGAGACCCCGGAACACATCGCGCAGGCACACGGATTCCCCCTTGAACTCGTCCAACAGGTGGTCCGTCTTGTGGAGCGCTCCGAGTACAAACGTCAGCAAGCTGCTCCGGTGTTGAAAGTCACTTCAAAGTCGTTTGGCATGGGCCGCCGATTTCCCATTGCCGTCAAGGTTCAGGTATAAGCTAGAGGCGGGAGACTTCCCGCTGCTGAAGGAGAAAACGCTTGATTCGTCCGTCCGCTCGTCTTGCCGGCGCCGCCGCGCTGGTTGCTCTGATCCTTCCCTTTTCCAAGGCCATTGCGCAAGAGCAGGTGCCACCTGCGCCAGCGCAGCAGCCTTCCGCGCCGGCACCCTCCGCAGCACCCGTTTTCCCGCCGCCCGATCCTGCGAATTTTACCGCCTCGTCGCCCACCAAGGAAGTCATTAACGCATTTCTGCATGCCAGTTGGGGCTATGACGACGATCGTATCTGGCAGGTTCAGGCAATCATGAAAACGCAGTTGGAAGGGTATACCAAGGTGGTGGTTTTCGTGGGGGAAAAGAGCGGCAAGCAGAAGCCTTCCGCCCTTCCGTTCATGGTGCTGCCAGACGGCAAGCACATCATCGCCGGCGACGACATCATGCCCTTCGGCGAGCATCCCTTCGCGGACTACCGGGCCGAGGCGCAGCGGAGCGCCGATGGCCCGTATCGCGGTTCTGCCGCAAAGGATCTGGAACTGGTGGAGTTTGCCGATTTCCAGTGTCCGCACTGCAAGGACGCGCAAGCCAACATGGATAAGCTGGCGGTGGACTTTCCGAAGGCCCGCATTGTTTTCCAGAACTATCCTCTGACGCGCATTCACCCCGCTTCAGAAAAGGCTGCGGCCTACGGCACGTGCGTGACCAAGCTGGGCGGCAGCAACGCTTTCTTCCTGTATTCCGCCGCGGTTTTCGATGGCCAGGATGGTCTGACAAACTCCGACAGCGTGACGCTCACGCTGAACAGCGCAGTCACCAAGGCGGGGCTCGACCCGACGAAGGTCGCTGCCTGCGCGTCCACGCCCGCAATTGCAGAGCAGGTAAAAGCCTCAGTGAAGCTGGCCCAGGATCTGAACATCAACCAGACGCCGACGCTGGTGATCAACGGGCGCCAGTTGCCCATCGGTGGACTGCCCTACGAGACCATCAAGAAGATTGTCCAGTTCCAGGCAGCGCAGGACGGTATCGCCCAGTAGCGCTGCTGTACGGAGAGATCCGAGCCCCGAACCATCGCGCAAGCCCTTTGAATGGCTGCGCCGAGGTTGGGGGCTCTTCTTTTGTTCGCAGGACCGGAAGACTGCTTTATGGCGCGGGCCTGCCCCGATCAACGCGCATCATGGGTGAATGGCCGGCGGCCTGGGCGCCGCGGATCACACGGGGAGTGATGATGATGAGCAGCGTGGCGTAATCCTTTTGTGCGTCAACGCTGGATATGTCATTCAGCCCGGGAATCTCGCTGAGGCCAGGTGTGCCGCTCAAAGCGCGGGTTTCCTGCTTGCTCAGTTCGCTCACCACAACCACTCCGGCTCCTTCTTTGAGAGTCACCACCGCGGAGTAGGCACGATTGTTCAGCACCGGAACTCCGTTGAGAGAAGGACCGGCAAGGGCGGTAATCTTCAGATCGACGGTAAGGGCGACTTCGCCACTGCGCATCACCTTTGGAGTGGCCTTGAGAGTGAGCCCCAGATCCTGGTATTGCACCTGGGGAATGTTAGGCGCGGAACCGCCAAAAGAGGAGAGCAGGGAAGCGAGACTGCTGGAACTGCCCGCGCTGGTGAGTCCTGGAATGTTCAGATTGCTGCTGCCCAAGCTGGAGAATGAAGCGGTCATGATGGGATAGCGCATGCCGGTGCGCACGGTTCCCTCTTCGCCATCGCCAAGCCGCAACTGCATCTGGTCCAACTCGCGGGAGTCGGAGGAGCTGAGGTTCAAGTTTGCCGAAGCTGGGCCGGGCGACAGGCCGGACAGGGTGAGACCACCTCCAAAGAGCGCGATTCCGTTGGAGAAGATTGAATTGGTAACCTGGCCGGAACTGAGCAGAATGCCCAGAATTGCCAAAGTATCACCGGGTGCGGCCAGTCCGGACGAGATGATCTCCTGCACCAGGGCCTGGTTGGCATTCAAGATGGACTGTTCTTCGGCATAGACGTTGAAGGCGGTAAGCTGCTGCGGCAACTGCGTGCCCGTGTTGCGCGTACTGGTATGCGCAAGCTGGATAAGCCGCACCTCAAGCAACACCTGGCTGCGCCCATCCAGGAGTTCGCGCAGCGTGGCGTTAAAGGCATCCAGCGTGTTTGCCGGAGCGCGGATCGACAGTGTCCCCGCGGTGGGATCCACGCCCAGATGCTGAGCCTCGAAGACGTTTTTGGCCAGATTGCCGATGTCGGTCATCTCCGTCGCAGTCAGGCCGGAAAGGTAGACGGTCTCCAGTTCCTGGCGCATGAACTGTTGGCGGTTCTCGATGGTGTCCCGAGCCACCAGTACGCGGTGCGCGTCCACGGGAACCCAAAAGGATGTGGTGACCATGCCGAGGGCTCGCGTGGCTTGCTCAAACGTGGCGTCATCCAGATCGAGCTTCGCCTGCGTGGTGGGCACGCTCGAATCCACAGTGGCGTCGATTCCGTAGGCCTTGAAGACGGTTTGGATCAACTGTCGCGCACTGCTGCGCAAATGGAAGTTGTTCGTTTTGGCGGCAGGCGAAAGCACCGGAGCCACGCCCAGATCGCTCGCGCCTTGTTCATAAACTGACTCCTGCTGCGCGGGCGCGAATTCTCCTGCCAGTTCGCGCAGATGCTCTGCGACTGCGGGGCTTTGGGGGTCAAGCTCGTGGGCGCTTTGCAGGGCGGCGCGCGCGGCAGCAGGGTCGCCCCGGAGACGGGCCTTGGCCGCCGCCTGGATCAGCGCTGTCACAGCATGGCTGCGCGCCACGTCCGCCGCCAGCGGGTAGTCGTGATTCTCCGGGTCCAACGCTGCGGCCTGCCGATATTCCCGCAGGGCGTCGTCGAACTGCTCCTTCTGAAAGAGTTTGCTGGCATCAAGAAACAGCTTCGCCGCGCGACGCCGGTCTTTGGCCCTGGTGGCCCTGGATTGCCCCGCGGAGGGAGCCGGAGCGCGGGCCGAATCCGCAGCGGGGTTGGTTACGGCGCTCGGGGCGGAGTTCGTCTGAGCCTGCGCCGGTTGAACTGCTTTTTGTGCCCGAACTGCACCGACAGGCAAACACACCAGCATGGCCGCAATCCAGGTGCCCGGTTGTGTGGATATTCTTCTCAAGGCATATTCCGAGACATCGCAAGCAGGCCGGCCAGTGAGGATGCGCAGACCTCGGGACGGCATTCGAGCAACGCATCAAAGGTGTAGTGGCCGGTGGCCACTGCAATGACAGGCAGCCCGTTGGCGCGCGCCGCCTCGATGTCGCGCGGGGTGTCGCCCACCACGCATACGCGGGCTTCGGCACCGGCAAGCTCGCGGGCCTTGCGCGCGGCGTGACGGACGAGCTCTGAGCGGACTGGGAACTGGTCGCTGAATCCGCCAAAGCGGAACCATTCCCGAAGCCCGGCCTCCTCGATCTTGATCCAGCCGATCATTTCCAGATTGCCGGTGGCCACGCCCAACAGGGCACCGCGTTCGGCCAGATAACTCAAGGTCTCCTTGACTCCCGGCATCAGCACCAGGTCCATCTCGTGCCGCCGTACAGCGACGTTGCGGCACATTCCTTCGAGAATGGCGGTGACCTGCGGCTCCAGAATGTCAGCGGGAATTCCTGCTTTGCCGCACGCCTCGCGCAGGATCGCGGTATCTGTGCTCCCATGCAGAACTACACCGGCCAGCGTGACTTCAAATCCAGTCACGCGTTTTACGCTGGACGCGAAAGACTCAAAATGAACGCGATCGCGACTGCGCAACAGGGTGCCATCGATATCGAACAGGTAGGCGTCCTGTCGACCCCAGACAAACCCCGGCTCAACCGCGATGCGCGCTTCGTTGTTTTGTTCGATTGTCTCCATGCTTGGGCAGATTTGTCAGCCTTGGCGAAAGCCCTGGCGCGCCGTTCCATACATTAGACGTTCGCCACGGGGCGGACGCTTGAGGCCGGCACGAACTTCCGCAAGGCTCAGGCCCAACTCCGCCATGGTGCGGCTCAGGGTATTACGGTGCATTCCCAACTCTTCGGCCGCCTTGCACTGGTTACCCCGGTTCGCTGCCAGCACTTCGCGCAAATATTGCCGTTTGAACTCTCGCACCGCATCATCATAGCGAACGCCGCTGGAGTGCATCTGCGTAACAAGGCTGTCCAGTTCTCGTCTCACTTCAACCCCTTGCTCATATACTTTGCCACATTCGGCCACATGAAGGCGCTAAAAATCAATTAGCCTCATTCGAATGCATCCAGGGAGGCGATTTTTCTTCGAGGGTCTTCAACTCATGCCGCACCCGCGCTGCCAATTTCTCTGGGCTGACATGTGTACTTACATGGCAGGCAGCAAAGAAACGGCGGGGCAGTTTTGATTCTGTGAGCCAGTGGGTCTGTGGGAAAAAGGCTACCGTTACCAGAATGCACAGAGTCACCAGCAACATGCCCTCAAATAAGCCAAAGACTGCGCCAGCCAGCCGGTCAAGGCATCCCAGGCCAATTTTATGGAGCGCATCGGACAAGAAGGTCCCTACGAATCCTGCTAGCACCATCACAACCAGCGCGATGAGAAGGAATGCGATGGCGTCCGCGATCGATTCATTGCGCACCATGGGTCTAAGGAACGCCGCCAAGCGGCCATAATTCCACGCCGCCAGTGCCAAGCCGAGAAACAAGCCGACCAGGGAAGAGGCGGAACGGAAAAAGCCCCGCGCAAAACCTCCCAAGGTAGCTCCTGCAAGAAGTACCACGATGATCCAGTCCACCAGCGTCATAAATATCCAGCATCAAGATGCAAGATTGAGATCGTGCCCGGTCAGTCGCCGAAATGCCTCAAGATACTTGTCCAGGGTGCGCTCGACAACCTCGGCGGGCAGCCCGGGCGCCGGCGCCTGCTTGTTCCATTGGATGCTCTCAAGGTAGTCGCGCACAAATTGTTTGTCGAAGGAAGGCTGGGCACCGCCAGGCTTCCACACCGCAGCTTCCCAGAAGCGGGAGGAGTCCGGCGTCAACACCTCATCGGCAAGGATGATTCCGGCGTCTGTGGCTCCGAATTCAAACTTGGTGTCGGCCAAAATCAGGCCGCGCGATGCGGCATGTTCCGCGGCGCGGCGATAGATGGCCAGGGTCAGGCGGCGAAGTTCGCGGGCGGTATCCTCGCCAAGCAGGTTTGCGGTTGTCTCAAACGAGATGTTCTCGTCATGTGCCCCGTCCTGGCTCTTGGTAGCCGGTGTGAACAAAGGCTCCGGAAGGCGCGATCCGTCCTTAAGGCCATCGGGCAGCGGAACGCCGCACACCGTGCCGCTGGTCTTATATTCCTTCCAACCCGAACCGGCGAGGTAGCCTCGCGCCACGCATTCCACGGGGAACATCCGCGCCCGCCGCACCAGCATGGAGCGGCCTTGCAACTGGTCGGCATAGGGTTTGAGCGAGGCGGGAAATTCAGAGATTTTGGCGGTAATCAGGTGGTTCGGTGTCAAGTCTGAGAACAGGTCAAACCAGAACAACGAAATCTGCGTCAAGATTTTTCCCTTGCCGGGAATGCCCGTGCCCAGGACGTGATCGAAGGCCGAAATGCGGTCAGTGGCCACAAGCAGCAGGGCATTGTCAACGGCGTACAAATCGCGCACCTTGCCACGGCCGAGCAATGGAATTGCGCCCAGATCGGTTGTCAACAGGGCATTGGTAGTAAGAAGATCATTCATTGAGAGGCGTCACCTCGGCGGGAACTGAAGCTCCGATTCTCCGGCGCAAGCCTCGGTTTGTCAATGTGCGGTGAACACCTCGCGCCCTTTATTAAACTCATTCATTTCGCTTTGCGGGGAAATTCACAAACCTCTGTGACGGCCGTCACGGAACGGGTCGCCGACATGGGCGACACTCCAGTTGTCGACATGGTTCGGAGGGCGTGCACGAAAGTCCTCTTTGAGCCGGGAGACACGAGGCAGCAGTGGAAAGGGGAAGCCGCGGCTAGCTTCGTTTCATAAGGGATCGCCAGTAGTCGCGCGCTACCGACCTCCAGCGCCGACTACTGGTCCCCGTCATTTTATCTTGTTCTAAAGCAAGCGCCTCCGAAGAGAAGCTATCCTTCGGGGGCGATTTTTTGCTCTCAATGGCTAAAGTGACCCTAGGAAAACGCGGCAGTCACGCTTGCCCGGGACCCGCTTTACGCGGTGCTTCACTTCACGCAGTGGCCCGCTGTTGTTCGTTCCCGCCGAGACGCACGCTGACCACTTTTGACACGCCCGGCTCCTGCATGGTCACGCCATAAATCATGTCGGCAGCGTGCATCATGCGCTTGGAGTGCGTGACAATGAGGAACTGGGTTTCCTTGCTCATCGAGTCCAACAGATCGGCTAGCCGGCCCACATTGGTTTCGTCCAGGGCCGCATCCACTTCATCCAGCACACAGAAGGGGCTGGGCTGGAACTGGAAGATCCCCACCAACAGCGCGAGGGCCGTCATCGACTTTTCGCCGCCCGAGAGCAGAAGCACATTCTGCAATTTCTTGCCGGGCGGTGACGCTACGAGGTCCAATCCACTTTCGGCTTGATTCTCCACGTCGGTAAGCCGCAGAAATGCCTGCCCACCATGGAAAAGCCGAGTGAAGACCTGGCCGAAATTCTCATTGATCCTGGCGAAGGCCTCGTCAAACTTGGTACGTGAAATCTGGTCGATCTCCTTGATCGTCTCCTGAGTGTTTTCGATGGACTCCATCAGGTCCTTGCGCTGTGTATCCAGGAATGCGTAACGGTCCGCTGTCTCTTTGTACTCATCGAGCGCCATCATGTTCACCGGACCCATCTGATCCATACGCTGCCGCAGCGCGCGGCAGATCTCCTCCTCGGCGGCAAGTTCTTCGCCGGCCATCCGCGCAATCTCCGCGTCCGCGCGCAGCAACGCCGCCTCGGCATTTACCTCGGTGAGGCAACTGGCCTCGAGATGTTCCAGGTCGGCGCGCAGCTTGGCTGCTTCGCTGGCGCGATTGGCGCGGTCCTCGCGCAACTGGTCCAGCGCAGATCGTGCGGTCTTGAGCTGCGTCTCCATAGCCGCCAGTTGCTGGCGGAGAGCCTGCGCCTGGGTGGTCAATGTTTGCGCCTGGGCCAACGCTTCGTCGCGCAGAGTAATCAGCTCTTGCTCGCGCCTGGCCAGTTCCGCGCTTTCGCGGGTGCGCTGATCGCGCTCCGCTTCTGCCGCGGCGCGCTGTTGCTCAATGGCGAGCACACGACGTTCCAACTCGCTATGAAGGCGATCGATGCGCTGGAAAGCCGCCTCGGCGCCGCGTCGCCTCTCTTCCAGTCCGGCCAACTCCGCGGTTACACGCGCCGCCTCCTGCTGCAAGCCTTCACGTTTCTGCCGCAGGGCAGTCAATTGGGCCTGTTGCTCGTCAAGGGCCGCTTCGGCGGTGACGCGCTCCGTCTCCAGGCGCGATGCTTCCTCGCGTTTCTGTTCGATCACAATGGACTTGGCTTCGCGCGCGTCTTTATTGCGGGCAGCCTGCAAGGTCCAATCCTGCAGACGCCTTTCAACACGCTGTGCCTCTGTCTCCATCTGCTTCAGTGCCGCGCCCTGGTCTGCGGTGTCGTGCTCGGCCTGCCGCCGCTCAGAGCTGCGTGCTTCCAGTTGCGCATCGAGTTCTGCAATTGTCCGCGTAAGTTCCACGGCTTCCGCCTCGGCCCTGGCCACGCTGGACTCAAGGCCTGCAAGGCGCTTTTCCGTTTCGCGCAGTTCACGCTTCAGGGCCAGGGGACCTTCGCTTGCGGGCTTGCCGCCGGTGACGGTTGCGTTGTGAAAGCACTCGCCCTCGGGGGTGAGAAAGAAGGCGTGGCTGAATTCGCCGGCCAGTCGTTGGGCCTCAACAGAACTCTCTACCAGATAGCCATATCGAAGCTTGGGCAAAATTGCTTCCAGCGATCGCCCAAACCCGTTCAGCACCCGGATGGCGTCTTTGAGCGGCGTGACCCCCGGCGTGCTGATGAGGTCGTTGCCTTCTTCCCACAGGCTGCCCTGCGCGGATTGATGAATCAGGAAGGTAGCACGGCCGTCCACGCCCGACTTCAGAAGCCGAACGCCTTCTTCAGCCGCTCCCCAGCTCTCAACCACCACGTAGTTCAGCTCGTCGCGCAGGAACTCGTCCACCACATCCTCGTGCTCGCCGCTTACTTCAATAAAATCAGCCAGCGTACCCACCGGCGTCATCCCGTTCGCCAGCGCACCCGGCTTCAGAAGCCGCCGCACCGTGTCAGTGGAGTAGCTGTGGTCGTGAATCAATGCCTCAAGCGAATTGCGCCTGCCAGCAACCGTGGCCTGCTCGCTGCGCAATTGGTTTGCGCGCCCTCGCACGCCGTTCTCATGGGCACGGAGTACCTGTAACTTCACGCGTAGAGCGGCTATCTCGCTTTCCAACCGCTGCAGCGCTCCGGTGGCAGAGTCGAAACGCAAACGGGCTTGCCCGCTTTGCACGCCGAGGTTCTGCAATTCGTGCTGCGCCTGGCCCATCTCAGATTCCAAGCGCTGTGCTTCGCGCTCCAAGGCCGCCAGGCTCTCCTCTCCCTGAGCCGTGGTGTTGCGCGCATTGACAGCCATGGTAAGCAGATGAACCGCATGGCGGCGGCCGGCTTCCAACTGCCGCTCAGCATCGAAAGCCTCGTCGGCTGCGGCGCGGGCGGTTTGCTGACAGGCTTCCACATTCTGGCGGAAGACCTTGGCCTCGGTTGCAGCAGTGTCCATGAATGCGCGCTGCTGAGCCCGCTCTTCGGCAATGCCGCTGAGCTGCGAATGGGTTTGTTCCAGCTCAGCCGCTGCCGCGGCCAGGCGCACCCCCAATTCATTTACACGCTCGGTGTTGCTGCTTTCGCGAGCCGCGGCACGCTCCAACTCCACCGCCGCGGCATTGGCCCGGTTCTGCGCTTCCTGTGCCTCGCGGTCGAGATCATAGCCGCGCTCTGTAAAGGTGTGCTGGCTGGCTTCCAGTGTGCCGATATCGCCCGCGGCGCCATTGATCCGCTCTGTCAGGGCAGAGATCTCCTCGGCCAGACGCGCCTGTTCCGTATCCATCTGCGCCATGCGGCTGGCCAGCACCACGCGAAGGCGCCGGCGGAGTTCGTCGCGCGCCGCCGCATACCGTTCGGCCTTCGACGCCTGCCGCTTGAGGCTATTCATCTGCCGCGTGACTTCTTCAAAGATGTCGTCTACGCGGGCCAGGTTTTGCTTGGAACTCTCAAGGCGCAATTCAGCAAGCCGTTTCTTGGTCTTGAAGCGGGTGATGCCGGCGGCTTCCTCAATGATTGCGCGGCGATCATGCGGCTTGGAACTGAGGAGCTGGCCGATGCGCTCCTGGCCGATGATGGCGTAGCTCTCCGGACCNNTGCGGCGTGCGCTGGAACTTGCGGCGGCGAATTTTGAGAACCACCTCCTGCGGCCCCTCGGCGGCGGCCCGCGGCTGGTCGGGAGTCTCCTCGTCAAGTACCTGGCCGGGTTGCTCAGAGGCTGCGATCTCTTCGGCCTCTGCTGCATGCTGGCGGCGCACCTCGTCCTCGTCCCAATCCAATGCAACGCCGTGATCGACCACCACCTCGGGCTCGACTGGGATCGGTCCCTCGTAGGCGGCGGGGTCCACCATCGTCAGCGTGACTTCGGCCATACCCTGGGGTTTGCGCTCGCGTGTGCCGGCAAAGATGACATCCTGCATGTTGGCGCCACGCAAAGTCTTGGCGCTCTGCTCGCCCAGCACCCAGCTTACCCCGTCCAGGATGTTCGACTTGCCGCACCCATTCGGCCCCACCACCACGGCAATGCCTGTGCCGGGCACGGTGAGTTCCGTGCGGTCGCAGAAGCTTTTAAAGCCGAGGATGTGGATCTTTTTCAGTTTCAGCATGTAGGCTCCAGGTTCACGAGGATCGCAACTTCAGGAGATCGAGGCCGCCGAGGCAAACGAACAGGGGCGCTCCAGCGGCAGAAACAATTGCCTTCAATCACAGACTCTAAGGAGACGGAGAGGCAGGGTCAACGGCAACAAAGAGGGTTTTTGTGGATAAGGGAGGCCAGAACTCGAGTTCTTGGGGAATCTCCGTAATTGTGGGCGAATCTCCGGGATTTCAACCGATTTCGACCGTGATTTCCACAGGCCGGGCGGGTTGAAGTTCAAGCCTGAGCCAGAGCGGAGGCCACCGCCTTCCGAATGACCTTTTCCAGGGCCCGCAGGGCCTGTGGACGCGGATAACCGGGCCGGCTGGCCAGGCGGATGGTGCGAAAAGATTGCCCCGTAAGAGGCTTGATGGCAATCCCGCGCCGGCGCAAGGAATCCGCTGCCAGGGTGGGTATGAGCGTAGAGCCGTAGCCGGCGGCGACCAGGTTGACAAGGGTCTCAAGTGTCGACACCTGGATGGATGCTTGCAACTTGCTCCGTGGCTGGCCGTGTTTCGAGCCGCAGGCAGCAAGGGCATGGTTTGCGAGGCAATGCCCATCAGCCAGGACTAACAGTTCGCTGACTATGGCTTCCTCATTGACTGTGGCGGCGGCTGCCAGTCGGTGGTGCAGAGGCAGAGCCGCCACGAGGGGCTCATCGAAGAGGGCGATCTCAGTAATCTCCGGCGCCTCGGCAGCAGTGGCCAGCAGCGCCGCGTCGAGGCGATGGTTGCGAAGGCCATCGACGAGCGCCCGTGTCTGGTCCTCCCATAGCTCTATGGTTAGACCCGGGTATGCCTGCCGCAACGGCTTCAGGATCATGGGCATCAGGTAGGGCGCCAGGGTCGGAATCACGCCCAGCCGCAGTGGCCCCACCAGTGGATCGCGCGCAGCCCGGGCTACTGCCTCCATCTGGCTGGCCTCCGCCAGAGCTTGTTGCGCATGGGCGAGAATCTGGCTGCCCACCGGCGTGATGTCCACGCGCTTGTTGGTGCGCTCAAGGAGCGTGACGCCCAATTCATCTTCGAGTTTACGAATCTGGCTGCTGAGGGTCGGCTGGCTCACGTTGCAGGCCTCGGCCGCCCGTCCGAAATGCCGGTGATCGGCCACTGCTACCAGATAACGAAGCTCTTGCAGGTTCATGTGCCGTCCTGGGGGAAGTTGCTCGAATTGATCATAGAGCATGACAATCGCCATCGTAGAAACAATTGATTTTACTTATCGTTGCAGGGAGGCTAGCCTTTCGAGGTGGGCGTATCATTGCACCGGGCAATCTCCATGTGCCTCGCAAATGGGATACGTTGATACAGAAACTTCACACGGATCATTCACACGGAAATCAAGGAGATGCACTGATGTCTGACAGCCAAACAAAGACCCCCGGACCACCCATAGTCGACGATCAGAACGCCATGTCAGGCGATGCAAAATGCCCGTTTTCGAACGGTGCCCGCAAACACACAGCAGCCGGGACCCAAACGAACGCAAGCTGGTGGCCCGATCAACTGAACGTGAAGATCTTGCGCCAGCACTCGCAACTGTCCAATCCTATGGGCGAGTCGTTCAACTACGCTGAGGAGTTCAAGAGTCTCGACTTGGATGCTGTGATCAAGGACCTGCGTGCCTTGATGACCGACTCACAGGACTGGTGGCCTGCGGATTACGGCCACTATGGGCCGTTCTTCATCCGTATGGCGTGGCACAGTGCAGGCACTTACCGCATCGCCGATGGCCGCGGCGGCGCGGGCTCAGGGGCACAACGATTTGCTCCCCTCAACAGCTGGCCGGACAACGTGAGCCTCGACAAGGCGCGCCGGTTGATCTGGCCCATCAAGCAGAAGTACGGCCGGAAACTGTCCTGGGCCGACCTGATTGTTCTCACTGGCAACGTGGCGCTGGAGTCGATGGGGTTGAAGACCTTCGGTTTCGGCGGCGGCCGCGAGGACGTCTGGGAGCCGGAAGAAGACGTTTATTGGGGTTCGGAGGGCAAGTGGCTGGGAGACGAACGCTACCGTGGCGACCGTCAGCTTGACAATCCTCTGGCCGCCGTTCAAATGGGCCTGATCTATGTGAATCCNNCCCAATGGCAAGCCGGATCCAGTGGCTGCGGCGGTGGATATTCGGGAGACATTCGCCCGCATGGCCATGAATGACGAAGAGACAGTGGCCCTGATCGCCGGCGGACACACCTTCGGCAAAACGCATGGAGCTGCCGATCCGAACAAGTACGTCGGTCGCGAGCCCGAGGGTGCGCCCATCGAAGAGCAAGGTCTGGGCTGGAGCAACAGCTTTGGCAGCGGCAACGGCGCCGATACGATCAGCAGCGGCCTGGAGGGCGCATGGACCACTAACCCGGTGAAGTGGGACAACAATTATTTCGAAAACCTGTTCGGCTATGAATGGGAACTGACGAAGAGCCCCGCCGGCGCTCACCAGTGGACACCCAAGAACGGAGCTGGAGAGGGCAAGGTACCGGATGCCCACGACCCCAAGAAGAAGCACGCCCCCATCATGTTCACGACAGACCTCTCCCTGAGATTAGACCCGGTCTATGAGAAGATCTCGAGGCGCTACCTCGAGCATCCGCAGGAACTGGCCGATGCCTTCTCAAAGGCCTGGTTCAAGCTGACACACCGCGACATGGGGCCTTTCTCTCGTTATCTAGGCCCGCTGGTTCCCAAGGAGCACCTGATTTGGCAGGACCCTGTTCCCGCGGTCGATCATGCATTGATCGACGAGAAGGATATTTCTGCGCTGAAGGCCAAGATTCTCGCATCTGGGCTTTCCATCTCCCAACTGGTCACCACGGCCTGGGCGTCGGCTGCAACATTCCGCGGCAGTGACAAGCGCGGCGGGGCCAACGGGGCACGCATTCGCCTCGCGCCCCAGAAGGATTGGGAAGTCAACGAGCCGGCCACGCTGGTGAAGGTCGTCAAGACGCTGGAAGCGATCCAGAAGGATTTTAATGGCGCGCAATCCGGTGGGAAGAAGGTCTCGCTGGCTGACCTTATCGTTCTGGGCGGCTGTGCGGCCATCGAGGAAGCTGCGAAGAAGGCCGGCCACGACGTGAAGGTTCCCTTCTCGCCAGGGCGCACGGACACATCACAGGAGGAGACCGATGTGGCCTCCTTCGCCGTATTGGAGCCGACCGCAGACGGGTTCCGCAACTACATCCGAAAAGGAGCCGAGGGATCAGCGGCTGAGCTGCTGGTGGATCGGGCAGACCTGCTGACGCTGACCGCTCCGGAGATGACGGTTCTGATCGGTGGCCTGCGCGCGCTGAATGCAAACTATGGACAGTCCAAACATGGCGTTTTCACCAAGCGGCCTGAAACATTGACCAATGATTTTTTTGTGAATCTCCTCGACATGAGGACGAAATGGCAGAAGTCCGCCACTTCAGAAGGCGTGTTGGAGGGGCGGGATCGGGCGACCGGCGAACTCAAGTGGACGGGAACCGTAGTCGATCTTGTCTTCGGTTCCAACTCTCAACTGCGAGCCCTCGCGGAATTCTATGCGTGCATCGACTCGCAGCAGAAGTTCGTGAGCGACTTTGCGGCGGCCTGGAGCAAGGTGATGAACCTTGATCGCTTCGACCTCGCGTGATCTCAGGGGGAAAGTTCGAGAAAGCGCAGCCGCTATGTGGCATCGGGTTATCCCGGACCTGGTAGCGGCTGCGCGAATCCTCGAGTTTCCATAAGCTGTGAATCCGGGTCACGGGATCGGGGCTACTCTGCAGCTTTGGCGGCAAGCGACTCAACGACAGCGATGCTCGGGAGTAATTCCGCCGGGACATGATGACGTTCCTGCAGATACTGCGGGCTGTTGTAGGAAAGCCATGCCTTCCCGTGGTTGTCTTCCCAGATGAGAATTTTGAGGGGGAGATCGATGGCGATGCCGGGAGCAGCCAGCATGACGGGAGTTCCGGCCTTGGGGCTGCCAAAGATCAACAGCTTCGTGGGAGGCATCTTCAGACCCACCTTTTCCGCCTCTCCGCTGTGGTCGATCAATGCGAACAGGGCGACTCCTTTTGCTTCAAGGATTGACTTGAGCCTGGTAATTGTTTCGTCCACCGAGTGATTGCTGGGGGAGTTGACGATTCCCTTGCCGCCGGTCAATGTCATAGACGCCTCCTGCATACTTCCAAAGCGCAATGGACTATACATGATGCACGACAGGCGATTCAAGGCGAGAGAAACGTCAAAGAAAACAAATGACCGAAGCGGTGGAAATCGAACCCGGCTGCGGCCAGGTTCAATCACAACCGGCAGACAGTGGACAAGTGGGTACGGCGTTCCCCGGGGCAGGGACTGGCGCGTTCGAGCTTCCTGTAGAGTTGGAACAGGTATTCCATCTCTGATTCGCTGTTCCTTGTAGGTTCGGCCTCCAGTTTCTTGACGACTCCTTCCAATCCGGAAAATCTCATTGCGGTTCTGAGGACAGTGTTCGGGTTTGCGCATTTCAGGGCGAACCAGGAAGCGGTGTGCCGGGCCGCGATCGCGGGGCGGGACCTGCTGCTGGTGATGCCGACGGGTGCAGGGAAGTCGTTATGCTATCAGCTTCCGGCGCTCGTGCTGGGAGGAACAGCGCTGGTGATTTCGCCGCTCATTTCCCTGATGGAGGATCAGGCGGCAAAGCTGGCGGCGCTGGGGCTGAGGGTGGCGCGGATTCACTCCGGAATGGAGCGCGGGGCGTCGCGGCAGGCTTGCATCGACTATCTGCAAGGGAATCTGCAGTTCCTTTTTATTGCGCCGGAACGGCTGCGGGTGCCGGGATTTGCGGAGATGCTGGCGAAAGGGAAGTTGGCGCTGATTGCCATCGACGAGGCGCACTGCATTTCGCAATGGGGGCATGACTTCAGACCCGATTACCGGATGCTGGGGCAGTATTTGCCGGATCTGCGAGGCGGAGCACCGGTGCTGGCCCTGACGGCTACGGCGACGCCTTCGGTGCAGGCCGACATCCTTCAACAATTGGGAATGGTGAAGCCGGAGCGGTTCATTCACGGCTTCAGGCGCGAGAACCTGGCGATCGAGGTGGTGGAGGTTCCGGTGCCGGAGCGCCCGCGAGCGATTTGCGGCCTGCTGGGTGATGAGCGGCGGCGGCCGGCGATTGTCTACGCACCTTCGCGAAAGCTGGCGGAGCGCCTGGCAGAGGAACTGTCGGTCTCAATTCCGGCTGCGGCGTACCACGCGGGCCTGGACGCAGCAACGCGGGAGCGGGTGCAAACGGCATTCCAGGCCGGCGAGCTGGAAGTGGTGGTGGCGACGATCGCGTTCGGGATGGGGATTGACAAGGCGGACATACGAACCGTGATTCACGCGGGGCTGCCTTCGACCCTGGAGGGCTACTACCAGGAGATTGGGCGCGCTGGGCGTGACGGAGCACTGAGCCGAACCTACCTGATGCATTCGTATGCGGACCAGCGGACGCACGACTTTTTTCTGAACCGCGACTATCCGCCTGTGGGGCATCTGGAGCAGGTGTTTCGGGCGCTTGGCGAAGAGCCAAGGGCGGTGGACGAGCTGCGCGGGGCGTCGAAGCTGGGCGAAGAGGAGTTTGACAAGGCACTGGAGAAGCTGGAGATTCACGGTGGTGCGCGGGTGGATTTTGGCGGCAATGTGACCAGCGGTGGAACGGGCTGGAAGAAGACATACGCGGTGCAGGCGAAGTATCGCGCTGAACAGTTTGAAAAGGTGCTGCAGTTCACCACTTCAAACGAGTGCCGCATGGCGGCGCTGGTACGGCACTTCGGAGATGTGGCGGATGCAAGCCGGGCGTGCGGTATTTGCGATGCGTGCGATCCAGCGGGAGCGGTGCTGCGGCTGTTTCGGAGAGCAACGGCGGCGGAACGGGCGCTGGCGCTGGCGATTACCGGCGAACTGCGGCAGGTGGACTACAAGGCCACAGGCACGCTGCAACGAGCACTGGATCCCGCGGGCAAATTGAACCGGAAGGAGTTTGACGGCCTGCTGGATGCGATGGTGCGGGCACGACTGATCGAGATGGAAGACGCCGAATATGAGAAGGACGGCGAGGTGCGGCGCTTTCGCAAAGTGCGGCTGACCAAGGAAGGGATGGAGTTACGGCCGGGGCCGGTGGTGGAGCTACTGATTGGCGATGGGATGGTGGAAGAGTTCGGGGGACGAGTGGCTTTGGGCGCGACGAAGAAGAGTTCGACCGCCGCGAGAAAGTCTGCGAAGAAGCTTGAAGCGGGACCAGCGCGATTGTCTGAGGAAGGCGATGCCGTTGCGGCACGGCTGAAAGAGTGGCGCGCGACAGAGGCGAAACGGCTGGGGGTCCCGGCTTACTTGGTGATGCACGACAGAACACTAACAGCGCTGGCGCTGGCACGGCCGGCGAATCCAAAACAGTTGCTGGAGATTGTGGGGATGGGCCCCGCCAAAGTAGAGAAGTTTGGCGGGGCGATTCTGGGATTGTGTAAGCCCTAGTTGACGCGCTCGATGACAACAGATTCGAGGACCACAGGCTTGTGGGGCTTGTCCTGCGATCCGCGCGGGACGAGGGAGATTTTGGTCACGATTTCCTGACCGTCGACGACTTCACCGAAGATGGTGTGATTGCCGGTGAGCCACGGTGTGGGCGCAAGGGTGAGGAAGAACTGGCTACCATTGGTTCCGGGGCCGCTGTTCGCCATGGCCAGCTTGCCGGGCTTGTCGAACTTGTGAGGCGAGCCTTTGGTCTCGTCCTGGAAACGGTAGCCGGGACCGCCCATGCCAGTGCCGGCGGGGTCGCCGCCTTGGATCATGAAGTCGGGAATGACGCGATGAAAAATGGTTCCGTCGTAGAGCTTGCTGGTGGATTTGGCGCGGGTGGTGGGATGAACCCATTCCTTTGAGCCTTCGGCCAGGTCGATGAAGTTCTTGACAGTGATGGGCGCGTCGGTCTCAAAGAGGCGGACGGTGATCTTGCCTTCCGTGGTGGTGAAGACGGCGTAAGTACCTGCTGCAAGGGCCATAACAAACTCCTGAGATTCGTAGTTTCCTGCCCTCTCCGCAAAAAATGGGGAGAGAATCATGCACCCGGCATTCGGGATCAGGGTGCGGATTACTGTTTGGGTGCGGCGGCCGGTGACGAAGGCACGGATTGGCCTTCGGGGACAATGGTCACCTTTTTGAGTAGCACTGGTGTAAGCGGCTTGTCATTGCTGTCGCGCTCCACGCGGGCAATGGTTTGGACGACCAAAACGCTGGCCTCGTCGCACTGACCGAAGATGGTGTAGTGCTGGTTGAGTGAGTCGTATGCTTTCTCTGTGATGAAAAATTGGCTTCCGTTGGTGTTGGGGCCGCTGTTCGCCATGGCGAGGCGCCCAGGCACGTCGAAGTTGAGATTGGGGTCGAACTCATCTTCAAATTGATAGCCGGGGTCTCCCATGCCGGTGCCCATGGGGTCGCCACCCTGGATCATGAACTCGGGGATGACGCGATGGAATGTGGTGCCGTCGTAGAAGGGCTTGTGTTGCTGCACCTTTTTGCTCTCAGGGTCAGTCCAGTCCTTTGTGCCCTGGGCGAGACCGATGAAGTTGGCCACCGCCTTGGGCGCCTGCGCTTGAAAGAACTGGCAGGTGATGCGGCCCATCGAGGTGTCCATAACCACCGAGGGGCCGTTGGGGCGCACCATTGCAGCGGCGGTAGCCTGCGGTGCATCGGGGATTTCTTCAGCGGGCTTGGTGGACTGCTGGACAAGGGCGGAGATGGACACAGCCGCAACAACGGCCACGGCCAGGACTAATCCGATAAGCGCGTACTTGATTCTCATGCCGAACTTGAGGGTAAATCATGCGGCGGGTGGGCTGCCAGCATCAAGCGCGGGCAATGTATCTTAATGCAATGACTGCTTTCAGCAAACGACATTCCCTTGGACGCCTCTCTGTTCTGGTGGGCGCTCTTTGTTGCCTTGCATTTCCGGCTGTGCCTGTTGTGGCTCAAGCAGATAAGACAGCGGCCAGTAACGAAAAGACTGGCGAGAAACCGGCATCCGCGGAGAAATCGGCAGCGGACAAGGCGGCCGACGAGAAGACCGCGCTGCCTCCGCTGCCGGCCGATGCGCATGTCCAGCAGGCTATGCAACTGGATGGCAAGACATTGAAATACACCGTGACGGTGGGCGCATTGCCGGTGCGCGACAAGGATGGGAAGATCGCAGGCGAGGTGGTGGTGACCGCCTACACAATGGACGGTGAGAACCGGCCGGTGACATTTGCCTTGAACGGCGGGCCCGGCGCGTCGTCGGTGTTTCTGAATTTTGGGGCGATCGGGCCGAAGCACCTGCAGGCAGGGAACGAAGGCGACAGCCCATCCGATTCACCGATGCTGAGCGACAATCCGGGGACATGGCTGGACTTTACCGACCTGGTCTTTATCGATCCGGTGGGCACGGGATTCAGCAGAACAACGGTGTCCGAGGCGGACGCCAAGAAACTGTTTTATAGCACCACACCCGACATTCAGTATCTTTCCCGCGTGATCTACGACTGGCTGGTGAAAAACGGCCGGCTGGGATCGAGGAAGTACCTGGCGGGGGAGAGCTACGGAGGATTTCGCGGGCCGCGGATTACCTACTATCTGCAGTCGCAATTGGGCGTGGCAATGAACGGCGTGGTGCTGGTGTCGCCGTATCTGAATCCCACTATTGAGGACGACGGCGACTTATCGCCGATGCCTTGGATGATGACGTTGCCCTCGATCACCGCGGCACACATGGAACGCGAGAACAAGCTGACACCGCAGACAATGGCCGATGTGATTGCGTACACGCGCGGGGAGTACGCCGCCGCGCTGCTGAAGGGCCGCTCCGACCCCGAGGCCACCAAGAAAATGATCGAGCATGTGACGGAATTGACCGGCCTCGATGCGGCATTTGTGAAGTACTCCGGAGGGCGGCTGGAAACGGGCGCGTATCTTCGCGAGGTCTTTCGCGAGGAAGGCAAGCTGGGCTCGGTGTACGACTCGAACGTGACTTCTTTCGATCCATTTCCATTTGCGCCGGCGCAGCGGGCCAATGATCCCATTCTGGCCAGCATGATTGCGCCGGTGACGACGGCGATGGTGGATTTTGTGACGCGGGTCGTGGGGTGGAAGGTGGACGCGCGCTACAACGCTCTGTCGTACGACGTGAATCGCTTGTGGGAAGGTGGAGATGACTTGCGCACGGGGTCAGTGCCGGAACTGCGGCAGGCGGTGGCGGCCGATCCGAAACTGCGGGTGCTGATTGTGCACGGCTGGAACGATCTATCGTGCCCCTTCATGGGATCGATTCTGACCGTGGACCAGATGCCGGTGATGGGCGATCCGACGCGTGTCGCGGTGCGGGAATATCCGGGCGGCCATATGTTCTATACACGGCCGACGAGCCGCGCGGAACTGCGCAGGGATGTGATGGCGATGTACGGGCAACATTGAAGCAACGTCTGCCATCCAAAATTCGTGCTTTCCCAAGTCTCGGAATCGAGACCTGGGCCCCCGCGTCGCGCGCAATTGAGATAAGGCGCCCGAGAGCGCCTTATCTCAATTGGATTGGGTTCTAGCGATGCCCCTCGCCATGGCCGCCACCGCGATATCCGGGCAGGGCGTGTTCATGGCCCGCATCATGACCGGCAGGGCCTTCGTGTCCTCGCCCATCGCGCGCTTCATTTCCGTGGAAGTGGTTGAATGGCTGCGCGCCCCGTTCAGGCAACGGACCATGGTAGCCGTGATGAGGGTCGTAGCGGTTGTCAACGTGGCCGAAAAAGCCGCCGTGACCATGAAACCAGGGGCCGGCACCAATAAACATTCCGCCCACAAACCAATCGGGGCCGTAGTAGCCGTAAGGGGCACAGTCATAGGGAGCGTAGTCGAAGTACCCATAGGGGCACACGGGCGCCACTCCAATGTTAACGGCAATCTGGGCCGGTGCGACGGGGGCCCAGCTGACCAAGGCAGTGGCGAGAATCGAGAGCGCGAAGAGCTTCGCTGCGGTAAGGCGCGTGAAGGGAAAAACTCTATCGTGGGACATCATTTCTCCTTGATTCAATTAGAGTTCTCAAGAGCGCAGAAAGTTGTCTTTCCTGTGCAGGTTCTTGATTTTAAGCGCTTCGGAGGTCGATTGCGAGCTCACTGTCTCCGAGTTTCACGGGCCGGGGAGGAAAGAGTTGGGTACGAGAGTACAGGCCGGTCTCATCCCGGACAGATTGAAGCGGGGACTTCTTATGAAACAGCAGAGGGCAGGGATGGCGGCTCCCAGGCGCTGCTTTGCCGAAGGAATGGCGCCTGGGTTCCCGGCTTGCGGCGGATGGAAAGAGCCGGCCGCCGGTCTTTCTGCTACTCCTATAGTGCGCCGGAGGAAGGAAATGATCTGCAAACGGGGAGGATGCGCCGATTTGGTGGGCTGCCTATAGGTACAGGCTGGATCGGCGGAATATTGTTGAAAACGAAGTGAATTGGGGCTGCCGGGAAGGGACAACCGCAGGTCCTTCGACTCCCCTTCGCGTTGCTCCGGGTCGCTCAGGATGACAACTATTATATTTATCAATCACTTATTGGCATCGTGTGGCTAGAGTTCGTGCTGTCCCGTGCTTGCAAAATGCGCAAAGGACGTGGCACCCACTGGTACTCTCCCAGCCGTGCGCACGTACATGCAACTTGCTCAATGTGCGGGGGACATCGAGTACGGGGGGTCGAGCTTCTGCATTGACCAGTTCGCTTCAGCTTTGGTGCTCATCACAAAGCGTAACTCTCCTCCGTCCATCAATTCCTTGTGCCGGATGAATAAACGCCCGAGTGGCTTTCCGTTCAGCGTGACCGATTTGATGTATGCATTCGACGAACTCAAATGCTCTGCAACGACCCTGAAAGTATTTCCATTGGGAAGGTGCAGAGTGGCTTGGTCTACAAAGGGACGGCCAATCACATATTCGTCGGACCCTGGCGCGACGGGGTAGAACCCCAGCGATGTGAAGATAAGCCAGGCAGACATCTGTCCAAGGTCATCGTTGCCGACAAGACCATCCGGCGCGGCACGATACTGTGACTCGACGATCTGGCGAAGCCTCTCCTGTGTGCGAACAGGAGCTTCTGCGTAGTCGTATAGGTAGGCAAGGTGATGACTCGGCTCATTGCCGTGGATGTATTGCCCGATCATGCCGCTGATATCTTCGACATCGGCATATTGGTGCGGGTCCACCTTGGCATCGAACATCGCGTCGAGCTTGTCGATGAGTTGCTGCCTGCCCCCAAGCACATCGATGAGCCCTTGTTCATCCTGCGGTTGATACCAGGAGTACTGCCAGGCATTGCCCTCCGTGAAGCCGCTCCCGGCCCCGGCGCGGGCAGGATCGAACGGAATGCGGTAATCGCCATTGGCGAGACGCGGCTCTACAAACCCATCTTTGGCGTTGAAGTTATTGCGCCAGTTTGCTGCTCTCTTGTTGAAGGCGCCGGCCAGCTCGGCGTGATTCATCGCTTTGGCCATTCGTGAAATGGTCCAGTCGTCGAAGGCATACTCGACCGTCTTCGAAGCTGCTTCATCATCGTGGTCGACGGGCACATAGCCGAGCCGCATGTATTCTTCCAGACTTCCATACGGGGCATACGTGGCGCTGGCTACGACGGCACGAAGCGCTTCCTCGGCATCGAATCCGCGAATGCCCTTCATATAGGCATCAACGATTTCCGGTACGGCGTGATAACCGATCATGCACCAGGTTTCGATCCCCTGTTCCTGCCAGATGGGCAGAATTCCAAACGGGCTCTCGCGGCGGGAAGCGAGCATGGAGTTCACCAGATCGCTGGTGCGTGTCTCCGGCTCAAGGATCGTCATCAGCGGCTGCTCGGCGCGGTATGTGTCCCACAGGCTCAGGTTGGAAACGAATTGAAATCCGGCTGCGTGGTGCACCTGATTGTCCGGGCCGCGATAGCTGCCGTCGACATCCATGGTCAGGTTCGGCGACATCATCGCGTGATACAGCGCCGTGTAGAGGCTCTTTTGCACGTCGGGCGGCGCTGCAATGTCCACCCTTTGGAGTTCCTTCGTCCATGCGGCCCTGGCTGCAGCATGCACCGCGTCGAAGTCGAATGCGGGCACTTCGGCATCCATATTCGCGACGGCGTTGTCTTCGCTGACGGGCGAGAGCGCCACCTTCACCACGAGCGGCTGCGGCTGCGGTTTGAATCCGAAGACCGCAACAATGCCGCGGCCTTCAATTGCCTGCGTGTCTTCAGAAGTGGTGCCGGGTGTCTTGAATCCGTGATACTCCACAGGCGCGGTCTCGCGGTTATACAGGCTGTGTTGCTCAAGCGGTTGCGAGAACCTGATTGCAAAGTAAAGTTGACGGCCGGGCGCCCAGCCGCGCGTTTCCCGCATGCCGGTGACGGTGCCGTCGCCGCGAATGCGCAGACGCGACCAGAGCACTTTGCCGGGATAGTTGTAGATGGAGGAACGAAGGTCGAGCAGAACATGCGCTGGTTTGCCCGCGGGGTACGTATATCTGTGCACGCCAACGCGGGCGCTCGCTGTCAACTCGACATGGACACCATAGTCGAGTAAATCAACCGCATAATAGCCGGGCTCAGCCCGTTCCTGCTGGTGAGTGAAGCGGGCCCGATAGCCAGACTCAGGTTTCTCAATGTCACCAGGTTCGAGCCGCACATCGCCGGCGATCGGCTGGAGCAAGACGTCACCGAGATCGGAGTGTCCGCTGCCGGAAAAGTGGGTGTGCGAGAATCCGAGGATGGTGGTGTCCTCATAGCGGTAGCCGGATGCCCATTTGTAGCTCTGCTTGAAGGGCCGAATCTGCGTGTCCGGAGAGAGCTGCACCATTCCGAAGGGCACAGTTGCGCCTGGAAACGTGTGGCCGTCCGGCCCTGTGCCGATGAATGGATCGACCAAGGCGAGCCTGTCCTGGGCTGAGGGAATCGATTGCGCGTGCGTCACGCCCTGCCCGATGAAGAGCAGAGCAGCGAAGGCTATAGGCGCGACCTTCAACACGACGCAGGTGCGGCGCCAGGCGAGGAGAATCTGAGCCTCGAAAATCATGGCAATGGCTTTCATCAACTTCAGACTTAACTGGACCACAGGTGACCGCCTTTGATCAACGTTGCATTCGATAAAGTTGGAGCGGTCACAATCTGTCCTTGAAGGTCAATGCGCAGGCGCCAGTGTGTGACAGCGCGCATTCGATCCGCAATGTTTTGCCTTGCGGCAAGTGAACCGTGATCACCGGAAAACAAGATTGTCCCATCATAAATGATGGTCTGCCTGGATAAAGAGGACAGGAGCACAGAGCCGTCAAGACAGAACACGCAGATATGGACACCTGGACGGGGACATGGTTCTGAAGGAAACGGCGCGACGCTTGAGGCAGAATATCCGGTCGTACGATTTCGTGGGGCGCTATGGGGGAGAAGAGCTCTTCATCGCACTACCCGGATGCTACGGGGAACAGCTATGCCAGCGATCGGAAACCATCCGAATGGCGATTTGCAAGGAGCCTGTTCGCGTGGACAAAGGCGAGATCAATATTACGGCGAGCATTGGCGCAGTGGTGGCGCCGGCGGGCGAAGGATCGGTAGGGGATGTGATGGCGATGGCCGACGTTGCGCTCGTCCGGGCGAAAGCTGCCGGACGTAACTGCGCGGTGTTTTGCGAGAAACCCTGGAATGAGATTCTGCAGTCACCGCTGACACTCCACGACAGCTGCGCCGGCTGCGAGATTGGGCGCACAGACGAATGCATTGTGTCGATCCGCTGAGATGGTGCGCCGATGGGTGAAATGTACGCGATCCCAGGTCAAAGTCGAGACCTGAGGCACCCACATCAATTGCGAGACTGGAATTGCCTGAGGACGTCAACAGCCTTTTTTACAGCGGGCCATGATGGCGGCGTGAAGGCGTTCGCGGAGGCTGGGAGGCAGGTCGTAGATCTCGTGAGAGCGGTAGATTTCGATGGTTTTGCGGGTGGTGCTGAGGGTGACCTCGCAATGCTCGCAGCCCTTCAAATGCTGCTGCAGTTCGGCACGCATCTCGGGGGTTACCGAGTCGTCAATCAAATCGTCGAGCAAAGCGAGAAACTCAGTGCAGGTCACTTATCAACTCCCATTTCCTTGGGGACCCTTTTCCTGCGGAAGTAGCGGCTCAGGCGCTCGCGCAATTGCAGCCGCGCGCGCAGCAGACGAGACTTCACTGCCGGAACGCTTAATCCGAGAGTTTCTGCCGTCTCCTCGGTAGACAGGCCTTCTACGTCGCGCAGGACAAAGACGATGCGAAATCCCTGGGGCAGTCCCTGGATGGTCTTGCGCAGAATCTCGGCCAGTTCGGTCTGGGAATAGTTCTGCTCCGGGTCCGGTGCCCAGTCGGCCAGGTCGCGCGGAACGCTGCCTTCCTCGGTCTCGATATCCTCGTCGATCGAGACCATTTTGCCGGTGCGCCGCTTGCGGAGACGCATCAGGCTTTCGTTGACTGCGATTCGAACCAACCATGTGTAGAACTTCGAGTTTCCCTGGAACTGGTCGATCTTTTCGTACGCCTTGAGGAACGCATCCTGCATGACATCTTCAGCGTCTTCACGGTTTTGCGTGATATGCTGCGCAATCCGGAAGATCTGCCGGTCGTACTTGCGGACCAGCGTGTCGTAGGCCGAGACATCTCCAGTGCGGACCCGTTCAACCAGGGCCACGTCGGGATGCTGCTCGTTCTCTCCTGCAATAGATTGGATGGTCGCCATGGGAGTTGGTTGCGGGAATTCGTAGGGACACCGGATGGGCTTCGCTTCCGGGCCGGTAAAAGACAAGTGTAATAGACGACGGGGCAGGAGACCAAACCGGCGCGCGGAAAGTGGACAAAGCAGAGCCTTCGCCTGCACGCACGGAACGTAACGGAACTGGTTCGGGGGTACCAAGCGGGGGAAGAACCGTCATACAGTGGAAGTATGACGGTTGCACTCTCCCCAACCCGAGCACCTATGACAGCGCGGTGGCTGGCAGCGCTGCTTTCTGCCTTGATGGTGATTACTCCGGTTTGGGGGCGGACCTCGGATGCGGCCAAGACCAAGGCTTCTGGAAGCAACGCGTCTGGGGGCAAAGCTTCCGGTGGCTCCGGCTCTGCTGCGCACAAGACAGGAGCGGCACACAAGTCCGCCACGACACACAAGACCACGGCGGCGCACAAAGCGGGAACGGCACCTAAGGCCAGCAAAAGAGGGAAGAAGACCCTGACGCGGAGACGCAAGAGGCGACCATCGGCGCGGGCGCAGCGGATCAAGCTGGCGTTTGTGGCTTCAACGGAGCTGCGGCCCATGGCTCAGCAACTGGCGACCATGCGCACACCGGCGGCCTACGCCGGGGTGACTAGTTACGCACATCAGCACACCGGCGACGCAACGGCGGCGGCGTACCTGGCGCTGGGCCACGCATACCTGTTGGACAAGCGCTATGCGGAGGCGGCGGAGAGTTTGCGCGAGGCACGGCGCGCCAGCGATGTGCTGGGCGATTATGCAGACTTTCTGGCGGCGCTGGCTCAACACGAGGCCGGCAACGAAGCGGCAGCGGAGGCGCTGCTGAAGGGATTTGTGCAGACTTATCCAGACAGCATCTTCGACGCCGAGGCGCCGGAACTGGAGGCGGCGGTGCTGCTGGCCATGAACAATGCAACCGGCGCGCAGCAGGTGCTGGCGGCAGCCGCCAGCGGGGACGCGGCCAGCCGGCCGGGCTACCAGGTGGCTCGCGGGCAGGTGGCGCTGGCGCTGCACCAGACAGAGGAGGCGGAACGGATCTTCAAGCAGGTCCTGCTTGACCATCCGCTGAGTTCGCAGGCAGAGATTGCGCGCGCCCAACTGACAGCAGAGGGCGCGGAATCCACATTGACGGTGGCGGAACTGCGAAGCCTGGGCGATGCCTACTACAAAGGCGGCCGCTACGCAGAAGCCAGCGAGCAGTATTATGCGCTGGCGCACCAGGCGAGCCTGGATGAACAAAGCCGGGAAGGCTTCGCGGTGGCCGCGGCGAGTTGCGACTTGAAGCTGAAGCGCCTGAGCAAGGCCGAGGCCGAGGCGCTGCCCGACACACCGGACGAGAACGGCGCGCGGAGACTTTACCTGTTGATGGAACTGGCGCGAAGCCGCGACGACTGGGATGAACAGCAGCGCATTGTGACTCGGATGGAGACAGACTTTCCGCATAGCGAATGGCTGGCCGAGGCACTTTTTTCCAGCGGCAACATGTACCTGTTGAGCCGGGATTATCCCCGGGCGGTGGAGTACTACAGCTACCTCGCGACGCACTTTCCGACAGAGAAGAATGCTGCGGCCGCGCACTGGCGGGCGGGCTGGCTCTGCTACCGGCAGGGGCTTTATGCGGACGCGGCTCGACTGTTCGACGAGCAGATACGGCTTTATCCCAGCGCGACGGAGACGGTGTCGGCGCTCTATTGGCGCGGACACCTGTATGAGACGCAGGACCACAATCCCGCACTGGCCGCGGCGAACTACCGCACCATTGTGCGCGTCTACCAGCACTTTTTTTATGCGCAGATGGCGCGGCAACGACTGGCGGCACTGGGCAACACGCAGCCGGTGGCCGATCCGGAGCTGGACTTGATCGAGGCGCCGCCCGTGCCGGCGCTGGACGACAGCTTTCCGGACGACAGTCCGCATCTGGCCAAAGCGCGGCTGCTAGCGAATGCCGGCCTGAACGATTATATTCCGCGGGAGATTGAGGGCGATCCGGATTCCGGCTCATGGAGCGCGCTGGCAGAGGCGCAAATCTATGCTTCCTACGGCGAGACGTCCCGGGCCATGCGCGCCCTCAAGCGGGCATTGCCAAGCGCCGCGTCGGCCCCAATCAAGTCAATTCCGCTGGCTTACTGGCGCATTCTGTTTCCTGAGCCTTACTGGGACACGATCAAGGCGGAATCAGCCAAGAACAACCTCGACCCTTACCTGGTGGCTTCGCTCATCCGGCAGGAGTCGGAGTTCAATCCCGCGGTCATTTCGTATGCCAATGCGTGGGGGCTGATGCAGTTGGTGCCAATCACGGGCAAGGCGATGGCGCGAGAAGAAGGTATCACCCATTTTGAGACCTTCCAACTGCTCAATCCAGAAACAAATATCAGGCTCGGTACACGGTATCTGCGCCAGATGCTGGACAGATTTGGCGGGGTACAGGAGTATGCACTGGCGGCTTACAACGCCGGCGATAGCCGGGTGGTGGATTGGGAGGCCGCGGGTCCCTACCAGGGGATCGACGAGTTTGTGGAATCCATTCCGTTTACGCAAACACGGGATTACGTGGAGGCAATCCTGCGCAACATTGAAGTCTATAAAGACATTGATGCGGCTGCCGGCACACAGGGCGGCAACCGAGGCGGGAGGTAACTGCCCGATTGGGTACAGAGAATGTACCCCGTTCGATACTCCCTGACGCCGATTCCGATTGACGTGCTCGACCGGTGGCAATAACACTGATTTTCAACCGGAGACTGCACAGTCTCTGGCAAGCCATTCGCAGCCTGCTGTTGTTGCACAACGAAGCGGCGGAGACGAAGAGACGCTGCTCGGTGACCTCAAGTATCGGAGGGCAGGATGTCAACCGACTTGCAGTTTCTGGAAGAATGGATTCCCGAGAGAATGGACCCCGGAACGGTTTTCGTCCTGGAAAACCAGTCCAAACTCGGTCACGCTCAAAACCCCTATGTTGCCGTCATGTCGTGCCCGCGCTGTGGCACCATGGGGCTGATTACACGGCGCCAGTTGTGCGCGGGAGAGACGATGATCTGCGGGGGAGAGGTGTGTTCAGCCGAGTATCGGCTGGATGGCGAAAGCATCTGCTTCCGCAGCCCGCAGTAGGGGCTTGATCCGTAGCCACGCCGGCGACTTCATATCCAACCATTTTTTGGTTCTCTTCGCGCTATACAGGTTACGAGCAGCCTGCTGAACGCATACGCCGATAGCATCGCTGCTTATCGCAAACAGGAATCTTGTGCATAAGCATCTCACTCTTATTCCTCAGGATTGCAACTGGGGCTGCCAGGCAGGTGTTTCCGCGCCACGAGTCTTTTGAGGCATCTGTTCAGGCGACCAGTCGACGGGTTCAACGATTGCGTAGTAAACAATATTCCCGCAATGAACGCACTGTCCTTCTCGTATGGCGCTCAGAGAACCACCGACAGTCTGTTGGAAGGTCCGCAGGCACTCCGGGCAGGCGAGCGTCACATAAGGTTCTCCAGAGGCGTTTTTCCCGTTTCGTTGAATCCAGATAGGTGACGAGGCAGCCGGCGGGTTGGTAAGCAAGCGCTCCGGCTGGGCCAAACCTTCAATGATCTTCAACAAGGAGCGGACACCGCTGCCTTTCTGGTAGAAGGCATCGGCGGCAACTCCTGAAGGCACTTCATCGCCGGAGAATGCGCCGCTCATTGCGATCAAGCGAATCGACGGCAAGCGGTGATGGACGACCGAGAGAAACTCGAATCCGGACATACCGGGCATGTTGAGATCGGAGAGAATGATATCGGGGATCACCTTCCGAATCTCGACCAAAGCAGAGAATCCGTCGTGGGCTGATCGAACGAAGTAACCAATCTCAGTGAGCACCTGCGCTATCGAGGTTCGAATCGAAGGGTCATCGTCCACTATCAAGAGTTTTGCCAAGGGGTTTTGCCACACAGTTCGCATCTTGCACCTCATATTTCGAATGCATGAAGCTTTGAAACCAAGGTTGCATTGGAGAATCCCTAATGCTGGTCAATTCCGCACAGAGGTGGAGGATTTATGGGATAAGCCCAGGTGATTTTGGGCGCGAAAGAAGGCATGGACAGATTAAGGCCCAGGCAGGGAAGGTGCCTCTTAACTCAAATATTCGTGCTGTATATATAAGATGCCGTTGAGCTTACGATGACTCCCCGCTTAAGAAGCTCGAATTATTCGTAGAGTGAGCAAAAGTGAACAGATGTTGTCCTAAATAGGTGCAAGCATGTGACAAAATACCGCGTAAGGTGTGAAACGGCGCGGATTGGAATCGATCCTCAACAAAAGGAGCCGTTTCAGGCATTCGCGCGATTATAGCCGAGTCTCTACTCGGCGTGGCAATTCCGCCGTTAGCCTGAAGTTGATATGGTTCTGTCGTCTCAGGGCGCTCCATATCACTGCTGCACCCGGAAGGGGGGCATCGGAATGATTCAGCCTGGTGGATTGGAATTCGATACTGCCGCCTACCTGGCACACGCCGGACTAGGTCGAAGAATCGTGCAACTAGAACCCAAACAGAGATTGTTTTCGCAGGGAGATCCGGCGGATTCCATTTTCTATTTGCAAGATGGCCGGGCAAAGATCACGGTCGTATCGCAAACCGGAAAGGAAGCCACCGTCACGATCCTGACCCCAGGCGACTTTGCAGGAGAAGAGTCGCTTACAGCGAACCATGGGCTGCGATTGGCCACGGCAACAGCCATCACAGCCTGCAGCGCGCTCAAGATTAGTCGAGAAGAAATAATCCGCGTAATGCACGAGGAGCACGAGTTCTCCGATCTATTTCTGAAGTTCCTGCTGGCCCGCAGCATGCGCAACTGGGCCAATCTTGTCGACCAGCTCTTCAACTCCAGTGAAAAGCGCCTGGCGCGTATTCTCCTGCTGATGGCGGAGTTCGGCAAGCCTGGCGAGTCCAAGCGATATATTCCCAAGATTTCGCAAGAGACCCTGGCGGAGATGATCGGGACAACCCGCTCCCGGGTCAGCTTCTTTATGAACCGCTTCCGTAAGCTCGGCTTTATCGACTACACCGACCACATCCAGGTTCACGAATCTCTGCTGAACGTGGTTCTGCACGACCTATTGCCGGGCGACGCGAGCAAAGATGCATCCGGGTTGGAAGCCCGTCAAAAATTGGAGAAATACCTGGATTAACAATTTTGCGGGCGAATAGATTTAACAATGCGAAAGATGCCGATCAGTATCGATGCGATATCCACCAACGGACATCGGAGTATTATGGCCATGGTTGCTGCACGCCTAAGCCGGGCGTAACAACTCGTAACGAAAGGGGACCGATGCTCCCTCAAAAAAAGACACGTGACCTTGCCCGCAGTCTCGTTGCTCGCGAGGCAGATTCGAGCACTACCGCACTGCAAACTGAACCAGCGAGTGTGCGTGTCTATGAGAGGTTGTGCCGACAACTCGGCGCACCCGTGGGAGTTGATGGTTTTCGCGCGCTCGCTTCGCGTGCCCTGGCTCTGGCCAAGTCGGAATCGCACCGGCTCAACACCGTGCAGGTTATGGCGAATGGGGGTTTGCGCGGTCTTGGCGAAGTTGAGTCCCAGACCAACCCGGATGAGGATGACGAGGTCGGAATCATTCTAATCGCGCAGTTGCTCGGGCTGTTTCTTGCCCTTCTTGGCGAATCGACAACGCTGCGCCTGATAGAGGATTTACGCCTGCAGGCTGACGTAGGCGCAGAGCCTGTCGCGACCACAGGGGACACGGCGGACTCGGTGCCTGAAGACCTCCCAATGGCTGCGGCATTCGAGGACCTTCTTCTGGAAATTGACCAGCTGAGGAAGGTAAGCGGACGTATTGAAAACCTGGCGAGCAAACATCCCAGTATGGAGGAAGGACTCATGGTTGCTGCTGGGAACGTTCGCAGTATTGCCACGGTTTTGGACGTTTTCACACTTATTCGAAGCAAGGCCGGCGGCTCGCAGGAAAATCCACCGTTTCCACAAACGAATCGCTACATGAACTGAGTTCCGTGGGCACTCTACATCCAGTGCGGCTCTGGATGTCGAAGACCTCTACCTCGGGTGGTTGCGAAATGATGGAATCGCCGCCCTGAGCCTGCCACGAAGCGGATAACCGTTCACTGAAACTGCAACCTGGAGCAATGCAGGGTTGACCTTGACCACTCCCCCGGAAATGCGAGATTTAGCCCGTCTGCTTGTTGCCCAGGAGGCTTTTGCGGGCAGGACCTCTGCGCCGGTGAAGTCCGCTAGTGTTCGCGTCTATGAGAAACTCCGCCGGAGTTTGATTGCATTTTCTGGAGTTGCCAGTTTCTATTCGCTTGCCTTTCGCGCTCTGGTTCTGGCCAGTTCGGAAGCTCCCGCTCTTAACGCAGCACGGATCACTGCGGATGGAATCTTACACGGCCTGGCAGAGTTTGAGCCTCGAACCGACATTGGCGGAGTTCAGACCGGAGAATTCCCGGTTGGCGAGGAAGGAACAATTCTGATCGCCAGATTACTCAGCCTGCTTCATATCTTCGTTGGTGAAGCTTTAACGTTGAGCCTGCTGCGCGATGCATGGCCAGGTGCAGCCTTTGACGATCGCAATTCGGGGAATGGGAGAAAATCGTGAATACGGATAAGAAAGTAACGATAAACAAGCTGCCAACCGGAGTTCCGGGCCTCGACGAAATTGTTGGGGGTGGTCTCCCCGAATACTCCTTCAACATCATCGCGGGCGCCCCCGGAAGCGGGAAGACGACCCTGGCGCACCAGTTCGTGTTTGCAAATGCGACCCCGGAGCGACCTGCTCTCTATTTCACGGTTTTGGGTGAGTCCGCCATAAAGATGCTGCGATACCAGCAGCAGTACACATTCTTCGATCCGGCCTAACTGCCCGGCTCCATCCGCTTTATTAATTTGAGCCAGGTTGTGCTGGATAAAGATCTGGGCGCGGTTTTGGAGCAGATTACCAAAGAAGTTGAAAAAGCCAACCCCGCCGTTGTGGTTGT
>PLSM01000087.1 GCA_003165075.1 Acidobacteriaceae bacterium | reverse complement strand
AATTATTTCAGACTCAGGACACTAGTTCCTCTTGTGTGATAATCTTCAAGTTTATCAGAGGATTCCCTAATCGTCGGGGGCGGGATCGCCTTTTTGAAGCTGGATTCCACTTCTTTGATGAGGACTTCGGCTCTCAAGAGGAACTCGTCGACCGTTTCGGCAACAACAGCTCGATTGCGTTTGGCAAGTTGTTCTGGCCCACTTTGGCCGTTTAATCTGGCCCACCCTTGGAACGTTGTGTTTAAGAGGGTAGTGTTCGGTTCTGCTGGAGCGTAGCCCGTAGGGCGAAGCGGAAGCAGAACCGAACGGCGGCGCCTCCAGGGGTTACACTTTTCGCTTCTTCCCCAGTGTTCTGCGGAACCGGTAGGACTCGGCGCCAGTCTCGATGATGTGGGCCTGGTCGGTGAGCCGGTCGAGTACTGCCTTGCACAGGCGGGCATTGGTGAAGACCTGTGGCCACTCGGAGAACGGAAGGTTGGTGGTCACGATGATGGCGGCCTTTTCGGCGCGGTCGGCGATCACCTGGAAGAGTAGTTCGGCGGCCACTTCGGCCAGCGGTACGTAGCCCAGCTCGTCGATGACGATCAGTTCCACGCTGGCCCACCGCTTCAGCATGCGGCTCAGACTCTGTTCGCGTTGTGCTTCGACCAGTTGGTTGACAAGCGCCGCAGCGGTGGTGAACCGGACGCGTCTTCGCTGGCGGCAGGCGGCGATGGCCAGGCCGGTTGCCAGATGCGTCTTGCCTGTGCCGGGTTCACCGACCAGAAGCACGGGCTCGGCGCGTTCAAGATAACCGCCTTCCGCCAAGGCGCGGATGCGCGAGGCCGGGATCTGCGGCGACTGCGCGAAGTCGAACTCCTCCAGCGTCTTCATCCTTGGCATGTGTGCATCCTTGATGCGCAACTCAATCGAGCGACGCTCTCGGTCCTCGACCTCGCCCTGAAGCAGGGCTTCGAGATAACCCAGGTGCGAGTGGTTCTGCTGGCGGGCTTCCTCGGCCAGAGATGCGAACTGCGCTGCGATGGAAGACAGGTGCAGATACTTGCAGTGCTGTGCGATGCTTGCCGCTTCCATGCTCATGCCTGCCCCCCGTTCATCCCGATGGAGAGCAACTGGTTGTACTCGATCATCGTCGGCAACGGCCGTTCGTATGCGGCCAGAACGCCGATCTCGATGGTCTGCTGAGCAGCGTGCTGCAGTTGATCGGTCATCAGCAGGTGGCGGATCGCGGCCACATCCGTGCAACCCAGATGCAGTGCTTCTACGACACTTGCCTCCAGCTTGGCGTGGCCGAACTCCTGACCCATCCGGATCACCGCCACCATGGCACGCGCTCCTCCGTGGCGGCCCTGCTTGCCGGTCATCAGATCCCAGAGCCGGTCATAGCTTGCCGGCCATCGCCCCTGCGCCCGCCACTCGGCCAACGGCTTGGATCCACGCAGCGCGCCGGGCTTGCGTTCCAGCACGTCGAGATAGTGTTCCAGATCGAGGATCTGCCGCGACCGTTCATAGCTGCGCTCATGCTGGGCAACCCGCACGCCATCCTGGCGGAACTCAACAACGCTGGAGTGGACGCGAGCTTCTACTATCGATCCGGGCTTCAGTGGCACGGAGTAGAAGTTGGTGCGCACCTTCGCGCAGCCTGCGTGATCGACCCGCGGGAGCTCACCTCGGCCAACTCGAAACCATCTATCGGCAGCGGCAGCATGTGTTCCTTCTCGGTGAGCAACAGTGTGCCAACGCTTTCCGTGCGGCCTGCAAGCATGCGGGTCTCATCGTGATGGCAGTCTGCCAGCAGCTTCGCGTTTAGATCGGCAAGATCCGTGGCCGTGGGCACGGGAACCCAGTGGTTGCGGCGGAAGTAGCCCACTTCGCCTTCCACGCCGCCCTTCTCATGGCCCTCGCCGGGAGTGCAGAAGCTGGCCTCATACTGCCAGTGCGAGCGGAAGGCGATGAAGCGGGCTGTCAGTTCGCGCTCATAGCCGCGCAGGATCTTCTTCACCGCGCTCGACAGGTTGTCATAGCGCAGACGCCGAAAAACTCCGCCAAAGAAGTGAAATGCCAACGCATGGGCTTCAAGGAAAGCCTGCTGCGTGGCCCGCAGATACGCACGATGATAGGCCGCACCGCTGGCCATCGACCGCATCGAGAACACCTGCAGCTTGACCCGCTCCCCATCCAGGTCGGCATACGCTTCGTACCAATCCACCTGGGCCTCGACGCCCCACTCGTAGCTCTGCGGAACGAACGTCTCCCGGCGCCCGAAGCCCAACTCCTGCTTGCGCAACTCCACATAGTGTCGAACCGTGCGCTCGGCCGCTGTGCATCCAGGAACCTCCCAGCGAATGCGCTCCCAGATCCGCTTCGCCGTATGGCGCTGCTTGCGCGGGGCCTTCCGATCCGCTGCTAGAACCGCGTCGATAAACGCCGCGGCCGGTTCAATCTTCACATGCGGCCGCTCGGTCTTCTTCCGTCGCGCCGGAGTCGCACTCCGCACCGCATCCCGCACCATGCGCCGATGCACGCCCAGCTTCCGTGCCACCCCGGCAATCGTACCCGCCCCAAACTCATACTCCCGGCGAATCTGCTCGTATAGCTCCACCTTGGCTCTCCAGTCCAACTCCCGCCCCCGTCCTAAGCTCGCGCTCAGTCCAGACTAGGGAGTTCGCTCGGTCCAAGGGGTGGGCCAGAACAAACGACCGAAGTGGGCCACTTCAGAATGCCAAAATCACTCGATTCCCGCTCTCGTCAAAATGGAGCGGAAAGGGCGACTTTCCGAGCCGAACTTGCTCAAACTCTGTCTTGAGTATGCTGGCCTTGGCGAACAGTGCATTGACCTTCTGTCCATCAACTCCGGGTTTGATCCTCGATGTCATCTGTGTGATGCCCTTGGAAGCGGAATGCGAGGTATCGAAGGCTGAAGGACTGGCTTGTACGGCGCCTGTGTCTCCGGAAATCTCTTGTTCCACAATCGCCGGAAGATAAGCGACGAGTACTCCCGCTCTGATCGCTCCCTCCAATCCGGTGTGCGCGTGAGGTTTTATACGTCTGCCAAGACGCCAGCGCAGCTCACCCTGAAGGATGTTGGCATCGAGGACCAGGTGGAACCTGACACACCCTTCTAATACAGGCGAAAGAGCTAAGACCGACTGGGCGAGTCCGACCAAAGCTGGTAGCAAGTGCGAGGGCAGCAACCTGACGGTGGTAGAAACGGCGGAAGACGGCGGAGGCAACGCTCCATCGCATTGTGGACTTTGTGTCAAGAGTCTGTGAGCACAGTCTAAGTTCTCTGGGGGGGTGATTGGAAGCCGGTGATGGGTTGATGCGGCCGGCCGTGGTACAGAATCAGAAACGCGGCATTGAAAGAAATCTCGATTCGACTGCCGCACAGTAAGGACCGCCCGCAATCAAAGCTCATCAGACTCGAGCCAATCCCACAGAGAACGGTCTAGGTCAAGACCCAGGTGCTCCCCTACGAATCTCATGGTCCTGCGAATAGACGGATGACCTTGCTCGGCTAGTTCATTCAACCGGCGCTGTAGGGTTGCGGGTCTTCGGAACGCCATAGGACTTGAGATTACACGTAAGGTCCAAAACCGATTTGTTAGCTCAGACAGCAAATGATAGTGGGAGGGTGAGCGCGTTATCTGTTGATGCAAGTACCTCATCGTTGCCATCCATGAAAATGCGGTCCGCTCATCATCCTGGAAACGCCCACTTGCCAAGTAGCCGATCGCAGCCAGCAGATTTCTGCCCTCCTGAGCGTCGCGATTCGCCTGGAGAATGATCTCAGCTTGGCTTCCTGCTTGAAACGTTCTCTCAATACAGTCTCCCGTTTGTCTCCATACCTCGGCGTCGGACGATCGAGACGATAGCAGCCTGCAAGCGTCTATGACTCCGTCAGTGGCAGTTTGAACGCCGACCCGATCCGTCATCTCCCAGATAGTCAGATCTAAAACAATTCCTAAAATGACGAAGGCGAGCAATTCCCGGTTGATCTCTGGTGACACCCGTGGTCGGTTTCCTATGATTGTTTTGAGGTCCTCGCCACGATGTTTAACTGCCCATTCCTGGAATCGCTCATCCGGGTCCTGAATTGCAGAGACAGAACTAAGGACGAATTCAAGCGCCTCGACATATCGACGCTTCCGAATTGCCTCGGCTGTAGCGTAAAGGAGATAGAAGCTTGCATTCGCTCCGAATTGCGAATCTGCGGCCATTTCAACCGTTCTAAGTGCCCATTTGCCACAATCACCAAATCTGCGACAGCGTTCAGCAATGCCAATCATCGATGCTGCCATCATCCACTCTACTTCCGATGAATATAGCTCGTGCAAACGCGGAGAATAAATAAGGTACATGCCGGCGAATGGTTTGGTCATTTGCATTTCGGCCGGTACACCTTTGAGTTCGTAGGCACAATACGCTGAGTTATTTCCGACTAATATGAATAGTTCCTTCCAGAGGATTGAATCTGCTTTCGCACCAATTACGCGCTCGACTGCCTCGTTCCACACTTCATAGAAAGCTTCAAAGTCGTCGCAGGACCAGAGGTAAATGGCATACTCACCAAGGGCCCGAATGAGAAGCAGCTCATTAACCTCTGGCATAGCGCGTGCGTAATCCACCGCCGTGCGCAGATCTTGGTCGCGTTGCTTATTCAGCTGCAGGCGAGCCTCGGAGCGATATAGATATGCGCGAACAACGAATTCGCCATATCCATTAGCGATACCAGCTTCAGATCTGTCAATTGCTTGGCTGAGCCAAAGCTCGCACTCTGCCCATTTCTTCAAATCGCGGGCAGCAAGGCCAAGCGTAAACGAGAAGAGAAAATCGCTCCGGCTATCTCTGGAAGGGACGCGACTGATTCGCTCCTCAGCTAGGAACACCGCTTTGGAAAAGTCGTTTAGGTGTGTAGAGGTGATTACAATTCGTGCTCTTCGGAGCGTAACAAAGATGATGTCTACTCTTGCTGAGTTCGCGAGATTTTCAAGGAATTCGATCTTCCGATCGAGCGCAGCCCAGCGTTGCTCTTCTTTCGGGCGATCTTCCTCTTTCATCCATAACCGATCGCACACGAACCGTGCTGTGCTAGCCGCCATTTCACAGCTGATGAGACGGGCGATTTGGCTCGCATTGAGTTTGCCAGCTACTGTCAACCAATGCTCAACTTCTTCAGGCCTCTCGGCGGATGACAATATCAGCCAAAGGATCTCGACGAGATCGTGATCCAACACTGGGAGTTGGTCTGTTATCCGCGATTCCAGTCGAAGAGCAATTGTCCCAAGTTCGAGTGCTACGTCGAACACATCGAGGGCCAACCTCACGGCAACCATTGAGCAGGCGGAGAAGACAGCGAGAGGGTCAATCTCGACAAGCCCAACGGCAAGGGTGTTAAGCTCTACAAGCTGATTACGGAACGACGATCGCCTTTCATGTTTAGCGATAATCTGAAACGCCCTGATGATGATTCCAAGGTCCTTAGGGATGGCGTCGGGAAATCCGTCCTTGGCCCACAGGTCGGTGAGTCCCGCGTCATCGATATCTCGCGCTTTCTCATCTTTCAGTCCGTTTAGCGCGATAAGCAGCAATTCAGCGGCCTCGCGATAGTCTCCGGCTGCCTCGAAGTGTTGAATTGCGATGCGCGCATCATATTGATTGAGAGGGCGCAGACTCACAACTGACGCAGCTTTCCGGCGATGCAGCTCTGCACTCATCTCCTGCGAGAGGTTGGCAGGCGCCAATTGGGCAACTGGCGGTGAGAGCATGTATACGCTTTGAGTGATTGGTTGAATCCACGGTCCAATGCATTCAGCGAGCTTTTCTGCGGGCAGACTAATAGCCGGCGGGACGTTGCCGGCGAGGATTACGTCATCGCGCGATACCACTGGGCCGATAACACTGAGCCGATAAAGCAAATTTCGTGTGGGCTCGGACACAGTACGAATCAGAATGCGCTGCGTGTGCACCGCGAGATCTTCAGCAAAATCGCCCCGAAGCACTTCTTTCATAGTGGCTTCGTCATAATTCCATGACCGCTCGGATAAGAACTGGACCAGGGCTGATATGAGTTGTGGATGATGCCTTGTCGCGAGGCCCGCTGCGGCCAGGAATTTGCGATCTAACAGGGACTGTGGTGCCCCGCGCTGGAGGCAGTATTCCGAGAGTTCTTCGTCGGAGAATCCAGGCACTCGAACTTCGAGATAAAGCGAGCCGAGGTATTCCTTTGGCGAAGGATAAGGTGTGAGCCCGGATATAGAAACGATCCTGACCGAACGCCCGAACTGTTGGCGTGAGATATTGATCAGAGTCGTTATTATGTCGCCTTCAGGATCGAGGTCATCAATGAGGAATACTGTGTCTTCCGGTGACTTCTGGGGATCGGTTGCAGCGGGAATCGTTGCACAATCTGTAGTCAGTGCTTGATTCACGGCCAGCCAAGAATCGAGCACTTTTCGGGCCTGTTCAAGAGAAGTGGTACGCAGATCAATCCAGACCGGGTGGGCCAATCTCGCTGCGACAAGCGCAGCAAGGTGTGTTTTGCCGCTTCCACTAGACCCGATGAGATGCAGCCAGGCAACTTGCTTGAGCACTTCCAGTAAACGATCAACGTTGCTGGCTCTTCGGCTCGCTCCTACGACGAGAGGGGGTATCTCATTCTTTGTTACCTGCGGAACTGATGGGGCGACTTGAACATCGTGCAGTTGAGAACCGATTTCTACCTTAGAAAGTTTCTCCGTGATTGCACTTAAACCGGCTTCGATTCGCGATAACTGTTCTCGGTCCAAAAGTGCGTCGCGTACGACTTGGAGAAGCACTGGGTTGACCGCAAGGTTCTCGCTTCTTGCTACTTCGCTCATCAACTCCATTCGGGTCAGCCGCTTTTCTCCCCCAGTTGAGAGCCTATTGAGAACATAAAACACTAGGCGCATGTGGGCATCGGACACGGCATGTTGTAGCACACCGAGACTTCCCGACAGTGCAGACTCTATTTCAGCGACCAGTTGATCGATTCCGCCGGTTGACAAACTCCAGGACACAGCGGAGACAAAAGGAAGGACTTCATGGTCACCAGAGGCCCACAGCGCCTTAAAAGCATCCCAATCTTGGCGAGCAACCTTCGATGGGCGGGTGCTCTTCAACATTAAGGAGCGAATCTGCTGTATCTCTGTCTCGGAGATTGGGATAAGACCTGTGTTGTTAGAAATCGCGCTCCACAGGAGCAAGCCTGGGGTTTGCTGTCCTTCGTTTCGCTTTCTTTCTACAGTCGGTTTAGCAGTAGTGATAAAGCGAAATTGCAGTTTGTGATCAGGATTATTCCGTCTGTGACGGGAGAAATTCACGAGGGCTTCAACTACGTCTGAATTGTGAAGACTAATGGCTGCAGTACGCAGCTTAATTTGGCCTAACATTCGATAGGAGTCTTCGTCCAAGAAAGCCTTGCGGACAATGTCGAGATCTTCACCGCATTCAAGTTCGAGCACTTCGTCATCTGCAAGCCTGAGCCAATGCAGAATTGTCTGCTCGATCTGATAGAGGAATCCCTGGATGGTTGCGCTTGCGTCTCGGTTCGGGATTGTCTTAAACGATTGCGTCATTTTGGCTAGAGCGATGTTGAGTTGCGGAAAGAACTGGGTCTTACTTCCAAATTACTCCGAAGCGCACTTTGAAGCCCTCATCATTGAGCAAGGCGGTGGATCGGATTCGCCAATAGCCAGCCATAAGCGTTTGCTCACCCGTACTAAGCTTCCTTACTTCTTCGTATGCACTCGTCTTGAAAACATCGCCTCGACGGTATGCACCGCCGAAGACCTCTCCCGGAAAGAACTGGATCGCCTGCTCAGAGCTGACAGGTACTCCGGCATTCATTAGTCCTTGCAGAAAATCTTCGGCGAGCCCCCGACGCTGATCGATGTTGCAAATATCATCGACCGCGAAGCGCAGCGCCGAAAAGGATCCAGATGGAATAATCTCCGTCATCATACGGGACGCGCGTCGCAGTTCGTCCGCCAGTTGAGTCCTGGCGTTGCGGTCGACAGGAGCGCCGGTGCGCAACGACTCCTCGTAGAGCAGGATGCCGGGACTGGTATCTTCCTGAAAATAATCCCGCAGGTGGTCTGTGACACGTATTCCTAGAGCGGGGTCTCCCGCGAATTGGCTGTAGAACGCTTCTCGAAAGGCTGCGATGTCGATTGCTGCATTCAGAATGGCGATGATGTCGGATGCATGGACTCTGGCTTCGTCGCGGTCGTGCGCGGCATGTTCCGGCCCTCGGACGTTCCTGTATCGATCATCGAGTGCTAGGAGTTTTAGCAAGACGAGTGCGTGTGGGCGGGTGACGCGAAGATTGATTTGAGCGGGTGTTCCGTCTGGCAGCGCTCCCGTTACTTCGTGTAAATCAGATTCTTGCAGTGCGATTGTTCCGCCGAGGCATTCTCGTGCGTGCAACTCTTTTTCAATTGCAATTCGGAAATCATTTCCCCGTTTCAATTCCTGCGGCGCCATGAATTCAACTCGCATGATTTCATTGGTACCGGGGATCGGCTTCTGAAACTGGAAATTCCGCGATTCGGGAACGACGGTATAGTGTAGCGCTGCCAGTTTTTCAGCCACGTTTGCTGGGTTCTCCCGGAGTGCAATTGCATCGAGAAGGAAATCAAAGTCTCTTGTGGCTCTAGCCTCTGCCAGGACGAACTTTAAGGCTTGGCCACCGACCAGAACGAATTCGTTCGCGGCGGGACCAAGCGCAGCGAGCAGTTCCAACAAATATGTCTTTTGTGGTTCGGGAATCATGCCGCCTTCCACATTGGCTCAATTATGTTGTCGAACAGGTAGTCCGCCTGCTTTTGATCCCGTCCGCCGCGAGCCGTCAGATCGAGGTACGCCTGGACATCCGACACTGTCGGAATGCCTTCGTACTCCTTGGCGTACATGAATACTCCGAGATCATATGGCTCAAGGAAGCGGAGAGAGGGGCCATCTGTTTTTTGGCTTGCAAGGCTCTTGAGCCTTTGCTTCTGATCTGGGGAGGGGAGATAGATATCGATTGTGTCGAGATCGATGAAGGGCGCGCGTACAGTGGCTGCGGCAGGCCCTGTGAAAGCAAATGCGCCGAGAGACATGGATGCTAGCGCGTTTTTGACACTCGCCAGATCTCTTCCGTAGGGATTAGGGTAGGTAACGCTGTTCCGCAAACGCGGGCGATAGCGCTCGCGGTACTTGGCGGCCCATGCAACCAATAGGCGCTTCGGCTCCGGAAGTAGCACAGAGGAACCGCGCCGTCGAACCCAAAGCTGCTCTTCCAGTGTGCTGAGAGCTTTTGATATGCTCCCCAAACTAATGGTGAAGGTGTTGCCAGAGTTGCGGTCGGTCGCCATCTGGGAGACGACCGGATTACTGCTGGATTCCCTCTCGAGTTCCCGTGCGATCTCGCTAAGTGTCCACGGCCGCGGGTTTTGAAGGAGAACCCGAAGTACACGCGAAAAACGACCGGAAAAGACATTCACCTCGCGAGCGGGATCGGTCGTTTGGGCCGAATCGTTGCTGCGCAAGCCTGTCCGTTGAAGGACGAATTTGCCCGGAACATTGATGGAAATGTTGCCTGCAAGATCTATGAAGTCAATCCCCGCGTCTATGCAGTAGGCCTGTGCCTGTGGCGATAGAACTGGAGAGATGATGGCGAATGCGGCGTCCTTCTCAATTGCTTTCAGGCGCGCAATCCACGGAGCAATGATTTCGAGCTGTTTGGGACTTATCGTCTGTTTGATCTCTGCGAAGACGGGAACTTTGTTCGGCCCGGACTCAAGGTCAAAGCGAATGTCGAATGGTCGGCTCTCGGTCACGTCGGCAGCGCGAACTCCCGGCAACTGCGCGAATGGCACCTGCTCCGCCAGAGCGCGGATGATGGCAGCCTCGGTCGTTGGTGTAGGGCGCAACATGGCACTATTTTCCTCTACCGGAAAGTCGATGTAAAGGAAAATTTTCCTATAAATACAGTTTCCAGAAATGGAAAATAACGAAAGTACAAGTACAGTGATCTCTCGACCTGGTTCAAATCCCGTCTTGGCGAACAAATAGAATCAATGATTTAGGCAGGTACACCTGCCGAAATCAGTGAGTTTGTTATGGCCGCGCCAGTATCTTTCATCACTGCTCGTGTGTCAAGTTTTTCTGCAATAAAACTGGACATCGTGGTGTCAGTCCCCGCTTTGCGGTTGTGCGGCAAGAGGCTGAAAATACAAAGAAATCGTCATAAGCTCCCCGAGGAGGTCGGTTGTATCACTCTGCACGCCGCTGGTTGTTACAGCCGCGAATGGATTCAGACCTTGCGGACATCTGCGGAGCAGTTAAGCTGTTCGTGGCGGTTGCTGGGATTCGTTCCGATGCATTCTGATTCTCAGCAGTTCGTTAGGGTTGCGATTTGGGGCGAGACTTTCACGTCTGTGACAACAAATCGGTTACGCCGATTTGTCCATCGCAATGTCAGAATCCCCCGAGATCATAGAGGCCAATGAAACGCTCGATCTGCATGGCCTCCGACGCGGGAATATTGAACCCTTCTAAAACTCGTCTGAGTTGCTGGAATTCGCAAAGTGCCCAATCTCAGTTCATGACTTGGCGATTAGCGTGAACCCAGAAGGACTCCCGGCAACATCCCTGTTTGGCCCGACGGAACACTCTCGCGTGCTTCTTACGTGCGCTCTCCCAAGGCTCTCCTGTATACCAATGCAAACAAAAGGATAAGGTCAATGATGGGCTCTTGAAGGAGGCGCGTTTTGCGAACTTTTCAGGCCAAAGGCACGGAATCCCGCATATTGTTGAACTTTGGCCTACAATTTCGTTTTGCGAACGCAATGATCCTGTTAGAGTGATTCTTTCCAGTGCTTAGGCCCCTCAGTTCCCGATTTGTTCCATTGGGTCGTGTGCGTCCTGGTAATGAGGACAGGAGTGAAAGTCTCGCATGCCGGTGAATATAATGCGCTCTTCGGCCCCGCGGGTGTCGTCATTCGTGAAAGACGCATGTCTCCCGCTTGCTGACACAGTTCTGGCCGACGATTTTGAATCGCAACTCGATCGTTTTTACAGTCGAGGCACCTCCGATCGCCCGATGCTAATCGACTTCGGGGCAGCCGATTTTGTCGAGGTTGCGGCATTGGTCAACTGTGTTGCCACCCTAGTGCAGAGGGAGGAACAGTGTCAGCCGACATTTATTGCCCTCCCGTCGGATCGGCGGGTACGAGATTTTTTCAAAGTCTGGCGCTTTGCGGAGGCAGTACTGACAAGCACTGGCCGCAATATCGCTAATTTTCTTGTCAGTGAAGATCAACGATTCATAGGAGAACCGCAAGAGACCTATACGGGTCAAGGGGACGCGCTAAGCAAGCTCGAGTTTGATCCCGATTGGGAGCCTGGAAAGAAGACGTCCCGAAACTTCTTCGAGTTCACAACCTTCAAAGATTCCGACGCAGAGAGAATAGGTCCGGAGGGCAAACTCGCAAGCGCAGCGAGGGAAGAGGGGAAGAAATGGACACGGCCTTTGATTCAGCAGGTTCTCGAGAAGCATCTGCCGGGAGGTTCGACCAAAGACGAAGTTGCTCGCGTGGTCATCTACGAGGCTATGAGCAATGCTGTCAGACATCCTAAAGCGTCGGTCATATTGTCGGTTTCTAAATTTGAGCGCCCGGGAGAGCGCCCTGGTGCCCAGAGTGGATCTCTTCGCATTTGCCTCTGGGATGATGGAGATGGAATTGCGTTCACTCTGATGGCGGCTCTTCGGGAAGGCAGGCCAATCAGAGCTTTTGGTCTGCCTTCGTTCATGTCGGATAAAGTCTATGTTACTATTCGAAACTTCACCAAGACAAAATCGGAACACCATATCGTCGATCAGGCAACTGAGATTACACAGCAAGTTGCCACTGAGCCACGAGTCCTATTAGCAAGCTTGTTCCCGGGAGTCACCCGGGCAGTCAGAACAATCGTTCCAAAGGTGCTTGCATTCGATGAAGCAATCGAAGGCGGGGGAGAGTTTGGGAACTTAATGGATATCCTTGGTGGCGCACCAGGGATGGGCCTTTACGCACTGACCCGCACCGTGCTTGATCAGTTTGGTGGAAGTCTGTTCATCCGGAGCGGCAACTACCGCATGCTGATAGAAATGGCGCATGATACCTATCGCAAGCAGCACGGTGCTAGGTACAAGTGCAAGATCACGCAGTATGAGAAACACATGCCTTCTTTTAGAGGCAACCTTCTGGCGATTCAAATTCCTGTGCAGGCACAAATTCGAAGCTAAGGAGGAGGAACTTGCACGTTGCCTCCTTTCACATTCAGATAGGTGCAATAAGCGGTCTTGACCTCACACCTAAGCAAGTATGCTTCCATGAGTTAATGGCCGCGAAGCTGAAACAGCGACCGAACTCCCATTCTTCATATGGTGTGCCGGTGAGCCATTACGAGGCGGTGCACGAACCCCGTGTCCTGCCCCGAAGAATAGTCGAATATCTCCGCACGATATCAACGAGCATTCCCGGCTCAACGGACCTTTGCCTCGTTGACCTTTGTTCTACTCCATACTTCCTCTTGCGGGATCCTCTACTCCTCGAACTGATCTCTGGTATCGCCGAGGCGTGTTCAAGCGGCCTATGTAATGAATTCGTCCTTTTGTTGCCGAAGATGCCCGGAAGTCAGGGGGCATTCCGCAGCAAGCTGAGGCATCTTGACGAGATAACGGGGAACCAGCCACCCGTTGTGCACTTGATCTCAAACGACGGTTCAGTTTATGCCTATGAGCCAGGCAAGGGCGAAGTACATCGGAACATTGGACCTGATTACGAGACTTTGCGGGTCGCCGCCTACGGTGATTTTCAGACCAGAATTGAGAGAAAAAGCGTGCGTAGATTGGGGCACTTCGCTACTTTGCATCCGCGAAGTGGAAACCTGCGTTGCAGGCATTACTCCTATTTCATCCACGACTGTGGTACCGAGATGCTTCAGGCGTTCCAACAATGGTGGGATATGAACGACTGTGCGGCGAGAGCAATTCTCTACGACTTGAAATGCAACGATTTGATGAGAGATGTCGTTGTCGCGCACGCGGACGGGCTCGACATCCGCGCCGAACGAATTATTGATGTCTTCTCCAGCGAAACTTTGGCAGGACAGATAAGACCCCTGGGTCCCGTTGTTGTCGTCCTGGATGCGATCGAATCCGGTGAGACCCTTAGATACTATGCAGAGGATCTCCATAGCCTTGGTATTGAAATAGCCGACGATGTATTCGTAGCCGTAAGTAAACACGGCGGACACCTACCGGATCCAGACGTACGGATTGGCGCGTTGATAACACGGCCCAGGGAACCGGGCGCACTTACGTGTCCGCAGTGCTCACTTCGACTGCCATTTACAGGAGATGGTCCTGAACGACTAAGCAGGATGCGGTCCTATGATCTCCACTATATGATCGCCGATGTCGGATGGACAGAAGAACCGAAGCTAGAAGTTCCACAAACCGTTGGCAGGCAGTATCAATGGCTTCCGAACTTCACAGAAATGCTCAAGCGATATGGCGACTGGATTGGGTACAAACTATATTGGTCCCTTGTTGAACACGGCGTCCCGGAAGCTTGGTTCCTCATTCACCCGGCGGAGGCCGATTCATCATCCGTGTGCCAGCGAATTTATGATTCTGCTGAAGATGATTTGTCTATTGTGAGCGTTCCGCGAACGCGAATCGAATCCGCTCAAATGGCCAATAACTCTTGGAATGACATTCTTGAGTCAAGTGCAGGCGAATCGTGGGCTGACCAACTCCGCGACCTCAGGGGAACCGCTGGAGTTGTTGTCGACATCTTCAATGGGTCCGGCTCCACATGCAAGACACTGATTGAGTTAATCAAGCAAACAGGGAATCAACCGCTGGCTTACGCTTGCGTCGTCGACTTCAATCCCGATTGGAACATGCCTGCAATCGACAGTATACAGAAACTAGCGCTGTACGAATGGCCAGTTCCGCGTGTCTTATACAAGGAGAGCTAGAATGTCGGGATTCGATAGAGAAGAGTCCAAAGATTGTTCTTGCCGTGCGCTAGTGCACTTCCTGTCGCGGCCTGGCCAGATTCCAAATGACATCGTACGCTCCATCGTCCTTCGTGATCTGTGTTGGCGGTTGCCTCATCTGGACACTCTTGAGCGCGTTCTCGTGATTGCCGAGGCATTCCCTTGCATTTTGCCCGAAGAGGTGAAGGACGTATTTATTAAAGCGACTGCAAATCTCTCCGACTTCGACGTACTGAGGCGTGCCAGAAAAGAACATAAAGATGTGGGTATTGTGACTGTCATTGGCAAGGAACTCCAGGCGGTGTTGACTGCACTTGGGCGGTCATTGGACGCCCCCCCTGATGAGAGAAGTGGAGAGTTTTCGTATTGGATAGCTGATATTGTGCGTCCGGCTGGCCGTCCGCTCAAAATCGTTGTAACAATGGTTGCAGAAGCAAGAAATGTCCCTTGTGCGATTGCCGTCGAACACATGTTGAGCGACTATGACATAGACGCTTTGGTCTTAGTGGGGATTGCAGCGGGTCCAAGCGAAAAGGTGATGTTAGGCGATGTCGTATATGCAGATCAAGTCTACGATTACGAGGAACACAGGCTTGAAGTGTTGAAATGGTGGGGACTCACCACCTGGTTTCGAAGACAACGGCCGCGACCGAAGTACATTTCGACGAGAAAAGTCGTGAAGATTGCCCTGGAAAGAATGAACGAACCGAGATTCACTCGGTTTTTCGATAAGATAGTCAAGGGAGTTGCGCACGACCTCCTACCCGGTTCCTACGGTAATGCGCATTCCCCGAAGGTCCACGACGGAACTATTGCAGCCGGAGAGAAGCTGATTGCAGATGGCACGGCGAATCGCATGCGCCGCTTAGACGAGCGAATTCGGGCTGTAGCCATGGAGGACAGCGGATTCGCTCAAGCTGCTGAACTCGCGAAGCTTCCCTGGTGTATTTTTCGAGGTATCTCAGACTACGGAGATCCACGGAAAGCGAACGGTTGGCAATTCGTCTCAGCACTCGGTGCAGCTTGCGCTGCCGTTATATTTCTCAGTTTCTCCTGGGAACCCCCGAAGCAGTGAGAGCATGTCAACGACTTATACATGGCGGTTTATCGCAGATCGATAGGAAGATATCCAGGACTCCTTTCGAGCCGGTGATAATGGCACTGCAGACCGAGATCCACCAATTCAACGCGCCGACTGATGCTCTGGCTCAAACAACTTGCAGAAAACTGAGCTTTGCATAAGGTTGTGCTCAGGATCATTCTCGAGAGGCATCGGATGCCCGTCGCTCCAGCCGCTTCCTGTGGCCTCCTGTGTTGGGCACGGTAGCGAAAGAGTGATAATCAAGCCGGAAATTGAACTGGAATGGCGCTTTCAGCCCAATTGACGCTTCCAGGTTGGGCTACCCTGGAAACGCGCCTCGGCGGTTTGCCGTAAGCTTCCTCGACGAGAATTGTAACTTCTATGGATACCCCTGGAGAAAAGATGCGACTGATAGATGAGTTCTTGCAAGGTTCTCCGACAACGACACTCTTTCATTACACGTCAGCGCGGGGTCTGTTAGGAATTCTGGACAAAGGCAATATTTATGCCAGTAGTGCGTACCATCTAAACGACTCGATGGAGTTTCGCTATGCGATTGAGCTCATGGTTGAACAGCTCCGTGTTCGGTTGAATTTTGAAAAAGGCCCGTGGAACACCATGTATGGGCAATTACTAGAACAGCTGCCATCTACTGCTAAGGACGCGCAGGTATTTGTTGCGTCCTTTTCGGAAGAAGGTGATCTCTTGAGCCAGTGGATGGCATATTCGGGACCGTCGAACGGCTTTGCTCTGGGCTTATCTCCAGAACATTTTGAGGCGGCCCGCGCAGCGGGCTTTACGCTCGTTCGCTGCGTATACGACAGAACACGTCAGGTGGAATTGGCAAGTGCTGCGATTGATGCTTTCTGCCAATCCGACGGCGAGCTTAATGAGGAGGCAATAAACAAGATACTCATCACGGCAGCGGCACTTAAGCACCCCGGATTTGTTCGAGAAGCTGAATGGAGGTTGATCAAACCGTTAGTCTTAGTTTCAAGTGAGTCACGACGCATTCTGTTCCGCGAAGGCCGACTTGGGTTGGTTCCCTATCTCAGTGCGCCACTCGTTTTGCACGGCGGTAAGTTTGTGCCTAACGCAATCCATATTGGGCCAAGTGGAGATGCATCTGCGACCGAAATCGCCGTCAATACGCTCTTATATGCTCGTGGCTTGAAGCAATTCTTCGCAACCTCGGAAGTCAAAGTCGTGCCTTCTAGCACGCCTTATCGGCCGTAACCTATAATAGGACACCATTCTCTTATCAATTGTTTAACTGATATAGCGTGACCGGGTACGTCAACCTCAACTGTTGCCAACAGACCATTGCCTGAACTGAGGATTGGGAATTGAAGGCCCAGTTGATCCTGAACTTGCACAACATTCTCTTCGTCGGCCATCCGGATTGCAATTTCACGTCTGTGTCAGGACCGGACAATGAACGTCTCGAAAGTGGTTTTCCGGGTCCAAAAAATACTCCCTATAGAATGGAAGCCGTCACGGCTGAAGTGGCTGAATGAACAACCCCCAGAAGAATTCCGCGGCACCCTGAAGGGTGAGCTTTTCCTTTTGGCGCCCATAGGATTGCATGCCCAGTGCTTCGAAGTAGAGCATCTGATCGTCGGCTTTGACCGAGACGGCTTCATTCATGCCACCGAACCTCGCGTCATCCGTCATAGCGTACTCAATACTGTTACTCCCCATGACGCCACCCGAGATCGACGCTGAACCTTGGCAGACCTTATCACCGTCCAGGTACACGGCAGCGCTGAATTGGTTTGCGTCGATTCTTCGAAACGTTTGATCGAGGTTGGGATTGCGGGTCACAAGTTCCAGCAGGGAGCCTTCAAAGAATTTCGCGATGTACTCAAATCCCTCATGCCTGAAGCGATCCTTGTCGAAGTCCGTAAACTTTTTCCGGATGCGGAGATTGCTGGAGCGGATTACTGGAGTGGCGGAAAAAGGGGCCTCCGGGATCGCTGCGGTCGCTAGTACAGCAGTCGCATCTACGCGCACCGACTGCAGAGCGGTTTTGATTGCTCTCACGACATCCAAGAACGCTTCATCGATGTCGGGCCATGTCTTGATTGCTTTGCCGTCCTTCGGCACGGCCTGAAGCCTCCCGAACGGGAGATCGTGCCAGTCGCAGGGACGCAGAATCACCGGGATCACTCGCGCTTCTCCATTCCTGTGCCTCTCCATGGCCTGCGTCATCTCCAGATCGTAGCAATATTCCGAAGCGATGAAATTGGGGCTGATAAGCAACAGAATCAGATCGGCCGCGTCGAGATGCTGATCTATTTGCGCTGCAAATTCGGATCCAGCGGTTATACGGCGATCATGCCATGAACTGATGAGCCCCTGACGCTTTAAGGCAGAAAGATGCATCTCCAACTGGTCCCGAAGATCCTCATCAGCATGCGAATACGAAAAGAAAAGAGTTGACACCGGCCGTGCCTTTCTAATCGATTTTCGCATGTCGCGACAGTCAGTATCTTCGTCAATGGATGTGTCGGAAGGTGTGCCAACCAATGCCTTCGATGTCAAAGGACTCTCCGGTGTGAGACCAAGAGGTTACTTTTGATCCGGGCTACACATTTTGTTGCTAGTGCTTGTTTTATCGGATTTATAATAATGATAGTCCGATAACACAGGCACCAGACGGGAGTAAGGCAATGGCAAGACGAGAAGTGAAACCAGTAAGGGGCATTTTTGAGCGTCCGAAAGGGTCAGGTTTGTGGTGGATCAACTTCTACCAGGACGGCAAGCAGCACCGGGAGAAAGTAGGGGCGCGTTCTGCGGCCATCGACCTCTATCGCATCCGGAAGGCGGACGCGAGACGAGGCATCAAGCTGCCCGACCTGCGAAACGGTAAGGTGACACTCTCCGCCCTGATCGACGGCGCCCTTGAGTTTGCCCGCACCCACAACAAGAGTGTGCGTGATTATGAATGCAAAGCTCGCATCCTGCGCGAGGCGATGGGGACGCGCATCGCTTCGGAGATCACCCCGCAAGACATTGATCGGTGGCTGTCGAAAAGGTGCAAAACGTCTGCTACGGTCAACAGGTACAGGGCATTCCTGAGTCTCATCTACCGCGAAGCCATCCGAAACGGCAAAGTGGATGTCAACCCTGCCCGACTGGTGCGGCAGCGGAAAGAGGGAACCGGCCGGTTGCGATTCCTGAGCCGCGAGGAGTTCGACAGGCTCCATGCTATTATTGCCCAGCGGTTCCCAGAGCACTTGGCTGAGTTCGTAGTGAGCATTCACACCGGGATGCGGCTCAGCGAGCAGTACTCTCTGACGTGGGGCCAGGTGAATCTCAACCGCCGTTCAGTCGAACTGACGAAAACCAAGAATGGCTCCGCCCGGACAGTGCATTTGAACGCAGACGCCGTGGCAGCAATTGAATCGAAGAAAATGCCTCGCCAGCGCCCCACTGACCCGGTGTTTCCCCGAGAGGGCTCAAAGGGCAGATTCGACACCCGGTCCTGGTTTCAACCTTGCCTTGCGGATGCCAAGATCACCGGATACGTGTGGCACTCGAACCGTCATACGTTCTGCTCCTGGTTGGCAATGGTGGGGGCGTCGATTAAGGAGATTCAGGAGGCGGCCGGACACAAGACAATCACCATGTCGGCCCGCTACAGCCACCTGTCGCCGGAACACCAGCTCTCGGTGGTCGAGCGCATCGCCGGGGCCGGCCAGCCGCGCACAAGCACTGAATAACACAACATGCACCAAAACATGCACCAGACGGAAATGGCCTCCCGTGAAAGGGAGGCCATTTTCCATGTAAATCCTTTATTTTGTTGGTGCCGGGAGGGGGGGNNTCTGCCAGTTCCGCCATCCCGGCCGGGGTGGGGTGGTGCAGGAAAAGTATCGCACAGGCCTTGCCTGCGGCGCTATGGCCGGCAGTTCCGCACCGCCTTTCCACACGCTTCACGCCGACTCCCCTCGTGAATCCCGTGCGACAATGGAGGCAATCGTGATGACCATCGCCTCCTCTGCAATTGTTCCCGAGCCTGCTGCGATAACCCCGGAGTTGCTGGCTCAACACAGCATCACCGCGGATGAGTATGACCGCATTCTGGCAGCACTTGGCCGCGTTCCATCTCTCACCGAACTGGGCATCTACAGCGTGATGTGGAGTGAGCACTGCTCCTATAAGTCGAGCCGTGTCCACCTGAAGCGGCTGCCCACCAAGAGCGACCGTGTCGTCCAGGGGCCGGGGGAAAACGCCGGAATCATCGACGTGGGCGACGGCTGGGCCTGCGCTTTCAAGATTGAGAGCCACAACCACCCCAGTTACATCGAGCCTTACCAGGGCGCGGCCACCGGCGTGGGTGGCATCTTGCGCGACATCTTTACCATGGGTGCGCGCCCCCTGGCGGTGATGGATTCTCTGCGCTTTGGCGAGATCAACGAACAAGCTGGCCAGGACGCTGAAGAACGCAAGCTCGTGGCCCGGAACCACGCCGTTGTCGAGGGTGTGGTCAGCGGCATTGCCGGCTACAGCAACTGCTTTGGCGTACCTAACCTGGGCGGCGAAACCAAGTTTGAGGCCTGCTACAGCGGCAACCCGCTGGTCAATGCATTTGCCTTGGGCATGGTGCGCAAGGACGAGATCTTCTATGCCAAGGCCACCGGCGCCGGCAACCCAGTCATCTACGTGGGAGCAAAGACCGGGCGAGACGGCATCCACGGCGCCACCATGGCCAGCGAGGAGTTCAGTGAGGGCTCCGAGGCCAAGCGGCCCAATGTGCAGGTCGGCGATCCGTTTATGGAGAAGCTGCTGCTGGAGGCCTGCCTTGAGGCCATGCAGACCGGCGCCATCGTCGGCATACAAGACATGGGCGCGGCGGGGCTCACCTGCTCCACCTGCGAGATGGGCGCGCGCGGCGGCGTGGGCCTGGATGTGGAACTCGACTTGGTGCCGCAGCGCGAAACCGGCATGAGCGCCTACGAAATCATGCTCTCAGAGAGCCAGGAGCGGATGCTGCTGGTGGCTACCAAGGGCCGCGAAGCTGAGGTGCTGCGGGTCTTTGCCAAGTGGGGCCTGGATGGGGTCATCGTAGGCACAGTCGAGCCGGAGCCGCGCCTGCGCATTCGCCACCATGGCGCACTCGTCGCCGATATTCCCAACCAGTCGCTCACCGATGACGCGCCCCTCTACCATCGCCCCGTGGGAACGTGGAAGGCGCCGGTTCCCCTCGACCCGCCGGACCAGGCGCAGGCGGAGTTGGACCGGGACCGCGACTATCTGGCCGACCTCAAGAAACTGCTCGCCAGTCCTAACGTCTGCTCCAAGCGCTGGGTCCACGAGCAGTATGACACCATGGTGCAGACAAATACCGTGCAGGGCCCCGGCGGTGAGGCCGGTGTCATGCGCATCAAGGGAACCGGCGCCCTCGGTCACGAGCGCGGGCTGGCCATGGCTCTTGACGGAAATGGCCGCTGGGCCTATCTCGATCCGAAACTCGGCGCGATGCACGCCGTGGCCGAAGCGGCGCGCAAGGTGGCTTCGACCGGCGCAACTCCGGTGGCCGCCACCAACTGCCTCAACTTCGGCAATCCCGAGAAGCCTGAGATCATGGCCCAGCTTTCCGCCGCCATCGACGGCATCGCGGAAGCCTGCACAGCCCTGGGCACCCCCATCACTGGCGGCAACGTCTCTCTTTATAATGAAACCCGCGGTGAAGGCATCTATCCCACTCCGGTGCTGGGCATCGTGGGCATTCTGGACGACGTAACCCAGGCCGTTCCCTCCCATTTCCAGGCCGCCGGAGACGCCATTCTGCTCCTATGGCCCATCCCCGCCGGCCAGGAGCCCGATCCCAACCTTCATGTTCCATTCCCTGCTGAACATGTGGAAAGCAGTGCCGATCCCTACACTCCTGTACTCGGCGATCCGCTTGCGCTCCATCCCGAAGACCCGACAGAGACCGAAGGCTCCGCCGCTGCGGAAGTCGTCGTTTTCGGCTCCTCAGAATACGCAAAAGTCGTGCTCGGCGGCATCTGGGGTCAACCTCCTCCCCTGGATCTCGAAGCCGAAGCCGATCTCCATTCCCTGCTGATCGAGTTGGCCCGCCGCGAACTGGTTCATTCCGCGCGCGACCTCGCCGACGGCGGCATTGCCGTAGCCTTGGCACAAGCCGCATTCCCTAACGGCATTGGGGCCGGCATCGAACAGGACGAGTCGCTCCTGCTTCACCCGCTCTTCGGTCTCTTCGCCGAGCCCGCCTCCACCATGCTCCTATCCGCCGCGCCTAGCCAAATATCCGCAATCGAAGAGCTGGCCGAGCATTTCAGCTTCCATGTCGCCCGCATCGGCGCCACCGGCGGTGACCGCCTGGAACTCTCGGTATATGGTGACGCCTTTATCTCCGCCTCGCTGACAGAACTCCGCAAGCCCTGGGCCTCCGCCTTGGAAGCTACACTCCACGGCGAGGTAACCGCATGACCCAGCGCCTCTATCAAGGCGTCGAAGGGAAGACCGACGCAACAACTGAAATAGTCACGGGTGCCCCAGGTCCGGATTTTCGGACCTGGGATAGCACAGATCCCAAGCTCCGAGAAGAGTGTGGTGTCATCGCCATCCACGGCCATCCTGACGCCGCCCGCCAGGCCTATCTCGGCCTTTATGCTCTGCAGCATCGTGGCCAGGAGTCAGCCGGCATCGCCACCGCCGACGGCCAGCATCTGGCCAATATCAAAGGCATGGGCCTGGTCTCGGAGATTTTTACTGACGATGTGCTAGCCAAACTCCCCGGCCAGATGGCCATCGGCCACACCCGCTACTCCACCACCGGCGACTCCGCGCTGCTGAATGCCCAGCCCATTCGTGTGGACTCCACCAAGGGCCTAATCGCCATCGCTCACAACGGCAACCTGGTCAACCTGGGCAACGTGCGCGCACGCCTGGAGCGCGACGGCGCTTACTTCCAGACCACTTCCGACTCCGAGATCATCGTCCAGCTCATCGCGCACTCCAAGGCCGGCACCCTGGTAGACGCCATCGCCGACTCGCTCAGCCACATTGAAGGCGCTTTCTCAATTGTGATGATGACCCGTGACCGCATCTTCGCTGCCCGCGATCCACGCGGCTTCCGGCCGCTATCCATGGGCCGCATGCGCAATTCCGACCGCCCCGACACCATCGTCTTCGCCTCTGAAACCTGCGCCTTCGACCTGCTGCGCGCCGAGTATGAGCGCGACGTGCTGCCCGGAGAACTGGTCATGGTCACCGAAGACGGCGTCACCAGCCGCCAATACGCCACCGGCTTCCCGCGCTCGAGCTGCATCTTCGAGCATGTCTATTTTGCCCGGCCTGACAGCCGCATCTTTGGCCGCTGGGTGCAGGAAAGCCGCGACCAGATGGGCCGCCAACTGGCGCGCGAGTCCGGCGTGCCCGCGGACATCATCGTCCCTGTCCCCGACTCCGGTGTAACTGCGGCCCTGGGCTACGCGGATCAGAGCGGCATTCCTTTCCGTTTCGGCCTTATCCGCAATCACTACGTGGGCCGCACCTTCATCGAGCCGGAGCAGCGGGTGCGCGACTTCGGCGTGCGCCTCAAACTGAACCCGGTACGCAATCTCCTCGAGGGCAAGCGCGTCGTCCTCATCGACGACTCCATCATCCGCGGCACCACCAGCCGCAAGATCGTGCGCATGGTGCGCGGCGCGGGCGCGCGTGAGGTGCACCTGCGCATCAGTTGCCCGCCCACCATCTCGCCCTGCTTTTACGGTGTCGACACGCCCAGCAAGCGCGATCTGATTGCCGCCAACAAGTCCATCGAAGAGATTCGCCGCTTCATCGAGGCCGACTCCCTCGCCTACCTCTCTCTCGACGGCCTGCTCAAGTGCTGTGACAGCGACGAGAGCAATGGCTTCTGTACCGCCTGCTACACCGGCAACTACCCCACCCAGTGGATCGATGTAGAAGATATCCTGCCGGCCACCGCCGACGTGTAATAGCGGTTAAGTTCAAGACGGCAGTAGCAGCGTCATGCCGCTAAAGCATTTTCGATTTGAGTGTGAACAGAACTCTGGGTACCCCATCTCGACTGTAAGCAGTCAAGCCGAAAACGCTCTAGTCCCCGCTCAGGCCGTTTCGTCCGCCAGATTCGCGCGCCCCACGGCCAGCGCTACCTTGCGCCGTGCCAGGCTCCGCGTCAGCAGATGCATCACGCCGGCCGCGGCCAGCGCGGGTATCAGCAGCCCGCGCACTCCTAGTTGATAGCTCCCCGTCGCGTCCTTCACCACGCCCATCCAGTAAGGCCCCACAAATCCGCTGAACATGGTGATGGTATTCATTGCCGCAATCCCCGCCGCCGCGGCCCGCCCCGCCATGAACTCGGTGGGCACTGACACGGCTGGCCCCAGCAGCGCGTTGAACGCAATGAAACTTGCCCCCAGCGAGGCCACCACCAGCCACCACTCCGTTGCCAAGCTGGCCGCCAGGTAGCCTGCGGCCATCACCACGCATGGCACGATGCAATGCAGCCGCCGCTCCCCGCTGCGGTCGGAGTGCGCCCCGTTCCACAACATGGCCACTGCCCCGGCCACGCCCAGTGCCGCCACCAGGTAGCCCACCTGGGAAACGTTCCAGCCGGTTGCAGCCTGCAGGATCGCCGGCGCGGAAAAGCCATAGCCATAACTGCACGTCAGGGCGCAAAAGAAGAAGATGCCGATCATCCATACCTGTGGTGACAGCAGCGCCTTCAGCACCCCCGCCTGGTGTCCAAGATGCGCTTGCGCGCCATCTGCATCCAACTGCCGCTGCAGCCAGGCCGTCTCTTCCGCCGTGAGCCACTTGGCCTGTGCCGGGCAGTCCGGCAACATGCGCAGGATCACCAGGCTGAACAGCACCGATGGCACGCCCTCCACCAGGAAGAGCCACTGCCATCCCGCCAGCCCCAGCCGTCCATCCAGGCCCAGCAGCCAACCGGCCAGCGATCCCATTACCGCCGAGCTCAGCGGCAGCGAGATATAGAAGCGGCTTATCGCCCGCGCTCTCATCCGCGCCGGGAACCACAGCATCAGGTAATAGACCACCCCGGGAAAGAATCCCGCTTCGGCAATGCCCAGCAGCAGCCGCAGAACATAAAACTGCAGCGGCGTGTGGACAAGCATCATGGCCGTGGCCAGCAGCCCCCAGGTAAACATGATGCGGGCCAGCCAGCGCCGCGCCCCAAAGCGCAGCAGCAACAGGTTCGACGGCACCTCACACACCGCGTAGCCAATGAAAAACAACCCTGCTCCCAGTCCATACACCGTGGCGCTGAAGTGCAAGTCGCTGTTCATCCGCAGCGAGGCAAAGCTGATATTGATGCGGTCCATGAAGGCCAGGCCGTAGCCCACCGAGATCACCGGGATCAGGCGCAGTCCTGCCTTGCGCAGCGCCGAGGCGCCAATCGATGTGTCCTGCGCAACCGGGACTGAAACAGCGTCGGCCGGCATGTCGCCGGGAGTGGACATCGGCATTCACCTCAAGGCAGTCCAGGAAAAAGGGAAGAACAATGGAAACCGGGGAATGCGAAAAGAGTAAGCAAAATGTATCACAGACCAGCCGGCGAGGACCGGGCAGTCCCTCCGGCTGCAGGCTGCCGCGGCCATGCCGCCTGCCAACGCCCGCCTTGTGCGTCAAGTCACAGGACGTTCACACTCCGCGTGTGATAGCATCCGCTTCTTGACGATGGACAGCCGGCGGATTCACCCCCTGAACTCCGCCGGCCACCAGCCGGAGACTCTCCGCATGGACGAGGAAGACGGCAGACCGGGCCCTGCAGCCCGGCAATCCGGACCCGCTGACGTCCCCAGGGACGCCTGCATGGGGTCCCTGCGCTGCTCTCATCTGCAACTATCCGCTTCATTTTTGCGGGAATCCATCCCGATCGCGGCTGCCCGGCATCTCGATTCTGCGGCTGGGAAGACCGCTTTTGTCGCGGGTGTATCCTCGCGACCAAATTCACTCCATCCAGATTCGCCATATTCAGGTTCGCACCATCAAGGAGAAACACGATGAAAACTTACCAGGGAAGTGAGATCCGCAACGTAGCTGTAGTGGGGCATGCGCACAGCGGCAAAACCACCTTGATCGCCGCTATGCTGCATGCCGCCAAAATGACCCCGACCCAGGGCCGGGTTGAAGACGGCTCGGCTGCCACCGCCTATGACGAAGAAGAGGTGGCCCGCGGCACTACCATGCAGAATGCTGTGGCCTTTGCCGAGTGGCAGGGCGTCAAGATCAACCTGGTGGACACGCCCGGGTTCCACATGTTCTCCCACGAGGCCCGCGCCGCCCTGCTGCCCGTAGAAACAGCTCTGGTGGTGGTGAACGCTCAAAACGGCGTGGAGGCAGTGACCGAGCGGGTGTGGAGGTATGCCGAAGAGGCGGCCGTTCCCCGCATCGTGGTCGTGAACCAGATGGACCACCCCAAGGCCGGGGGTGGCGGCGGACTAAGCGCCCTGATTGACGATGTGCGCGACCGCTGGAGCCGGAATTGCGTGCCCGTGCAGCTGCCCATCTCTGACGCCGAGGGCTTTCATGGCGTGGTCGATCTGGTGACGATGGAGGCCTTCCATTACACCCCCGGGGGCGACGGCCGCGGCAAGATCACCGGCGAAATCCCGGCCAGCCTGGCCGCCCAGGCCAAAGCAGCCCATGAGGCGCTGGTGGAACTGGTGGCCGAAGGCAAAGACGAGCTGATGGAGATGTACTTTGCCGAGGGTACTATTCCCGAGCAGCACCTGATCACCGCGCTGCATGAGGCCATCCGCGAAGACCGCATCTTCCCCGTGCTGTTTACCAGCGGGTTGTCCAACATGGCCACAGATCACCTGCTGGACTTCATCAAGGTCTACGCCTCCTCGCCTGTCGAGCGCGCGCCCCTTGCGGTCAAGTCCCTTGCCATGCAGGCCACGGCCAATGGCGGCGACGCGTCCGCCTCAGCAGAATCCGGAATCTCTTTCCGCAAGGTGGACGATGCTGAGCCCACCGCTTTATTGATCTTCAAAACCATGACCGACCCCTTCGCCGGACGTATCAGTTTCTTCCGGGTGGTCAGCGGGATCGTCAGAAATGACGCCACCCTGGAAAACTACACCCGTCGGGGACAGGAGCGGCTGAGCCACCTGAGTGTGATGCAGGGTCGCAAAGCCGTCGAAGTACCCGAACTCCACGCGGGGGATTTGGGCGCCGTGGCCAAGCTGCGCGACGCATTCACCGGCGACACGCTGGGCCAGAAGGGCGGAGACATTCAGGTCGAACTGGCCGCTTTGCCTGAGCCCGCCATGACCTACGCCATTGAGCCCAAGAGCCGCGCCGACGAGGATAAGCTGGCCCCCGCCATTCATAAGCTCATGGAAGAGGACCTGCTCATTCGTTTCTTCCGCGACCCGCAGACCAACGAGTTCCTGATTGCCGGCGCCGGTCAGCCGCACATCGAGACTATCGTCTCCCGCCTTAAGAAGCGTTACCACGCTGAAGTCACGCTCAAGGCGCCCAAGGTGCCCTACCGCGAAACCATTCGCGGCCGCGCCGAGGCCCAGGGCCGGCACAAAAAGCAGACCGGCGGCCATGGCCAGTTTGGCGACTGCAAGATTCGTATGGAGCCCATGCCCCGCGGCGGCGGCTTCGAGTTTGAGAACGACGTGTTCGGCGGCGCCATTCCGCGCAACTTCATTCCCGCCGTCGAAAAGGGCATCGTCGAGTCCGCGGCGCGCGGCTACCTGGCTGGCTATCCCGTTGTGGATTTCAAAGTTACCGTCTTTGACGGCAGCTACCACGACGTCGATTCCAACGAAATGTCGTTCAAGATGGCCGGCCGCATCGCCTTCCGCAAGTGCATGGAACTGTGTAAGCCCTGCCTGCTGGAGCCCGTCATGAAGGTCGAAATCGAGGCTCCCGACGAGTTTGCCGGAACCTTGATGGGCGACCTTAACAGCCGCCGCGGCCGCGTCCAGGGCATGGAGTCCAAGGGCCGCACCACGGTCATCAACGCTGAAGTCCCGATGGCCGAGATGCTTGCCTACGGCTCCCTGCTCACTTCCATGACCCAGGGCAAAGGCAGCTACCGCATGGAGATGCACCACTACGACATCGTCCCCCAACTGGTAGCCGACAAGATCCTGGCCAACGCCAAGCGCCCGGTGGACGAAGAGGAAGAATAGCGGACTGGATCATTCTGTGTGTGGACGCCCGGGTCTCAAAAGCGAGACCCGAAGCGCCCGGCACGGATGCTCTGCGCTCAGTAGTTCACGGTCGGCTTCGCTGGGCGATGCCTCAGTACCACAGCATCCGGCGGCAAGAACTCTGTCTCTGATTCCTCCTTGGCATCTTCGGACAAAAGGGCATAGGAGAATTTGATCTCGGAACTCCGGTTCGGGGTTGCCGGATCGGAGGCTTCGAACTTCCATTTCTCAGCAGCTTCGATGGCAGACTGTCGCAGCCACTTAGGGCCGCTGAGAGGCTCAGCATGAAGTACAGAACCGTCGGTTCCAATCGCGACTCGAACGACAACGTCGCCCGCGATTCTAGCTGCTACTGCGATTGGAGGGTAGTGCGGGGCAACTGCCGCTTTGACCGCTACAGAAGTCTGTTGTGCTGAGACGATTGCAACTCCCAACAAGACACCTATTCCCGCTAACAAAATTCTTCGGATCATGACCGTGGCTCTTTCCTACTGCTGCCGCTTGGCCCCATTATCGTTCTCCAGACTCGGGGCGCCCGGCATATGAAGGATGTCCCCTTGACGCGTGAGGCGCTACTCGCTACAGTCTTTGCATGATTCAGTCGTTCCGGCACGCGGGTCTGGAGAGCTTTTTCCTTACCGGAAGCAAGGCGGGAATCCAACCTGCACATGCGGTGAAGCTGCGCAGGCAACTTACGCTGTTGAACACCGCCAAGAACGCGAGTCGAATGAATGTCCCCGGCTGGGATCTGCATCCTTTCCAAGGGGCGCTCGCAGATCACTGGTCCGTCAAGGTCAACGCAAACTGGCGCATGACATTTAGGTTTGAAAACGAGAATGCAATCCTTGTGGACTATCAGGATTACCACTGACCAGTGAGGAGAACATCTATGGCGATGACGATGTACAACCCGGCCCATCCAGGCGAAATACTCCGCGAATACCTCGGCGACGTTCAAGTGACCGTTGCGGCCAGGCGGCTGCGCGTGGCGCGTTCGACGCTCTCGCGCCTGCTGAATGGACGGGCGTCGTTCACAGCGTCGATGGCGCTCCGGCTGGCCGACGCGTTTGGCACAGAGCCCGGCATGTGGCTCGACTTGCAGCAGCAGTATGATCTATGGCACGCCGCTCAGCGCAAGCGCCCTAAGGTGGAGAAGTTCTTCCGCGCAGCGTAGGGTTCTCCCCCAATCCTCCAGACACACACAACGTTCCGCAGGACAAGGCTTTCCCACCCGCGTGATTGCGATCTCTCCATCTAGTCGCCGCCGCGCCTATGGCTTATTTCACGTTGCCGGCACAATCGGCGTGGCCGCAGAGACACACAATCTCCATCTTGTTCCCGATACCCTCGCAATGCGGGCTGCAATACTTCGCATTGTTGGGTGGAATACAGCTACAGGCCGCATTTGCGCATTTCTTAGGGCTAGCCATAGTCCTCCTTTGCCTATCCAGGAGACGCCATTCCGAACCGGGCATCTCGAAGTACGATGCCAAAATCGCAGCAATAGTAGCTCCATTCGGTGCCCGTGCGAAAGTAAAAATTGACCGAAAATAGGCGTCAGCCGGGTTTTTCGACTGTGATGGGGAATCCTTGCGCCGTTTTGCTCATCTGAGACAATAGTGGAAGTGAGTTATAGTCATCATCTTGTCTTGCGGCGGATGGGAGCCCCGGCTTTTTGCCTCCTTTTCGGCATGGCGAGCGCCGCTGTGCTCGGGCAGGCGCCGAACCCCTCCTCTGCCGTCAATCCCTTTTACGGCAGCGTCACGGTCCGTCCGGCCAGCGACGAGGCCCTCAGACTCTCGCTCGACGAAGCCGTCAATCTGGGACTCAAGAACAATCTGGGCCTGAAGGAAGCCGAAAACAGTGAGAAGGCTCTCACCGGCGAGAAGAATGAGGCGCTTCAGGAGTTCCTTCCCAACATCACCCTCAGCGGCGGCACCGGTGTCTTTCAACACGATCTTGCCGCGCTAGGTTTTGGGCCGGGTACCATCAGCAAGTTCAGTTCGCTGTTTCCCGGTGGCGTCATGCCCGCCGGACTTTCCACCATCACCCGCAACGACCTCACCCAGGGTCAGTTCAACTTCAGCCAGGTGCTCTTTTCCGGTCCCGTGCTCGCCGGATGGAAGGCGGCTGGCGCCGCGCAGCGCGCGGCCTACTTCGCCAAGATGTCAGCTCGGGGCGAGGTGGTGCAGCAGGTGGTATCGGCCTATTTGCACGCCATTGCCGCAGCCAGCGAGGTCGAGAACGCCACCGCGCTGGAAGCCGCCGACAAGCTTCTGCTCGATCAGGCTCGTGCCGCGCACGAGGCCGGCACCGCGGCAAACCTGGACGAACTACGCGCGCGCGTCCAGTTGCTGGCCCAGCAGCAAGCTCTGATTGCCGCCCAAAATGCAGTCGAGAAGGACATGATCCTGCTCAAGCGCGAGATCGGTGTCGACCCCGGGCAGAAGGTCATTCTCACTGACCCCGCACCCTATAGCGATCTGGCTGCGCAGACCCCGGACGAGGTACGCGCCGTCGCCTACAAGAATCGCCAGGACTATCAGAACCTGCAAAACCAGTTGGCTGAAGTCAAGGCTATCCACTTCGCTTATCGCAGCCAGCGCCTGCCCACCCTCAGTTTTGGCGGCTACTGGGGAGTGGACACCGTAAACGGCGCCGGCACACACGGCAACTTTGCTGCGGTGGGCACCCTCAGTGTGCCCATCTTTCGCGAGGCACGCCTGCGCGGCGATGAGGATTCCGCTGCCGCCCAACTGGCCGCGGTCAACGCTCAGCTAGACGATCTGCGCGGGCGTATCGACCAGCAGGTGCGCTCCGCTCTCCTCGATGTGGACGCCACCAGCAGGCTGGTGGAAGTGGCGCGCTCCAACGTGGACCTGGCCACCCGCGCGCTGGGCGACGAAACCGACCGCGTGAGCGCCGGAGTGGACGACAACCTGCCCCTGGTCACCGCCCAGGCCACCCTGGCCGCCGCGCAAAGCAACCTCGTCGAGACCCTCTACCAGTACAACCTGTCCAAGCTCGCCCTGGCCCGCTCCGCCGGCATCCTGGAGCAGCAATACCGCGTTTATCTAGGACGCTAACTCACGCTTCTCCGGAACTGAATCCAACTTCCAATTTGCGTCGCGAGCCCGCTTGAAAACAATGCGCGTGACTAACTTGAAACTATGGAATCGACCTAACTCACCGGAAACAGCGTGTCCGTAAAGGAGCCTCTGAACAAATCTGAGTCTTGATAGGCGTAGGGCCAGCCATGACACAAGCCGGCAACAATCTGCGTGGGCTTTAATCCCCGAGGGAATATCCGCTAACCAGAGGGACTTATTCAGAGTCTCCGTAAGCAAATACACTAATATCCACTTATGCGGCTTCTACTGGTGGAAGATGAGCATGACATTCAGGCTTTCCTGCGCCACTCGCTCGTTGAAGCGGGATATCAGGTCGACGTCGCGGCAAACGGCAAGGCTGCCGAGCAACTCGCCCTCGAGGCAGCCTACGACATTCTTGTCGTGGATCTGGGATTGCCCGACCAGGACGGCATCAGTCTGCTCCTTCGTCTGCGCCAAATCGGCGTCAACGCTCCAGTGCTGATTCTCTCCGCGCGCCGCTCCACCGACGACCGCGTGCGCGGCCTGGAACAGGGTGGAGACGACTATCTCACCAAGCCTTTCGCAATGGCCGAATTGCTGGCGCGATTGCGCAACCTGCTCAAGCGCAATGCCCCTGCGGGCAGTGAAGCAACGCGCTTGCGCGTACTCGACCTCGAGCTCGACTTGCTCCGCCGCGAGGCCACCCGCTCCGGCCAGATTCTGCAACTCACGCCGCAAGAGTTTGTTCTCCTCGAGTACCTGTGCAGGAACGCTGGGCGCGTGGTCACGCGCTCTATGATCTTGGATAAGGTGTGGGGCATGCGCATCCAGCCGGATACCAATGTGGTGGACGTACACATCTACCGTCTGCGAGGAAAGGTGGACGGCAAGGGCCAACAGCCGCTGATACGAACGCTTAGAGGTGTGGGCTATGTCCTCAAGGACCGCTAAGCCCGCCATGCACAGCGCCGCGTGGCGCATCTCGCTGTGGGCCACGCTGGCCTTCGCTTGCGGCACTATGCTGGTTTTTGTCTTTCTCCACCGCTTCGTGGCTCAGGACATTCAGCGCCGCAGTGACGCCTGGCTCGCGGGTGAAGTCGAGGTGCTGGGCGACGTGGCGGAACGAACGCCCAAGAATGCCCTCTATGACCGCGTCGTAGGAGAAGTGGCGGAGTTGGCCGGCAAGGAAGTTCCCAACCGGCTGCTCTCTCAAAACAGCTCCAACGACTCCGTGTTCTTCCTCCAGACCGGCGCGGATGGCTCGCTCAGTCTGTGGGTCGGGGTGGGCAACGGCACACAGTATTTGCAGGCCATTCAGAAAACCAAGATCCTTCCCGACAGTCCCACCGACGTGCATGTGGATGGCTATCGAGTGCCCTTTCGCGTGGCTTCCACACGCATCGACGATGGCAGCCTTATTTACCTTGGCCTGTCGGAACGGGACGAGCTGCGCGTGCTCCGCAGCCTGCGCCTCCGCTTCATCGTTTTATGGCTGGTGCTCGTTCTACTGGGATTTGCCATTGTCTTCTACACCGCCCGCCGCATGCTCAGTCACGTGCGTGAAATTACCGAGGCAGCCTCCAGGATTGGACACTCTGAGCTGAGCGCCCGCGTCCCCACTACCGCGCGTAACGACGAAGTGGGCCACCTGGCCCACACCCTCAATCACATGCTCGATCGCATTGAGAGCTCCATGCATCAGCTCCACACCATCACCGACACGCTGGCCCACGATTTGCGCAGCCCCCTCACCGCCATCCGCGGAAAACTGGAGGCGTCGCTCTCGGCCACCCCCCATGGCGAGCAGGCGGACCCAATCGTCTCTGCAATTGAGGAGTTGGATCGCCTGACCGAGTTCCTCAATACCTCGCTCGATGTTGCCGAGGGCAAAGCCGATGCGCTACGGCTCTCCCGCAGCCAGATTGATCTGGATGAATTGTTGCGCGTGATGATCGATCTCTACGAACCTTCCATGTCTGAGAAAGGGTTGCGCATCGCCCTGCGCAGCAGCGGTTCATTGAAGATCAACGCCGATGCCGCGCTCATTCATCGCATGGTTGCCAACCTCTTCGATAACCAGATCAAGCACCTGCCCGCCTCCTGCAGCGTGACCTTGCAGCTCCAAGCCCAGCAAGACTCTGCGCTGTTGGTGTTGGAAGACGATGGCCCCGGTTTTTCCCCGGAAGTCAGTCCTCACCTCTTCGAGTGGCGCGTCAAGGGGCCGGAATCCACCGGCCACGGCCTTGGTCTGGCTTTTGTGGATGCGGTGGTGCGCGCCCACGGCGGAACCGTCTCCGCCTCCAACCGCCCCAGCGGCGGCGCCCGCATCGTCCTCACTTTGCCGCTCAGCTCCAGCAGCAATTCTAAGGACGCACCGGAGATTGGCACGGCGCGCACCCGGCCTGGAGGCGTCTGACAGTCATCTCTACGGCGTGTTCCCTGTGTTTACCAGTTTCTTATTTGAACTCCCTCTGGCCCGTGTAACTTAGAGTCAGCGGAGCAAAATCGAATGGCGAGAAAACTGCGAATCCTGTACTGGGTAGAACTGGATGCAGCGGCGCTGGCCCGGCGGGCGGCGCAATACTTTGTTGAAATGGCCGGGGAAGCGGTGGCCGGTCGGGGGCGGGCGCGCGTTGCCATCAGCGGAGGCTCCACGCCCAAGGCTGCCTTCCAATTGCTGGCCGACCCCACGCAGCCTTGGCGTGCCGCCATGCCCTGGGACAAGCTCGACCTCTATTGGGTGGATGAACGTGCCGTTCCTCCCGATGACCCCGACAGCAACTACCGCATGACCCGCGAAGCCCTGCTGGACCAGGTCCCCCTCCGCCCGGAACAGATTCACCGCATGGAGGGCGAACTGGAACCCAAAGTGGCCGCCGCCCGCTACGAGTCCATGCTCCGCGGCAACTTCCGCCTCGAGGGTGCAGAGAGCCCACGCTTCGACCTCGTTGCCCTGGGCATGGGCTCCGACGGCCACACCGCCTCGCTCTTCCCCCATACCGGCGCTCTCCGCGAGATGCACCGCCTGGTGACGGCCAACCATGTACAGCAGAAGGACGCCTGGCGCATTACCCTCACCTGGCCGGTCATCAACCACGCCAGCTCGGTATTCTTCCTCATCGGGGGCGCGGATAAGGCGGCTCTGGTTCACGAAGTTTTCACAGGACCACGCGATCCTGAACGCCTGCCCAGCCAATTGATATGGCCCTCAAGCGATATACTGATACTTATTCTGGATAAAGCCGCTGCCGCCCTTCTGCCCGCGACAAACGGGGAAGGCTGCGGGGTTTTGGAGAGAGTTAGATGATTCTGGCGGGCGATGTAGGCGGCACTAAGGCATACCTGGCACTGTACGATTTTATCGATGGAAAGCTGGGACATACACGCGAACAGCGTTTCCCGGCCAAAGATTACTCAGGACTGGAAGAGATCGTAAAGGAGTTCCTGGGCGCGGATAAAGTCTCTGCGGCCTGCTTTGGCGTGCCCGGGCCGGTGCGTAATGGGCGTCTTCGCCTCACCAATCTGCCCTGGACCCTGGATAGCGCCGAACTTTCAGTCGGCCTCGGCATTCAGCACGTCTTCCTTATCAATGATTTGGAAGCCTACGGCTACGGAATTGCCGAGCTTTCCGCCGACCAGCTCTTCACCCTCAGCGAGGGCGACCCCAGCCAGACCGGCAATCGGGCGCTGGTGGCTGCCGGCACCGGCCTCGGCGAAGGCATTCTGGCCTGGAATGGCCGCATCCATGTGCCCTTCCCTTCCGAGGGAGGCCACGCCGACTACGCACCGCGCAACGAAGACGAGATCGACCTGCTGCGCTTCCTCAAGCAGAAATACAACGGTCGCATCAGCTTTGAACGCGTGGTCAGCGGCATCGGCCTCACCAACATCTACGAGTTCCTGCGTGAAGTCCGCGGCGTCGAGGAGCCGGCGTGGCTAGCCAAGCGCATCGCCGCCGAGGACCCCAACGCCGTCATCACCGAACTGGCCCTGGCCGCCCGCAGCGAAATCTGCGAAAAGGCGCTCGATATGTTTGTCTCCGCCTATGGTGCCGAAGCTGGCAACCTGGCCCTGAAGGTGCTGTCGGTGGGCGGCCTGTATGTCGGCGGCGGCATTGCGCCCCGCATCCTTGAAAAGCTCAAGGACGGCACATTCATCAAGGCATTTACTGACAAGGGCCGCCTCAGCCAGTTGCTCATCAACATGCCGGTCCGCGTCATCCTGGAGAGCCGCGCCGCGCTGATGGGTGCCGCGGCCTATGCCGAAGCCCGCGCCGCCGAACTCAGCGGCATCTCGCCCCGCGCCGCATCCATCAAGATCTAGCGCCGCATCACCGTACCCACCGACGCGATCGTCCCGTGGTAAAAAAGCTGTCCCAGCCCCACCGTAAACAGCCAACAGCCGTAGAGCGCATACTCCACGCTGGAGGGCGCCAGCGAATTGCGGAAAACGATGTGCAGAAATGCGAATGCCGCGGCGCTGGCCACGATCATGACCCACTTGCCGGGAAACAAGCCCGCGTGGCACTCAAAAAAGAATGCTCGGTACAGCACTCCCTGGGGATAGACCGAGAGCACTGGGTAGGCCACCATCAGCCACGCGCGCGTCACGCGGGAATGACCTTGCTCCCCAGCATACTTCGCCTCTCGCTCCCCTGCCTTTGCGCTGCCCTTCGCGACAGCGATGCGGCGAATGCATTATGGTTGTGTGCGTCAAGCCGCCGCTCCGGGATTTTGCCGTGAGGCCAGGAACTCCTCGTCCTCCGCATCGGCAGGCGGCAATTTATAGCAACCACGAGCGTCCTCATGCGACTGCTGCACGGTATTTTCCTTCTTTCTCTTCTTGTCCCCGCAGGCGCTGTACAGCCCCGCTCCGGGTCCACAGGCCCCGTAGTGCAACTAGCTGCCGGCCGTCTCCGCGGTTCGCTGCGCGGCAGCCTCGCCGTCTTTTCCGGCATTCCCTACGCCGCGCCACCCGTGGGCCCACTTCGCTGGCGTGAGCCGCAGCCGGTCGCGCCCTGGTCCGGCGTCCGCGACGCCACCCGGCCCGGCAGTTCCTGCGTCCAGAGCGTCGACGGCCTCAATCCCTTCATCAGCCCGCTTGCCGCCCTGTACGGCGTCTCCTACAAGGGTCAGCCCGTGCCCTCCTCCGAGGACTGCCTCTACCTGAATGTCTGGACACCATCCTGGCCAGTCAAAGGCGCGCTCCCGGTGATGGTGTGGCTCCACGGCGGCAGCAACACCGCCGGCAGCGGCGCGCAGCCCACCTACGATGGAACCTCGCTGGTGGCGCATGGCGTCATTCTGGTCACCATTAACTACCGTCTCGGCGTGCTGGGGTTCTTCTCTCACCCCGAACTCACCCGCGAGTCCCCGCACCACAGCTCCGGAAATTACGGCCTCCTCGATCAGTTCGCGGCCTTGCACTGGGTGCGTCAGAACATCGCGCAGTTCGGTGGCGATCCGGGGAACGTAACCCTTTTCGGCGAATCCGCGGGCTCCATCGACGCCGGCATGTTGCTCGTTTCGCCGCTCTCCACCGGGCTCTTTCGCCGCGTCATCCTTGAAAGCGGCCCACCCTTCGGCTTGGGAAAACCGCGTCCGCTCGCCGACGGGGAAGCTTTTGGCGCGGCCGTGGGCAAAGCTGCTCCGGGCAAGTCCCAGTCCGGGCTCGAAAATCTTCGCGCCCTCCCGCCCGATGAGGTGGTAAAGCTCGCCGCCAAGGTTCAAAAGGAACAGTTCAAGGACCAGGCCGGCGCATCCTACTTCGACGGTTGGCTCCTGAGCCAGGCGCCGGCCCGTACCTTCGCCATCGGAACCATGCAGAAGGCCGACGTGATGGTAGGGTTGAATGGCCGCGAATTAAGCGCCTTTCGCGCCATGGCCCCTGCCGCGCCCAAGACTGCGGACAAGCCCGCCGCCGGAAGCGCGTTTCAGACCGTTGGTAAAGCGGCCGACGGGCTCCGCCCGCTCTACGGCTCATGGACCGATGCCACACTCGCTCTCTACCTCGCCAAGGCCCTGTTCAATCGCACCGTGGCCCTGGACCAGGCCGCCAACGACACAATGTTGGCCTGCCCCATCGGCGCACTCTCCTCCCTGATGACCGCCGGTGGTCAGCGGGCCTATGTCTACCAGTTCGACCGCTCCATTCCCGGCCGCGGAGAGAGCGCGCTCGGCGCCTTTCATGGCCTCGAGGTTCCCTTCGTCTTCAACGCCTTCGCGGACCCTTCCTGGAACTGGCTTCCCTTCACTGGCGCCGACCGCCAGCTCTCGGCCACCATCGAGATGTACTGGACCAACTTCGCCAAGACCGGCAATCCCAACTCGCCCGGATTACCCAACTGGTCGGCGTGGACCAGCGATGACGAGCCTTTTATGGAGTTCACCCACGAAGCCCAGGCAGTCCCGCGCAAGGGCTTCTCGCCCCATTTCTGCTATCTCTCCCCTGATCGCCTGAAGCGGCAGTTGGCAGATCAATAGCGGCGAGTACCGCTGCGTTTTAACGGTTTCCAGCTATTCTGAAGATGCACCCCGTTTCATCGCATGGCCTTCGTCCACACCATCGGCAGCACCGTCTACACCTTCCCCAGCCTCCGCGAGCTGCTGGCCAGGGCCACCCCCTTGCGTAGTGGCGACGTTCTCGCCGGTCTCGCCGCGCAGTCGGCGGAGGAGCGTGTGGCCGCGCAGTTTGCCTTGGCCGATGTGCCTCTGGCGCACTTTCTTGTCGAGCAGGTGATTCCCTACGAAGAGGATGAAGTGACCCGCCTTATCGTGGATACCCACGACGCCGATGCCTTTGCTCCCGTGCAGTCGTTTACGGTGGGCGAGCTCAGAGACTGGCTGCTCTCTGACGAGGCCACGCCCGAACGCCTGGCCGCACTGGCTCCAGGGCTAACCCCGGAGATGGCGGCGGCGGTCAGCAAGCTGATGCGGGTTCAGGACCTGATTGCCGCGGCGGCCAAGATCCGCGTAGTCACGCGCTTTCGCTCCACTGTCGGATTGCGCGGCAGGCTCAGTGCGCGCCTGCAGCCGAACCACCCCACGGACGATCCCGCCGGAATCGCCGCCTCCATTCTCGATGGCCTGCTGCTTGGCTCCGGCGACGCGGTCATCGGCATCAACCCGGCCGGCGATAACGTGGCCGTCACCACCCACTTGTTGCGCCTTGTGGATACCCTGCGCCGGCGCTTCCAGATTCCCACGCAAAGCTGCGTTCTGGCCCATATCACCACGCAGATGGCGGCGCTTGAAGCTGGCGCGCCCGTGGACCTCCTTTTCCAGTCGATTGCCGGCTCTGAGGCCGCCAACCGTAGTTTTGGCGTCAACCTGGCCCTTGTTGCCGAAGCCCACCAGGCCGGCCAGTCCCTCCGCCGCGGCGCGGTCTGTGCCGATGGTTCCGTGGGCGACAACATCCTCTACTTTGAAACCGGCCAGGGTTCCGCGCTCTCCGCCAATGCCCATCACGGCGTGGACCAGCAGACGCTCGAAGCTCGCGCCTACGCCGTGGCCCGGCCTTTCCGCCCCATGCTGGTCAACACCGTGGTGGGCTTCATTGGCCCAGAGTATCTCTACGATGGCAAGCAGATCGCCCGCGCCGGCCTTGAAGACCACTTCTGCGGCAAGCTACTCGGGCTGCCCATGGGCTGCGACGTTTGTTACACCAACCACGCCGAAGCCGATCAGGACGACATGGATGCGCTGCTCACGCTGCTCGGCGCGGCAGGCGTGAACTACATCATGGGCGTGCCCGGCGCCGATGACATCATGCTCAACTACCAGAGCACCAGCTTTCACGATGCGCTCTATCTGCGCCGCGTCTTGGGGCTCAAGCCCGCGCCTGAGTTTGAGACCTGGCTGGCTGGCGAGGACTTCCAGCGTCTTGCCCTTGAGGCGCGCCACCCGGAGAGGCTGCTGCCCGCATGAGCCAGATTCTGCCGTCGTCGCTTCGGTCGCGGTTGCGCGCTCTCACTCCCGCACGCGTGGGTTTGGGCCGCACCGGGGTCAGCCAGCAAACCCGCGACACACTGGATTTTCAATGCGCCCACGCCCAGGCTCGCGACGCCGTCCATGCCCGTATGGAGACCGCCGCCATGGTTGCGGCCTTTGGCCAAATCTCAGCTAGTCCGGTCCTGCGGCTGCACTCGGCGGCAACTGATCGCACCGTCTATCTGCAACGCCCTGACCTGGGACGCAAGCTCGACGCGGCCAGCCGCAACCTGCTGGCCGGGTTCGAGCCCGGCTCGTGCGGTCTGGCTTTGGTTGTCGCCGACGGTCTTTCCGCGCTGGCTGTCGAGCGCCACGCCGTGCCCCTGCTCGCCCAACTTCTGCCCCAACTGCAGGACTGGCGGCTGGCCCCGCTGTCCGTGGTGGAGCAAGGCCGCGTCGCCATTGGCGATGAGATCGGCTTGGCCCTCGGCGCCGCACTTGCCGTAGTCTTCATCGGCGAACGTCCCGGGCTCAGTTCGCCCGACTCGCTGGGCGCCTACATCACCTGGCAACCGCGCCCCGGCCGCACCGATGCCGAGCGAAACTGCATCTCCAACATTCGCGTCCAGGGCCTCAGCTATGTGCAGGCTGCCGCGCAACTGGTCTTCTATCTCACCCAGGCGCGCCGCCGTCAGCTCACCGGCGTGGCGCTCAAGGATGAAGCTCCACTGCTTAGGGAGGGCTGATCGCACATGATGCGCTGGGTAGGACGGGTGGCTGTGGTTCTGGTGGCGGGCTTTGTGGCTGTCTACGCGGGCGACTGGGCCGTCTTCAAAATGCGCGGCTCGCCCTTGGCCAATGTCACCGTGGACCGCTACCTCACGGTTCCCCTCAAGGGCAACAAACAGGAGTTTGACTACCTGGGCTCCATCGACGTCCCCTGCTCCGTTTCGCTCTTCCCCCAGGCCGGCAAGAATCCCTGCTGGCAACTCCGCCGCAACACCAAACAGAACGTCACGCTCTAGGCAGTATCGACATATAACTCTTCGCTAAGTTATTGATAAGTAAGCTATTACTGTGTCATCCTGAGCGGAGACTGGTGCGTATTTTGCGCCCATCGTAGTCGAAGGACCTGCGGTTCGGGACCTCAACTTATGCAATGAACTTCAGAGACGCCACACTAGGCCGTATCGACATATAGTTCTTCGCTAAGTTATTGATAACTAAACTCTTGATGTGTCATCCTGAGCGAAGTCGAAGGACCTGCGGTTTGCCCGGGGTGCCTCAAATTCTTGTTAAGATCCAACCTTTTGCTCGCTAGTTAACAAGCTATATGTCGATACGGCCTGGCGAGGCTCTCCCTCCGAATACGGAGGACGTCCGCCCTCTTGCAGAGAATTAAGCGCACGCGGCGCATAATGGAATTCGAGTTGATAGCAAGGGCAAGGAGCATCACCAGTCGACCCACACGTCCTGAAGCTGCGCACAGGCAGGCGCGGAGTGGTTTCTATTCCTGAATTTGGGAAGGAAACTACCCCGGCAGGCCAAAAATGCGACCTAACTCATTTATTTTCTAGATTCTGCGGATAACTCTTGCGGAATCAATATTTTGCAGCGCAACCCCTACCATAAACGCATGAAAAGAGAGAATTTACCTACAGAATAGGGGGTGGGGGTGGGGCTACTCACCGGTATACACCGGCGACTGTTGCCGTGCTGCTTGGCGCCCTACCACGATGTCGGCCCCCTGTTCCCGCCCACGCTGCCGCCGAGTGCTTCGACAGGCTTTAAGACCGCTTGAGGCTCCACGGAGCGGGTGCCCTATCCTTGCGACGTTCTAGCTATTCGTCGCAATGGTGGGAAAGCACGAATCACGCAGTCAGGAATCTAGACCCAGTCCAAAGTTGCTCCACGCTCTCCACCGAGCCATACCTGCCCTCCCCGTGCCATCTCACACCATCTCGTGATGGAGATCACGTTCCGGGCATGTGCATCTGCGTACTATCAAAAAAATCGCGCGGGCCCCATCGAGGAATTATGTACAGCCGCACTCAAAACGACAATGGCACTTACAACACGCGCTGCCTGTACTGTTTCATGACCATCGCCTCTGCGGTCGAAACGGTGGATGAGCTCAATGGCTTGGAAGCGCGCCACGTTTGCCCTGAACGAGCTCTTGCAAATCTGTTGGCCCAGGAAAAGCAGATCCAGGAGCACGCCCAAAGGAACTAGGCCCAGTTCCTCGCCTCCCTGTTCCCGTCAGGGAATTCTTGTGCTCTCGCCGTAGCGAATTCCGTCACCGCATCCGTGCCAGATCGCGAAGCTGCCGGGCGGCGGCCTCCAGGAACGTCTCTACGCTCACCCCGGCCGGCGGCTCCAGCCCGGACTTTGCCTTCAGCGCTTCCGCAATGCGCTGCGCCAGCGCCTGCCGCGTGTCCAGGGGCAAATCCAGCCGCCGCGCAAAGAATCCTTCCATAACCTCCAGGTCGGACCACGTCAGCCGGGCAATGCCGATGGACGGAAGCGAAAGGGCCGTGTGCGGCTCCGGAATTGGGATGCTGGCGGCGAAGGTTGCCGCGGTGAAGGTGCGCGCCGCCGACTCGCCCCATAACGGCGCCTCCTGCTCCTGATCACGCACCACCAGGGTCCCGGCCGCCAGGTCGCCCAGCCGCTGGTGCTGCCGCGTCGAAAACACGGCAACGATTCCAACCGCGTAGAAAAAAGGAATCGCGTCGATATAACGGACAAAGTTGCGGGCCATCGATTCGAATAGCCCAATCGCCCGCCCGGAGCGCTGGATCACGCGAATCCTGGCGATCCGCTTGCCCGGGGTGCGTCCGTTCCAAAACGCCTCAAACAGAGTGAAGTAGCCCCAATTGAGCACAAAGAGACTAAAGAGATAGATGGCCATAGCCCACTGCGCGGAGATTCGGCTGAAGGCTCCGATTCCGGGCAGCAGCAGCACTCCCGCTCCCCACAGCACCAGCAGACCCGCTCCCCAGATCAAGGTGTCGATCAGCAGGGCGATAAACCGGCTCCCGATGCCGGCCAGCGGCATCTCAATCGATACCAGTTCGGGAGTCTCGATGTTAAGCTGGTCCAAACCTTCTACCATGGCGACCATTCTCTCAAACCAATGGATTGCGAAGCGCCGGCCACACTGGGAACGCTTGTCTTCACTGCTTGCACAGTCGGACCAAAGCGGGCTGGGGCAGCTGTCCCGCGCAGAGTTGCAGGAGTTGGCCCTGCTTTATCGTCAGGTGGCGGCAGACCTCTCCGTGTTGCGTCAGGATGCCACGGCGCGCACCTACGCCGAGCACGTGAATCAGTTGCTCGCTCGCGCCCACCATATCATCTATTCCGGCCGGAAGACCAACCTCCTCACCCTTTTCCGCTTCCTGCGCGATGAGTATCCGCTCGTCGTTCGCCGCCAACTCACCTATGTACTGGCCTCCGTGCTGGTCTCGGTGGCCTGGGGCGCACTCGGAGCTGCCATCACCATTGCCCGTCCTGAGTTCATGCGCCACTTCGTAGGACCGGCCATGGTTGCCACCATGGAGCGCCATGAAATGTGGACCAAGTCCGTGGTCAGCGTGGCTCCCACCGCCTCCAGCTACATCATGACCAATAACCTCACCGTCAGTTTTCTCGCCTTCGCCGGCGGCATCCTCTTCGGTCTCGGTACCCTCTGGATTCTCTACCAGAATGGCATGATGCTGGGAGTGCTCGGCACGGCGTGTCACCAATATGGCATGTCACTGGCGCTGTGGAGCTTTGTAGCTCCCCACGGCGCGCTTGAACTCCCCGCCATTCTCATTGCCGGCGGCGCCGGTCTACGCCTCGGACACGCCATGCTCTTCCCCGGCCCCCTGCGTTGGAAGGACTCGGTGGCCCGCGGTGGCATTGAAGCCACGCGCCTGGTCTCCGGCGTGATTCCCATGCTGATCATAGCCGGCTGCCTGGAGGGGTTCTTCTCCCCCTCCAGTGCTCCCGTCTGGCTCAAGTTCACCGTCGGCGGACTCCTCTTCAGCCTATTGCTGATCTGGCTGTTCCGTCCCGTCAGGCCCTCAATTATCAACGCAAGGCTAGATTGATCGTGCACGCCCTTCTCCGTCCGCTAGTGCTCTTCGGCGCCCTGTTGACCTTGATTCCAGTTTTGGGCGCGGCCTTCTTTCCCGCCTGCCTCAAATCCCTGGACGAGGCCCTTTCACCGGCGGCGAGAATCGCCGGCCCTTCCCTGCTTTGCATTCCCTATGCGCTCATCGCAATCTCCTTCGGAATCTTCCACTGGGGATGGCTGGCTCTCTACGCGCTGCTGCCGGCTGCGGTCGCCTTCGTCATGAGCCAGGCCAAAGAGGCCGACCCCGCCATGAAAAGCAACTGGCGTGACTTTGCCGTGCTGGCCATACTTGGGGTGGCCGTCGATCTGCGTTGGTTTGAGCCCGCGTGGCCCGCCGGCCTGGCCGCCGTGGGCAAATTGCTATTGTTGGACGCAGGCATCTTCGGCTTCCTGGTTGTGCGCCAGCTCGATGGCGTTGGATTCGATCTTCGCCTCACCCTGCGCGATGCCGGCATTGCGCTGCGCGAGTTCCGTTTCTACGCCCCCATTGCCATCCTCCTCGGCTGGGTCCTGGGATTTCTCCACTTTCATGCCGTGTGGCCGGCTCCGCTCCCGGCCCTCGGCGCATTCCTCTTCACCCTTCTGTGCATCGCCGTACCAGAGGAGCTCTTCTTTCGCGGCTGGCTGCAGAATCTGCTCGAACGGCGCCTCGGCCGTACCGTGGCCCTGCTCCTCACCGCCGTGCTCTTCGGCCTTGCCCACTGGAACAAGCGCACCGCGCTCTTCAACTGGCGCTACGTCCTGCTCGCTGCCATCGCCGGAGTTTTCTACGGTCGCGCCTGGCGTGATCAGCGCCGCGTCGGAGCCTCTTCCTTGACCCACTCCATGGTCGATACTGTGTGGTCGCTCTGGCTCAGGTGACGTATACCGGGCGCGCGATAAGTCAGGTAGCCGAGCCCCACCCGCATGTTGTGCACCACCGGCCCCGGAATGGTGATCGCGATCGTAATGCCGAAGATAGCGTGCGCCACCGCCAGGGGAAAGATATTGCGGAAGCGGAGAAAAACCATGCAGGCGGCCAGGCCCCAGAACAGCGTAACCGGCGTCAGAATGGGATTGGGCAGATGCGCCGCGGCAAAGATGCCCGCCGCTGTCACCGCCGCCCAGTTCTCGCCGGGCACCAGCCGCAGCAGGCGAATCAGAAAATACCCCTGCAACAGGAATTGCTGCACAAACGACCACAGTGCGTAGCCCGCGAAAGTCCTGATCCACATCGCCATTCCGCTGGGCGCGTGCAGCGTGTGCAGCCTTGCCGCCACGCCCACCGCGATCGCCGCCAGCAGCAGCGCCGCACCTGTCACCCAAAGCGAATGCCACAGTCCGGTCCTGCGGAATCCCATCGCCTTCCATCCCGCAAACGAGGTGCATGTGGAGAGCACCACCCAGCCGAGCGCCGCCCCATAGAACCATCGCTGCAAAGGCCTCGGCGTCCAGATGGTCACCAGGATCAGGCCATAGCACACCATCAGTTCAAACAGGTCCCGGCCACGCTGCCGTGCTGTACCCCGGTCCCCGTCCCCCGCAGCCGCCGAGTTGGAATCCCGCGCAAATCTCATCTTCAACCGTCGCCTGAAGAGCGGTCGCTCGCCCCCTTGCGCCCAGTTTACTCACTCCAGTGAGATGGATTCGATGCCTAGCCCAGTTTCGCCGCTGGACGAAAAACTCAACACATTCTTTGCCCCTGCACGGTCCAGCAGCGACTCAGTTGTCACCATCCCCAGTGCATTGTCTCTCCTTGTCGGAGGGAAAGCGATCCGCGTGGCGATCCGTCCATTCACTCGAAGTTCGGCAAAGCGTACCACGGTCTCCGGATTGCGATAGACGATCTGAATCCGTGCCACGGCCGCGCGCGAAGCCACATCCGCAAAATCCAGCACATGACCCTTGATCAGCGGGACAACCTCCATGCTTCCATCCAACTTGATCACGCCCACGGGCTTATATGTGGTCCACTTGGCCTCGGTCCCCCGGATCAAAAGCAGCACAGCATCTCCGGCGGCAACCTGAAGAGTGACTTCGCCGGGTCCCGTTCCCAGTTCTTTCCCCGCCCACACGTCTCTCACTGTGACCGCTGAAGAGTCGAGCAGCCCAAGGTCGCTCCAATGTACGGGTATCGCCGCCACCGCAGCAGTCCGGTTCAGCAACAAAACGGCGCGCTCCCCTGCTTTCGCCAGCGGCTTCGCCCAGACTTCCAATCCTTTCCCCGCCTCGGCCACCTTCACCGCCTGCAGACCAAGCGCATCCTGATCGATGGCCAGCACCTCGGGATTGGTCAGGATGGCCAGCGTTGCAGCGCTTAGCTTCGTCAGGTCCGCGCCCACCAGCAACGGCGCGCCGGAGATGGCCCACAGGCTCATGTGAACCCGGTTCTGCTCTTCCGTCAGCCCCTGCATCCCCAGCACCATCATGTCGGGATCGTTGTAAAAGCCGGTGTGCTGCGCCTCGGGATGAATGCCCTGGTCGAAGTTCGACAGCACCCCCGGAAAGCTCGCCATCCGCCCGCTGTTCGCGCTATTAGCCACGATGGGAGCGACGATATCCCCGCTCGTCCTCCAGATGTCCGCTGCCACTCCGCCCACGTTGGGCGCCCAGGTCCACGGGCTGTTCTTGCCCCAGTTGCAAATCGAGAAGTAGAGCTTGTGTCCGGTAATGGTCTCCGCTCGCGCGATCGATCTGGCAATCTCTGCGTATTGCACCGCGGGATCCAGGTTCTCTTTGTCCCCGCCGCACCAGTCCACCTTTACATAATCGAATCCCCACCGCGCAAATTGCAGAAAGTCCTGGTCGTAGTGGTTCTCGCTGCCTTCGCCCGGATAACCTGGGCCGAGGTCCGGAGAGAAAGTGCCACAGCCATCTTGCCCCGCATCGGTGTAGATGCCGGCCCTCAATCCGAGGTGGTGAATCGCACGCACAATGTTTCCCATGTCGCCCGCGTGTTCGCCCGGCGCCAGTGCCGGCCAGGCCTTGTGGTCGACCACGATATTGCCATGGTCATCGCGATGTCCCAGCCACCAACCCTCATCGATATTCACCGTGCGATAACCAGCCTTGGCCATGCCGGAGGAGATCATGGCTTTGGCCTGGTCCAGGGCGATCTGGGAATTGATCAGGTTGGAGAAACTATTCCACGATGACCACCCCAGCGGCGGAGGAGGAATGGAAACCTGCTTCGCGGTGCTCTGCGCCTGCACCGATGCGCACCAAATGACGATCACCAGTGCCAGCGCGCCCGGCACTGCCTTCCTATCTCCAAACTTGAACATGGCAAATCCTCATACTCGCGTTGCTGGGAGACCACAGATGCCCGACTCGACCGTAAACAGTCAAGTCAAAAAAGCCGGTCGCCGCTCCTACACCTTCACAAAAATCCGCTTGCGATAAAGAATCCACACCGGCACGATGCAGATAGCGGTAAACGAAGCCGAATAGGCAAACGCCTGCCAGCCCGGATTCGGAATGCATGTGAAGAGACCCCTGAACAGGTGATTCAACCCGTCGGAATGTTTTGCACCTGGCCCAATGGGAATCAGTCCCACCGCGCCCAGGATCAGCTCGCTGAACATATACGCCACAATGGCGTTGGAACCGAACACAATCCAGGGCCAGGTCCAACCCTTGCGCCAACCCATCTTTTCCACCGCCCAGAAGGCCAGCGCCAGCACCACCAGCGAATATCCCGCCGCCACCAGCACGTAGGAACTGGTCCATAGTTTCTTATTGAGCGGGAACCAGATTGACCAGAAGTACCCCGTGGCCAGGCAGGCCACAGCGCCCACCGCCAGACCCAGCGCTTTGCTTGTGACCGTGCGCTGCCCGCGCAGCCACAATCCCGTCAACACGCCAAGCAGCGCCGTGCCCACCGCGGGCAGGTCGCTCAACAGCCCTTCGGGATCGCGCAGGTTGTGCGTCCAATCTTCGTACAGGTGACCGGGCATTAAGTGTCGGTCGAGCCACGCCACCAGGTTCAGGTCCTTGTCAAGGAATGGAATATCTCGCCCCGGCACGCCGGCCCCGGGCACCGGAACCCACCGCATCAGAATCCAGTAGCCCACCAGCAGAACAACAAGCGCGACGATCTTGGTCGAGGCCCGCTTGTTCCACAAATAGAAGAGACTCACCACCAGGTAGCAGACGGCTATGCGCTGCAACACCCCGTAGATGCGCAGGTGGGCCAGTTCAAAGTACGGAAACCCGTTGACCAAGATGCCCAGCAGAAACAGCACCACCGCTCGCTGCACCGTGTGCCACGCCAGCGTGGCGCGCGCGGCGCCGCGGGCTAGTCGTGCCTCCAGCGCATACACCACCGACACCCCCATCACGAAAACAAATGTGGGAAACACCAGGTCGGTTGGCGTCAAGCCATTCCACTCCGCGTGATTCATAAACCACCACGAGCCGGAACCGCCGTTGTTATTCACCATGATCATGAAAGCGATAGTGATGCCGCGCGCCACATCCAGTGAGAGCAGTCTCTGGACAGGGTTGGGGGCCAGTGCGGGATTGGTCATGACGATAGAATTCTCCCTTGTCGTGCTTGTGTAGGCTGCTCAATACCCTACGCGCCGGGGGCAGGTTTCGCCAAGTTCGCCGCCTTCCGTCCGCGGCCGTCAGCCATCGTCCATCGCCCCTTGATTCCGATCCTCATGCCGCCACCCAAACAAACGGCCCGAACCGTTGCGGTCCAGGCCGTTTGCCTTTCACTTAGGTGTCAACAAGCAACCACGCTTTGGTTCCTGAGATTACGTCACTTTCAGCGTAACGGTAACCTGATGACTCACGGTTCCGCTGGTTCCAGTAATGGTGATCGTGTACGTCCCAAGCGTAGCCTTCTTGCCCACTTTCACCGTCATTTTTGTTGTTCCAGACGCAGACAGCGACGTCGGACTGAAGGTCACGCTGTTGCCGCTTCCCTGTCCCGATCCGGAGAACGTGATTGCGGTACCCAGCGTGCCACTCACGGTGGCAGTAATCGTCGAACTGGCGCTGCCGTTTCTGCCCGCGCTGATCGACGTGGGCGATGCCGTCAGCGTAAACGTGGCGCCCGCCGCCGTCACGGTCAGGTTAACCGTGGTGGTTTCGATAATGCTGCCCGACGTTCCAGTCACCGTAATTGGATAGGTGCCCGCCGCAACGCTTGAGCCTACAGTGATCGACATACTCGAGCTTCCCGCCCCGTTAATCGGGTTCGTGCCAAAGCCGACTGTCACACCCGTGGGCTGGCCCGACGCCGACAAGGTAATCGCGCCACCGAACCCACCGGCCACTGCGCTTGTAATCGTCGAGCTTCCCGCATTGCCCCGCACGACGGAAACCGAAGCAGGCGAGGCGGAAAGGCTGAACCCTGGCGTGACCGGCCCGGAGAGTGCATTAATCAGCGCCGCGCCGTTGGGACTGCCCCAGCCGGTCGCCAGATCGTATCCGCTGGTTGCCGAATAGCCATTGCTCCCACTGGTGATGTCGTGGAAGTCTGTGGTGTAGGTTCCGCTCTCACCAATCGAATAGAGCGTCGGATTGATGAAGCCCAGCAGCCCAGTTCCGTTTGCCACCGACTGCTGATTGGCCAGGGCCAGGTAGCCGGCCCACATTGGCGCCGCAAAGCTGGTGCCCCCATACAAGTTTGCTGTGCAGGCTTTCTGGTCGGCGCATACATAAAACGTGAAGTTCGCATTCGCCGAGACATCCGGGGCGTTGCGATAGCTCTTGGAGCAGGCTGAGCACGCGCTGGCGGTCGTCGCTTGCCAAGAAGGAATTGCAAATTTGTTCGGCGAAATGCCGCCTCCGCTATCCGCCCACGCCGTTTCAGACTTCCACGGTCCTGCAGCACTGCTGGTCGAAAGGTCGGTTCCGCCCACTGTTGTCACGTACACATCGTCAGCCGGAAAAATCTCCGAACCCGAACCCGTCGCCGTCCACTTGCCGCTGTCGCCTGCAGCCTGAAAAAGATTCTGCCCCTGCGCCGCGAACTCCTGAAAATACGGATTGTCGGTGGCAGGGTCCGCCGGGTACCAGGTCCACGAGGAGCTCAACTGCGCATTCAGCGGGCTGTGCGTGGCCATTGAGTTGAAGATCGCGGCGTCGGTGGAACCCACGTACATCGCCAGGCTCGATAGCCCGGGCGCCATGCCGATGGCCTGCGTCATGTCCAGTGTTTGCTCGGTGTCGTCGCAACCCGGAGAAACACAGCTCGTGCTGGTTCCGTCCGTCGAAATCAGCGTCACGGGGACATTATTCGTTTGCCCCGCATTCTTGAAGTAGGTGGTCAGATCGGCCAGGTCGGTGCCGTAGTACTCCAGCAGCCCCAGCGACTGGCCTGCGCCCGTGAGGGATCCACCGTAATATGCCGCCCGCATGTCGCTGCCCAGAAAGGATGCCGAGGGGCCTGAGCCGGTCGTGGCGCTAGGTTCGGTACCGGATTTCTTGTGCAGACCCGCAGGTTGCGGAATCGAGTAGTTATCCAGCCCCGAGATATGCCAGAGCGAGAACCCAAGGCTCGGCGTAGGCTCCCGGTCCGGAGCATAGAAAGTGCGCGCTTCCGTCGGATGCTGATACGTGCCCAGAGTCAGATGAAACGCCTTTTCAATGTTTGTCACCGTCCCTGTCACATCCACATTCAGGCGATTGCGCGAAGTCCCAACCACCGTCAGGCCGTTCTCCTGGGCGAACTGAACCACCGAAGCATAGTCCTCCTGGGCGGGTCCAAACCTGGCCGTAAACTCTTCCACCGTGAGGAAATGCCTGTAGCTGGCGCTGGTCGGATCGTAGACATCCTTGAGAAACTGATCCAGTTCATCCTGATTGCGCAGCGGCAGCGTAATCACCAGGCGCAGCGTCTGGCTCGCTGGAAGGTGACCGACGGATTTTGCCTTGCCATTCGTGGCTTCGGGGCGCACATGACGCGTCAGCACGGGCTCAGCCTGGCCAACGACGGTCGCGATCGAAGCGGCCGCGACAAGTGCGAGCATGGTTTTCCTGAATTCTCTAAGCAAGACATCTCCTCATTTCGAATGAAAGGCTTCCACGGGACGGTGTCAAGAACGTCCTAATGTTTCTGCATTCTGGGATAATCGAGCAGGTTTTGTCCACGGAATTCGGCGCTTAGACAACTGCATCCATGTTACTTGCGGGGTATATTGGTGGCTTTGCCCACTCCTAGTCACAGGTCCTCGTCGCTGCGGTGGGGGGAAGCGGCAGCCCCGCGCAGAATTGCACAGCACACAGCCCCCCGGCCAATGCCGTACACTCGCCCTTCAGGGAAAATCCTGTAGCGGTTCTACAATTGCTGTACCCCGAAACCACGATCGTTGAGTGGCTTCTTCCTTAAAGAAGGCCGCGTTGCACGAGACTGGCAAGGGCAAGCAGATTGTCGAAACGCTCAAAAAACGCCTGATATTCATGGAGGCTCTTTCGTGCCCGACTTCCAACCTTTTGTTGCAGCCGGAGAGGACCGCCCGGAGTTTACGTTCCGCGCTGTATTGCTGGGCTCAGTCTTCGGCATCATCTTTGGCGGGGTCACCGTCTATGTCGGTCTGAAGGCCGGCCTCACAGTGGCCGCATCCATTCCGATCGCGGTTATCTCCATTAGCCTCCTGCGTCACAAGGGCCGCCCTTCGGTGCTTGAAACCATCATTGTGCAGACTTGCGGTAATGCCGGCCAGTCGATTGCCGCGGGAGTCATCTTCACCTTGCCGGCTCTGATCTTCCTCGGCTTCGACCTGGAATACTTCAGAATCTTCATGCTGGCGCTGATCGGCGGTTTCCTGGGCGTCCTCTTCATGGTCCCTTTGCGGCGGCCTTTAATCGTTGAAGAACACGGGGTGCTGCAATATCCCGAGGGCACAGCCTGCGCCGACGTCATCAAGGCGGGCGCCAGTGGAGGTTCCACCGCCAGCCGCGTCTTTTTTGGCCTTGGCCTGGGCGCGCTCTATGCGGCATTCCAGAACGAGAACCTGCTGGGCGCATGGCCGGGTACGCCGGAGTATCGGCCTGACTTCGGTCCCGATCACGTGCTCAAGGGCGCCTCCATCAAGGCCGACGCCACCAGCGAATACCTCGGCGTGGGCTACATCATCGGGCCCAAGACGGCGGGTATCATCTTTGCCGGCGGAGTCTTCTCCTGGCTGGTGCTCATGCCGCTGCTCTACTTCTTTGGCAAGAACCTGGCCACGCCTATTTACCCCGGCACGGTGCCAATCGCACAGATGGGACCGAGCGATCTCTGGTCCACCTACATCCGACCCATGGGCGCCGGAGCAGTTGCCGCCGCCGGGCTCATCACCCTGTTCAAAACGCTGCCGACCATCATCGGCGCTCTGCGTTCCGGATTCAGGAACATGCGCGGCACAGGCGCGGCACAGGGCGCCGCTCCCTTGCGAACGGAGCATGACCTTTCCATGGGCTTCGCCGTCGTCGGCTCGATTGTTCTCATCGTTCTGATGTTCCTGTTTCTTTACTTCAAGCCGGTACCCGGCGCGCAGGTGGGCATTTTGGCCAACCTCGGCGCAGCCCTTCTCGTAGTGATCTTCGGCTTTCTCTTTGTCACCGTCAGCTCGCGCATCGTCGGCCTCATCGGTAGTTCCGCGAATCCAATTTCGGGCATGACCATCGCTACCCTCATGGCCACCTCGGCAATCTTCCTGGTCAGCGGATGGACCGCGCCGGCCTTCGGCGCCCTGGCCATCACCATCGGCGGCGTGGTCTGCATCGCATCGGCTGAAGCAGGCGACACTTCGCAGGACCTCAAGACCGGCTACCTGATGGGAGCCACACCCATCAAGCAGCGCTTCGCGTTCCTCATTGGAATCACCGTTTCCACAGTCGCCATCGGCGTCACGCTGAACCTGATGAACCAGGGATTGCAGGAGTTCCGGGAAGCGCCCAGGGCCTGGGACATCAATGCGTCGCATCCGGGAGTGGCCGTCCAGCAGAACCCGCACGGGTTAATGGATCAGTTCACAGTAAAAGGGCCCAACACCTCCGCGCTCCACCACAAGAGCGAATACGTGGTGCTGAATGCGCTTGGCTCCTCGGAGCTGGCCGACGGCAAATACCTCTACTCGCCGGCCACCGGCCGTATTGAGGTGCAGTGGATCCCCGGCATCGGCAGCGAGAAGGCCGCGGCGCCCCAGGCCCGTTTGATGGCTACGGTTATTAACGGCATCCTGACACGCAAGCTGCCCTGGGGACTGGTGATGCTGGGCGTGTTCCTGGTGATCGGCGTTGAGTTGCTTGGCGTCCGCTCACTCTCGTTTGCCGTGGGCGCCTATCTGTCCATCGGCACGACGCTGGCCATTTTTACCGGCGGCGTCGTGCGTTGGCTGGTGGACGCGGCCGTAAAGAAAGCCGGCGGCGTCGAGGAAGGCGACGTATCGCCCGGCTCGCTGTATGCATCCGGACTCATCGCCGCCGGCGGCATCATGGGTCTGCTGGGAGTGGCCTTCAAGTTCTACGAAACCACGTGGAACAAGGACAACCCCATCGCCTTTCCTAGCACCCTCTTCTACCACGACTGGGTTTCTGTCCTGGCCTTCGCCGCGCTGGCCTTTTCGCTCTATTACTTCGCCCGCAAGCCGTTGAAGAAGTAACTCGGCAGGGCATTAACCACTAGGAGACAAGCCGTGACGAGAAATGCCCTTGCATTGACCCGGCGCGAAGTCCTCAAGGCAATCGCCGCCAGCGCCGCACTCGCAGCCGCTGGGCGACCTGCCTTCGCCGACGTCTATCATCAAGCCGACACCAGTTGGTTCGCCGCCTGCCGTTTCGGCGTCTCCACTCATTGGACCGCCCAGTCCCAGCCCGTCGGTGCCGATGACTGGGTGCCTTTTGATGAAGCGGTGTCGCGCTTCGACGTCACCCGTTATGTAGACCAGGTTGCTGCCGCGGGCGCGCAATATGTCATCTTCACCTCGGCCCACGCGCTGCAAATGCTTCCCGCGCCTTCGGCGGCCATCGACCGTATCGCCCCCGGACGCACCACAAAGCGCGACATGCTCGGCGATTTAGCTGATGCCTGCCGTGCGCGTGGCTTGCATCTGATCCTCTATTACAACCACTCCTGCAACAGTGGCGATGACCCGGCATGGGAACATGCCGTCGGCTATCATGCCTCGGATAAGTCGAAGTTAGCCTCGAACTTACTCGGTATTCTCCGCGAGTTAGGCGCGCGTTACGGTTCCAAGGTCGAAGGCTGGTGGTTTGATAGTTGCTTCTCGCTCGATCCACGGGGCACTTACAACTCGGTAACCACCGACCTCCACGGCTTTCAGTTCCCCTGGGAAGAGTGGACCGCGGCCGCAAAAACCGGCTATCCGGAGCGGCTGGTTTCACTCAGCTCCGGCATGTTGACTCATTACATCTACTCCACCCATCAGGACTACGAAGGCGGAGAAGCCAATGATCTGGTCGGCGTCCCATCAACCCAATTCACCCTCGATCATCTACAGGGCCATCGCTGGGTCTGCCTGGACAATCCCGAGTGGCTCCACGGCCGCGTGAAGACTCCGCTCGCGCCTCCGCGTTTCCAGCTCGATCCGGTCACCGATTACGTGCGCACCTGCAATAAGTGCCGCGTCCCGGTCACCTTCAACATCGACATCGACCGCACCAGCCAGCTCAGCCCGCAATCCCTCGCCCTCCTCGCCGAAGTCAGAAGCCGCCTGGCCTGATCCCCGGGCGCCGCATCTGAAACATCGGGTGGCCCAGGTCCCGATTTTGGGACCTGGGATTCCACAATCCATCTAAAGCAACATGCGGATGCCCCCATCCTTGAGTCGTCTTGTGATTCACACCGGGGTAACCACTCGCCTCAAAACAACAACTTGGCCCCGAACTGAATCTGCCGTGTCGTCGTCGAAGTCGCGGTCACCACGCCCGCAGTGGGCGAAATCCCCGACGTCGCCGAGGTATACACCACCTCGTTGGGCGTCAGGAAGTTGGTGTGGTTGAGGATGTTGAAGAACTCGGCGCGGAACTGCAACCCTACCCGCTCCGTAAAATGTGAGTTCTTCGTCCCCGAAAAGTCCAGCTCCGACAGCCCCGGACCGGTCAGCGCATCCCGTGAAACATTCCCATAGGTCCCCTTCGCCGGCGGAAGAAACGCCTCCGGGTTGAAGTATTCGTTCGCCGTGCGCGGATACAAGCTCCCGCTGAAGTTCGGATTCCAATTCGGCCTCACCGGGTTGCGCGTATCGCCGTTGCCGGTTGGGTTGTATCCCAGTTGCGGCGAAAAGGGAAAGCCCGATTGCGCCGTCACGATGGCGCTTGCCGTCCACCCGCTGGCCACCACATTCACTGGCGCGGAAGCATGGTTAAGGAAGTGCCGGTGCGGTCCGAACGGCAGCTCATAACTCGCGTTGACTGATGCCATTTCCCGCACATCCGTGGCCGCCGGTCCCCAGTCTAGTTTGGGGTTCAGCGGAAACTCGACAAACGCAGGCGTGTTCCCGCTTACGCTCGTGTTCCACGCCGAACCATCGTCAAGGTTCTTGGCATAGGTGTAGTTGCCGCGAAACTGCAGCCCGTTCCCAAATGAGCGGCGCACGTCCACTTCCAATGCGTTGTAAAGGCCCACGCCCTGCGATACCCATGAAGTGGAATTTGCCAACTCTGGGTTCGCATTCTGCGCTCCGCTGGGATAGTAGACCGTTCCATCCGCCAGCACTTGCGGTACCGGCTCATTCATGTCTTCCGAGAGGATCTGGTGATAACTGTGCGATCCCACATACCCCACCGTGATTGAAGTTCGCGGCGAAATCTCCTGCTCCACGCGCAGCGTCCAACTCAACACTGCGGGCGTGGCAATATCCGGCTGCACGTTGCTCGGAGATATCAGCGAGCCCGCCGGCGCCGGTGTTCCCGGCGTGATGATCAGGTTTGAGACCGCAATATTCTTGATTGACTCGGCAGTGTTGAAAGGTGCGGTCTGGTCCAGGCGGTAGTCCAGCGTATCCAGCAGCCCATGATGGATGCCGAAGCCGCCTCGCACCGCGGTCTTTCCATTCCCCCACACGTCCCAGGCAAAGCCCACCCGCGGCTCCGGCAGCCAGACGGCGTTGTTCTTTGTCAGCGCTGACCCGCCGATACGCGGCTGTGTCTGCAGCACTCCATCGGTAACGATGTAGTTCGATGCCCGTCCCTGCGCTTCGTTCCATCCGTTGGTCGATTCGGAGCGGAATCCCGCGAGTAACTCCAGCCGCGGCGTCAGCTTCACCGTGTCCTCAATGAATGCCGCGCCCTCCAGCGAGCGCCAGCCCAGTTCGGTAGGCGACGGAACCACGGTAAAGGTCTTCACCGTGCCCTGCAGGAACGACTCGAGCGTGCTGAACGAAGCCTGTCCATACTGGTCCTGTGCCAGCAGGTCATTGGACTGAATGCGCTGCAGCCAGACGCCCGCCTCCACCTGGTGCCGGCCGCGCGACCAGTAGATGTGATCGTCCCACGTAAACAGGTTGCGCGCCGTCAAGTTGTTGCTGCCCACGTTGGTGCCCGCCAGCGTAATCGCCGATGCCCCGTTGGATGCCGTGCTGCCGCTGATCACGATGGCCCCGATCGGTTCGCTCGTGACCCAGCCCGCCAGGTCCACAGGCGTATACCCGGTGAAGAAATAACTGGCGCGCGAATAGCCGAACCGCGCCGTGTTCAACAACGACGGCGAAAACACGTGCTGCTCCTGGATACTCGTCACCTGCTCCCGCAGGCTCTCGTCGATCAGGCTCAGCGGATTCTGCGAGGGCGTGTTGGCGCTGCTGTCGTCTACCGTATACACCGCGAACAGCAGGTCCTTGCTGCCCAGGTTGTAGTCAAACCGTGTGGTGCCGAAGTCTTCACGAATGATCTGTTTGGGATGGCTGAATGCCTCTCCGATCCCGTTGCCCAGCTCCGGCCCGTTCTGCACCGGCCACAGGGCCAGCAACGGCTGCACTGCGGCATTGACGCCCACATATTGCTCTGTTCCGGACGAGTTCGGCAGATAGCCCAGCCGCGCCTGAGTATCCGGAACCAGGGTTACCGCGCTCAATCCCCAGTTCTGGCGAAAGCCCTCGTAGTTGCCAAACAGAAACAGTTTGTCGCGCTTGATCGGACCGCCCAGTGACCCGCCAAACTGGTTGCGCTGAAATTCAGGTATCGATCCCTGGTCGAAGTAATTCCTCGCATCCAGCGCGCTGTTGCGCAGAAACTCAAAGGCCGAGCCGTGCAGCAGGTTGGTTCCCGAAGTGGTCACAATGCTCACTTGCGCGCCATCGCGTTTGCCATAGCTCGCGCCGTAGGTGTCGCTGGCCACGTTGAACTCGCGCACTGCGTCCACGCCCAGAAGTTGCCCGCTGGTTCCCCCCGGCGTCACGTTAATCAGCGACGCTCCGGTGTATTCAATGCCGTTCAGCAGAAACAGGTTGTCCTGCGGGCGACGGCCGCCGATGGCGAACATATTGCCCACCGATGAGTTTGAAGTCCCGATGCCGCCGGAACGCTCACTCGTGTAGCTCACCGTGGCCGGGTTCAGCGTCAACAGTTCATCGTAGCTCCGTCCGTTCAGCGGCAGCTCTTTCACCTGCCGTTCGTCGATCAACCCCGACGTTTGTTGCGTGGTGGTATTCACGCTCACTGGCTCGGCGTTTACCACCACTTCCTGTTGCACCTTTTCGACGCTGAGCACGAATGCCAGTTGCAGGCTCTGCGCCACCGTCAGTGAAATGCCTCCGCGATGCTCGGTCTCAAAACTCGCCAGCGCCACTGAAATCGAATAGTCGCCCACCGGAACTGATGGCGCGTAGAATCGCCCATCGCTGCCCGTGGTCAGTGTGCGTGTTGCGCCCGTCTCGATCTGGCGCACGGTCACGGTTGCGCCCGACAACGCCGCGCCGGTCGTGTCCTTCACCGTGCCGCTGATGGTTCCGCCTACAATCTGTGCGTAAGCTGAGGGCACTCCGCCCACCAGCAAGAGGATGAGAAAGAGATACGGCTTTTGTTTCAGTGTCACAGGGCCTCCTGAATATCGGTTGATTGGTTGCCTGAAGTGTCAGGCTTGGGGAAATGCGCGTGCTCGAAAGGGGAACCCTTATGGACTCGTCTGCGCGCGCGATGAAATGGGAATGAGGTCAGCGGCTACAACAACACCGGGTCCGCCGGGGGGCGGAAGTGCGGAGCCGCGAATGGAGAGGAAGAAGGTTCATTGAATCTGCAAATACAAAGCTTGTCTCTTGTGTGCGCCTGGCGCCGGAAACAGAAAGGCCGCGTCAGCGAAGTAGCTGAAACGCGGCCTTCTAGGAATCGATCGAGCTTAAGTCAGCTCACCTACAAGACCGGCACAGCGTGCTGCAACACGCACGACAAGCCGCCGGCCTCAGGTGAAAGCGCATAGCCGTACTATAGCCGCCTAACGCCTTCCGGTCAATCGCTCCACACCCGCACAGCGTTTATCATTCATCTTTGAGGCATTGATCGTCATGAATCTCACCGGCAACACAATCCTCGTCACCGGCGGAGGCTCCGGCATCGGCCGGGGTCTCGCAGAAGTTCTCTGCGCCCTCGGCAACCAGGTCGTCATCGCCGGCCGCCGCCTCCAGGTGCTCCGCGACACCACCGCCGCCAATCCGGGCATGAAATCCCTGCTGCTCGATGTCGAAAGTCCCACGGCCATCCGCGCTTTCGCCACCGAGGTAGCTGGTGCTTTCCCCACCCTCAACGTCCTCATCAACAATGCCGGCATCATGCGCGCTGAGAAGCTCCTCGCTCAGCCCGAAGGCCTACTTGACGCTGAGGCCATCGTCGCCACCAACCTGCTCGGTCCCATCCGTCTCACCGCGGCCCTGTTGCCCCAACTCCGGCGACAGCCCCGTTCCACCATCATTAACGTGTCGTCGGGCTTGGCGTTTGTTCCTCTCGCCTTGACGCCCACTTATTGCGCCACCAAGGCCGCCATCCACTCCTACACCCAGTCGCTCCGCTACCAGCTCAAGGCCACCGCTATTGAAGTGCTGGAAATTGTTCCGCCCTACGTCGCCACCGACTTGATGGACGGCGCCAAAGACCCGCGTGCCATGCCTCTCGACGCCTTCATCGCCGAAGTGATGGCGATTCTCAAAACCCAGCCCACACCCGCTGAAATCTGTGTTGAGAACGTCAAGGGCCTGCGCTTTGCCGCCGAGAACGGCCGCTACGACGCCATCTTCAACGGCCTCAACTCGGCTATGACGGACACTCACTGAAAGGGAACCACACACCATGAATACGGACGACGAAGACCTTGCGCAACAGTTTGCCAGCGACAATTACGCCGGCATCTGTCCCGATGCATGGACCGCCATGCAAACTGCAAACCGCGGTCATGCCTCAGCCTACGGCGACGATCTGTGGACCGCCCGCGCTGCCAATGCCTTTCGCGAGCTTTTTGAGACCAGTTGCGAACTCTTCTTCGTCTTCAATGGCACCGCCGCCAACTCGCTGGCTTTGGCGGCGCTTTGCCAGTCCTATCACAGCGTGATTTGCTGCGACTCCTCCCACGTTGAAACCGATGAATGCGGCGCGCCTGAGTTCTTTTCCAACGGATCGAAGTTGCTCGTGGCGCAGGGCGTGGATGGCAAGCTCACTCCCGATTCCATTCACGAGCTGGCCACCAAGCGCCAGGACATCCACTATCCCAAGCCCCGCGTCGTCACCATCACCGAACCCACTGAGACCGGCCGTGTCTACACCGTCGACGAAGTCCAAGCCATCTCCGCCGCCTGCAAGGCGCACGGCCTTTCCCTCCACATGGATGGCGCCCGCTTCGCCAATGCCTGCGCCAGTCTCGGCTGTTCCCCGGCGGACCTCAGTTGGAAGAGCGGCGTCGACGTGCTCTGTTTCGGCGGCACAAAAAACGGCATGGCCGTTGGCGAAGCGGTCATCTTTTTCGATCCGCAACTGGCCGTTGATTTCGACTATCGCTGCAAGCAGGCTGGCCAGCTCGCGTCCAAGATGCGCTTCCTCGCCGCGCCCTGGGTGGGCATGCTTGAGAGTGGATCATGGCTTAGCAATGCCGTCCACGCCAACCGCTGCGCAGCCTATTTTGCTGACCGCGTAGCGGCAATTCCCAATGTCACGGTGGTTTCGCCCGTCGACGCCAACACTGTCTTTCTCTCCGCCGACGACGATATCCTAGAACGGCTGCGCACCCGCGGCTGGAAGTTTTACACCTTCATCGGCGGCGCTGCCCGCTTCATGTTCGCCTGGGACTCGGACTTGAAGCGGGTAGACGCTCTGCTCGCCGACCTGGAGGAATGCGCCTCCGCCGAAGCCGCGCATACCCTACCCGGGGCCGCGGATCTCAAGCATTGATTCCTTGCCCGAGCGTTAATGCCAGGTAACTACGGCAACTGCAAATGGAGCCAGCTTCAGTTTGTCGCCTGCCTGCGCAGATACGCGGGCCGCCCCATCGCCCGTCGCCTCGTCGACCACCGAGACAGTCGCCGATTTCGCTTCCGCGGGAAGCGTTAGTTCCACCGGACTGTTCCGCTTGTTCACCAACAGAAGTTTCTTGCCCGCCGGCGTAATAAAGGCCTGCGCATCGGTCGCGCTCCCGGAACTCACAGATGTCTGCACCAGTGTGTCGCCCGGATGAAAATTGTCCTTGAGCAGCTTCAGTACCCAGAAGCGTGCGTTGGGCTTTCCGTTGTTGTAATCCATCATTGACACACTGGGAAACTGCGATGGATACCCCACCAGTTGCGATTCTCCGATCACATCCACACCCAGCTTAGTCTCTTCAATGAAGAGATAACCGAAAAGCGCCCCCGCCGCGTTCCAATAAGCAGCCGGTATGTGGTCAGGCAGGGCCTTGGCAGCCATCAGTTCCAAAAAATCCGTGGGCAAAATCACGCCCAGTTCATCGGTGTCCATCTTCGTTGCAGGCGAGAGCCTGTCGCGTATGGCCTTGATGTAGCGCACGCCGGTAAGAAATCCATCCGCTTGGTTGAAGAACGTATACTGCCAACCGTTGATGTCCTCGCTCATGTCCGGCGTGGCGTAGAAATGGTAAGAAATATAATCCAGCGGAATGCCCGGCCTGTGATGTGAACCGTCGAGAAAGTATTCGAAGATCTCCGGATTCTGGCTCGGAAACGCCAGGCCCAGCCCTACGAACTTTGTGGTCGGACTTACTTTGTGAATAGCTTCCACGATGGCGTCGTACCGCGCGGTGTAGGCCTCCGGGGTGGTTTGATGTTCGATATCGGGTTCGTTGAGCACCTCCCAATAAGGGAACTTGTAGTGGTATCCGGACTTGTGTTCCTTGCCAAGTTCGTCGGTAAATCCGCCCTGCGTATACCAGCTAACCAACCGCCCCATATAGTCCCCGATTTGTTTGTTCGTGGGATCTATCGGCTCCGCTCCCTGGGTATAGTTCCACACTACCTGGTTCGGGTCCGCGGGATAAGTCACCGGCTTATCCGTCTTGAACATCCATGTGGGGATGGTCGAAAAATTCATGACCGTGCTGTGGCCCTGTTCCTCGGTGGCCTCAAGAAAGTCCTTTGTGTAAGGGTCGATCAGAGAGAAATCCCACGAGGTCTTGTCGCTGGTCGGAGGGTCCAGTTCAGCCACCGAGAGTTTCGGGTAAGGATTCCACGGCACATAGCGGACGTAGTCGGCGCCTAGATCTTTCAGCGCTCCAAAGGTTCCGTCATGAATCGGCGACCCCTTTGCAATCATCGGGTTTACGACCACCTGAAGCGTGGGTGTTGATTTGGACACCATCAACGTCTTTGTGAAATCGACAACCACCGTATTCGGCGGCGTCCTCGGAAACTGGCCTGCCGCCTGCATCGTCGACAGAAGAGCCGTGCACACCGGCACGATCATCGTCCGTGCGAGAAACCGCGAAGATATCTGCTGAAATTTCATGAGAGTTCCTCCTGCTTTCAAGTCGGTTCACCTGTGCGCCTGAAAGCATGAACCCACCGATTGTACGATCACTGCAGCCGAGGCGTGTGCAAACCGTCAACAATCAATCCAAAAGAGCATTATTCGGCTTTACCCGCTGCCCGGAATTGGGACGGGAAAACCAGCCCTTTCTCCGATACAAAGGATTATGATCCTGTCGCTTCCACGTGGACTCGCATACACGAGCCGCCCATCGGGAAGCTCGCGAATATCAGCCGCCTTATTCCGTTGAATCCTTGGTTTGCAATCACTATTCTCGTTCATACTGGGGTTGCCCACCCGGCCCATGATGGCAAGCGGGTTTGAATGACCTCCGCGACAGGGCCTCCTTTACACCCGATCCGCAATGGGAGGACAAAGCAAATGGAAATGACGGCGCGCGGCCTGTGGACCGTGTTCCATGGCATGGGATTCGGCGGTCTCTATCTGCTGGCATGTTCAGGAGCCCTGGTGGAGCTCTATTTCTTCACCGCCTCGCCGCAGCCGCCTCCGCCCGCCCCTAACCAGGAGCGATTCCTGAAGGCATATCTGATCGCCATGGTCGTGCTCGCATGGGTCGCGGTGCTCAGCGGAGCCTACATCGTCTACCCGTGGTATCGAGCTGCGCCCCCGCCGGGAGTCGCCGATCTCTCCATGTTTCCGCAACACCTGCTCTTGTCCAGTTCCACAACCAGCGGCTGGCACTCCTTGGGCATGGAGTGGAAGGAACACGTTGCCTGGTTTGCTCCCATCTCCATCACCACGGTCGCGTTCGTCTTCATCCGTTATGGCCGCGACCTCAGGAATCATAGGCAGCTTCGCGCCGCCGTGCTTTGTTTTGCTCTGGTGTCCTTTCTTGCCGCCGGCGTTGCCGGACTTTTAGGCGCGGTCATCAACAAGCAAGCGCCGGTCCAGGGTGGCCACACCATTCAACTTCGCGCCGGAGAAGAAAAATGAATACCCCACCTCGTGTCGCTTTGCATCCAAGGACTGCCCTCCCCAACGGCTCTGGCGCAGCCGCTATCCTTTCCGCGGGCATCGGTGCCTTTGCTCTGGCGGTTCTTTCCATTGCCGCCGACAAGTCGGCTCTGGTCAAATCAAGCCTGAACTTCTATGGGCCCACAGGTCCTCTCTCCGGCGTGACCACCGTCGCCATTCTTCTGTGGATCGTCACCTGGGTCATTCTCGAAGGTCGTTGGCGCAGCAGAACGGTCGCGATAGGGCGCATCAACGCCGCAGCTTTGGCGCTGTTGGGTCTGGGCCTGCTACTCACATTTCCTCCCCTCGCCGACATCTTCTAAGGAGACCTGTCCACCCCAGGAAATCTCGAACCACCAGATAGCCCTGGTCCGGGGTGTATGAAAGAGAACAAGGAGTATGCAAGTGAACAACCTGAATGGAAAAGTCGCAGTGGTCACCGGCGCAAGCCGCGGTCTGGGCCGGCGCATTGCCGCGCGCCTGGCACAACAGGGCGCGGCGGTCGCCCTGCTCGCACGCACCAAGTCCGGTCTTGAAGACACACGGGAGCACCTGGCAGCCATGAACGCGCGCACCCTCGTCGTACCCGTCGATCTCCGCCAGCCGGAATCCGTCTCGCAGGTGAGGGCCATTGTCGAACGCGATCTCGGCGTCCCGTCGATTCTCGTCAACGCGGCGGGCGTCTTCGGCCCCATCGATCTCATCAAAGACAGTGATCCTACCGCGTGGATCGACACCCTGCTGACCAACACCGTCAGTTCTTACCTCACCTGCAGGACATTTGTGGATGGCATGATCGCCGCTGGATGGGGCCGCATCGTCAACATCACTTCGGCCGCGTCTTTGCACCAGCCCGGCCCCCTCAACAGCGCCTATGCCACCAGCAAGGTTGCGCTCAATCAGTTCACACGCCACCTGGCGTCGGAGTTGGAAGGAACCGGAGTCACCGCCAACGTGATCCATCCAGGAGACGTAAAAACCGACATGTGGGCCGACATCAAGGCGGCGTCGGAGCGTCTGGGCAGCATCGCCGATCCTTTCCTCCAATGGGCCCATTGGGTCCAGGAAACAGGTGGCGACGACCCCGAAAAAGCCGCCGATCTTGTAGCCGGCCTGATGAGCGACGAAGCCGCAAACGTCAACGGCCAATTCCTCTGGATCAAAGACGGCCTGCAGAGCCCGATCCCCAGTTGGCCCGAGCCCGTTGACCAGCAACCCTGGCGCAAATAAGCCGCCGGTTGGCTCACTCTTTTGACTACCCGGCAAGGTGAGGGTGCATCCATCCTGTGCAGCCTGCTCTGAATGAAGCACCGCAACCTGATCCGTCCGCGCCGCCTATGCCTACCGTCGAAATCCGCCACGGCGACAATAAACGGTGGGCCAGACAATCCACACTGTCGAGCTTCCGAGAAGAGAACAAACCAATGTGCGTCCACTTGATTCCGGCATTGCCTTATGGCTGAACCTGGTGGAAGGCGGGTTCGCTCTGCTCACAGAACACCAGCTTCGGCGGGGCGTCCACCGCTCGACCATAGAACTGAAAGCGGCCATCGACGATTTCATCGAACACCGCAACCGCGACCCAAAACCCTTCATCTGGCACAAAACCGCGGATCGTATCCTGGATTCTGTCGCCAGGTTTTGCAAACGAATTGATGACTCAGGACACTCGATCCAAATGAGCATTCCTGACCAGTCACGTTCTGCCTTCGCACCGCATAATCCTTATAAAGACGTAACTGCTACCACAATGTCCCTCATGCTGTTGCGGACATTCGGTGCAAAGGAGGATGCCATTTACCACCACTTTACGGATACCCAGTTCATCTTTGCGGGCTTTGCTCTCATCCTTATCATCATCTTCGCCTTCGCGGCACTACTTGACTACCGTTGGAGTAAGCCGGCTTCGGTTAGCGATCTCCACACTGGCCACAAACCCCATTCCTTTCTGCATAGCTAGGGCCGCGACGACAACGATGGGCCGAGCTAGCTTCACACACAATTTGCAGACTCAAATGTCCATGGTCTCGGAACCGCTGAGCAGCGTATGGTGTTCCGCATAAAATCACAGCGGAATCCCGTCGGGGGCTGACCGAAGAGGTCTTGTGGCCTCTTCCCTTCCTATTTCGTTGCTCGATTCAACACACACTCAGGCTTTTGGGACGCTCGCGCCTTGCGACTCCGGCTAAACCCAGCCCGGACGATCTTTGGCCCAAACCCGAACTAGCGACAACGATGCTCCTACAGAACTCTGCGTTCAGCGCAAGAAGCGCGCCTTCTCAACTTGCGTGCCCACGGTGCATGATTCTCGCTAGCCGAAGGGGAAATCTATGCAAGTAGCGAAAAACGGTGCTCCCTAGTCCCTGCTCCCTGCTCGCCGCTTCTCCTCCAGAAACGACTGCAGGATCAGGGTGGCGGCCACTTGGTCCACCACGCGGACGTGCTCCTGCCGTGCATGGCCTGCTTCATAAAGGATCTGGTGGGCTTCGCGGGTCGTCAACCGCTCATCGCGCAGGTGGATAGGCAGACCCGTAAGCGCGCCCAATGCGGCGGCAAACGCCTGGGTCTTCACGGTTTGCGGGCTCAACTCCCCGGAGGGGTACAGCGGGTTGCCCACCACAATGCCTGCCACCCCAAACCGTCGGCACAGCCGGGCCAGCGAACGCAGGTCTTCGCGGGAATTGCGCCGCCGCTCCAGCGTCATCACTGGCTGCGCCGTCAGTCCCAACTCGTCTGACACCGCCACGCCGATGCGGCGGTTGCCCACATCGAGGCCCAGATAGCGGGGTTGCGCTGCCGATTCCAGCCTTAAGGCTCCTGGCCCCCAGCTTAACAGGCTCAGAAAAATGCGGCTCGTATCCGCGCCCGGTTGGATACAGGTGCTCCAAATTTGCTAACCCGATACAATCGGGAAATGTAACGAATCCCCAGGGGTATAAGTCGCGTCTTAACTAAAGGAAGGGTTTCTTGCCGGGAATGGTGCGCCGAGGACGACGAAGCAGGAAAAGAAAGGGCTTAGGCGCGGCGGGAACCTTGCTGATGGTGTTTCTCGTAGTGCTGGGTGCGGCAGGTGCCGCGGCGTGGCTGGTTTTTGCCCCATCTGGCCCGGACAGCGAGATGTTTGTCGAGCTGCGGCCGGGCTCTTCAACGGTCTATATCAGTCAGCAACTGGAATCGGCTGGTGTGGTGCGTAGCCGCTTCGCCTTCCTCCTTGTCCGCTGGCTTAAGCGGGGATCGTTGCGGGCCGGTGAATATCGGTTTGACCACCCGGCCGCGGTAACCGAAGTCTATGCGCGAATTGCGCGCGGCGATGTATATACCAAAACCGTGATTGTGCCCGAGGGGGCAAGCATTTTTGACATTGCCGCGCGCCTGGAGCAGGCGGGATTTGGCACGCGACAGGAGTTTTTGAACGAGCAGGCGCGGCAGGCTGCGCTGGTGGCCGATTTCGATCCCCAGGCCCGGAGTCTGGAGGGCTATCTCTTTCCAGATACCTACCGCTTTGCCCGCAAGGCCACCCTGGCCCAGATTGCCGCCACCATGGTGCGGCGCTTCCGGCAGCAGGCCGCGCAGTTGGGATTGAAGGAGAACGTGCACGAAGTGGTAACAATGGCATCGCTGGTGGAGCGGGAGACAGCTGTGGACGGAGAGCGGCCGCTGGTCGCCAGCGTGTTCTCCAATCGCATCGCCAGGCACATGCCTCTAATGACCGATCCCTCCGTGATTTACGGTTTGGAGCTCAATGGCCAATGGCGCGGCGCCATTTACCAGTCCGACCTTGCTCACGACACCCCCTACAACACCTATTTGCACCCCGGGCTTCCACCCGGACCTGTCGCCAATCCCGGCCTCCGCTCCCTTCGGGCGGCCATTGATCCGGCCCACACGGACTACCTCTACTTTGTAGCCGCCGGGGCAAATCCACAGGGCCATTCGCTGTTTTCCACCAGCCTTGAGGAGCAAGCGCGCAACGTCGCCGGCTACAGGCACGCCTTGAAGAAGGCAGGTGAACGGTGAAGCCGCGCTGTCGCTGTGTGTCCGCGGCTCTGTCTCTGCCGCTGTTTCTACTTTCGGGCTGCTCTCTTCTCCCCACCACGCGCAAACTGCCTATCCCTAAGGAGCCGATCATCACTCAAACAGTGGCTCCGGAAGAGTTGGTTGCACAGCTCAATCAGCGCTGGGCTGCGCTCGATGCGCTCACCGCGACCGTCGAGATTCAAGCCACCTTGCTCAAGACCAAGGAGGGCCTCGCCAAGGATTTTCCCTCCTGTCGTGGTTACATCGTGATGCGCAAGCCTCAGATGCTGCGTGTCGTGGGGCAATATTTCGGCGTGCGCGTCTTTGACATGGCCAGCGACGGCAAGAACTTCACCTTGCTCGTTCCTCCTAGGAACAAGGCGATTACGGGCTCTAACTCAATGAAGGCGAGGTCGCCCAATGGGCTGGAGAATCTGCGGCCTGGGTTCTTCTTCGACGCCATGGCGGTTCCGGGGCTTGACCCGGACGACATGTTTTCGGTGACCGCGGACTCCGAAACCGTCGAGGACGCTTCGAAAAAGCACCTGCTCTTGACCCCTGAGTACATCCTGAATGTCGTGCGCCATAAGAAGGGCACCCAGGAACTGGCGCCGGTGCGGGTGGTGACCTTCCATCGCGACGACCTGATGCCATACCAGCAGGACTTGTATGACGACGAAGGCAACCTGGAGACCCTGGTCTTCTATGAGCATTATCAGGAATTCGGGAATGGCAAATACCCGGCCAAGGTGACCATTAAACGCCCGATGGAGGGCATTCAGATCATATTGACCGTTGAGAAGGTCGCGGAAAACATGACCCTCAAGGATGACCAGTTCCAGGTGAAGATCCCTGAAGGCACCCAGATTCAGAACCTGGAATAGGCCCTCGAAGGACTGCTGACTACTTGTTCGAAGCTTCCTTAAGAAGCGCGGCCAGTAGCGTCAAGCCCGCGATAGAACGCCAGATCTTCTCCGCTGAACATCTTGGTGATGTAGAGAATCTGGCCGTAGTGCATTCCGAAGTGCTCCACAACTTGGTAAACGGCGTCCAGCCCGCTCACCGTATAACCCTGGATCTTGTATGTGGCCATCAGCTCGGCCTGGGTCAACCGGGACAAAACCTCTGCCGCCTCCTGCAGCGTCTCATCGAGCCGCCCCAGCAATACGCCACCCGGGATCAATGTGCGCTCTTTGAATTCGACAGGCCGGTCCCGCATGTCCTCCAGCTGGTTGAACGAGGCCACGAGCCACTGCCGCACGTTGCCGTTCAAATGCAGCAGCAGGTTTCCCACGCTGTTGCTGGCGGGGTTGGCACGCCACCACACCTGCTCGTCGGTAAGCGATTCCACTGAACTCCGCATTCGCGGCCAATACTGCTCCAGCAATTTTCTGCGTGAAAACTCAAGGAATATCTCCGCAATTCTCGATTCGACGCACGTCTCTGGATGCTGTTCCATGGCAGTCATATTCTAGTCGATCCTGAAAAAGTG
>PLSM01000129.1 GCA_003165075.1 Acidobacteriaceae bacterium | reverse complement strand
TTCGCGGGGAGCCACCATCCAGCCCACCACGTAACGGCTGAAGATATCCAGGATGACGTAGAGGTGAAAGTACGTCCACTTGGCCGGACCCAACAGCTTCGTGATATCCCAACTCCAAACCTGATTGGGGCCCGTGGNNGCATGGTGCGGATCGAGCAAAGATAAACACCTTCATCGATCAACGTGGCATAGACCTCCGCTGGGGCCTTGTCGCAGAAGCGTTCCGAGTGCAGATGATCGAGCACGATCTGCCGTTCCGTGGTATCCAGTGCCCGCGCCGGCGTGGGGCGGACCCGGCGTGGAACGGCTGGCTGCATGCGCCGATACAGCGACGCACGCGGCACACCAAGTGCTCGGCAGGCAACCGCTTTCCCGACGCTGTCACCCAACTCCAAGGCGACGCTCATCAGTTCTCCTCGTCGATCTGGATATTCGGAATCGGGTTGCCCAACAACGCAGCCACTTTTTTTGAACTTCAATGATCAACTCGGCGTTCTTCAGCTTCTTGGTCAGGCGGGCATTGGCAGCCTGTAGTTCGCGGTTCTCCTTCACCAGTGGACTGACAACCACCTTGGGGCCGCGCTTCTTGGGCGTGAGAGCGTCGAACACTCCCTGCTTTCGCTGCCGTCTCCAGGTGGTCAGGTGCGAAGAGTAGAGACCCTCGCGGCGCAACAGGGCGCCCACCACGCCGGAATCGTAAGCGGCTTCGGCCTGGTCGAGGATCGAGCGCTTACCCGCTGGGTTCGGTTGAGACTCAGGGCTGCAATGTGGCGGCAGTGGAAAACACCCCGCCGACGCCGTGAGGCTCTACTCGAACTGGGAGTCCGTTTACGGCTGGCACGAAACACGGCCGGCAGCGGACTCGACCCTTGGTAGCGGCGGCATCGTGAAGTACCCTCCACTCGGCCTGCCGCTACAACCTACCCTCGCACTGTCGCTCTCAAGGCGATGTAGGCCGCCGCCTAACGAAAGAACCCCAGCGGGCTGGATGCTGGCGGGTCGTTCTGCGCCCGTGGTGGCACTAGAGGTGGCACTTCGTTTGCGGATTCTCTGCGACTTGCTGCGACACGATGCAATGTCGTCGTCAGTCCATAGTGATGAAAACAAAGGAGCTAGCAACTCAATGCGACACAATGCCACATAGCGCAAACATCTATTAGTCGGACTTAAAATCCGCAGACCTTAGATGGTCGTGGGGGTTCAAGTCCCCTCCGGGCACCATAGAATCAATGGTATAGAGAATACTGTGAGTCTTCCTGTCGATCCCTCCATTTGCGCTGGTGATACTTCTAGTGACACTTTGTTTCGTTGGGGCACGGTGCGCGAGAATGGGCCGCAAGAACGAAGACGACAAGGTGCGGGGATTGTGGGAGCGTGAGCCGAGGAGTGGAGTGTGGTGGATTCCTTAGACACACCCATCAAGGCGTCGAAGTGATTGGCGGCGGCATATCTGACCAGAGACGAGTGGGGCACCAAGACCTTGCGACCGATGCGTCTGGTGTCGAGTTGCTTGCCAGCGATCAAGTAGTCGAGGTTCCGCGCTGAGATGCTGAACTGTCGGGCAGCCTCTCCACCCATACCGACTGGATGGACGTCGCAAAGCTGCTCTCGGCTCACTACACCTGTTTCGTTATGGACAGGCGTGGCCGTGCCTGCAGTGGCGTGAGGCTTGCTGCCTACTCCATCGCGCGGGAGTATGAGGACGTCGCTGCGGCTTTATCTGTTGCCGGTGAGGACAACCGCGTGCTTCTCCCCATTCTTGAGTTGCGCTCTGGCTGCTGCAAGACTCCGATAGTCGTCTCGATGGAAGATCGCTTCTTCCCCGGCAGATTACTCTCTCCTTCGCTGACGCGGTGATTACCTTGGATTAGTCTTTCCTCGCGTCCCGAAGTACCGAAGTGGCCATGAGATAGGCCTTCGCGGTAAACTTCGGACTGCCATCGGTTGCACAATTTGGGTAGTCTCCGTTTCTTACGACCGACCTGAGAAGCCTATATGAAAGTCATTGGGATCAGCGGGCTGGATACTGCCGTGTCGTTCAAAAAGGCCAGGTGGCCGGGTCTTGAGGAACGTGAGTACCGAATTGCACAGGGGATGGACGCTGCCGCTGCCCTGGTAATCGATGGGCGCTTGGTCGCAGCCGCGGAGCAGGAACGCTTCAGCGGCATGAAGCAGACCGGCAGTTTTCCCATTGACGCGATTCGGTACTGCCTGAACGATTCCGGCATCTCGATAGAAGAAATCGATGAGATTGCGCACGGGTTCGACTATGAGCCGTTCCGCGATCTCTATTTGCACGATGAAGCCTCGGCCGGCCTCTATCAGGATGTCTTCTCAAGAGATGCGCTCCTGACCCAGGTGCGCCGCGATCTACCCGGATTCCCTGAAGAACGCGTGTTTTCAGTCGGCCACCACCTTGCCCACGCTGCCAGTGCGGCCTTCACTTCAGGCTGGGATGAGTCGCTGGTTGTGGTCAACGACGCGATGGGCGAGTTGGAAAGCCTGAGCGTCTATGAGTTTTACGACGGAAAACTCACGAGGCTCCGTCAGATTGGCGCCAACGATTCCATTGGAATCCTCTATTCGTTGGTCACGCTGCACCTGGGCTTCGATTTCAACTCAGATGAATACAAGATCATGGGGTTGGCGCCCTACGGCGATCCTGCCCGCTTCCGCAACTTTTTCGAGAAGATTGTCGATCTTCGCGACGATGGCTCGATTCGAATCCAAATTCTGCGCCTCAACCAGTCCCGCGATGAGCGCGAATTCTACAGGGCCACACGCGCGTATCTAGATGAGCATCTCTTTCCGCGGAGGCTTCCGGGGGATCCAATCACCCCCATGCACCAGGATGCGGCGGCTGCTCTTCAGGAATGCCTGGAACGCGTGATCCTTCATCTCTATGGACACTTCGCGGAACAGACTGGGCTGCGGCGGATTGCCCTGGCGGGCGGGGTGGCGTTGAATTGCACAGCCAACGGCAAGCTGGTTCGATCCGGTCTCTTTGACGAGGTCTACGTACAGCCTGTGGCGGGAGACGACGGCTCGGCCCTTGGAGCCGCACTGTACCGGACATCGCTTTCCCAGCAGATTCCTAATCTTCGGATGCCGGCCCCGCTTTTTGGGCCACGTTACGACACGGATAGCATCGAGGCTGCTCTTCATCGCTTCGAGGACCGTATCCAGTGGGAGCGCATGGGCTCTTTCGAAGCCGTGTGCGCCTCCGCGGCCCGGCTGATTGCCGATGGCCGAGTTCTCGCCTGGTATCGGGGGCGAATGGAGTACGGCCCGCGCGCCCTGGGAAATCGGAGCATCCTTGCGGATCCCGGACACCCGGAGATGCGCGACCGGATCAACGCGATGGTAAAGAAGCGCGAAGCTTTCCGTCCATTTGCGCCAGCCTGCGCCCTGGAAGAGGCCCATCGCTGGTTCGAGGTGGCTCCGGGGACCGAACTGCCCTACATGATCAGCGTCGTCGGTGTGCGCCCGGAGGTTAGAGCGGCGCTCCCGGCGATTACCCACGTCAACGGCTCGGCTCGCTTGCAGACCGTTTCCGCGACCGACAACCCGGATTTCCATACTCTGCTTCGGGCCGTCGGAGAAACCACCGGCCGGCAGATGGTGCTGAACACCAGCTTCAACGTCAAGGGACAGCCGATCGTCAACACACCCGATGAAGCCGTGCAGACATTCCTTGGTACGGGCATTGAATTCCTATTCATGGAGAACTTTTTTGTTACCCGTTCAGGTATCTGAGTGGAATGAGACCGAAGTCGAGTATCCGCGCGATCTGACCGTGGCTCAGATCTTCGGGTTGCAGGCCGCTCGAACTCCGGAGGCTATTGCCGTTGTAGCCGGGGACTGCCGGCTAAGCTATCGTGAACTGGATGCGTGGTCCAATCGGCTGGCTCGGTACCTCCAAAGTCTAGGTGTGAAGCCGGAGACACTGGTGGGTGTTGCGCTGGGACGATGCGCGTCGATCATCGTCAGCCTGCTGGCGATATTGAAAGCCGGCGGCGCCTATGTGCCGTTGGACCCCAATCACCCGAAGGACAGGCTTTCGCTGGTAATCGAAGATTCGCACATGCCGGTTCTTATTACCGGCGCGGAGGCGCGTGGACAACTGCCATCGGCTGCCTGCCGCCTGGTTGATTTGGATAATGAAGCCGCTTCGGTTGCACTGCAGAGTGCCGATGCGGTTGCTTCCGATGCGGTCAGCCGGAATTTGGCATACGTCCTCTTCACTTCCGGCTCGACCGGCAGACCCAAGGGGGTGATGGTTGAACACCGCAACGTGGCCAACTTCTTTGCGGGAATGGACCGGGTGATCGGTTGCAAACAGGGAACCTGGCTTGCTGTGACCAGCGTCTCCTTCGACATCTCAATATTGGAAATTCTCTGGACTCTGACACGGGGTTTCAAAGTAGTTCTTCATGGCGACGAAGGAACCAGTACCATCGGCGATGAGATCATCCGCCACGGCGTAACTCATCTGCAAATGACGCCCTCCCTGGCGCGCTTGTTAATGCTGGACTCTCGCGCCTACGTCGCGCTGGGTTCGCTCCGCCAGATCTTGTTAGGAGGAGAAGCTCTGCCTTCTTCCCTCATCCACCAGCTTCGCCGGATTTTCAAGGGCGAGATTTACAACATGTACGGTCCGACCGAGACCACGATTTGGTCGACGACCTACCACGTGGAAGAACCGGGGAGCACCATTCCTATCGGCCGGCCGGTCGCCAATACGCAAACCTATGTTCTCGATGCGGGGCTGTCTCCGGTTGAAGAGGGCGCTATCGGCGAACTGTTCATTGGCGGCGATGGTGTAGCCCGCGGCTATTTGAACCAGCCGGATCTTACGCAGGAACGATTTCTCTCGGTACCCTCTCTGTCCAAGACACGTCTCTACCGCACGGGAGATCTGGTGCGCTGGCTACCGGATGGCAACATCGAGTTTCTTGGGCGAGCAGACTACCAGATGAAGCTGCACGGCTTCCGCATCGAGCCAGGTGAGATCGAGGCTCTTTTGGAGCGGCACCCGGGAGTGAGACAGGCCGTCGTTATCCTTCGAGAAGACAGGGAAGGCGACAAACGACTGGTTGCATATCTGGTTTGTGATGCCGGCGGTCCGCCTGCGGTTAGCGCTTTACGGAGTGCGCTGCGTTTGAAGCTTCCCGAATACATGGTCCCCTCAAGTTTCGTCTTTCTCCCGGAGATGCCCCTCACCGACAACGGGAAGACGGATCGCAAGGCTCTGCTTTGCCTGCCGCCTCCAGTCGCTCCAACAGACGGCACGGCAGGGAATCGACCGGAAAGCGAAATCGAACGCATTATCACCGAGGCATGGAAAGAGGCTCTGGGAATCTCAAACGTAGGCGTCGACAGTAACTTCTTCGACCTCGGAGCGCACTCTCTCACAGTTGCGGAGGTGCAGGCCAATCTGCAACAGATGCTCGGCCGTGAGATTGATACCGTTGATTTTTATCAGTTCTCAACGGTCCGCGCGCTTGCGAGCCATCTTGGTGGAGCGGCGCCGCAAAACCAGGCTTCGGACAGGGCACAGCGCCGCCTTGCGGCTCGCAGGAAGTGAGGGAAGCAATGAACTCCTCATCGATTGCGGTCGTCGGGATGGCGGCACGCTTTCCCGGTGCGCGGAATGTACCCGAGTTCTGGCAGAATCTGCACGACGGAGTCGAATCCGTCCGGCAGCTTTCCGATGCCGAACTGATAGCGGCCGGTGCGTCGCCTGAGGATCTCTCAAATCCGGACTACGTGAAGATGGCCGCGATGCTGCAGGATGTGGCGTTGTTCGACGCATCGTTCTTCGGCTTCAGTCCCAAAGATGCGTCGATCATGGACCCCCAGCACCGGCATTTCCTCGAGTGCGCGTGGGAAGCGCTGGAGGACGCGGGCCATCCGCCACAACGGTTTGATGGGGCTATCGGCGTCTTTGCCGGTTCTGGCCTGAATTCCTACCTGATCCATAACCTGCTCGCCAATCGAAAATTGCGCCAGTCGGCAGGCTTATTTCAACTCAAACAGACGGGTAATGACAAGGATGTCCTGGCCACTCGTGTTTCCTACCAGTTCGACTTGCGTGGCCCGAGCATCAATGTGCAGACCGCCTGCTCCACGTCGCTGGTCGCAGTTCACCTTGCCTGCCAAAGCCTGCTCAACTTCGAGTGCGACTTGGCTTTGGCGGGCGGCGTAACTATCGAAATCCCGCACGGACTCGGATATATCTACCGCGAAGGAGAGATTCTCTCGCGGGACGGACACTGCCGGGCGTTCGATGGCAGATCGAGCGGGACCGTTTTCGGAAGTGGCCTGGGAATCGTCGTACTGCGGCGGCTAAAAGATGCGCTGGAAGACCGCGACAACATCCGCGCTGTGATTCTTGGATCGGCGATCAACAACGACGGCGCACGCAAGGTTGGATACCTCGCGCCCAGCGTTGAAGGCCAAGCCGAAGTTATTTCCGAGGCGCTGGATTTCGCAGGAGTGAGCGCCGACGACATCTCGTATGTCGAGACACACGGAACGGGGACTCTGGTCGGCGACCCGATTGAGATTCGGGCTTTAACCCAGGCATTCCGCAAATCCAGTGCTCGGATTGGTTACTGCGGAATCGGCTCTGTAAAGACAAACGTCGGCCACCTGGACGCTGCAGCCGGTGTCGCCAACTTGATTAAGACAGTGCTCGCTCTGGAACATGGGCAGTTGCCCGCCAGCTTGCATTTTCAGCATCTGAATTCTCATATCGAGTTAAAGAGCAGCCCGTTCTACGTCAACAGCCAGCTTGCGAATTGGCCGGCCAACGGATCGCCGCGGCGCGCGGGGGTAACTGCGCTGGGCATCGGAGGAACGAACGCGCACGTGGTGCTGGAGGAAAGGCCGCTGCGAACATGCCAAGGGGAAGTGAAGCCCTATCACGTGCTGCTTGTTTCGGCAAAGACAGAAACTGCCTTGGAACGCGCATCCGCCAATCTGGCCGCCCACATTCAGGCACATCCCGAACTCGATCTTGCGGATATTGCCTATACCTGCCAGGTTGGCAGACACGCCTTCGCGCACCGCCGCGCTCTGGTGGCGAGGGATGCTGCGGAGGCTGTCCACGAGCTCCTGGGCGGCGACCATCTCCAATTCGCCTCCCGCATCGCCCCGAAGCAGATTCCCGGTGTTGTCTTCATGTTCACAGGGCAAGGCTCTCAGTACGTCAACATGGGGCGCGAAATCTACGAGAATGAACCGGTCTTTCGTGAGACGCTCGATCTCTGTGCCCGACAGTTGCAGCAACACATAGCGCTGGATCTCCGCGCGGTGCTCTATCCGCCGGATGAAGCGAAAGATATCTCTACTGAAAAGCTGAATCAGACCTGGTTGACGCAACCCGCTCTGTTTGCCATCGAGTACTCGCTTGCACGCTGGTGGATGTCGATGGGCGTAGCGCCCGCTGCCATGGTGGGCCACAGCATCGGCGAATATGTGGCCGCGTGCCTGGCAGGAGTGTTTTCTCTTGAAGATGCACTCGCAATCACTGCCTGCCGCGGCCGTCTAATGTACGACTTGCCGGCTGGCGCGATGCTCGCGGTTCCGCTTCCAGCCACCGATCTTCGCCTTGACGGGAAGCTTTCCCTGGCGGCCATCAATCAATCGCGTCTCTGCGTGGTCTCCGGGCCAACCGAGGAGATTGCAGAACTGGAGGCGAGGCTTCAGAAGGAGTCCGTGAGCAGCCGGCGGTTGCACACGTCCCACGCATTTCACTCCGCGATGATGGATCCCATCCTCGGCCCCTTCGAATCACGGCTGAGGAGCATTGTCCTCCATCCTCCGAAGATCCCCTATCTCTCCAACGTGACCGGCACCTGGATACAGGCAGAGGAAGCGATGGACCCGGGATATTGGGCGCGTCACGTTCGCCAGACGGTGCACTTCTCAGATTGCCTGGATGAGCTGTTCCGTTCTTCGGAGTCGATTCTCATTGAGTCCGGTCCCGGCAATACGCTCACCTCCCTGGCACGGCAACAGAGTGGAGGAAAGGCAACCGCATTTCAGTCTCTGCCCCATGTCCGCGAAAAGATCACCGATCTTCGTTTTGCGCTTACCACGCTGGGACAGATCTGGGTTGCGGGTGGGGTTATCGATTGGGCAACGCTGCACACGTTTGATTCAGCTCAGCGTGTGCCGCTGCCAACTTATCCATTCGAGCGTCAGAAATTCTGGATTGAGCCGGATTTGAGTCCTCGCGCGATGATCTCTTCCAATGTGGCTGCGCTGCCCGTGGAGGACGAGACGGGCATGTGGTTCTATCGCCGTCGCTGGAAACCAACGCCGGTCGCGCCTGCCGTCCCGGATAAAGATCATTGCTGGATGGTGTTTCTTGATTCTCTGGGCTTGGGAGAACAAATTGCGGATGTCCTCCGACTCCACACCCAGAATGTGATTATGGTCCGGGCCGGTTCCGGCTTTCGGCAATCGGGAAAGAGAGAGTACATCGTCCGGCCGGGTTTTCGCGAAGACTACGACGCTCTGGTTGCCGACGTTCTCAAAAGCGGATCTACACCCAAGACGATTCTCCACCTTTGGTCCGTTGTGCCGGAGGGAACAAGCGCTCCCCTCGACGAGACTCTAAATCGCAGTTTCTATAGTCTGCTCTACCTCGCCCAGGCGCTGGCCAGCCAGGACTTGCCGGACTTGGCGATCGCTGTAGTCTCAAACCGGATGCAACAGGTCTTCGAAGAACACGTTCACGACCCAGCTCGTGCGGTTCTTTTCGGGCCGGCCCGTGTGATTCCGAAGGAACTTCCGGGCATTGTATGCCGCTGCATCGATGTGGAGACGAACGAGGGCCAGGTTACGGAATGTGCTGCCCGGATCGTCACCGAAATGGCCGCGGTGCGCGAGGAATCCACGGTTGCCTTTCGCGGAGGCGAGCGCTTTGTCGAGACATTGGAGCGCTTGAGTTTGGCCGCTGGTCCAGAGCGCCCTCGCCTGCAAAGCCGGGGTGTGTATCTCATCACGGGTGGATTGGGCGGCATCGGGCTGGTGGTCGCCGAACACCTGGCCCGCGAATTCAAAGCCAATCTCATCCTCGTCGGCCGTTCCGCTTTGCCTCCCGAAGATAAGTGGGAAGCCTCCCTGAAGGATCTCGAGGAAACGGAGTCCAATCGGCAAAAGATTCAGAAGCTGATGGATATCCGATCTTGCGCGGCCGGTCTGCTTGTCGTTCAAGGAGACGTTACCGACCTGGGACAGATGCGCGGCGCCGTCAATTTGGCCAAACAGCGTTTTGGACGCATCGATGGGGTCTTCCATGCGGCGGGCGTTCTCGATGACGGCCCTCTGATGCTCAAGACCGAACTGTCTACATTGCGAGTGCTCGATCCGAAGGTGCGTGGAACGCTGGTTCTGGAAGAGGCTCTGCGAGGTACTCCGCTGAGCTGCTTTGTCTTGTTCTCGTCCATCAGCTCAATCTTTCCTCCTCCCGGGCAGGTGGACTACGCGGCAGCCAACGCCTTTCTCGACGCATTCGCACTTAGTCGCCAGGGGCCAGTCACCGCAATCAATTGGAGTCTCTGGCGGGAGGTGGGGATGGGCGCGCGCTCCGCATCTCGACATCCTCTGCTGGACCGGCTGGTAATGGAAACGCCCAACGAGATCGTGTATTCAAGCCAGATGTCGCCACGGCGGCACTGGTTCCTTTCCGAACACACTCTGAAGAATGGTCCGGCGTTGACCCCGGGAACGGGATACCTGCAACTGGCATCCGCCGCTCTCGCGCACGGTTCGTTTGACGGTTCGGCCGAATTCAGGGATGTTCACTTTCTTGCCCCGCTGACCTTCGGCGCTTCTGAGTCCAAAGAGGTGCGGGTCCGGTTGAGTCGCGAGCCAGGAGCCGCTCAGGCAGGAGCTTCCTTCCAATTCTCGATTCTGGCAAAGGCCGGTGAGTGGGTCAAACACTGCGTAGGCCAAATTGCACCGAGCCCGCCAAGGCCGGCGTCGCGGGTCGATCGCGCCACGATTGCGGTGCGTTGCCGGGATCGAGAGATCGTATTCGACGAACTGCACCGGACCAAGCAGGAACATTACTTCGATTTCGGTCCGCGCTGGCATTGCCTAAAGCGATTGAGCATCGGTATGAGGGAGGGCTTGGCAGAGCTTGAACTGGATAGGGGATTTTCAGAAGATGCCACCACGTTTGGTATGCACCCTGCGCTGCTCGACCTGGCGACAGGTTGTGCGCTCTATCTGATTGACGGCTACCTTCAATCCAGCGATCTCTATCTCCCGCTTGCCTATAAGAGGCTGAGCGTTTATTCCCGGATTCCCTCGAAGTTGTGGAGCCATATCCGCTCACGGCAAGAGAATTCGGTTCGACGCGATGTTGCAGTCTTCGACATAACGCTCTTCGATGAGCAGGATCAGGTGTTGGCAGAGATTGAAGCGTTCACCATGCGTCGACTGGCTGATCCCGCCAAGGCTCGGACGCCGAAGGCGCCGCCGAGTAGCGCCGCTCTCCCCGAAGATGAACAGTCGATCGAGGCGCTGGGCAACACCGGGATTGTCCCCCTTGAAGGCGCGCGAGTCTTGACACGGATTCTTATGACGACAACTCCCCACACCGTCGTCGTCACCGCGCAACCCATTGATGACCTTGAGACACAGGACCCCGTCGCAAGACCACGGGCAATGCATGTAGCCGCACCGAGGGAAGAGGTAGCGAGCACCATCGCCGACTGGTGGCGAGAGTTGCTGGGAGTGGAGCAAATCGGACTGGACGACGACTTCTTTGATCTGGGAGGCCAGTCCTTGGTCGCGATACGCCTGATTACCAGGATCAAGAAAACCTACCAGGTAGACCTCGACTTGGCCGTCTTGTTTGAAGCTCGAACAGTTCGCCAACTTGCGGATGTGATTCGAAACGCGAAACAGCCCGCGGCAGGAGAGACGAAAGCATGGTCCGCCCTTGTGCCAATTCAGGCAAGTGGTTCCCGGATTCCATTCTTCAGCGTTCATCATCTCGGGACGGGCGTGCTTTTTTATGATCAGTTGGCAAAACTTCTCGGACCCGACCAGCCTTTCTATGCTTTTCAGTCTCCTCTTGAATCCGACGATCGCATTCGGGAGACAAGCGTTGAAGAACTGGCATCCATTTACGTCAAAGAACTGCGAAGGTTCCTTCCCAATGGGCCGTACTTATTGGGGGGCGCGTCCCTTGGGGGGATTATCGCGCTTGAGATGTCCCAACAACTCCTTGCGCTGGGCGCGAAGACCGATTTGCTCATCATGTTCGACGCTTCTGTTCCAGGAAGCGAACGACACGTAGCGGCCTTGGAACAGACGTCGACTTTCTGGCGAAAGTTTCGAAGGCAGGGCGTCCCTTATTTGAAGAATAAGATCGAAATCAAGGCTGATTATCTGAAGTTGCAGTTACGGCAACAAAGAGAAGCTATAGCGTGTTCCATTTACCGGCTCGCAGGCCAGAGCCTCCCTACTGCACTTCGCTATGCCCAAGCCATCGCAGCTCATAGACGAACGCTGGAAAAATATACTGCCAAGCCCTATCTGGGGAAGATTACGCTGATACGAACCACGGACTTTCGCGAGACTCTGAGCGCGATCCCGGATCCCAATATGGGCTGGGATAAGTTCGCCGGCGGCGGGCTGGAAATTCACGACGTCCCCGGGGGGCACATATCCATGTTTGCCGAGCCCAATGTGCTGGTTTTGGCCGAAACGCTCACCGCAATCCTGTCAACCCACGTTGCTGAATAACGAATCATGTGCGGATTGCAGCGCCTACCATTTGCACTTATCTACTTAACGCCGCTAACCATGAAGTCGTCTCTCTTGAAGCGGAGGGCCCTCTGGCCGGTCAACAGAAATGGAAAGTCGTTCAAAGAGCAATGACAAATTACGAGCACGACCAGCTTTGCGTATATCGCAATTACACGAGATCGTTCAGGCGCGCGATGCAGATTCAAGTTTGACAACCCGCGTCGTCTCAATTCGAAGCGCTCATGAGTGAACCATGATACATGGGGATGCGGACCCGATTCTCAGCGCAGCGCCTGTAGCAAATCGCAGCGTTGGGACGGTTGCGCTTTCCGCAAAGCCTGGCGCCGTCGATATTCCTATTTGCCAAGTGAATGTCTCCAGGGGCCTTCTAGTGTCTGATTTCACACGGTAAACAAAGCGGCCGGAAAGACACGGGACTAAGCCATCGAAACGTTCTCTTTGCGGCAAGTCGCTGCAAATTGCGGCGCTCTTGTCATGGCCCTGTTTCGTTTGTCGTGTCAGTTTTCTATGCAGGCGAGACTTCGATGTTGCTGTCGTGGCTCGGCATCGATGTGGGTGACTTCAACTGTCCCAAAGCCTGCTTTGAGGCGGTAATCTTATAGTCGCCAGGAGTTGATACGTGGCACTCTCAGGGATGACGTTAAACACTCGATAAAGATGGTCTTCAAGAACTCCGGCTTCAACATCGTTGCGGTTACAGCACTGGCGCTGGCATTGGGGCGAATACTGCCGTCTTTTCCGTGGTGAACGTGGTGATGCTCAAGCCGTTGAGCTATCCCAATGCAGATCGTATCGTAGAGTTTTTGTCCTCGTCTTTCTTGGTTGCCTCCAGTCTTGCTTGCGTTCCTCAGTTTCACTTCTATCGGCGGCATTCCAGCGTCTTTCAGGAGGTCGCCGCATACGATGCTGGTGGCCCCGGCTTCAACATTACCGGCCAACGGCAGGAGCAAGTCAATGGCCTTCACGTGAAACCGGCTCTGATCGGCGTCGTCCTGGGCATCGCGTATCCTTCGGTATCAGTCGCTTCATCGCCACCTTCCTCTACGGCGTCAAGGTTTGGGATCCGGCGGTGTTCGTATCGGTACCACTCGTACTAACTGCAGTGGCGTTATTCGCTGTGTGGGTGCCCGCGACCCGCGCTTCCAACA
>PLSM01000089.1 GCA_003165075.1 Acidobacteriaceae bacterium | reverse complement strand
ATCACTTTTTCAGGATCGACTAATTATTGCCGGGAATCCCGGGAATTTGATTGGAGGCGTGATCTGTGCGGTGGTCACAACCTGGATGAACTGTAGTGGATGATTGGAAGTTCCGCTGCATGCGGTAGTGGCGGCAGATTGCGTGGCATATTGTGTGCCCCCCAGCGCCAACGAGCAAGCATAATAGGCGGTCGGTGCCGCGGTCAGAATGCCGGCTAGGTCGGGCGCCTCAGCTTGCGCGGCAGCTATGATCTGCGAACTCTCCGATGCATTCGTGCTGCTTAGCATGCCATACATGGCTCCTGCATTCGCTGCATTCGAAACCTCTATGGAATCGTAAGCCAGAAATGCACACTCCGCAGTCCCGACCAGGAACGGGATACCGAAGATCGACATCACCAACGCCAGTTCCACGCTGGAGTTCCCGGCATCGATGCGTAGACGGCCCCACAACCCGTGCTTGCCTGGCTTCCGTTGAAAATATCGTGCAGCGAATTGAATAAGATTCTTCATCCATTACTCCGTTATCTTGGCAACTGAATTATTCAATGTCCCCAGATTCGCCATGGAATAACTTGTCAAGGTCGCTCCGCCGGCCATAGTAAGCGTTTGTGCAACAAAGTCCATGTTCAATGTGGTGCCGGTGCCGTTATTCAAAGTTACCGCCGCATTGGGCGCATACACCAGCCCGGAGAATGCTGAGGTCGATCCTCCCTGGATAGTGACGTTGTTGCCCATTGCATAAAACAGTGTCTGCGGAACACCGTTGACCGTCGGAGCGGAAAGCTTAGCCGTAACGCCGTTAGCTATATTCACGGTGCCTCCTACATAGAAAGTGACACCATTCCCGCTCAGAGGCGCGCCGCCGCCAGTCGAGAAGTTTCCCTTGATGTAATAGGTGTAGCCGGGGATAAATGTGACCTGGGAGGATTGACTCGTATCCAGGCTGTTGTAGCACACCACGCCACTTACCGGTGTATCCGCCGCAGTGGGCAGCGTGTAAGCTCCTGTGTAGTTATTTGCGGCGGTCCATCCCGCGATCGGGTTGTTATTGCATGTGATTCCGGTCGGTAGCGTCGGCGGAGTGACAGATGGCTTGCATTGGGTTGTGATTCCCTGCACAACGTGCGTGGTTGAAGATATGGTTCCATTATTATTGATGTTATTCGAGTTATCCCATGTATTCGATACCGTGCCCAGTGACAGGGCGTTCAGTTCGGCGCTCCCGGAGATCCCCACCGCATTGCTGCTGCTTGAGTCGACAGTTACTCCGCAGGTGCTTGCCGATAACTGGGCATTGTTACTCAGGTTAAGATCCATCCCTGAGGGACTCTCCAGACAGATGCAAGTGGGGCTGACCTGGCCGCCGCCGGCAACCGCCCGGCCAGACACAGTCATTGTGGTCAAACTGTTATTGAAGACACTCATGAAGAAGGTCGGAATCGGTTTTGTAACGACGACCTGGACATAGGATGATGAGCCTGCATAGTTCCCTGATGTTGGCGCCGATACATAAACCGAGGCGGGATTTGTGGACAGGGAGTTATCAAACCCATTCAACTTGGCCATGGTGTTGGCCACTGTCTGCTCATTTCCAGTAGCGCCGGCGTTCAATTCTTCCGCCGCGGCAAGGGCAGCAGCGTCAGCCGCTGCCTGCGCCATCCTCTTCTCCCGGAACAGATAGCCCACGTCCAATGCAAGAGCCGCGAACCCCAGTAAAGCAAGACCGAGAATGACACAGATGAGTACTATCGCCTGACCCCGCTCGTTACCCGGTGATTTCATCATCTCTCCCATCTTCAGACGCGCTCTCATCGTTCCTCTGGATGAAAGCGATCTCTGCTTCTAGCTGCTCGCCTTGGTGGCTGTGCGCAGCTTTCCAGGAATCGCGCAGCAGACTGGAGAAAACGGTAACCGGCTACAGATTCCTCGCTAGTTCCTCGCCCGGAGTCTGCACGGGCAGTGAGTCTGGGGGGCTAGCTGAAAGAGTGAGACTGTCTCACGAATTCCTTATTGCTTGCAGAACTCGTTGAATCCCTTTTCGTGACTCAATGAAAGAATGGTAATTTTTTTAGTAATCATTTTATGTGCACTTTGATACTCAACATGTACAACAATAGTGGTACTAATGCACGGCTAGTTATGGTTACGAAAGATCCCCCACCTTGGATGACTTTTGATTTCTTAATTCTCGATTTGTCGTGTCAGTTACAAAGTAACTTAATTTATATCAATATGTTGTAGTCGAGATGCTGCTATTATGTACTCTCTAAACAGCCTCACGCTGCTTCCTTAACAGCAGCCCCCGCGGCATTTCCTGCTGTGGAACATATTCGCGCGTGTCTGGACCAGACATTGAATTGAAGTTACCGTGAAATGGCAACGCCACCCATGAACCCTCACCCTGCGCCGGGCTTTGTGACTGATCTCCGATCTGGCCACAACTCCACATGGGCCGCTCTTGCAGACGCGACATGTCGCCCTCATCGCAGTCATTCCTTGCCGAGTTGGGTAGGCCCGCGCTGGCCGGTGCGCTAATCTGAAGAGGTATACGCACTTCCCTCCCGGCTGTAGGTGAATCGCGTTGATTGTCGAAATCCAGCACCTGACAAAGATTTACGAGTCGAAGTTGCGCGTAGTGGCTGTGGATGGGATTGATCTGGAGTTAGAGCAGGGCGAGATCTTCGGCCTGCTGGGGCCGAACGGGGCCGGCAAGACCACCACCATCTCCATCGCCACCACCCGCACCTTGCCCACCAGCGGCACGGTGCGCATTGCCGGCGTGGATGTGGTGCGGCATCCTGCTCATGCGCGGCGGCACATCGGTGTCGTGCCGCAGTTCAACACCCTTGACCGTTCGCTGACCGTCTACGAAAACCTTTATTATCACTGCCGCTACTTCGGCTTCAGCCACGGGCACGCCAGGGCGCGGAGCCTGGAATTGCTGGAGCAATTTTTGCTCACCGAGCGCAAGGACGTGTATCCTGCGCAGCTCTCCGGCGGCCTCGGCCAACGCGTGCAGATTGCGCGCGCCATCGCGCACCGGCCCACCGTGCTTTTTCTGGATGAACCCAGCGCCGGTCTCGACCCCCAGAGCCGCATGGCCATGTGGTCAGCGGTGGAGGGGCTACGTAAAGAGGGCATTACGGTGCTCCTGACCACCCACTATATGGAGGAGGCCGACTCGCTCTCTGACCGTGTGGCGATTATCGATCACGGGCGCGTGCTGGCCCTGGGAACGCCGGAGAAGCTGAAGCAGACCTATGGCGCGGAGACCGTTTTCGATCTGAAATTGAAATCCCGCGAGGGGTTGGAGGCGGCCGTGGCCACGCTGAAGGCGCGGCCGGACGTGCGCGGCGCCGAAGCCACCGCCGACGGGCTGCGCGTGATGGCTGTAGCGCAAGATGGTCTGCTCCCTGATCTGGTGCAGGAGGCGGCCCGCTTTGGGCTGCGCGACCTGACTATTGCCGAGCCCAGCCTGGAAACCGTCTTCATTCATCTCACGGGGAGGGATTTGCGTGAATAGCTCCTCCAATCTGCAGCACGGCAATTCCCATGCGAGCGCGCTTGACTCGGGAATATTCTTCAAAGCTTTTCTGGGACTGCTGCTGCGCGATCTGCGTGTGCTTACGCGCGAGTTTCTGCCTTTCCTGCTGCGCGTAGGGATGCAGCCGCTGCTCTTCCTGTTTGTGTTTACCTTTATTCTGCCCCGCATGGGCGGGGGCAACCCCCTGGCGGCCGGCGGTGGCAAGACCGATTTCGGCACCATCATCCTGCCTGGGCTCATGGCCGTGGCCATCATGTTTTCTGGCATCGCCGCGGTGGCCCTGCCCTTGTCGTCCGAGTTCGGCATCACCCGCGAGATCGACGACCGCGTCATGTGCCCGCTGCCGCTGTGGGCGGTGGCTCTTGAGAAAGTCTGCTTCAGCGCCATGCAGAGCATCATTGCGGCCCTGCTGGTCATTCCCATGGCCATCTATATTCCCGCCGTGCCGGTGCGCGCCGACATCTCCAACTGGTTCCTGCTGGCGCTGGTGCTGGTGCTGGCCAGTCTGCTCGCCGGGTCGCTGGGCCTAGTCATCGGCTCCACGGTTAACCCCAGGCAGATCGGGCTGGTCTTCAGCATCATCGTGGTGCCGATTACGTTTTTGGGCTGCGTGTACTACCCCTGGGCCTGGCTCGACAAGATCAAGTGGCTCAAGATAGCGGTGCTTTTCAACCCGATTGTCTATATGAGCGAGGGGCTTCGCGCCGCCGTCACGCCCAGCATCGCGCACATGCCATGGTGGGCCATTCTGACCGCGCTGGTATTCTTCCTGGCCGCACTGGGCCGCTGGGGGCTCAAGGGATTCCTGGGCCGCGTTCTGTCTTAGGACCGGCTCACAGCGCTCAGGCTGTGGGGTTACCGCGGATTGATCAAGCGGCTGAAACCACAGGCTTTTCACGATTGTTGCCCGGCGATTGGGTTACCCTTGAAGCCGGGACGCATTTTACAAGTTAGATTCAACACACGCTGAGGAAAGCCGGACGAGCATTGCCGCTTGCTGAGCAAACCGAGGAAGCCGTGCCGCTTAAGTGCCTCAGGTCCGTGAGCGGGCGGACTTGTGGCCTGGCGTTGCGTGTGATCCCTGCACTGCTGGCTCCTGTGCTGATTGCGTTGGCCGGTTGCGCTGCCGGACCGGTTGCCGCCGGCCCCGCAAACTCCACGTTTTCCATCTCTCCCGGCACGGCTCAAATTGACACCAACTGCACCGGCTGCAATGGGACCGCTGCACACGGCGGCCCCACGGAGCAGTTCGCCGCAACCCTCAATGGTGGAGGCGCAGCGGCCGTTCTCTGGTCGGTCTCGGGCGGCGACACCAGCGCGGGAGCAGGCTCCATCACTCCGTCCGGCCAGTACACGCCGCCCAGCTACCTCACCGCCGACCGGGTGGAGGTGGTGGTCACCGCAGCCCTCGCCGCCAACCCCGCCATAAAGGCAACCTCCGTACTGACATTGACGCCGGGCTTTCTGCAGCCGCTCACCCCAGAAAATGTTGCTCTGGGCGCCAACGGGACCGTGACTGTCACCGGCTACCTGGCCGAGGCGGGCGGCGGCAGCACCATTCGTTTTGCACTGTCCGACACGCCCGCGGGATCGAGCGGCGGGCAGGGCTCGCTCGGCGCCACCAGTTGTCAGCGCTCCCGGCAGGCGTTCACTGCGTGTGCTGTTACCTACACCGCGCCGGCCACGGTTGCGTCCACCGGAGTCACCTATGTGGTAGCCACGGCGGGCGATTCCCCGGCCAAAACAGAGGCCGCGGTGCTGCTGAACACTGCGGCAGTGACGAGTAACCCTGCCATCCACCAGGGCCAGTTGGCAGCGCCTATGCTGCTGGGCAGTTCCGGCGGCAACAACAACGACTTTGACTTGAACGGCAACACCATTGTGGATTGCTGCAGCGGAACCCTCGGCGCGCTGATCCAGGACTCCAGCGGACGACAGTACCTGCTGAGCAACAACCATGTGCTGGCGCGCAGCGATCACGCCGGAGTGGGCGATGCCGTGGTGCAGCCAGGATTGATTGACAACAACTGCACGCCCAACGGAGACGGCGCGGGGACGCTGCCGGTGGGTGCGCTCACCGGCTGGCTGCCGCTCACCTCCACCCAGACCAACGCCGACGCCGCCATCGCGCAGGTGGCTTCGCGCAGCGTCGATGCGGCAGGCTCGATTCTGGAACTAGGCGCGCGCCAGGCCGACGGCACGCTCGCCGCCGCGCCTCCGGGCATCTCCTCCACCGGCGGCAAGGGCGAGGCTGCCGCGCTCACGCTGCGCGTGGCCAAGAGCGGACGCACTACGGGCCTGACCTGCGGCAGTATCTCCGCCATCGACGTGGACTTGCACGTCGACTACTATCGCGATTGCGCTGAAACCCGGCACTATCTGACCAAGACCTTCACTAACCAATTGGCTATCAGCGGCGACCGTCTCAGCGACGCGGGCGACTCCGGCGCGCTCATCGTGGACGTGGCCAACGCCGAGCCCGTGGGGCTCTACTTTGCCGGCGGCACTGACGCCTCGGGCGTAAGCCAGGGCATGGCCAACCCGGTGGGCGATGTGCTCAGCGAACTCAGCACGCAGGTGGGCGGCGGCGCCAGCTACACCTTTGTGGGCGGCGCCGACCACGCCGTCAGTTGCCTCAGCTATGGCGACAGCACGGTAGCCGCGTCGCAGGCCCGCGCCCTCAGTGACGCGGAGATTGCGCGCGTACAGCAGGCTTTGGCCGTGGCCCGCATGTTGGTGAACCCTTCGGCCGGCATCCTGGGCGTAGCTATGGGCAAGAGCACCGACCATCCCGGCGAAGCGGCGGTCATCGTTTACGTGGATGAGAATGCAGCGGCGGCCGTGCCCTCAATGGTGGACGGCGTACGCACCATGGTCATCCCCACCAATGCCCATGCCGTGGCATTTGGAGCCGCGCCGCTGGTCATTCCCCTTGCCGGAGCGCCTGCTCTGGCGGCAAGCGTCCTTAGCCAGGCCGTGACTATCAAGCGCCAGGTTGCGAATAGCCTGATGCGCCAGAATCCGGCCTTCTTCGGCGTCGGTGTGGGCCAGAGCCTGGACAATCCCCGCGAGGCCGCGCTGGTGATTTACGTGGACCGCAAAGCCCTTCCCGTCTCGCTGCCCCAGATCGTCAACGGGCTCCGCACCCGCTACATCGTGATGGACCGCCTGCACGTTACCCGGTCCTATGCGGCTCCGTTCAAGCCCGGGCGCCACTGCATGCCGCATCCGGCAACCACGCAAGCAGGCCCCGACCCGGCCGCATTCTTCCGGCCGCGGAGCTTGAAGCTGTTTTGATGCTGGCGCCTGTTTCCGCGCCGGAGTTTCCCCACCACTACCGCTCCCGGCGATGCAACCAGAACGCCGCCAGGGCGCAGAGAATGGCGAAGGGAACAAGGGCAGCGACGGGGTCTCGAAGGACTGCCGCCTCGATGCCGGTTGCGCACAGCACCACGCAGCCTAGCACCACCAGTCCGGCGGATACCGTCCGCGGATACAGCGTCAACGCAGCGCCCAGTACTTCTAATGCGCCAGTAAAGTACCGCAGCCATTGCCCCGCGCCAATCTGGCCGAAGAAATCGGACATCTGCGACCCGGGAGCGGCCGAGAGCTTTTGTGATCCGAAAAAGAGAAAGGCGAGTGCGATCACCGCGCGCACGGTCCAGTCTATCGACGTGCCGCGAAACTTGGGCTCACTTGAGGGCTCGTTCATATTCGTTCCACCGCCGGAATGAGAGCATCTCCGGCTGCGAGTCAGTATACCCGCAGGTGGTTGAAAATACACTCCCCCCGCAGCTGATTCTAAATTCCAAAGTGATGTCGATTTCAATAAGCCGGAAACGAGAAAGCGGTGATTTCCAGGCAGATGCGACTGCGGAATGCCGGCGCCTGCGCGCGAAAGCAGCGTTGCTCTGCGTCCGTCCTACGCCACGCGCTTTGGTCTTGAGGGGCTGATTTGGGCAGCGCGGCGCATCCGATTCTTTTTCTCGCGTACAACTTGCTCCGGCTCATCGTTGTCGTGAGTGTCCTGATCGAAGAAGAGGGGTATCCCGTTTGCGTCCCGCTTCTCTGAGAGAAGCCGCTGTTCCGGAACCCTCACACTCGAAGCCGACCTCGCCGCCAACCAGAGGTTCATCGCCAGCATGACAAGCACAGGAAGTCCCACCAGCAGGCAAGCATACAGGGGCAGGTGGCCCCACGAAGCATACAGGTTGAAATCCGGCAAACTGGCTGACATAGTTAGTTACCCTCACCACCCGGTTACTCGCATGAGAGGTTCCGGACTCTGCGAAGGAGAAGCCCCATAACATGCCGGCACTCAAACCGGTAAGTCATGGGGCAATTCAAACAGCAGATCCAGGGTGTGATCTTGCGCTTCCACCTCAGAGACTAAGCCCACTGAACTTATCGGGCAATATAGCTTTTGTGTTACGCACCATGGCTCGATCGTGCCCCGCTTTTCGCCCAAAGGTAATGGGACTCCAGGGGCCGACCTCCGGCTCTTGAACCAGCAAATGGCGCAAAGGCCGTCGCCGCGCCTGTCGCTGCAGTGGTCGGGAAACCTTGCGCGTCAAGCGGCAACTGAGACAGCGTTGCCGGTCAAGCCATTCGACAGCAGCTCACAATAACTTCTCAAACTCAGGCAATGGAACGGGCCGGCTGAAGAGATAACCCTGGTACGCATGGCAACCTAGATCGGCGAGGATTTCAAGCTGCCGCTCGGATTCCACTCCTTCGGCGATGACCGACAGGCCCAATGCATGGCTCAGGGAGATGATGGCCTGCGCAATGCTCGCACTGCTTGCATCCACCAACAAGTCGCGCACGAACGAACGGTCGATCTTCAACTGGTCCAGGGGCAATCGTTTCAGGTAGGCGAGTGAGGAATAACCGGTGCCGAAATCGTCTACAGAAAAGCTCAGGCCGTGTGACTTCAGCGCGGTCATCTTGGCGATCATGTCTTCTACGTTTTCTACCAGCGTGCTTTCGGTCAATTCCAGTTGGAGGTTTCGCGGGTTGGCGCCGGTCCGCTTCACCACTGTCAATACTGCTTCAACAAAATCCGGCTGGCGCCACTGCATGGCGCTGATATTCACCGCGACTTTGATGCTCGCTGTCTTTTTATCGCCCGCCCACACGGCCAATTGCTTGCAGGCGGATTCCAGTGCCCAATTCCCCAATGGAAGAATCTGCCGCGTCTCCTCGGCCAGGGAGATGAACTCTCCTGGAAAAAGTATTCCGCGCCGGGGATGCTGCCAGCGCAAAAGAACCTCGGCGCCGATCACTCGACCGTCTTCCACTTGCGCCTGGTAGTACAGCAGGAACTGCTGCAACTTGATCCCCTGGCGAAGATCCTCCTCCAGCACCGCACGCGCATTGACGGCAGCTTGCAGCGCCGGGGCAAAGAAGCTTATTCCGTTGCGCCCCGCCGCCTTCGCCTGATACATGGCAATGTCGGCTTGCTGCAGAACCTCGTTGATATTCCCGCTGTTGTCCCCGAAGACGGTAATCCCGATGCTGCAGGTGCTGATGGTTTCGCGCCCATCGATCTGGTACGGCTCCTCAATCCTGGCCAGCACCTTTTCGGCCACCACCTTGGCCTGCGCCGCAGCTTCTTCCGTAGTCTCGCTCAGGTCCTCCAGCAGCACCACGAACTCATCGCCGCCCAACCGGCCCACCGTGCCCACTTTACGAGCGCACTCGATCAGCCGTTGCGCTACATCCTGCAACAACTGATCGCCGGTGTGATGGCCGAGGGTGTCGTTCACAATCTTGAAATTATCCAGGTCCACAAACAATAGCGCCAGCTTGCGGCCGCTCTCCAAGCTGAAGGTCATGCTGGTACGCAACTGTTCCTGCAGCTGTCGGCGGTTGGGCAGCTTGGTCAGCGGATCATAAAACGCCAGGGATCTAATCTCTTCCTCAGCCAGTTTGGCGTCGGAAATGTCCCGCAATACGCAAAGGAAGCACAATTCGCCTTCAACCATGATTGCCGACGCAGACATCACTCCCCAGAAAACTTCCCCACTCTTCTTTGTGAACTGGGTCTGCAAATCCCGATAAATAGGTCTCTGGCGCAGAAATGCGGCCAGGTTCTCCCAATCGCGGCGATCGGTCCACAGACCCAATTCCCGCGATGTTCGTTCGATGACCTCCTCGCGGTCGTATCCTGTCACATCGAGAAACGCCTTATTTACTTCGATATACTTCTCATCGCGCGATCGGGCGATGAAGATTGCATCAAAGCTGGTTTGAAATGCGGTGCGGTAGCGCATCTCGCTCGCTCGCAGCTCATCCTCCGCCCGCTTCTCTTCAGTGATGTCGCGAGCTGCCACTACCGCCCCGACGATGGCGCCGTCTTCGTCACGAATTGGACTGAAGTTGTAGCTGCCCACCCAGGTCTCTCCGGTGTCTTTGCGCCGCAGGGTATATTCCACGTTGCTGGCCGTCTCGCCTCGCAGAGCTCGCGGCACCGACCACATTTCCAGCGGCACCGGCTCGCCATTGGCCATCAGCAATTCAATGAAAGCCGGATAGTCCTCCAGGTTCCTGGCGCAATCTTCCTTGCTCGCCAACTTATGAAACGTGGCAAATGCGTCGTTGAATTCAACAAAGTTGCCTAATGCATCTGAGATGAACACCGCGTCCGTCATGCTCGACAGCGCCGCTTCCAGGCTCGTTCTGGTTTTGCGCAGCGCCTCTTCTCTCTCCAGTGCGGCAATACGTCGCTGATTGCGGCGGTACTGCTCGGCGATCGTGCAAATCAAGAACCCCATGGCGAGAAATAGAACCAGGGTAACGGCGTCTGCGGGATCCTCTATTTTCAGTTTCCCGGTGGGGGGAAATATCCAGATTCCAGCCAGCGCCGCACCCAGTGCGGTAGCCAGCAATCCGGCCCAAAAGCCGAAAAACAGCGCGTCAATCATGACGGCGGGAAGAAGGATGACGAACGGCGGAAGCGTCACGCCGAAATACAACAGAAAAATCTGCCGCAGCAGGAAGCCCGCCAGCACCACAAGGGCCGCAAGAGCGATGCGTAGGACATGGCGAGTCAACGCGCTCTTCTTGCCCCTAGCCATGGAACCATCCTTCCGAAGTGTCTTCCTCCGCGCAGCGCGGTCTGCCCAGCGAAGGCAGGACAACAAGTTGTCCGGAGACCGGTCTTTTCGAGGATACTAGCTGCGAGCTTTCCCCAAAGTCAACGGATGATTCGCCGCGGCTGGTATTGGCGAAGATTCCTTCATTGTTTGCCGCTTCTTTACAGCCCACCCTACCCCCTGCCACACTGGAACGTGGACACTCAGACAGTCGTAATCCTCGATTTCGGCTCGCAATATACACAGCTGATCGCTCGCCGCATACGAGAACAGAACGTTTTTTCCATCGTGCTGCCCTGCACCGCCCCGCTGGCGGAGATTCAGGCCTGCCACCCCATCGGCATCATCCTCTCCGGCGGGCCCTCGTCAGTGTACGATGCGGACGCGCCCGACGCCGACCCCCGTTTGCTCACCTTGGATGCGCCCATACTGGGCATCTGCTATGGCCTCCACTTCATCGTCCACCATCTGGGCGGCAAGGTGCGCACCGCGCCCAAGCGCGAGTATGGCCACGCTGAAGTCTCTATTGAAGACGCTGCAACCCCCTTGTTTGCGGGCCTCCCGCCCACTCTCCAGGTCTGGATGAGTCACGGCGACGAAGCCCTCGAACTGCCTCCCGGCTTTCGCCGCACCGCCGTCACCTCGAATGCCCTGGCCGCCATTGCCAATGATCAGCGCCGCATCTGGGCCGTGCAGTTCCATCCCGAGGTGCATCACACGCCCCTCGGTCCGCAGCTCATCAAAAACTTCATCTTCAACATCTGCGGCGCGCGCGGCGACTGGACCCCGGCCCACTTTATCGAGAGCACAGTTGCCTCCATCCGCCAGAAAGTTGGCTCCGGACACGTCATCTGCGGACTCTCCGGCGGCGTCGACTCTTCGGTCGCGGCGGTGCTGGTCCACAAGGCCATCGGCGCCCAACTCACCTGCATCTTTGTCAACAACGGCGTCCTGCGCAAGAACGAATTCGTCAGCGTGCAGAAGAATCTCCGCGACAAGCTGGGTCTCCACATCGTGGCCGTGGACGCCAGCCAGCGCTTCCTGGCGCAACTGGCCGGCGTCACCGATCCCGAGACCAAGCGCAAGCGCATCGGCGCGGAGTTCATCGCCGTCTTCGACGACGAGGCCACGCGCATCGCCCGGCAAACCGGCGGTGTGGACTGGCTGGTGCAGGGCACGCTCTATCCCGACGTCATCGAGTCCAGCAGCGTCAAAGGCCCCAGCCAGACCATCAAGAGCCACCACAACGTCGGCGGCCTGCCGCCGCGCATGAAGCTCAAGCTCATCGAGCCCCTCCGCGATCTTTTCAAGGATGAGGTTCGCCGCATCGGCCGCGACATGGGCATGCCCGAAGACATTCTCGGCCGCCAGCCGTTCCCCGGTCCCGGCCTCGCCGTGCGCATCCTCGGCGAAGTCACGCCGGAGCGCGTGGCCCTGTTGCAGGAGGCCGACGACATCGTAGTGACTGAGATCAAGGCCGCCGGCCTCTACTCCAAAATCTGGCAGAGCTTCGCCGTGCTGCTCCCGGTGATGAGCGTGGGCGTAATGGGCGACCAGCGCACCTACGCCTACACCGCCGCCGTGCGCGCCGTCCACTCTGAAGACGGCATGACCGCCGACT
>PLSM01000162.1 GCA_003165075.1 Acidobacteriaceae bacterium | reverse complement strand
TCCTATCTTGTTGAGCAGTTTTGCGCTTCGGATGCCGCGGATGACCATTGGAACGCTGCTGGACGCCGCTTGCTGCTTTCCGGCTTGATTTCAGATTCCCCCTGTGGTACAAACTAAACATTCCAGTTTGCCCCCAAAGGGCAAGCCTGGATTTCATGCAGAGTGGCTGAGGTACGAGCCCTGTGACGCCACGACAACCTGCCTGGGCAAACCAGGAGTATGGTGTCAACTCTCGCTCGCTTCGGCGAGGAACATGAGATTCGGGGGTCGCTTCAGCACCCTTTGCTAAGGCGTCTCGCAAGGTCATTCGAGTCAACTCACGTTCGCTCTTCATCGAGCCGGTCACGCGCCCGCATATCCGCAGTCACTTGCGCCTAAGCGAGGGACCAGTGACGACTGCGTATGAGTTGCGATGTCGGGAGTGCGGCAAGACCTACAGTCTGCAGCCGCTTTCCATCTGTGATGAGTGTTTTTCCCCTCTTGAGGTTGCCTTCGACCTCGACTACGCCCGCACCCGCTTCACTCGCGAGGCCATCTCCCAGGGACCGCTGAATATGTGGCGTTACCGCGCCCTGCTGCCGGTTGCGGACAGCTACGAGCCGCAGACCCCCGCCGGGCTTACCCCGCTGGTCAAGGCTCCGCGTCTGGCGGCTCACATCGGCGCCAACAATCTATTCATCAAGAACGACGCGGTCTGCATGCCCACCCTCAGCTTCAAAGACCGGGTGGTGGCCGTGGCTCTGGCCAACGCCCAGACCTTCGGGTTTGACACCGTTGGCTGCTCCTCCACCGGCAATCTGGCCAATGCGGTAGCTGCGCAGGCCGCGCGCCTGGGCCTCAAGACATTCATCCTCGTTCCCTCCGACCTCGAGGCTGCCAAGATTCTCAACACCCAGGTCTACGGCGCCACCCTGGTCCGCGTTGAGGGCAACTACGATCACGTCAACCGCCTTTGCTCGCAGATCGCCGATCGCTACAACTGGGGCTTCGTGAACGTGAATCTGCGCCCCTACTACGCCGAAGGCTCAAAGACCGTCGGCTTTGAGATCGCCGAACAACTTGGATGGCGTCTGCCTGACAACATCGTCTGTCCCATGGCTGGCGGCTCGCTGATTACCAAGATTCGCAAGGCCTTTGATGAGTTGATCGCGCTGGGAATCGTGGACAATCGGCCGGTCCGCTTTTTTGGAGCGCAGGCCACCGGCTGCTCGCCCATTGCCAAGGCCGTCAAGAACGGCAGCGAGGTCATCGAGCCGCAGCGACCCAACACTATCGCCCGCTCGCTCGCCATCGGCAACCCGGCCGACGGCCTTTACGCCGCCCGCGCCATTCGCTCCTCCGGCGGATGGGCCGAGGATGTCTCCGATGTCGAGATTGTCTCGGCCATTCAGGAGTTGGCTGAGACTGAGGGAATCTTCACTGAGACCGCCGGCGGCGTCACCACCGCGGTGACGGCCCGGCTCTATGCCCACGGCCGCATCCAGCCCGATGAGCTGACTGTCGCCTGCATCACCGGCAACGGGCTCAAGACAACGGACGTGCTCAGCGGCGCATACGACCAGGGCCGGGCTATTCGCCCGCGGCTCACGGATTTTGAAAACTTTGTTGAAGAACGTCATTCAGCGAGCCAGGATTGGAGCCTGGCAGGGGAGAGTTATGTCGGTTAGGGTTCTGTTGCCAAATGCATTTCAAAAGCACACCAACAACGTGCGCGAGATTTCCAGTTCGGCGGCCAATCTGCCCGAGCTGGTCACCGAGATCGAAGGCCTTTTCCCGGCCCTCCGCCAGCATCTGCGCGGCGAAGACGGCCAGGTCCGCCGCTTCATCAACTTCTATGTCAATGAGGAAGATATCCGCTTCCTGGGCAACGACAAGTACAGCTTCCAGGAGGGCGACGAGATCCTCGTAATTCCCTCCATTGCCGGCGGCTGCAACTAAACAGCCAGACCACGAATCTCAATCCAATCTTGCCGCTGACCCGCTGACTAGCCAGACCCTCTGGGTGCCCCAGGTCCCGATTTTGGGACCTGGGATGCCTCAACTCCCAACCGGGTCCTGGTCCTTAACATCGGAAAAAGCGGGAACCCGCCGACCCTCATCTCGACCGTAAGTAATTGGCACGAAAACGCCCACCGCGTCACAGACGCCTTGCAGAGAATTGCCGTTCTTCGGCGCATACTGGCAGATGGAAGAAGAATGGCCAAAGTCCTTGGATTGACCCACTAAAGGCACCCCCCCACCCCCCCTCCCCCCGTTCCAGGACCTGCGAATCCGTCCAGATTCTTGCAGTCCATTCCCTGGCGAAGAACCAATAGTCGCATAAAACATTCAAAATAAATAACTTGAGTTCGTGTCTTTCCGAAAGACAGGAAAATCTGTCAACCACCAGCCTGTGGAAATCCGCTGGTATGTCAGCAGCAAAAGGGTGTTTTAAGGCCTCTAAAGCCGGGTTTTCACGCTGATTTCGCATGTATTTGCGCCGTATTTGCATTCGCTTGACCGTCCTTTTACAATGCCTGGCGGATACTACTCCCGTGATTTCGTACCTTGGGCAGAAGGCTCCGTTCGCTACTTCACCTGTTTCCACCATTCCGGTGGAAGTCTCCATCTCTACTCCAATTTTTCCTTTGCCCCTGGTTCCGGCCAGGCCTCGTATTCATGCGGAGGTCGGCCGGTACAAGGTGCGCCTGGCTCAGACCGTCGAGGATCGTGACGCCGTTTACCGCCTGCGATTCAAGGTCTTCAACATCGAACTCGGCGAAGGGCTTGAAAGCTCGTATCAGACTGGTTTGGACAGCGATCAGTTCGACCTTTTCTGCGAACATCTCCTGGTCGAGGACAAGCTGGAGAGCAATCCCGCCAAGCGCATTGTGGGCACCTATCGCATGCAGTCCGGCGTCACCGCTGCCCAGAACCTCGGCTATTACTCCGAGCAGGAGTTCAGCTTCGTTCCCTATGAGCCGCTCCGGGCCGGGATTCTGGAACTGGGCCGGGCCTCCATTGATCGTGAGCACCGCACTCCTGAAGTGCTGACGTTGTTATGGAGAGGGATCGCGCAGTATGCTAACGACATGGGGCTGCGTTATCTGATCGGCTGCTCTTCACTGAACTCCAAGGACCCGGCAGAGGGCTGGCGGATGTACCGCGAGCTTGAGCATTACCGGGTTCCGCCTGAGTTTGAGACCGTGCCGACCGCCGCTTATGCCTGCCCCACCGAGCAAGAGGGCGTACATGCACAGCCGTCGCCCCCCCATCAGGATCACTCGCTGCCCGTTTCCACCAAGGTTCCCAAGCTGCTCAAGACATATTTGGCCATCGGCGCCCGCATTTGCGCCCCGCCGGCCTGGGACCGTGAGTTCGGCACCATCGATTTCCTGACACTGCTCGATCTCAAGCTGCTTTCCCGCGCAGCGCGTAATCGCTTCCTGGCGCCACTCACACAGTGAGCCTCAGAGCTGCCCGGCGCGCTGTGGCGCTGGGTCTTGTACTGGTCATGTGCGTCGTCCGTTTCTGGCTCATGCGCCTTAAGGGTCCACGCACCCTGGAACGGCGTGCGCTCTGGGTCCAGGCCACCTCCCTGGGGATACTCAACAGCATGGGTATCCAATACCAGATCAAGGGCCATCCCCCCGCGCGAGGGTTGGTTGTTGCCAACCATCTCAGTTATCTCGATGTGTTGATCCTCAGCGCGGCCATGCCTTGTTTCTTTGTCGCCAAGGCCGAGATCGACCGCTGGCCTTTCTTTGGCAAGGCGGCGCGCACCGGCGGAACACTCTTTATTGATCGCTCCAGTTTGGCCAGTGCCGAAAAGGTTTCGGAAATGATCAGCGAGCGCCTCCGGCTTTCGGTTCCCGTGCTGTTCTTTCCTGAAGGCACCAGCACCGATGGCAGTTCGCTGCTGCGTTTCCACTCCCGTCTGTTTGAGCCCGCCATCGCGGCTGGCGCCCAGGTTACGGCCGCCGCTGTTCGTTATGTAATCGAAGACGGTACCCCGGAGCGCAAACTCTGTTGGTATGGCGACGAGGCGTTCGCGACCCATCTGTGGAAGGCGTTGGGCGTTGCCGGCTTCTCCGCGGAAGTTGAATTTGGCGAGCCGCACATTTACCCCCATCGCCGCGTCGCCGCCGACCAGACACAAGCCGAAATCGAAGCCATGCGCAGCGCCTACGATCTCGTTCTGCAATAACGCTGTCCTCACCTGTGATTGGCTAACTCCTCATCCGCAAGCCATCAGCCAGAAGGTACCCGCTCCTTCTCGCTCCGCACTGCGGCCTCGCACGGAGATCGTGCGCGTGAAGGGCGAGGGTCACGTGGAGCGGGTGGTACTCGAATCGCTCGCCGATGGATCGCACCAGTTCGAAGATGCCGACGCGCTTTTTGTGTTTATCGGCACTCGTCCGCGTAGCGACTGGCTTCCTGCTGATGTGCTGCGCGATGACAAAGGGTTTGTGTTGACGGGGTCGCGACCTCATGGCTGCCGAGGCCTATGCGCGCACCTGGAAAGAGCAGCGCGAACCCCTGTTGCTTGAAACCAGCGTGCCCGGAATCTTTGCGGCGGGCGACCTTCGCGCTGGCGCCATGAACCGCGTGGCGTCCGCGGTGGGCGAGGGGTCGATGGTCGTACGTCTTATGCACGAGTATTTGGCGATGACTTAAAGTTCAGGCGGGTCGCGCTCACCCGCGCGCCGGTGGCTTGAGCCCCAGTTCACGCATCGCGATCTGGAGGTCGGCCCATGCTTCCTTTTTCTGGCGCGGATCGCGAAGCAGATAGGCGGGGTGATAGGTAACGATGAGCTTGGTCCCACGCACTGAATGCACACGACCGCGCAGGCCGGCGAGGGGCTGGCGCTGGCCGAGGAGATAAGTGGCTGCAGTGGCTCCCAGCGCCACCAGCACTTCGGGATGCACAACGTCAATCTGGCGGAAGAGAAAAGGTGAGCAAGTGTTGGCCTCCTCCGGCTCCGGGGTCCGGTTGCCGGGCGGGCGGCACTTGACCACGTTGGCGATGTAGACCTCTTCGCGCTTGAGGCCCATGGCCACGATCATATTGTTGAGCAGTTGGCCGGCGCGGCCTACGAAGGGAAGGCCCTGCGCGTCTTCGTCAGCGCCCGGCCCCTCACCCACGAACATCAGGCGCGCCTCGGCGCTGCCGTCGGCGAACACCAGCTTGTTGCGGCCCTTATGTAGCGCGCAGCGGGTGCAGTCGCCAATGTCTTCGCGGATGAGACGGAGGGCGGCTTCGCGCTCCGCCGGAGCGATGGCGTCAGCGACTTGAGGAGGTGCGGGAAAACTCTTGCGTGCGGGAATGGTCTGTTCCTCGTATAAAGTCTCTGGCTGGGAAGTCGTATCCCAAGTACTTGAAGCGAGACCTGGGGCAACGATTTTTTGATTGTGAGATTCGGATTGGACCTCTGCCGGATCGTCTTGTGCCAGTTCGTCCGCAACGGATGCGAACAGCGCGGGATCTACCGGGCGGCGGTAGAACTCAGTGAGGCCGAGGTCGCGGTAGAAGCGCATGCGGGCGAGCAAGGCATCGCGTGTTGTGGAATCGAGCTGCGGCGCCACTTCTTTTACTCCACAATCAGCTGGCGGCGGGCGGACGCAGGCGAAACAGATTGGCTGAGCACCTGCTCCTGCGATGTCTTCTGGTCGAGTTCCGAGTCCAGTTGATGATCGAGTTCTACCACCAGGGAACGAGGTCGGCGCAGGGTGAGAATCTCGTCGAGAATACGGTCGGCGAGCTTGCGCTTGGGCATCTCAGGCAACTCGATGGCCGTGGAGGCAGTGAGGAATGTGGCGGCGTTCAGGTCCGCATCGATGCCCACGCCGTCGCCGGACACGTCGTTGACCACAATGGCGTCCGCGCCTTTTGAGAGCAGCTTGGCGCGGCCGTTTTCCATGCGGTTTTCAGTCTCCGCGGCAAAGCCGATGATCAACTGCCCGGGGCGGCGCTGGCGCGCGACCTCGGCGAGAATATCCTCGGTCGGCGCGAGTTCCAAGGTGAGGGGGCCGGTTCGTTTCAGCTTGCGATCGGAGAAATTTACGGGACGGTAGTCGGCCACCGCGGCAGCCTTGATAACCAGCGTGGCGTCAGTCATGCGATCGAGCACAGCGCTGCGCATTTCAGCGGCGGTGGTGACTTTGACCACTTCGCAATGAGTGGGCGGATGCAGCGCTGAAGGTCCACTGATGAGAATCACTTTCGCGCCGCGGCTCTGGGCGGCGTCAGCCAGTGCATAGCCCATCTTGCCGCTGGAACGATTGCCGAGATAGCGGACCGGATCGAGGGCCTCGCGCGTGCCGCCAGCTGTGACCAGGACAATTTCACCGGCCAGGTCGTGGCGGCGGCCCAGGGCATTCAACACTGCGTCAGCGATGGCGTCGGGCTCCGCCATGCGGCCGGTACCGACCATGCCGCAGGCCAGATCTCCGGTGCCGGGCTCGACCACGCGCACGCCGCGCTGGCGCAGGATTTCAAGATTGGCCAGCGTCGCCGGGTGCTCCCACATATTTACATTCATGGCCGGAGCGACCAGAACCGGGGCCTGGGTGGCCAGGTACATGGTGGTGAGGAAGTCGTCGGCGATGCCATGGGCAAATTTGGCCACGATGTTTGCCGTGGCCGGAGCGATGACCAGTGCCTCGGCCCACTGGGCTTCGCCGATGTGCTCGATGGAGGAATCGTATGCGTCGTAGCCGTCGGTGGCGTCGTCCCACAGGCCGGTGATAACCCTGTGGCCGGTAAGCGCGGCAAAGGTGAGCGGCTGCACAAACTTACAGGCCGACTCGGTCATCACCACGTGGACCTCGAGGGCCTGCCGCTGCAGGGCGCGCACCAACTCTGCCGCCTTATACGCGGCGATGCCGCCGGAGACGCCGACCGTCACTCTCATGGTTCGATTGTAGAACGATTCGATTATGAAAGGCGCGATGTCTGCACGGGAGATTCACCGCGCCCCGGATTCCACATCGGACCGCTGCTCGCCCCACCCCTGCGACGAAGACCTGTCGCCGGGGACCCCGGACCCTGCTGGTCGCGTCGACTTCATCGCTGCGGTTCCGAGATACATCTACTCTCGTTCCGCTATAAACGCCTCAAAACCATAGATATCCCACCTCGCTGCAAATTGCACGGCAAAGGTAGGATACCCGCATCTGGGTTTTTACGGCGTAGGCTCTGGTCTTACAGGATCGGTATGCCCCGGTCTTCCACCAGCGGCTTTACTACCGGGACCTCCTTCTTCACATAGGAAATCTTTCCGGCGCCGATCTCATCCTGCGCGATACGGCAAGCTTTGGTCGACCGGCTGGGGACAAGCGCGGCGGATCCGTTCTGCAACTGGCGGGCGCGACGAGCCGCCACCAGGACCTTGCGGTAATTCGAATCGAACTGGGTTTCAATCATCATCGGGATCATCTCCAAATGGTAGTTGCTGCTGGCCGGAGGAGCCATTGATGCCAAAAGCCTCCAGCACGGGTTTGAGCCGCTCCTGCGCGTTGGATTGACGGCAGGCTGCGGCGACCTCCAACACCCTGCTGGAGCGGTATGCAATCGGTTCGCCATTCCGGTAAAAACGTTCTGCCAGAACAATCGCTTCCAGTTGCGCCACCGCTCTGTCAAGTATGTCGTTGACCAAAATATAGCTGTAATCGCGATAATTCTCAATCTCCTTGCGGGCCTCGCCCAGGCGCCGGAAGAGTTCCGCGTCATCGACAACCCCCTCGGCGCGGCTGCGATTGCGCAGGCGGGTGCGCAGGGCCCTGGGGTTGGGCGGCAGGACAAAGATGCTTACCGCCTCGGGCATAGCCTTGCGCACCTGCGCCGCGCCCTGCACGTCAATGTCGAGAATTAGATCGTGGCCCGCGCGCCGCGCATCCTCGAGCGACTGGCGGGCGGTGCCGTAGTAGTCTTTGCCAAAAACCTCAGCGTGTTCGAGGAACATTCCCGCTGCGATCATCCGCTCAAACTCATCGCGGGTGGTGAAGTAGTATTCGCGCCCATTCTCTTCCGAGCCGCGTGGTGCGCGCGTGGTCCACGAAATCGAGAAATCTACGCCGCTGACCTGTTTGCGCAACTCGCTTACCAGGGTGCTCTTGCCTGAGCCTGAGGGCGCCGAAATGATAAAAAGAATTCCTGCCACGATTCAGTATTCCCTTTCGCTGGTCTGTTGACTATCGTGCACTGCGGCGTTGCCTATTCCACGTTTTGAATTTGCTCGCGCGTCTTCTCGATCTCAGCTTTCATCGCCAGTCCGAGTTCAGTGATGTGCGTGCCCTTGCCGCCTATCCCGCCGGTTTTTGAAAGCAGGGTGTTGGCCTCGCGGTTCATCTCCTGAAGCAGGAAATCCAGCTTCTTGCCCAATTCGCCGCCCGCCGACAGTAGCTCGCGGAAGTGGCCGATGTGCGTGTGCATGCGCGCCAACTCCTCTGAAATGTCGCTGCGGTCCACCAGCACCGCAACTTCCTCCAGCAGCCGCTGGCGGTTGAATTCGGCCCCGGTCGCCGCCACCAGCCGCTGTGTCAGCCGCTCCTGGTAGCGCTGTTCCACCTCAGGCCGCAGCAGGGCCACGCCCTCGACTGCCTCGGCCAGGCGGTCCAGCGAAGCAAGGAGGATGAAGCTCAGAGCTTCGCCTTCGCGGGCGCGCATCACCTTCAATTCGTCGAGTAGAGGCGCAATCTCCCGCTGCACGCTTTCGGCCAGTGCTGCCAGATCTTCGTCGCCGCTGCCGCGATTATCGTTCTGCAACGCGCCAGGCAGACGAAGAGCCACATTCAAATCCGGCTCACCATCAAACTTGAACTCCTCGCGGGCTGCCTTGAATGCGTCGAGATAGCCGGCCACCAGTTCGCGATTAAATCCTGCTTTCTGCTGCAGGGAGCGATCGACTGAGAGCGTCAGCTCCACGTGGCCCCGGACCAGGCTCTCTTTGAGCGCGCGGCGCAGCTCCATTTCCAATGCGTCGAGGCCGGAGGGCAAACGCAGCTGGATGTCGAGAAAGCGGTGATTCACGCTCTTGACGCTGAGCGTATAGACAAGCTGATCGTGTACGCGAACCTGTGCGCGGGCAAACCCGGTCATCGAATAAATCGGCATTCTTTCTAGTCCTTTGTGTCGCTGGAGAGCACCGGCTCCAGCGTCCCGTTTCCGTTCTCGGGTACATCCATGAATTGCAACTGGTAGAGCCGCTGATAGGTTGGCGAAATGGCGAGCAACTCATCGTGCGAGCCGATGGCCGTGATGCGCCCATCCTCAAGCACGGCGATGCGGTTGGCGCGGCGGATGGTACCCAGGCGATGGGCGATCACCACCACAGTGCGGTCCTGCATCAGGTTGGCCAGGGCGGCTTGCACCAGCGACTCGCTTTCAGCGTCGAGCGCCGACGTGGCTTCATCGAGAATCAGAATAGGGGCGTTCTTGAGGAGGGCACGGGCAATGGCGATGCGCTGCCGCTCGCCACCGGAGAGGCGAAAGCCCTTCTCGCCGATCACGGTGTCATAGCCCTGGGGCATACGCAGGATGAAGTCGTGGGCCAATGCGTTGCGCGCCGCCTGTTCCACCAGGGCGTGTTTCATATCCGGCTGCCCGTACGCAATGTTGTGGCGCACCGTGTCATTGAAGAGGATGGTTTCCTGGGTTACCTGGGCCACCTGCCGCCGCAACGAGGCCAGGGTGAGGTCGCGCAGGTCGTGGCCATCGATGAGGATCCGGCCCCAGGTTACGTCGAAGAAGCGCGGAATCAGGTTGACCAGCGTGGATTTGCCCGCGCCGCTGGGGCCCACCAGCGCCAGCACCTCGCCGGCATGCACTTCAAGGTCGACATGGTGCAGAATCTGGTGCTCACCCTCTTCTGTGCTGTAGGAAAAGCCCACATCCTCGAAGCGCACCGAGCCATGGAACCCTTGCAACGACGATGCGTGCGCGCGCTCCTTCACGTCGTCCTTGGTGTCGAAGAAGGCGAAGATGGATGCTGAAGCGCCCATGGCCTGCTGGAAGCTGTTGTAGAAGTAGGCGAACTTGCGCACCGGATCGTAGAGCTTGAAGAGCAGGATGATGAAGGCGCCGAAGAGCCCCATCGTCATGCGGCCGTGGAGGATTTCATTGCGGCCTATGAGCAGGAACATGGCAATCGCGATCGAACCCAGGGTATCCATCAATGGAGAGCTGATGGACTGAATGCGCACGCTGCGCAAATTGGCGCGGAAAAGACGGCGCGCGGCAGTCTTGAAGCGCAAAATTTCCCATAGTTCAGTGTTGAAGGCTTTGACGATGCGATTGCCGGTGACGGTCTCATGCAGAATGTTCTGGATTTCGGCAAGCTTGTCCTGGCCAGTGCGCGTGCGCGTGCGAACCTCGCTCCCGATCTTGCGCGCAGAAGTGACCACGACTGGAATGAAGAGTACAAGAGCCCAGCTGAGGTACCCGCCCAACTTAATTACCAGCACAAGTCCGACGACAAAGGTAAAGAATTGCTGCAGGAACTCACCGATGACAGAACTGAGAGCGGTTTGTACCTTGTCCACGTCGTTGATAAGTGTGGAGAGGATGGTGCCTGTGGCGTGTTTGTGGAAGAAACTGGACGACCGGCGCAGCGTCGCTTCGTAAAGGTGATTACGCAGGTCAGTGATTGTCGCGAAGCCGGCATAGTTGACCAGGTAGGTGCCCAGGTAATCGCAGATTCCCTTTAGTAATGTGGCGATCACCAGCGCGAAGGCCACCACGTGCCAAGCATTGTGCACGTGCATGAAATGGGGAATAAGACTCCGTAGGTCGAAGCTCCATTGGCTCCTGGGAAGACCGAGAAGGATGGGGCCTTCGGGCGCATCGGGTCGGAGTACCTGGTCGAAAATGGGCTGCAACAGGAGGATGCGAAAGGTGTCGAGTACGCCGACCGCCGCCAGCAGCAGTACGCCGGGCAGCCACTGGAACGAATAGGGCAGACCATAGCGCAAGAGACGCAGAGTCCTCTTCATACCGTCAGGTCCGCCTGGGGAATGAAAGTCCTCAGGCTATGCCCGGGATGGGTGCGCAACTCCATCCCCGTATTGTATCCGGCTGTGGGTGAAAGTTGGGTATTCGAGAACCACTCCGCCCACGTGGCAAAGACAGAGACGCCGTGAGGGCGGGCGCCTGGTAGCGCAGGTTTCAATAAGCTCGCAGATCGACGATGGCTTGCAGGATGGTGTTGGGCTGGGGCAGAATGGCATCCTCCAGCACCGGCTGGTAGGCGACGAAGGTGTCCATCGCGCCCACGCGGCGGACCGGCGCATCGAGATCCTCAAATAGCTCGTCCGCAATACGCGCAGCGATTTCAGCACCGTAGCCCCAGCTGAGCATATCCTCATGCGCCACGATCACCCTGCTGGTCTTGCGCACAGAGGTAGCGATGGCCTCCCAGTCGTAGGGGTTGAGGGTACGCAGGTCCAGCACCTCCACTTCGATGCCGTGACTACGGCTTGCCGTTTGCGCGGCCTGCAATGCGCGGGGTACGAGAGCGCCATAGGTGACCAGGGTGATGTGCTCTCCGGGGCGCACAACCTTTGCCTTGCCGAAGGGAATGGCGAACTCAGGTCCAGGATAGGGCGCCCGGCCATGAGTCTCGCGGTAGAGACGCTTGTGTTCGAGGAACAGCACCGGATCGTCACAACGGATGGCAGTGCGCAGCAGACCGTTGGCGTCAAGGGCGTTGGACGGGAAGACCACACGCAGGCCGGGGATATGGGTAAAGAAGCTCTCGCCCGATTGCGAGTGGTAGATGGCGCCGCCGGTGAGGTAGCCGCCGATGGGTACGCGAATAACGGCGGGCGTGGCCCACATGCCATGGGAACGCCAGCGCATCAAGGCCAGCTCGTTATGAATCTGGTGCATGGCCGGCCAAATATAGTCAAAGAACTGAATTTCGACCACTGGCTTCATGCCACGGAGGGCGTAACCGACAGCGCGGCCCACGATATTGGCCTCGGCCAAGGGAGAGTTGAATACCCGCTCCGAGCCAAACTCAGTTTGCAGCCCGGCGGTAAGCTTGAAGACGCCCCCTTTGCCCTTGACTTCGGCCAGCGCAGCCTCGCGGCTGGCGTCGGCTACATCCTCGCCATAGACGACAATCCGCGGATCGCGGCGCATTTCGTCGTGGAGGCAGGCGTTGATGAGGTCTGCCATGGTGTGTGGCGCGCTGCCCTTGGAACTTGCAGACTTGCCTGGAGCCACGCCCGGCGCCTGCTCCTGTTCACCTGCAAACGCGGCGGTGGTGGGGTCGAGGTCCTCGGAATAGACGTGCCTGGTAATCCCGGATACTTCGGGCAGCGGCGCTTCGAGAGCGCGGTCTGCGGCCTCGGCGGCCTCGTGGTCGGCCGCCTGTTCCAGATCGTTGATCTGTTCGGCGCTGAGGATGCCATCGCGCAGCAGGCGCATCTGCATCTTGGTTACCGGATCGTGCGTAGCTTCGGCTTCACGTTCGGCCGCCGAGCGGTAGAGCTTGTCATCGTCAGACAGCGAGTGGGAGTAGGCCCGCATGACATGGCCATGCACAAAGGCGGGCCCGTGGCCGGCGCGGCAGTGCTCCGCCGCGGCCTGGAAAGCGCGCAGGCTGACCTCGGGATCGGATCCATCGATCTCCGCAAAATGGAAGTTGGGAAAGTTGGCGACGAGCCGTGAGATGTTGCCACCCGGAGTGTTCACTTCCACCGGAACGCTGATGGCGTAGCCGTTGTCTTCCACGCAGAAGATGACGGGCAGCTTCTGGTTGGATGCGGTGTTGAGCGCTTCCCAGAACTCGCCCTGGGAGGTGGAACCCTCGCCCAGCGACGCGAACACGACNNTCAGGATGACGGCTGAAATAGCGGCCGGCCTCCGCGCAGCCGACAGCATGAAGCAACTGGGTGGAAGTGGAAGATGACGTGCTGACAATGTTCAGTTCGCGGCTGCTCCAGTGGGCCGGCATCTGGCGGCCGCCACTGGCCAGGTCGGTGGCCGCACCCACGGATTGCAATAGCATTTCAGCGGGTGTGACGCCCAGGGCCAGGCACAGGGCGCGGTCGCGATAGTAAGGGAAGAACCAGTCGTAGCCTGGACGCAGGGCCAGCGCAGCTCCCACCTGCAAGGCCTCGTGGCCGGCAGCCGATATCTGAAAGTAAGTCTTCTGCTGCCTCTTGAGCAGGATTTCGCGGTCGTCCAACCGGCGGGAGAGATACATGAGCCGGTAGATTTCAATCAATTGTGGAGGGCTCAACTTGCCAGAGGCGCCAACCGCCCCCGACACCCGAGCACCGGAAACCGCAAGTCCCATTTCCTTGACCCCAATTACAGCCTAAATCCTTCCCGATTGTAGCAACCAGTCCGGTGACGCCGGTCCGGCTAATCCCTTGATGCGGCTAACGCCGCTGGAAATCTACAGGTCAGGGGGCGGTCGAAATGAATGGATCGCGGTCGTCGATACCGCCGCCTACGGCGACGCTCATTCTTTGTTTCACGCTGCGGGCCAGCTTCTCAATCGCGGCTACTTTGCGCAATTCCGATGGGGTGAGCGAATCGGAGTTGTCGGCACTAACCTCCGCGTTCAATTCCGTGGCCAGTTGCAGCAGCTTTGCGGTGTCAGAGATCATTGCTTTCTGCCGCAGTGCGTTGAGAGTGCGCAACTGCTTCTCTTTCTCGGCGGGAGCGCGATCGTTCAAGTCGCCAAGTGCGGTATTCGGATTATCCTGCTGCCTGCGGAGCGGAACCTGCTGGCTGGATTGGGCTCCACTGAGCACAGCCAAAATAAGTGCCAGGCTCAGACAAATCGCCGTGCGCGTCGTCCGCGGTCCCGAGGCGCGCTGCAGGCACAGACGGGCACCTCTATCAGCCACGGCGCACCCGCTTTGCACACATCGAATGGCAGCACATCGCATCCACTCCGCTAGTTTCCGCCCACCCCAGCCCTTCCCTTTTGTTTCACGCTGCGCGCCAGTTTTTCAATCTCACCGGCCTTGCGAACGACAGGAATCGAGAGCGTATCCGTGTTGGTCTTATCCACCTCAGCCTTCAATTCGGTGGCTAGCCTCAGCAATTCCGCGCTATCGGCGGCAATCTGCCTGCCGCCCGGCTTGGCAGTTTCGAGGCTCTCCTTCTCGCGTAGTCCTTCGTTCGGCGAATTCGGAGCACTGCCCCCCGCTTGGTGTCCGGGGTCGGCGGATGCTGCTTGCTGCCCAGGCTCGGCTGCGCCTGCCAGAACGGCAATGACCCCAAGGCACGCCAGCGTCCTGCCCCAACGCCACGAGCCGAGTCGCGACTCGAATCGAGCCTGTAAATGCGCGCAAAGGCGACTTCGAACCTGATTCAATCGCATAGTGAAGTACCTCGCTGTGGGCGATACCGCACCAGGAATTCCCTCTTCGGCTTGGTCGCGTCGGGCGAATCAGGCGCCTGCCCCGACCTGCGCACAGTTTAGATTGTAAGAGGAGAGTTGGTATGCACCCATTTCTTTTGGCGGCCAGAACAGGCTGGTTTGCAGAAGGCCGGTTTCTGGGCAAAGTGCTGGACGAATGGATTATCGACGCCCAGGAGTTTATCCGCACCAAGCTGCCCCACTTGGTCCTGGTTGCGATTATCGCCTTTGTTCTTAATCGTTTGCTGCGCATAATAGCGGCGAGAATGATCTACGTCGCCGAGCAGCACGCCGCGGGGCAGATCCGCGTTTCCCAGGTAAAGACTCTGGCCGGCGTCATCCGCACCACTGGGCTGGCCATTATTGCGCTAATCGCCGGAATGCAGATTCTGGCCGCATTGGACGTCAATCTTGCACCCCTGTTGGCTTCGGCGGGGGTGGCGGGAGTGGCCATTGGCCTGGCGGCGCAGAATATTGTCCGTGACATGCTGAACGGCATCTTCATCCTCATCGAAGACCAGTTCAATGTCGGCGACACGGTGCGCCTGGCCGGAGTCTCAGGAGTAGTGGAAGCCATGACACTGCGCAAGACGACGGTCCGCGATGCGGACGGGACCGTTTACGTGATTCCCAACTCGCAGATCGGTATCGTGGCCAACCAGAGCGTCGACTACTCCGTGGCCACGGTGAACGTGAGCGTAGACTTCTCAGCCAACCCCGATGCGGTGCTGGAGCTGTTGCGGGGCATCGCGATGGAGGTGAGGAACAGTCAGGATTTTCGTGACTTGTTTGTGGCGGATCCCCAAATTCTGGGTGTGGATGCGGTAAAAGGTTCTGAGATCATCTTCCCGGTGGTCTTCAAGACTCGTGCAACCAAGCAATACGCACCGGTGCGCGAATTTCGCCGTCGCGTGCGATTGGCGCTCGAAGAGAACCACCTTCTGCCCGGCGATCCCAACCGGGTCTTCAATACGTTTTTGGACTCCGTCAAGCGGGTCGGCAGGCAGCCAGCTCCCGAGACGCCCCCGACGCCTGACCCAACCGCCGTCAAGCCTCCTGAGAGCAATCTATTCGGCGGCTAGTAAAGGCTGGGGATGGTCCGCGCAGCCTCAGGCCTTTTCTTCCAGCGCCTCCGACAGCGCCTCGGCATCGGTGATGGGGGGCAGGCAGGTACGCCCGCGGCAGACCATGGCCCACGCCTCTGCTGCGTCGGGTACTGGGACCTGCAGCAGCGTTTCGGCCAGCGCTTCGGGAATGCCGCCCGGAACCAGCCGCGCCGAATCGATGCGCATCACCGTCTTGTGAACGGAATAGCCTGCCACGGCCGTCGCCTCAAGGCGATCGGCCTGGTCGCCGGAACCCACGACGACCACCTGCAGCGGATCGAGCAAGAGCCGCTCCAGTGCCAGCCCATAGCCGCCGGCGTGGAGTCCGAAGTGCTCAACGATTCCAGCGAAGGAGGCGAGCGTGTCTTCGGCGATTTCGCGGTATTCGGCCCGTCCGCTCAGGGCCTCAAGACGTAGCAGGGCCGCGGCAGCGGTCGGGTTACCGGCCGGGGTGGGCGAGTCCTGCAGTGGTTTGCGCCTGGCCCCCAACGCGCCCAGCGGCGCCGCTACGCCAGCGGGTACGGCGGCATCGTAAAACGCTCCTGCGGTGCGGTCATAGAAGCGGGCGATCATGGCGTCAGCCAGCTTCACGGCGGCATGGTAGAAGTTCATCTCTCCGTCGGCCAGCCATGCGTCGATGCAGGCGTGCACGGTGAAGGCATAGTCGTCCAGCGTGCCCTGAATCTTCTCTGCCGGAGAGACCCCCATGATCGGATCAGCCGATCGGTCACCATACGCGATCACATGATTGAGCGTCTCCACTCCGTCCCAGGCCTCGGCCAGAAGGCGGGTCAATGTGCGGAGTGCAAACTCGCGCGGTTCGTTGACGCGCAACACGCGCGCTGTTTCAAGGTAGGCAGTGACGGCCATTGCGTTCCAGCCGGTGTAGAGGGTGCGGTCGATGAAGGGAGTAGGGCGGGCGGAGCGGGCATCCAGCAGCTTGTGTCGCGCCGATTCAACCAGCGGATGCAACTCACTTGCGGTTTTTCCTGCATCGGCGGCGAGTTCCTGCAGCGCATACTTGCGGTGGAGCACGTTCTTGGCTGGGTTGTGGTGCATGTCGCCCAGGTCACCGATATCCCAGTAGACCGAAGCGATGTCCAGTTCGGCGCGGTCCAGCACAGCGCGAGCCTCGTCAATCGTCCAGGTAAAGTAGTCGCCGTCGTCGTCGAGGTTGATGTCGGCGTCCTGCGAGGCGTAGAAGCCGCCATGGTCGCGGTCGGTCATCACGGCGTCGAGCCAGGCGACGATCTCCTCCGCCGTCTGGCGGAAATCCAGGCGCACCATGCTCTGGAAGCCGTGGACATAGTTGCGGAGAAGCTCGGTGTTGTCATAGAGCATCTTCTCGAAGTGGGGAACCACCCAGCGCTCATCCACGCTGTAGCGATGAAAGCCGCCGGCAAGCTGGTCATAGACTCCGCCATGCGCCATCTTCTCAAGCGTGGTAGTGAAGGCTTCGCGGGCTTGGGCGTTGCCACGATTCGTGGCCAGTTCGAGCAACAAGTCGAGGGTTGCCGGGTGAGGGAACTTGGGCTGCGAACCGAAGCCGCCATTGCGCGGGTCAAACTGAGCCAGCGCCGAGCCGGCGATCTTATCCACCAGCGCCAGCGTCAATTCGCCGCCGCGGCCTGAGAAGCTCTCGTTGTGCTCGATGGCGGCCATCACGCTGGCAGCCGATTCGAGCGCCTCGTCGCGCTGTTCACGCCAAATCTGGGCCATGGTCTGCAGCACCCGCCCCAGACCGGGGCGGCCGAAGCGGTCGTCCCTCGGAAAGTAAGTGCCCCCGAAGTAGGGTCGGCCGTCCGGGGTAAGAAACGCAGTGAGCGGCCAGCCGCCCTGCCCACTGATAGCTGAAACCGCAGCCTGGTAACGCGCATCCACATCGGGGCGCTCATCGCGATCCACCTTGACCGCCACAAAGTGCTGATTGATGAGGCGAGCTATCTCCGGATCTTCGTAGGACTCGCGGTCCATGACGTGGCACCAGTGGCACCAGACCGCGCCAATGTCGAGCAGAATGGGCTTGTCTTCAGCCTGTGCAAGGGCAAAGGCTGCCTCGCCCCAGGCATGCCACTGGACCGGCTGGTGGCGCGCTGAACGTAGATAGGAAGAAGCTGCGTGCTCCAGCTGATTGGAGGCGCCGGGTGTGGGGGATTGGGCCTCGTGCATGGGCTCAGGATACATGAGTTATGCGCCGAGGTCCCAGCCGAATTGACGCTCCGGGTCAGGCTTGAATAACCACTGCAGCCATTCCTGGAGCTAATTCCAACTTGCCGGGCCACAGGCTTGGATCGGGCTGCTCGGGAGAGGCCCACTTCAAGTCCGCAGTTCCTGCGTGGTCGAGAGTAACTTCGCACACCACGCGATCCGTATCGCTCATGTTGGCGAAAACCACTGCACGGCGTCCGTCCTGGCGTTGAAACACCGTGTATGTATCCAGAGGCGTGCCGCCTGCAGTTACCCGTGCACCAAGCGTGTCGCGAAACTCCGCGTCCCAGAGCCATTCCCGATATTTGCGCCTGAGATCGTCCACTGCGCGGCCATAGGTCATCGAAGCCGGTATCTCATCAAGCTCGCCGTGAAAGTCGCGCGGCTCATAACTCATTGAAAAGCGGTAAAGCAGGCAGGCGTTGATCATCTGCCGGTCGTTATCTCCAGTTACAGCGACCGACATGGGCGCGAACGGCTTGAGATAGCGGGCGAAGGGGACAAAGCCGCGATTGATGCGGAAGTAAGACATGTCATAGGTTTGGAGTTCGAGATCGTAGGGCGATTCACCGGCGAAGACAAACTGCTCTGGATCGATAATCTCGCGAAATCCTTCGATGAGCGGTACGTCCCCTGAGAAGACGGCCCCTGGAACCCCATGGCCGTGAGTCCGTGAAAAGCAATAGGGACTTATGTGCCACTGGCATTCATCAAACAAGATGCCACTGGCGCCTAAGTCAACACTCTTCCGGAATTCTTCGAGGGCGCGCTTTCTCCAGGCGGGGCTCGCCTGGCACATGCCGGCCCCGTGGCGCGCGTTGATGCCACTTATCTGCGTGGGGGTGTCGTAGTTATAACCATTGAAGAGATAGGGATCTCCGTACGGGTCCTCAATCGCAAACTTTCTAAACTCGTTTGCATAGGCTGGCGCAGTCACGTCGGCCCATGCGTACTTATTGAACAGCACGATCTCAACGCCCATCTTTCTGCTGGCGGCAATGGCGTCTTTGAACTCCTGCGCGGTGCCAAGCCTGGGGTCAATATCGTGCAGCGGGAAGTCGCGGTCCTGGCCGCCTATCTGCCATCCGGTCAATTGAACCGCCTTGACTCCCCAGCGCTGGCAGGCCTGGGCAACCTTGACCAGGTCCTTGTAGGGAAAGGACAAACGATCTTCTGACGAGTTGATCTGGATCTGTTGCCATGAGTGAACGTCCTTCACCCACTGCGGCATTTTGGGAGCTTTGGCCCAGGAGCCGCGCCAAGCCTTGTAGATGTCCGCGCCGCCATGCCAGTCGCCGCTGAATGGCTCCAACACCAGGGCCTCAGAACTCTGGCTCGCGCCTGGCTGCACGAAGCACAAGTGATTAGGGTCGATGCCAATGGCTGAATCGGCAACCTTGCCGGAGGCTATGGTACTTGAATTGAAAGAATCGACATAAGCCGGAGATAGGAAGAAGCAGACTTGCACGGTCTGTTTCTGGCCCGGATCGTGGTACCCAAGATAGAGCCCGCGCGTGTCGCTGAGAACGAGACAGAACTGGATGTCCGTGCCTAAGTGACGCAACTGGGCGGGAGTGTCATACCCGTAATAACCAACCTGGTTCCCAAATGTGGGCCAGAGGCTGTCGGAGCCCATTCCGCTATAACTCCACGCAGCCTGGCTCATGCGCTTGTCTCCTGCCGGAGGCTTAAGTCCAGCGAGACGTGGATAAGTGTAGCTTTCAATGACCGCCGGGCTTCCATTGCGGATCTGGTAGGAAAAATGGACGCCGCCTCCGGCCAGTTGAACCGACTCTTTGACTTCAATGTCGAGTTTGCCCATGCGGTCGCTCTCGAAACCGGTCCAGGTGATCGTCGCATGGTTGGTATCCGACTCAATCACTGGTTTGGCAGCATGACGCTCGGTGAGATAGTGAAAGCGATGCTCTGGAGCAGGTACATGGAGGCGCATCCCGGCGCCGCGCAGTTTCCAGGCGCCATCTTTCGACTCCAGTTTGTCGATACAGCCGGTGTGCCGATCGATGGCGACGATCATGCGATCGTCTTCAAGCACCAGCAGATCTGGAGCGTTTTCTGCCGCGGCGGGCGCGGCCGCATGGGCAATGAGTCCGGAGGCGCCGGCGGTGAGGGCGGTGCCTAGAAATTTACGACGCGAAAATGGCATGAAGAAATCCCCTGCCCAGCGACCCTAGCTCAGCAGGCTAATTGCGTCAAGACTGACTATGCAACGCGGCCTAACTCTTGGCCAATTCCGCCTCGATGGCCGCAATCAATTCAGGCGCGTCGGGCGCGGTGTCGGGCGAGAAACGCTGGACCACAACGCCCTCGCGGCTGACAAGGAACTTCTCAAAGTTCCAGAGCAGCTCCGGCTCTGGATTGGCCTCGATGCCGTAGCCTTTCAGTTTCTCGCGGAACGGAACCTCAGAAAGACTCACGGCCTTTGGCTGGGCTGCGATCAGCGCCGCGTAGAGTGGATGCTTCTCAGGGCCAACCACTGTGATCTTGCTGAACATCGGAAACTTGACGCCGAAGTTTCCAGTGCAAAAGGACTGGATCTCCTCGTCGGTGCCTGGCTCCTGGCTCTTGAAGTCGTTGGCCGGGAAGCCGGCCACCACCAGCCCTTGCCCGCGGTATTGTTCGTAGACATTTTCCAGGCCCTCATATTGCGGCGTCAGCCCGCACTTTGAGGCTACGTTGACGACCAGCAAAACTTTGCCCTTGAACTCGGCCAAAGATGCGTCCGCACCGGTGATCTTGCGAACCGGAATGTCATAGATCGTTGCGCTCATAATCATTTCTCCTTTTAAGGCGATTGGGCTGTTCCTTCTTGAGGATTATCGATTCGGTATCTCAGGCCAGTAACTGCCTGCCAACCTGGACATATAACTCGACCGCTTCAAGCAATTCTTTCTTGGCCAGTTTCTCAAACGGCGTGTGCGCCACGTGAATCGATCCCGGCCCCAGCAGCAGCGGTTCGCCCCAGTTGCTCAACTGCGGAATGTCGGTGGTGAACTTGGCGATCATGGTGGGCAGGCCATCCACTGCGCGCAGGCGGACGAAGGGGATTTCCAGTGTGAAATCCACCTCAGCCAGGCCAGAGGCGGCTTCGACAAGGGCAGCCCGGACAGGGGCCGAGTCGCCCACCAAGCGGACCAGCACCTGCGCTTCAGCCTTGTCGGCGACCACGTTGGGGGCATGGCCACCCTGAATCTGCCCGATGTTGAGTGTGCTGGGGCCCACATCTTCAAGCGTTGGCAGTGGCAGCACGAGCAGCTTGGCCAGTACCTCCACTAGTTTGTGGACCGCGCTTTCGCCGAGCTCGGGATAGGCGGAGTGCGCCATCTTGCCGGAGGACTTGAAGACGGCACGCAGGGCGCCTTTGGAGGCCAGGGCAAGGCGATTGTCGGTGGGTTCGCCATTGATGAGAAAGCGGCTGCCTTTGGGATTGAGGTTGGCGGCCTTGGCACCTGCAGAGTCGCGCTCTTCGCCGCTCACAAACAACAATCCAACTCGAAGTCCCTCTGCGCGCAGGGCTTCTGCCGCTGTGACCTGGCCGGCGATAATGCCCTTCGCATCCGAGACTCCGCGGCCGTACATAAAGTCCTCATCCTCGCTGAAGGGGATATAGGGCGGGACAGTGTCCATGTGGGTGGAGAAGACCAGATCGGGCGTCTGCCCGGCCACGCCCGCGTAGATGTTCCAGCGCGCGCTGCCAGTCGCGCTCTCAGGCGGCTGAGCCACGGGAGTCTTTTCGACTGCCCAGCCGCGCTGGGAAAGGAAATGAGCCAGAAAATCACCCACTGCGCCTTCGTTGTAGGTGGTGGACTCGATTTCACACAACTGACGGGTGAACCGGATGGGATCAAGAGGCGGAGGTTCTGACATGATGCTGCCAGAATACCGCACGGGGCGGCCCATTCCTCCGCCTGCGGGGAATATTCGCTGTCATAGAAGCGGAGCTTTGTTGATGTTCTGGAACGACTTATCAGAATGCGATCACGAGACCCAGCGCGCGCCGATTTCGGAAGGTAGCGCTTGACTCATCTGCGCGTAGAATTAGACACGGCATGATCCCTACATTTGTACCCGTCTCCACGGACACAGGTTCGGGAAACGTTCTGCTTCGCAGCGTGGATTTGACCGGCCCCGCCGGCCGGCTGGAATCGGCGTTGAACGAAGGAGCGCCCAATGCGCCCTTCGTGGGGTTGATCTGCCATCCCCATCCGCGGGGCGGCGGCAACCTGCACAACAAGGTTGTGTACCACGCGATGAAGGTGCTGAACGCGCCGGAGTGGGGACTGGGCTGGCCGGTACTGCGCTTCAACTTTCGTGGCACGGGCCGAAGCGAAGGCAAGCACGACGGCAAGGCGGAGACCGGGGATGTACTGGCCGCCATCGACTGGCTTGAAAACGAGTTCAAGCGGCCGGTGGTTGTGGCGGGATTCAGTTTTGGCGCGGCAATGGCGCTGCTGGCCTGCTGCGGACGCGCACCGCATCACGCGCAAATTCAAGCCCTGGTAGCTCTGGGTCTGCCCACCCATGCCGACGGAAGCGATTACCGTTATTCGTTTCTAAGCGGCTGCGGCATTCCCAAGCTTTTCCTCAGCGGAGACAACGACCAGTTCGCGCCGGCGGCGCAACTGGCAAAGGTGGCTGAAACCGCAGCCGACCCTAAACACATGGTGCTCCTACCCGGCGCCGATCACTTTTTTGCCGGCCAACTGGAGGCGATGCAGAACGCACTCGCCGGTTGGCTAAAGGAGCAATTGTTATGAGTCCAGTGAGCGATTCCGTGCTTGAATCCATGCATGCCACAGCCACCGAGATTTTTACCGGTGCCTTGAATGCATGCAACATCGCGTCGGCCTTCGACCGGCGCGTTAGCTTTGAGGGCAACACGCTGCGGCGTCTGCTGCCTGACGGCAGTGGACCGGATACGATCAACCTCGCCAGCTACAAACGCATCTTTGTGATTGCCCTGGGCAAGGCCGCCGGCCCCATGCTTGAGGTGCTGCTGGATCGCATGAAGCGTCGCCAGGGGCTGCGGGGCATATGTTGCACAAAATATCTGCCCAAGAGCCGCAACTGGCGTTTCCGTTACTTCGAGGGCGGCCACCCGCTGCCGAATGAAGACTCTTTTGCGGCGGCCCGCGCCGCGCTGGCGATGCTCAAGAAAGCGAAGAAGGATACGCTGATTTTCTTTCTCATCTCCGGCGGCGGTTCGGCAATGTTCGACCTTCCTCTCGACCCGCAGATCGGGTTGGGCGATACCGCCGTCTTCAATGAAGCGCTGCTGGCCTCGGGTGCGCCCATCAACGAAATCAATACCCTGCGTAAGCACTTTTCCGCGGTAAAGGGCGGCCGGCTGGCCATGGCCGCGCCCGAGGCCGCCAAAGTTTCTCTGCTTCTGCCCGACGTGCCGCTGCGCTCGCTGGACGCGCTCTCCTCCGGTCCCACTTCGCCCGACCATTCCACTGTGGAGGAGGTGCGCGCCATCCTGGCAAAGTACGAACTCGGGCCGAAGTTGCCGGCCTCGATTCGCAGCTTCTTCGAGCGCGAAGATCTGCCCGAGTCGCCGGGCAACAAGAGCTGGCGTCCGGGCTTCCTGCCCAGGATGCCATGGGGTGAGGCTGCGCAGGCGCGCCGCGTGACGGCGGCAGCCGTCATGACGGGCGAGCATGAGGCGTTTCGCGATTCCGTTTTTGAGCTTCTGCTCTCCAGCCACGACCTGGTGGAGAGTGCTCGTGCGCTGGCGCAGAAGGCGGGCTACTTTGTGGCCGTGGACAACTCCTGCGACGACTGGGACTACGCCGACGCCGCGCGCTATCTGCTGGAGCGTTTCCACCACTTGCGGACCGCGCATCCACGATTCTGCCTCATTTCCGGGGGAGAGGTGACGGTGACCATGGACCGCATTCCCGGCGCCGGTGGCCGCAACCAGCAATTTGCCTTGGCCTGCGCGCTGGAATTGGCGCAATATCCGGGCGAGTTGTTGACCGTGCTGAGCGCCGGTTCCGACGGCATCGACGGCAACACCCAGACGGCCGGGGCCGTGGCTGATCCAACCACGGTGACTCGCGCCCGCGCTTTTGGCTTTGACCCCGAAGAAGGGTTGCGTGCCTTTAACGCCTGCCCGCTGTTCACAGCCCTGGGTGACGCGGTGGTGACTGGGCCCACCGGCCACAACCTGCGTGACCTCCGGGTGCTGTTGGCAGATCGGTCATAGAACCTGTCCAGAAACCAACAAGGCCGGATGCGCCGCTCCGTCCAGCGATGCTTTCCTCTTTGAACTCGGAGGATGGCTGCCCTCTTGCATAGAATTAAGTGCACACAGCGCACAATGGGATTTGAGTTGAGTATCGATAGGTCGATGACGGGGCAGGGAGCATCGCCAGCCGAACTATAGGTGCGGAAGTTGCGCACAGGCGGGCGCAGAAGGGGGCTTTCCTTCGTGAGTCCGGGAGTCAAACTGTCCGCCGAGCGTTCGAAGAGCGGCCTAACTCTTTTGATATCTATATTCTGCGGCTAACGTCTGCGGAATCAATATTTTGCAGCGCAGCCCCTACATTAAACGCATGAAAATAAATAATTTACCTACAGAATATGGGGGAGGGGACGGGGTTACTCATCGGCTAACCGGCGACTGTGGCCATGCTGCTCGGCGCTTTCCCCCCAATGCCGGCCCCCCGTTTCCGCGCGGGCGCCGACGCCGAGTTCTTTGACAGGCCCTTAGGTCCTGCTGAGGCCGCCGGGGTACCGGTTGGTTGGCTCCCGCAGCAGGGAATCAATTACTCCGCTACCAACGTGGCACATGTCGATGTAACCTGGTTTTCACTTCTTGTTCACTCTGCATTAGGATGGATTTGTGGTTCGTCGAGGAACTCGCAAGACCGCCGATAAGGCGCCGGACATCCGCGCCGTGGCCGCACTGGCCAGGGTTTCAATTGCCACTGTTTCACGAACGATGAACGGCTCTGCATTGGTCAGCGAGCGGCTGACCAAGCGCGTCTGGCACGCCATCGAGCAGTTGAACTACTTTCCCAATACCCATGCGCGCAGTCTGGTTTCAGGCCGCAGTCGAATTCTTGGAATCATCGTTGAAAACATTACCAACCCCTTCTTCCCCGATCTGGTGCAAAGCTTTGAAGAGGTGGCCGTGGCCCATGGATACGAGATCCTGGTCAGCTCTTCATACAGTGATCCAGCCATTCTGACCACGTGCGTCCGGCGCATGATCGAGCGCAAAGTCGAAGGAGTAGCGGTGCTCACCTTTGGCGGCGAGGAACCGGTTCTGGACCAGTTGGCGAACCGTGATATTCCAATCGTGCTCGCCGAGTTTCGCCTTAAGAATCCCAAGATAAGCACGATCGTCCTCGATTACGGGACCGGAATTCACGCCGCCCTCAATCACTTGGCAGAATTGGGTCATCGCAAGATTGCCTTTTTGGCTGGGCCGCACAAACTGCACTCGGCCATCACCCGCGAGAACGACTTTCGGGCAGCGATCGAAGGGGCCGGGCTCACCATCCAGAAACAGTGGATCGTCGAATGCGACCACACGGCTAAGGGTGGGGTAGCAGGGTTTGAGCGTCTGCAGGCGCTCAAATCCCATCCAACCGCAATCGTCTGTTCAAACGACATGACGGCCATCGGCGTTCTGCGTGCTGCTTACATGCAGGGATTGCGCGTTCCGCAGGACCTGTCCGTGATTGGGCTGGACGACATTGATTTTGCCGAATTCACGCTGCCGCCGCTGACCACAATTCGGCTTTCGCGCGCAGACCTGGCGCGCGCCGCCTTCGAGGCCCTTCGCCAACAGGCAGAGGACGCTAACAATCCCAGAATGCAGCGCGAGTTCCTGGTCTCAACCAGCCTCGTGGTGCGGGGATCAACGGCAGCACCACCTGCGGGCACTGAGCTTTCGTGAGATCAAATAAGGACTCGCATCGAGTGCCAAGTGCGGACCATTTTTCATTTGACCCAGAAGTTATATTTCCATATGCACCATAAAGCTCGAAAACCATCGCGCCAGCCGATCTTCTTGCCCTCAGAGTATGTGCGGCCACTATAAGATATGCCAACCTCGTAGACACGCGCCTTTGACTTTGCGATCTTGGCCGTGATTTCAGGTTCGATGCCGAAGCGGTTTTCTTCAATCTGTATCTGCTGGATTACCTCGCGGCGGAATGCCTTGTAACACGTTTCCATGTCCGTGAGGTTCAAGTCAGTGGCGATGTTTGAACACATGGTGAGGAATTTATTCCCGACCGAATGCCAGTAATACAAGACCCTGTGGGCATCGTTGCCGCCTTGGAACCGCGAGCCAAACACTACATCCGCTTTGCCGGAAAGAATAGGTGCGATTAGCCGGTAATACTCCTCCGGATCGTATTCCAGATCCGCGTCCTGAATGATGACAATCTCCGAGGTCGCTTGCGCGATGCCGGTGCGCAGCGCTGCGCCCTTGCCTCTATTCGTCTCGTGCCGGATGAGCTTGATCCGTGGCTCGGTATGCGCCAGAGGCTCTAGGTGGTTCCAGGTGCCGTCCCCCGAGCAGTCATCCACAATCACAAGTTGGCGCACGGGACGCTGCGCCAGCACCACCTCGACTATCTCGGCCACGGTGGCAGCCTCGTTGTAGACCGGCATCACAACCGTGAGGCAGGGCTCTATGTCATCGTTGGATTTCACTTCGGACATCGTAACAGTCTCAGGGCGGCGGAGGCCTGCGAAAAAAACGGCATCAGGTTCACCCGGCACTTCGCTCTTTCTTCAGACCGATATTTTCCTTCACCGAGTTGTAGGAGACTGAGCAGTAAAGGATGCCATTGAAGTGTTCGGCAACTGGTTCGCCCCCCGAACTCACCGCCTTTCAAGCCCTCCTGATCTCGACATGCGAGAGTCTCTCGCTGAACGTGGCGATGGCCGAGTGGTCCAATTCTCCCTTTCCATCGCCCATCAGAGACTGCAACATCTGCTGGACCAAAGCAGTTAGAGGAAGGAACACCCGGTTGGCCTCTGCAGTCAGAAGTGCATTGCGCAGATCCTTCTGATGAAGGCGAATCGTGAACCCGGGCTTGAAGTTCCGAGCAATAAGCATGGGAGCCTTCGCATTGAGCACAGCGCTGCCTGCCAAGCCTCCCTTTATAGCGTTCACCACCACGTCCGGATCGAGGCCACAGCGCGTAGCCAGGGCGAGGGCCTCGCCCATTGCGGCAATGTTGCACGCCACCATAATCTGGTTGGCCAGCTTGGTCGTGTTTCCCGCGCCCACCGGGCCAGTTAGTGTGACACTTGAGCCAATGCATCGAAGCAAAGGCTCTGCATGGCGGAATGCCTTCTCGCTGCCGCCCACCATGATCGCGAGTGTTCCATCAATTGCTTTCGGTTCGCCACCGCTCACCGGAGCATCGATAAAATCGACATTCCGGGCAGCGCATGCGGCGGCAATCTTCTGGGAGACAAGGGGATTGATCGAGCTCATATCGACGATCAGAGCCCCCGGCGGACAGCCATCGAGAATCCCGTCGGCTCCCAGCACGACATCTTCCACCTCGGGCCCATCCGGCAGCATGGTGAAGATGATCGAAGCGCGCGAGCCCACGTCGCGATTCGACGCCGCGCGCACTGCTCCGTCGGCGACACAAGCATCCAGCTTCTTCGCGTTTCTTCCGAATGCAATAACCGTATAACCGGCCTTCAAGAGATTCTTGAGCATTGGACGGCCCATAATGCCGAGGCCGACGAATCCTACTGTCTCCATGATTGTTCTCCTGTCTTGTGAGCACGCCTCGAAGTCTCAAATCTTGCGAAACCGGGCGGCAATCTGCTCCGCGCCGCGAGCAAGAATACCCACATCGCTGCCCGTAGCTGTGAAGTTGAATCCCATGCCGAAAAGACCCTCGACATCATCCGCGTTTCCTGACAAGGTGCCTGCGGATTTTCCAGCAGCCCGAATTCGCCTGCCTGCATCCCTGATCGCTGCCTGCACCTCGGGATGCTTGGGATTGCCGAGATGACCAAAGTCCGCGGCCAGATCGCTAGGGCCTATGAAGATTCCATCCACACCCTCAACCTCTGCGATTGCCTCAATCTCACTTAGTGCAGCTCGGGTCTCTATCTGTACCAGAACGCAGGTGTCAAGGTGCGCATTCGGGTGATACAAGCGAATTCTGCCGTAATCATTGGCTCTCGGTGCAACAGAAACTCCCCGTATTCCAAGCGGGGGATAGCGGGTAGCGGCCACCGCTTTGCGTGCTTCATCCGCGTTCTGGACGAAAGGGATTAGAAGCGAGCGCGCACCAACGTCCAAAACTCGCTTGATGATTACTGCGTCGTTCCATGGAACGCGGAAGACGGGTTCCGCTGTCCCTCCACGCATCGCCTGCAATTGTGCCAGCAGCGATGGCACATCGTTCGGCGCGTGTTCACCGTCGATGACAATCCAGTCGAATCCAGCGCCTGCAATAATCTCCGCCACGATCGGATTGCAAAGCGCGCTCCACAGTCCAACCTGTCGCTCGCCGCCGGAGAGCGCTTGCTTAAAGGCGTTGCGTGGCAAATTCCCTGGCCAATCAGGCATAGCTGTAATCTCCTGTTTCGCCTGGAAGTGCTACCAGCGCACCGCCATGGCAGTAAATGAATTCAACGCAGACCGTCCAACTAGTATCGTTCATACGCTTTCCAAATGAAGCGAGATTCAAGATCTCCCGGTGACAGGCAGGGGAGCGGTCAGCTCCAGGCGCTTAATCTCACCCACAATCGGACCATAGCTTACGATGGCGCCGAGTGCCGCAATGCTGACAAAGATCAGCACGTCATCGAACGAGCCGGTCTTTTGGACTAAATACCCGATCATGATCGGCGTGGTGATACCGGCCATGTTTCCGATGAAGTTGAATAACGCTCCGTTAATTCCAACCAATCCCTTCGGAGATGTGTCGGAAATCACGGTCCAACCCAATGCGCCGATGCCCTTGCCGAAGAAGGAGATCGACATAAACAAAAGCATAATGCCTTGCGCGCGAGCATAGTTGCAGGCAATCATCGTCATCGACAGCGCCATTCCTGCCATAATCGGTGCCTTGCGGGCAAAACTGAGTGAGTGACCGCGGTGGAGCAGCTTGTCAGAAAGCACGCCGCCGAGAATCCCGCCGAACCCTCCGCAAAGACCAGGCACCGCGGCCGCAAATCCAACCTTCAAAATCGACATATGACGCGCTTGCGCCAGGTAAACCGGGAACCACGTGAGAAAGAACCATGTCAGCGTAGTAATGCAATATTGGCCAATGTAGATGCCCACCAGCATCCGATGACTCATCAGCGTCTTGACCGTAGTCCAGGTAAGGGGGTTGCTCCGCACCGTTGCTTTGCCATCCTGGTCGGTGTTTACCAAGCCTCCGCCGCGCTCAATGGTTTCAATCTCGGCAGCGGAGATGCGCGGATGCTGTCTCACGCCATAAATGTTCTTGAACCAGACGACGGTCAACACCATGCCGAGCAGCCCCATGAACCAGAAGCAGCTCTTCCAGCCGAATTCATGCGTGATCCATCCGAAGATGGGTGCGAAAATCGGTAACGCAAAATATTGTGAGGAGTTGAAGATCGCCGACGCGCGTCCACGCTCCGCGGTAGGAAACCAGGAAGCAACGATGCGGCCATTTCCGGGGAAGACTGGCGCCTGAGCAAAGCCCGAAGCTAGCCGAAGGACGAAGATTGCAGTGAATGCGGCGCTTGCGGCCAGGTAGCCCGCGAAACCAGTCAGGAAGGCGAAGATCGACCACAGGAAGATACTGATCCCATAAACCCTCTTCGATCCGAAGCTATCCAGCAATCCACCCGCGGGCAACTGTCCCAGCACATAGGCCCAGCTGAATCCGGAGAAGAGGTAGCCCATTCGCAGCGGACTTAAATCAATGTCCCTGGCCATCGCCGTGCCTGCGATGGAGAGGGCCACCCTGTCACCAAAACTGAAGCAACTCACCGCGAACAGGGTGGCGATGATAAAAAACCGAACTTGGGTTTGCCTGGAGTCAGACCTCGTCAAGTTACCCATGCCGTTCCGTTTTGTCCACTTTGAGTTACAGGAGTTTCAAGGTGGCTATCTTTCTTGCATGGAGACTATAGCAGAGCGGTGCGGCCTGGACTGTCGGCACTCGAGCCGCACAAGGTGCGTGCGCAGTTCCTCTGCACTCTCAAGCTGCGGCGTAAACAGACTGGATCAGGCCCCGAATATACCCATAGCAGAATGCAAAGGATTGCAGGGAACCGGGATCGGCCTCGGCCAACGGAACATGATCCGGCATCAGCATGTAGGAGTAGCCGATTTCCTTGTACACCCGGATCGCATTTACGAAGTCGACATCGCCTTCGTCCGGGAACACCTCAACAAAATCGTCGCGGTGCCCGCGGATGTTGCGGAAATGCACGTTGAATATTTTCTTGCGAGTTCCAAAATACCGGATCACATCAAAGATCTCGTTTCGCGGGTTCTGAAGATTCTCAGAGATGGTCCCTTGGCAAAAGTTCAGCCCGTGATAGGGGCTTTCCTGAATGGTGATGAATCGCTTCAGCCCATCGACAGTGCCTAAGACACGGTTCACGCCTTGATATCCTTCTGGCGGCACACCTGGATCCTGCGGATGACAGGCCATGCGGATCTTGTACTCGTTGGCCACTGGGATCACGCGATCGAGAAAGTAAGTGATACGCTCCCAAAAAGCGTCGGCGTCTACGTGCCCAGCCCTGGTGAGCGGGGTTGCGGGATGCGCCTCAGAGAGCTTCCATGCGTGGTCCATCGCATCGCCGCGCCCTGGGACCCGTCCTGTGCGGAGCACGCCGAGGATGCTCATGTTGTATTTGATTGAAGGAATTCCGGCTTGCGCGCAGTTGCGGATGAAGGTTTGCAGGGCTTCGATGTCCTGGTCGCGCTCCGGGCTTTGGGCGAACATAATGGCTGGATGCTTCTCGGTATCGATGAAACTGGATGCCAGGAATGGAGGCGCGGTGCAATCGATAGTGATGTCATATTTGCCGGCCATATCGATCATGCGTTTGAGCTCATCGGTAGTGGCATATAGGCGGTCCCCTTCAATTTGCGGATATCCGCAAATGTTTTTTACTCCATAGCGGGCAAGGTACTTCAGATGGATGTCATTGGTTGGCGCAGTCTGGTCGCCAAGTTTCATTTGGCTCGGGATGGATATGGGCTTCCCGCTTTCATCTGCCGACGTGACTTCGCCCAAGGCAATCAGCCCTGCGGCGCAGGTGGAACCAAGGAACTGTCTACGATTCATGTCTTCTCTTTTCCTTGAACGAGGACTTGCAGTACGCCGAAGCGCGCCGCAATAGTGATTGTGGCCCAGTCCAACCAGCCAAACACTTTTAGGACTCTTGTATGCGAATGCGTGTGCCGCTGTAAAGAGTGTTCGTATACGGGGGAAGATTCGGGAGCTCCTGCCGGTGATATGATTTGCGGATTGACCGGAAGCAAATGCGACGCGCGCTTCCGGGGCCGGGTCAGCGGGTGTAACGGGTCGATGAGAAACGAATCATTGAGCGGATGCGAACATTCGCCGCAGATCACTTCCATGCGCATCGTTCCGGTAGCTGGATACGATAGCATGCTGCTCAACCTGAGCGGCGCGCATGGCCCCTGTTTCACTCGCAATATTGCGATCGTGACAGATGATGCGGGCCACACCGGAGTGGGTGAGGTACCGGGCGGCGAGAAAATTCGCCACGTGCTGGAGGAAGCCAGGGCGCTCGTGATTGGTCGCAACATCGCTTCCTACAACGCGATTTTGAATGCTGTGAGGCTGAACTTCACTGATCGCGACGCGCAGGGGCGAGGCCCGCAGACCTTCGACCTTCGCGTCGCCATTCACGCTTTGACCGCGATCGAGTCGGCGCTACTTGATCTTCTCGGCCAGTTCCTTGGCCTTCCTGTTGCCGCTCTCCTGGGTGAGGGCCAGCAGCGAAAGAGCGTGCCGGTGCTCGGCTACCTGTTTTTTATAGGGGATCGCAGCAAGACCAACCTCGACTACCGGCGTCCGGTTGTATCCGCGGCCGGCGACTGGTTCCATTTGCGCCACGAGATGGCTCTCACGCCCGATGCTGTAATGCGGCTTGCCGAGGCGGCCAGGGCGCACTATGGATTCAACGACTTCAAGCTGAAGGGCGGCGTTCTTGCCGGCGTAGATGAGATGAAAACCGTGGAAGCGTTGGCAGAGCGCTTTCCCGAAGCGCGTATCACTCTCGACCCCAACGGCGCATGGTCTCTGAAAGAGGCGGTTGAGTTGTGCATGGGCAAACGGCGGGTGTTGGCCTACGCAGAAGATCCATGCGGCGCCGAGCAGGGTTTCTCGGGCAGGGAGATTATGGCCGAGTTCAGGCAGGCGACTAACTTGCCCACCGCGACCAATATGGTTGCCACAGACTGGCGTCAGTTGCGGCACACCGTCCAGTTGCACGCAGTCGATATCCCGCTCGCCGATCCGCACTTCTGGACCATGCAAGGATCGGTGCGAGTGGCCCAGGTATGCCGCGACAACGGCTTGACCTGGGGATCGCACTCCAATAACCACTTTGACATCTCGCTGGCCATGGTCACCCATGTTGCCGCCGCCGCGCCCGGAGCCATCACCGCCATTGACACGCATTGGATCTGGCAGGATGGACAGCATCTGACCCGAAATCCCCTTCAAATCAAAGATGGCATGATCGCAGTGCCCGAGCGGAGTGGCCTCGGAGTCGATCTCGATTTTGAAGCTATCGAACGAGCCCATGCCCTGTATGAAACCATGGGCCTGGGGTCGAGAGACGATGCGGTCGCGATGCAATACCTCATTCCAGGCTGGAAGTTCGATCCCAAACGACCTTGCCTGATGCGCTAACCATGAGCCAAAAGCATGATGGAACCATGACGCCTTCCACCCAACCTCGAACCATTCGTGTCCATGAGAAGGACAACGTCGCGATTGTGGTGAATCTTGGCGGTTTGGCAGCAGGTGCGCGTCTTCCCAGCGGACTGGTCCTCACAGAGTTTGTGCCCGAAGCACATAAAGTCGCACTCGTCGATCTGGCTGAGGGGCAGAACATCCTGCGTTACGGAGTCGTCATTGGTATTGCGAAGCGCAACATCTCTCGCGGCAGTTGGGTCCATGAAGGTCTGATCGCCCTGCCGGCCGCACCGCTGCTTGCAGACTGCCCGCTGGCCACGGCGCCGCCAAAGCCTCTGCCGAATCTGGAGGGATATACCTTCGACGGCTACCGTAATTTGGACGGTTCGGTGGGAACAAAGAATATTCTTGGCGTCAGCACTACCGTCCAGTGTGTAGCCGCCACTGTGGACTACGCGGTCCGTCGCATCAAGGACGAGATTCTTCCGCACTACCCCAATGTGGATGACGTTGTCGCCATCACGCATCATTACGGCTGTGGCGTGGCCATCGATGCGCCTGGCGCTGCCGTTCCCATTCGTACCCTCCGCAACTTGAGCTTGAACCCAAATTTCGGCGGGGAACTCCTGCTGATTAGCCTCGGATGTGAGAAGCTGCAACCTGCCAGGATGCTCCCTACGCTCGCGTTGAACATCATCGAAGAAGAGTCTTCGGTGGCCGTGCTGCAGGATGCGCAGAACGATGGCTTTGGTCCCATCGTGGCCAACATCATGATGCTCGCGGAGAAAAAGCTCAAGCGGTTGAACCAACGCCGTCGCGAGACTTGTCCGGCGTCCGATCTGGTCGTGGGGCTGCAATGCGGCGGCTCCGATTCCTTATCCGGCGTCACCGCCAACCCCGCAGTGGGATGGGCTGCGGACTTGCTGGTAAGAGCTGGGGCCACGGTTATGTTTTCTGAAGTGACTGAGGTGCGTGACGCCGCGCATCTCCTCACCTCCAGAGCCGCCACCGCGGAGATCGCAAAAGACTTAGTTCGCGAGCTGGCATGGTTCGATGAGTATCTGCGCCTCGGGGGTGCCGACCGTGCCGCTAATCCCACCCCCGGCAACAAGCAGGGAGGCTTGGCCAACGTGGTTGAAAAGGCAATGGGATCTATTGCCAAGGCCGGCAGTTCTGCGTTGATGGGAGTAGTGGGTCCAGGGGAGCGAGTCACTCAAAAGGGCCTCATCTTCGTGGCCACGCCGGCCAGCGATTTTATCTGCGGCACGCTGCAACTGGCGGCTTCGATGAACATGCACATCTTCACCACCGGACGCGGCACGCCCTATGGTCTGTCCATTGCGCCGGTCATCAAGGTGGCCTCGAACAGCGGGTTAGCCGAGCGCTGGCACGATCTGATTGACGTGGATGCGGGAAGAATCGCCACCCAGGAGGCAACGGTCGAAGAGATTGGCTGGGAGATATTCCATCTCGTTCTCGAAGTCGCAAGCGGCCGCAGAAAGACCTGGGCGGACCACTGGGGCCTGCACAACGATCTCGTTCTCTTCAATCCTGGACCGGTAACCTAGATTTCGAGTTGTACGCATCCCCTTTTCAAATCACTCCATGCGCAATGCCTGCATAGGGTCGACTTTGGAGGCGCGGGTTGCCGGTAGCCACACCGCCAGCAGCGCCACAGCAGTCAGAATCAGCGGTACGGCAATGAACGCCATCGGATCCACGCTCTTGACGCCGTAGAGGAAACTGGCCAGGAATCGCGTGAGTCCGAAAGCTGCCGCAATGCCCAACGCCACGCCGATTAAGGCCAGCCGCATGCCGTGCCACACCACCAGCTTGCGAATCGTTCCGCGGTCCGCGCCCAGCGCCATGCGGATGCCCATCTCCTGTGTCCGCTGCTCGACAGAGTAGGCCATGAGCCCGTAAATTCCGATAGCGGCCAACACCAGCGCCACCACTCCAAAAATGGTCAACAGCAGCATATTGAAGCTCTGCCGCGCCGTGGAGCGTCCCATCACCTCGTCCATGGTGCGGAGATGCGCTACCGGAAAGCCACCGCTGGCGAGGCGCAGTTGTTCCGTGACAGCAGGAATGACAAGGTGGGGGTCGCCGTGGGTCCGCACCGCCCAAAGGAGCGGCTGGATGTCGGAATAGGCCGCGGTGTAATCGTCCGTAACCTGTGCAAACGGAACCATCATTATTGGATCGGGAGGGAGATCAAGCCCGTGGTCGTGGGTGTCGCTCACCACGCCGACAATCTCCCGGTCATGCCCACCCTCCTTGGTCCCTGGTTCGCCGTCGATGATGTGCTGACCGATCGGATCTTGGTTGGACCAAAGCTGCTTGGCCAGAGCTTCATTGATAAGCGCCACTCCGGGCGCGCCGGCCTTATCGTTTTCAGTAAAGTCGCGTCCACGCAGAATTGGAATCTTGAACGCGCTCAGATATCCAGGCGAGACGCTCATCCACCTGCTCACGCAACAATCCTTCTCCACCCTCCGCCCAACGATTTGGAACCCCAGCGCATCTTCCACATCGTTCGGCAGCCAGTACGCAGCGGCCGCAATCTCAACTCCGGGGATGGCGTTCAACCGTTGGCGCCCATCCCGCGAGAGCTGAGCCACGCCGATCGTCTTCTGGTAGCGGTCGCCGTTGAGCGACATCTCCATGGTGAGCACGTTGTGCGAATCGAAGCCGGGACCAACACCGTGCAGGGCGATAAATGTGCGGATCAGAAGCGCCGCCCCGATCAGCAACACCAATGCCAGCGACACCTCGCTGATGACCAGCACCGAGCGGGCCTTGCCCTGGCGGAATCCGGTACCGGAGCGGTTGCTGCTTTCCTTCAGCGTCGAGTTCAGGTCAGAGCGCGAGGCGTTGATCGCGGGAAACAGCCCGAATAGTATGCCCGTAAGTAGCGAAACCAGGAGGGTGAAAGCGAGTACGCGCCAATCGATTCCGATTGCGGATCCGTCTTCGCCGATGCGGGGTAGGCCCGCAGGACTGATGGCCAGCAGAGCGCGGACGCCGATGAAGCCGAGCCCCAGGCCAAGAACGCCGCCTGCGACCGAGAGCATCACGCTCTCTGTCAGTAGTTGCCGCACGATGCGCCCACGCCCGGCTCCAAGTGCGGACCGGATGGCAAACTCCCGCTTGCGTCCCGTGGCGCGCACCAGCAGCAGATTGGCGACGTTGGCGCAGGCGATCAGCAACACCAGGCCCACTGCTCCCAGCATCACCAGCAGCGAGTTGCGCGCATCGCCGATGATGCTGTCGCGAAGCAGTCCAACGGCATATTGTTGCTTTGGGTCAAGTTCCGGGAAGTCGCGGTGGTACTGCACGCCCGCTACCTTCAACTGCGCGTTCGCTTGTGCCACGGTGACGCCGGGCCTTAGACGGGCGGTCACTCGGAAAAAGAGATTTCCATCGTTGCTGGCCGGATCAAACTGAAATGGCAGCCAGATATCCGCTTGCGGGTCGGAGAGAAACTCCTTTCCAATCACGCCGACGATCATGTAAGAATCGTTGCCCAAGGAGAGCGACTTTCCCACTATCGCCGGATTGCCGCCGAACCTGCGCTGCCACAGGCCGTAGCTCAACACCACCACATTGCCGCCGTGAGGTAGGTCTTCCTGCTTCGTGAAGGTCCGGCCGAGCATCACCGGCGCACCGTACAGGCGGAAGTAACCCTCCGTGACGTGTATGCCATGGAGTTGCTCCGGCCGGCCCTCGGTCAGGTTGAACCCGGGTCCGGCGATGTCGTAGGCGGCTATTTCCTGAAAGGCGCTGGTCTGCCGCTGATAAAAGTGAAAATCGCGAATACAGGCGAGGTCATTGGCCAGCAGGGCCGAAGGAGCCAGGAACTGGACCATGCGATCGGCGTCGGGATAGGTGAGCGGCTTCAGCAGCACCGTGTTCACCACGCTGAAAATGGCGGTGTTGGCTCCGATACCCAGCGCCAGAGCAGAAATGGCGGCAATGGCAAAGCCGGGAGACTTGCGTAACGCTCGGAATGCAAACCGCACATCTTGCATGAGAGTTTCAACGATGGCGCCGCCCATCGCTTCGTGACACTCCTCCCTGTAGCGTTGATTGCCGCCAAACTCGATCCGCGCTTGCCGTTCGGCCTCTGCGCGTGCAAGGCCGCCCCGCTCCAGGTCGTCGGCACGGCGGTTGATATGTGCGCGAAACTCCTCCTCCATCTCCTCTGCAACTTGAGAACGACGAAAAAACTTGGCGCTGAGAGAATGAATGTAGGCCAGCGGCTTCATATTTCCTCCGGTCGTGCGGCAAGGGCGGCGGCCATCGCTGTTGCCAGTCGGTTCCAGCCTGCGGTTTCGTCGCGAAATCGCTTGCGGCCGGCGGCGGTGAGTTCATAAAACTTGGCGCGGCGGTTGTTTTCCGATACTCCCCAGCTTGCCCGGAGCAGCCCCTGGCGCACCAGGCGAAACAACGCCGGATAGAGCGCCCCTTGTTCAATCAGTAACGCGCTGTCTGTGATTTGTCCGATGCGCAAGAGGATCCCGTAGCCGTGAAGGGGGCCGAGGGATACTGCTTTCAGAATCAAAAGATCGAGAGTACCCGGAAGAATCTGGGCCTGGTCCGTCATGCTGTCTCCTAAGATGGTTAGGAGAATAGCGCAGCTTTTCCTAAGCTGTCAAGGAGAGTGCACTGAACGCTGGATCATACCCAAGCGCGAAGTTCGATCGACAAAGGAGTTTTACGTCTGTCGC
>PLSM01000183.1 GCA_003165075.1 Acidobacteriaceae bacterium | reverse complement strand
TTGGCCTCGAGGACGATTCGTTCTCTCGCCGCTGCCGCCTCCGCGCCAACCTCGATGACGGCATCCCCAGTCTTGCACTTCGGAATTGCTCCAGGCTTGGTTCCTGTGGGCTCAAAGATGTCCCCTGCCTTCTGCGCCTCCCGCTGGACAAAGGCGCGAAACTCCTCTTCAAAATTAATCCCATGGGTTGTCGACCTCATCTCTTCCTGATGTCGAGTAACCAGACTCGCGAGTTTCGCGCTGACATCTTCCTGGAATTGCTGGTTCTTTGTGCGAACGTCATCCAACACGTCGGTCAACTGCCGATTAAGACGGGCGAGAGCGGATTGTTCGTTGTACAACGTGAGGTTGTCATTGATGGACTGCCTGGTTTCTGAGAGAACCAAGTTGAGCTTGTTGATTGCCGAGTCCCTGTTGTCCACGGAAAATTCATCTGTAAGTTGATTCGTTGTCTCTTCGACCTTTCTGACGAGGCGGCTCAGAGCAGACTTCTCGTCGTCCAGCGAAAATTCCTGCATTGCTTCCTGGATCTGCCTCTCGATATCTCCGGGTGTCTATGCCTCCCCCTCTTTGCCCCCTCCATAGTGCGGAGCTGCGCAGTTGGACAGGGGAAAACTGCGCAGTTAGGGGTAGAGATACAGAGAATCTTCAGGGTCAGGGTTGATAGTTGTTGGCGGCCTCCAGGGGTTGTACTGACAGGAGTTAACAAGGGGATGGATTCAGAACAAGAACTGCAGGTGCTGCCCCTCGTTCAACTCTCATTACTCAACAGACAGTCCTCTCGGCCCTTGGGCCGCCTCCATTTAATCCAAACTCCCCCTCTCCTCCCGCCGCCGCGACCAGCGCGCGGCCGGCCATCTGGGTATTGGATCATAACCTGCAAAGCCGACTCTCTGGGTTTGTACCAGGGGCTTACCTGAAGCCAATCCTGCCTTGCGCTGGACTCGTGGATTAACTCCGAATCGCGAACAAACTTGGCGGCGAACCCATTGGTGGACCCAAGGGCACTTATCTGGATCTATGCTGAGTCATGTCCAGCTTTAAGATCCACCCGGAACCCTAATGAAAGATCGTCACGCTGCTCAATGCGGTAGCCGCGGCCGCAGCAACCCATAGACCCATGTACCGGCAAGAGCACTCACCACTGCCACAATCATCACCGAAACACCGTTGCCGATGAGCGCAAAGAGCGGTCCGGGGCAAGCGCCGGTCAAGGCCCACCCGACGCCGAAGATAGTGCCGCCGGCCGCAAACTGAATACCGCGGCCCAACGGTCTGGCAGGGATTGAAATCTGCTCGCCCGAGAAGGACTTAAGCCCGGCTCGCTTGATGAGCACCAACGACACAGCTGCTGTTACAACCGCAGAGCCGATAATGCCGTACATGCGAAACGACTGAAATCGAAACATCTCCTGGATGCGGAACCAGGAGAGTACTTCTGATCGTGTAAGCACGACGCCAAAGGCGATGCCCAGCAGAAGATAAATGGGAAGGAACGCCGGACGGACTTCGGGCGAGTCCGCGTTTTCGGCGCCGCAGCCTTGAAACTGTGAGAGTGTTGCCTGCGTCATAAAGCTCCAAACAAAAACGGCATGATGAAATAGGTTGCTGCCAAGCCACCTGCAAAGAACCCCATGACCGCAATCAGAGAGGACAATTGGAAGTTCGCCAGCCCGCTGATGGCGTGCCCGGAGGTGCAGCCTGCGGCATAAGCCGTTCCAAAGCCCACCAGAAATCCGCCCACCACCACCGAGACGAAGCCGCGCAACGTGAGCAGCGCACTCCATGTGAATATTTCATGCGGAGCCACGCCGGAGAAGTCGTGAATCCCCAACTGGGCCAGCGCAACTCTGGTTTCAGTGGAGATGCCGATTCCCTGTCCTCCGCCAAAGTGAAAGGCCAAAAACCCACCAACTAACACCCCGGCAAGAAACGCCAGATTCCACAGCCCGGCCCGCCGCCAGTCATAGCGGAAATACTCCATCTTGCCCGGGGCGACAGCCGCGCACAAATGGCTGAGACTGCTCGAAATGCCGAACACTTTATTCCCGACAATCAACAATGCAGGAACAAATAATCCAATGAGCGGACCGGCCACATACCACGGCCACTCTCCGTCTAGCCAAGCTGTCATAACACTGTCACTCCTCATCCGCGGAAGCTACCGCGCACTAATTCTTATTTTTTCCAGGCAAAACTGACTTGAAATGAATTCTGGTACATGCGCAGGTTTGCATTTCCGCCGCCGTTGCCTGGGGCGATGGAGTTTGTGCCATGCACGGTGTTATCGAAGGCATGCACGTACGCGAAATTGATCTCTTTCCCGCTTTTCAAGCCCCAGGTGGCTCCCACATGCAGGTGGTCCTGAGTCACCGCTGGAGCAAGCAGATTGAAAAATGTCTGCGTGCTGTCGAAGGGCAACCCGGAATGGTTGTAACCTCCCCGGAGCGTCAATTCCGGATTCACTTCATAGGTTAGTCCAGTTTTCACCACGTTAATATCATGCCACCCGAAGCCTGGGCCGTTGGCAGACCCGAGTAGCGCCTGGTTCGCGCTAGAGTTGGCAATTGCTTTCACTTGTCCATAGAGAATACGTTCCTCATCGAACAACACCGTGGTCTTGGAGCCAAGCTTCACCGTGGCGCCACCCGCAAAGTTCGCAGGAATATCGAACTTGCCGCCCTCGGCAAACAGACCTTTATAGCGGGAAAAAGCGCTGGCATACGTCCGGCTTTGATAAGTCGCTCCCAAGCTCACAATACGATTCAGTTCGCCGATCCAGCCCACGCGGACGCCGCCGCCATAAGAGTTGGAGTGCCCGTTATTCGTGACATGCGCCGGGTCAATGGAATAACTCGCAGAGGCAAAATTCTGCAGTCCCTCCGCCGCGAAGCGTTGATATGCGATATTCACAGCGACTCCGAACGAATTGTGCGCGCCTGCTTTGTACGCCAGGGTCGGAGAAATGAACAGTTGTTCCAGATCCACACCGCCCCTGGTGCTGCCCAGCAGAGGAATCGGCTGTGTGAACGAAGTATCGAGGCCGCCATTGCCATAGATCGCTACTCCCAAGGCGATATTTGGCCTGTATAACCGGCTATAACCCAACTCAGGAAGCTCGAAGTTCTTCACCCGGTTCGCGTCATAAATGCCATTCACATCTGGATACCCGGGCGGCAACTGATTACCGGCTATCGCGCCATATCGGATTGGACGAAACAGCGTCAGCCCAGCATCAAAACGATTACCGGCAAGAAACAAACCCGCAGGATTTGTTGCTCCCGCGAGGCTGTCTCCCGGATGGGCGACGCCGGCGCCTCCCTGGCCCTGTTGCTTGGTGCCGAAGCCGGTGACGAAGTAACCATCAGTAGCAAACGAGGAATTTGCGATTAGCGAAAATGCCAGGACAACCAGAAATACTCTTCTTGCATTCAGAATCATGACAACTTTCTCCTGGTTTTCAATTGCAGGGTTCTCCGCGATACGAGTGACCAAGCCGGAAGGGACTCCTTCCAGTGACGTCGTCACGAGTTCTCGCTTGGCGGTGGGGTGAAGCCGTGGCTGTCCGTGCGTTGCGGGCTATAAATAGAAAGCCCACCTGCCAGAACAGCTTCTGGCGGTGGGCTAAGAAACTTCTTTAGCTGAAGTCGGGCTCTAGAATTGATGAGCCAGGCTCGTACCTGCCAGAGTACACGCTGTGTGCGCAGATGCGCAGCAACAAAGCGTACAAACTCGCGCCCTCTGAAGGTCACTTGACATGAACCGTATGTTATAAGTCGGTTTGATGTGTGTCAATGAGAACCTTCCTTCGCAGAACTGAATCAGTCGACTTATCATCCGCTAATCTAGTCCGGGATTGCGTCCCTGGCGCAGATCCCACAATGCAGCGACAAGCGCATCAACTTCATCGCAGGTGTTGTAAAGCGCGAGTGTCGCGCGGAGCGTGCTTTCCACTCCAAAGCGGCGCAGAATCGGCTGTGCGCAGTGGTGGCCGCCTCGCACCGCGATACCTTTCAGATTCAGGTAGTCGCTGATCTCCTCTGTACGAAAGCCATCCATCACCAAGGATAGGACAGCAGCCTTCTCTCTTGCCGTACCGATGATGTGTAGTCCGGGAATGCGCTGTAGCGCTTCGGTCGCATATTTCAACAGCATATGCTCGTGGCGCGAAACATTCGCAATGCCGACACGATCTACATAATCGATCGCAGCACCCAGGCCCACTGCATCGGCGATATTTCCAGTTCCGGCTTCAAACCGCTGTGGCGGGGGCTGGTAGAGCGTCTTCTCGAATGTGACGTCCTGGATCATGTTGCCACCGCCCTGCCAGGGTGGCATATTGTCGAGCACCTCGGACTTCCCATACAGCACACCGATGCCGGTCGGCGCGAACACCTTGTGTCCTGAGAAGACGTAGAAGTCGCAATCGATCGCCTGAACGTCGACGCGCATGTGCGAAACTGCCTGCGCGCCGTCCACCAGCACGCGAGCACCGTGACGGTGAGCAGATTCGACCATCTCCTTAACTGGCACGATGGTACCAAGAGCATTCGAGACGTGCGCGATGGAGACCAGGCGTGTCTTCGGTCCCAGCAGCTTTTCGTATTCGTCGAGCAGTACCTGTCCTGAATCGTCGACTGGCGCTACAAGCAGCCTCGCGCCCTTTTCTGTGCACAGCATCTGCCACGGAACAATGTTGGCATGATGCTCCAGCCAGGTGATGACGATCTCATCATCCTTTTGAACATTGCGGTGGCCCCAGCTCTGTGCGACCAGGTTGATTGCCTCGGTCGCCCCGCGGACAAAGACGATCTCCCGTGTGGCCCCGGCATTCAGAAAGCGGCGCGTCTTCTCGCGTGCGGACTCGTAGGCGTCGGTGGCGCGTGCGGCCAACTCATGTGCGGCGCGATGCACGTTTGAGTTTTCATGTTCGTAGAAGTAGGTGAGGCGGTCAATGACCGACTGCGGCTTCTGCGTTGTGGCCCCGTTGTCCAACCAGATCAGTGGTTGTCCATTGACCCGTTCGCGCAGAATTGGAAAATCGCGACGAATTGCCTCAACGTCAAACGAATAAGAAGAGAGATCTAGATCGCCAAGAAGCTCGGGCTGTGCAGCCCCCGGAGCCACAACCGGAGCAACATTCACCGGATAGAGGGGCCGAAGCTGGCTTTCTAAATCGCCAGAAGTTGGTGCGTGAAAGTCGGGTGCATGGGCCACAGTTCCGGAGAGCTGAGGCACGTTCAGATCGAGTGGTGCTGCAAAAGGATTGCCGCTGTTAGTGGGGATTTGCCCTTGGCGCACTGGCTTCTCCGCTGCGCCCGTGAATGGAATCGGACCAGGCGCCGCGGGTGGAGTCGAAAACAGTGGGCGCGCCTCTTCAAGAAATGAGAACGTTGGGATCGCCGATGAATCAACTGCGCCCACTGCTCCTGGAATTGCCGGTGCGGGAGGCTGCGCAAACTGGGTGAGTTGAGACGGTTGAATGTCTGCAATCAACGAAGTGGGTAGGGCCGCAAACCCTGCATCTGTGGGAACTGCACTCCCAAATGCTCGCGACGGAGTATTCAGAGCCGCGGGATCCGAAGCGGGCTCAACAAAGAGTGGCCGTGCCTCCTGTAAGAATGCAAACGCCGGTCCGGCCGAGGGATCAATTCCATCGCCGGGTCCACCAAGGGGAACCGCAGGAACGGGCGCTGCCGGAGCAGAGGGCCGGGCTTCTGGCGCGGCACTATTGTCCGGGATGGAAACGAATGTCCCTGGCAGTACCTCAGTCAAGCTTGCCACCAGACCCGGCACTGCAGGCGCAGTCGGGCTGGGCACAGCCGCATACGGATTCCCGCTGACAGCAGAGTTCGGTGGCATAAGCGCAGCGGCTGCTGTGGCAGCAGGCGCCTGGAGAGCTTCAGGCAACGCATGGAACATCTCGTTGGCTATGCGCGCCAATTCCGCCGGGCTGAGAATGCCGGGAGCAATGCCTTCGCTCCCCGGCAATATAGTAGCCCAGTTGCCTTTCTCCAGGGCCGCCGCTGGGACGAGTGTCTGGTCACTTGTACTCATGGTATTGATCCACGTCTACGTCTTCGAGCAGGGCAATTGCATCATTTGTAAGCACAGCGGCGGAGCAGTACAGCGACACCAGGTAGGACGCCAGGGCTCTCTGGTCGATCCCCATGAAACGAACAGACAGGCCAGGGCTCTGTTCACCCGGAAGACCCGGCTGGAAGAGACCCACGACGCCCTGCTTCTTTTCACCAACACGCAACAGAAGAATTTTGGACTTCTGGTCCTTGTTTCTCACCGCAATCTTGTCGCTGGGGATCAGCGGAACTCCACGCCAGGTCAGGAACGGCGTACCGAACAGGGTGACGGTCGGCGGGGGCACACCGCGGCGCGTGCATTCCCGCCCGAAAGCCGCAATGGCGCGCGGATGCGCGAGGAACAATGAAGGCTCTTTCCAGACTTTAGTCAGAAGTTCGTCCAGATCGTCCGGTGTCGGCGCACCCTTCCGTGTCTTTATCGTCCGCGACGCGGCAACGTTGTTCAGAAGTCCGTAGTCTGCATTGTTGAGAAGTTCGCTCTCCTGCTTCTCCTTTACGCTTTCAATCAGCAGGCGCAACTGCTCGCGTACCTGGTCATACGGATTGCTAAGGAGATCGGAAACGCGGGTGTGTACGTTGAGAACCGCATTGATGCTGCTCAGTCGGTATTCTCGTGGCGCGGCTTCATACTCAACGAACGTCGAGGGCAGGGTAGATTCATCTTCATGCCCGCAGAGCGACTCAATTACCTTGCTCTCATCGACTTTGTTCAGTCGAAAGGTTCCCGCTTCAAGGGGCTTCCAATCCAGTAAGCGAACCAGCCAGCGCGGTGTGATGGCTCCAAACTGGGGAGCTGTCTTGGTGACATTTGCTAATTGAAATGCCGATTCCTCGCTTAACGAGACGCGGCTAACTTCCTCTGGCACAGGATGCCTCCTTCTAGTTCAAGAACATGCAGATTGTAGCTCGTGGGAATGTACTCCGCAAAACTGATGAAGTAGGCTCTCGGTATGCGTTTCACGGCTCACTCTCAGCATCAGCCGATGCGCAAGGTGTGATACCGAAACCTCGAACTAATGCCGACAGAGTTTCAACGATCTTCAGTACTTTCTGACCCGCCGATCGACACGATCCGACCACGCGTGAATCCCTCCTGCCAGATTCCATACCTGGGTGAAACCCGCTTTCTGCAGAACCTGAACCGCCTTGGCGCCCCGCGGCCCCATCTTGCAGACTGTGACAATTTTCAGGTTTGTATCGAGCTCGTTGACTCGCTTTGACAACTCGGCTAGCGGGATGAGTTGCCCGCCGATATTGGAAATCTCAAACTCAAATTCATCGCGCACATCGAGAAGGAACAGATTCTCGCCGGCATCCAACCGCTGCTTCAGTTCTTCTACGCGGATCTCAGCAACGCCCATTACTTACTCCTAACCTGGAACCTGTTCGGCGAATGCGCAATTGTTGCACTCGCCTCAATTTCAACCCAAAATAGAAGACCCACCTGCCAGTTCAATTCTGGCGGTGGGTCAAAATGAGGTGCCGGCTTGTAAGTTACTCTAGCCCAGCCATTTCCTCACGCCAGAAGAGACGAATGCGCAACACATCGCCGCGCAACAACACATTTCGGCTCTCTGAGTGGTGAGGGTGTTCATTCACATAATGTAACATCAACCTCCGTGAACGGCAAGATTCCAATGATGAAGTTTTCAGGCGAGCCCAAGAAGTCGCAAAATGCTGCGCCCGGTCTTCTGTCAGCGGCGCGAAGTCGGAAGGATCTGCTCAAAGCTTCGAAGCTGATTCTCGAACTGCCGCGCGACGAGGTTGCAATGGCTTCTTGCATGGCGGATGCAAAGTGCAGCCACGACACAACAGTGGAAGCGCATTCCCAAATTGTGCGGAGCCGAAAGTTGACATCAAAAAAAACATGATGTACGGTGAAACCACCATGAACTGGTTTACGAGTACACACACTTCGCTTTTGAAAGCCTCTCAAACTGAACGCGGCTCCTCGCTGCGCGTTGAGTTGGCCGTGAAGTGTTGTTGTACCAGCTAGCCAGTTAGCAGGGATCCTCCCCAAAACTGCTGCAACCGGACGTTCTCAAAGAACGCCAGTGGTCTCTGCATCCAAATAACGATCATCGCCTTGGTTTGTTTCTTAACCTCCTTCGTCGCGTGAAGCATCGCCGCCGGAGGAGCGAGCGCTCATGCACATGGAGAGAACGTCATGAATCACAAATGGCTCTCTGGGAGAGCTTTGTCTGTCGGTCTTGTGGGGGCTTTTCTGCTTATTATTGCTTCATCAACACCCCTGCCCGCGCAAACAGCTGGAGGCACAATTCAAGGACAAGTGATCGACCCATCCGGAGCCGCCGTTTCTGGCGCTCAAGTGACGGTCACCGAAATCGCCACAGGAGTGAGCCGGACAGTAACCACCAACTCAGCCGGATTCTTCGCGGTTGCGAATCTGCAACCCTCTAATTACACAGCCAGCGTTACCGCAAGCGGATTCTTGCGCGAGATTGCCGCAAGCCTGCCCCTCGCTGTTGGGGAAAACCTCACCGCAAACTTTTCCCTGAAGATAGGTGTCTCTACAGAGGAAGTAGAAGTGCGAGATACCGCTGCGGTTGTCGACCTGGTTACATCGGATCTGAGCGAGGTGGTCGATAGCACCACCATCCGCGAACTTCCGTTGAATGGACGTGACTGGTCGCAGCTGATCACATTGCAACCGGGAGCCGACGAGGTACGCAATCAATCACAAGTGGGCGGCGCGGGCACTTCCGACGTAAATCGCGTGCTCCGCGGCTTTGGCAACCAGATGAGCATCGCGGGTACGCGGCCGCAGCAGAACAACTACCGTCTCGATGGGGTCAGCTTCAACGACTACACCAACGGCGCTCCCGGCGGTGTGCTGGGCACCATTACCGGTGTCGATGCCGTTCAGGAGTTCTCGGTGATTACGACGAATTACTCCGCAGAGTACGGAAAGACATCGGGCGGTGTAATCAACGCAATCACGCGTTCCGGAACCAATCAGTTTCGCGGCAGCGCGTACGAGTTCATTCGTAACAGCGCGCTCGACGCGAGGAACTACTTCGACGCCGCGACAATTGCACCCTTCCGGCGCAACCAGTTCGGCGGCACGTTTGGCGGACCCGTGCTTCGTGACAAGACGTTCTTCTTTTCCAACTACGAGGGTCTGCGGCAGTCGCTTGGAGTTTCCGAATCGGATCGTGTACCTTCGCAAAACGCGCGTAACGGTATCCTCTCTACCGGCGATGTCACGGTAGATCCGGCAGTAACGCGCTATTTTGGCTTCTGGCCGCTGCCGAATGCCGGAGTCGATCCTTCGGGAGATGTTGGAAACTACCGCGTAGCGACCAGCCAGATTGGGAACGAGAACTTCTACACGGGCAAAATCGACCATCACTTTTCGAGCCGTGACAGCCTGGCTGGCACCGTTCTCTACGACAGTACAGACCTCTCTCAGCCCGATGCACTGAACAACTTGCATTTTGTAAACCAGGACGCACGCACCTTCTCCAGCATCGAGGAGACACACGTTTTCAGCCCCACGCTGTTAAACACGGTCCGATTTGGTTTCAGCCGCAACCATGCGATCTCAAACACTTCTGATCCGATCGATCCTTTGGCCGGCGACACATCGCTGGGGTCAGTTCCAGGGCGGCCTGCGCCGTTCTTGATTGTGCCTACGTGGTCCAATTTCTATGGCGGAGTCGGCGGTTTTCCTAACTTCGTCATCGGTTGGAACTCCTTTCAACTCTATGACGATGCCTTCCTGACTCGCGGCACCCATACCTTCAAGTTCGGATTTGCCTTTGAAAGAATGCAGTCGAACAATTTCATGCACTTCTCAGAGAATGGCCGATTCGTTTTCGCCAGCGTGCAAGATTTTCTGACCAACAATCCTCTCGTCTTTAGCGTGCAACTGCCAAGCGGCGAGTCGGAACGTGGCTTCAGGCAATCGCTGTTTGGCGGCTATGTGCAGGACGATTGGCGGATTCGTCATAACCTCACGCTCAACTATGGCCTCCGTTACGAGGCGACGACCGTACCCACCGAGGTGCACGGACGTCTCTCCACCCTGCGCAATATGACCGATACGCAAATGCATCTTGGGAACCCGTATTTTGACAACCCCACACTAAAGGACTTTTCGCCGAGGCTGGGAGTTGCCTGGGATCCGTTCGGCTCCGGAAAGACCGCGGTGCGTGCTGGTATCGGCCTTTACGATGTGCTGCCGCTTCCTTATCTCTACTTGATAAGCGGCGCAGGCTCGGCGCCTTTCACGATTTCGCCCACGCTGATACACCCCGGAGCGGGCACGTTTCCGAACAACGGATACAACCTTGCCTTGAATGCTGTGGCTCAAGGTCCGCTGGTCAGTGAGCGCGTATCCTACTTCGCCCCGCAGCCGCCGCGTAGTCTCACATACAACTGGAATCTGAATGTGGAGCAGGAGATCGCGCCAAATGGCAAGCTGACCATCGCGTATGTCGGCTCACGCGGAGTTCACCTTCCCTATCACACCGACGACGCCAATATTGTATTACCCACAAAGACTACGGATGGATATGTTTGGCCTTCTGGAGATGCGTATCAGAGCGGAACCGTGTTGAACCCTAGCGTGGGAGACATCAACCGTACTTCGTATGATGCAGATTCATATTTTCACAGCCTGCAGGCCAGCTATGAGCAACAATTCCACCATGGACTACAACTGCGCGGAGCTTACACATGGGGCCGCAGTATCGATACTGGCTCGTCGTCAATTGCTGGCGACCAGTTCGCGAATTCGCCTTCGAGTGTGCCGCTATGGTTCGACCCAGAAACTCGGCGCGGCCTCTCTGATTTCAATCTCAGCCACGACGGAGTGATCAGCCTTCTGTGGGATACTCCGGCGGTGAAAGCAGGCCCTGCGTTGTCTCGTTGGGCAGTTAACGGGTGGCAGGCTGGTTCCATCTTTCAGGCCAGCAGCGGTTCGCCCTTCTCTGTCTTCATCGCAGGAGATCCGCTGGGCATGAACAGCACCGATCCATGGGACTATCCGGATCGGATTCGGAGTGCCGGTTGCAGTTCGCTTGTGAATCCCGGCAATCCAAACGACTACATAAAACTGCAATGCTTCTCCGCGCCCGTGCAGACTCTCCAGACTTCGAGCGGTCCGCAGCAACAAATCGTGAGACTGGGGAATGCCGGCCGCAATGAACTGGTTGGTCCGGGCCTGTCAAATCTGGACTTTTCACTTGTAAAGAATTCCAAATTAGCCGGCCTTGATAGAGGCAGCGTGGAATTCCGTGCGGAGGTCTTCAATATTCTGAACAAGAGCAACTTCGCTGCCCCGATCGACAACTACACCATCTTCAATCAGGACGGTTCCGCAGCAGATGGCGCTGGTGCGGTAGACCAGACCCAAACCACATCCCGCCAGATTCAGTTCGGCCTGAAAATTCTGTTCTGAACGGATTCAACCTCCGGGTCCGAAACCACGATCTTCGCGTACGGGCTCAGGATTGAAAGACCACAACCTTACCCAAGGAGAAATTAAACATGTGCACGAAGTCTCTCAAATCTGCAGCGTGGCTGCTCTTCGCGTTGTCCACATTTTCCGCCATCCTCCCCACGATCGCCCGCGCGCAAGCAACCATCGGCGCCGGCGATGGAAAGAACACCGTGTCGGTCGACTTTTACAAGGTTCCTCCTGGCAGGCAGGACGAGTGGCTTGCACTCTACAAGAAGTACCACTATCCGATCATGCAATATCAAAAGGCGCATGGGCAGGTGATCAGCGAAACAGTCTATACGCGTGCAATTCACCAGCTAAGCCCCTCCTGGGATTTTGCAATTGTGATCGTGGCGCCACCTGCCGACAAGCGGCCGAAGCCGGAATACTCGCGAAGTCAGCTGATTCGCAAACTCTTCCCGGATATCGACGACTATGTGAAGGGTGAAAAGGCGCGCTGGACGCTCACTCTCGAACACTGGGATGAAAGCTGGACCGAGGTGGACATCGACAATCATCCCTCGCTCTATGAGCCCTACTAAAATTGTCCGTGCCTGGGCCTGGAATCTTTCTCTTTCACTCGCACGGATGCGGCGCAATGCATGCAACGCCGCATCCGGATAGGAATCAACGATGAATCTTCGTTTAGCGTTGCTTTTGGCGTTGTGCTCGTTTGGCGGTTGTTTCGCGTTGGCGCAGCAGCCTTTGACCTTGGTGCAATCGATCGAAATGCCGGAGGTCCCGGCTGGTCCTTACGTGGATCATATGGCGCTCGATCTCAAAGGGCAGCGACTGTTTACGACGCCGCAGGCTAATAAGGCCGTTGATGTGCTTGACCTCAAGACCGGAAAGGTGCTGCACACAATTCCAGGATTTGGCAACCCGCACGCGATACTCTATCGCGAGGATCGCAATCATCTCTACATTACCGATGGCGGCGCGGGTGCTGTCAGAATCTTCGATGCATCGTCTTATCGCGAAATCCAATCAATCAAACTGCAAACCGACGCGGACGGGATTGGCTATGAACCGGAGACCGGTTACCTCTACGTCAGCAACGGTGGAGACATCGCCGGACAAGACTTTTCACTGATCTCGATTATCGACACAAATCGAGACCAGAAGATCGGCGACATCCGGGTCGATGCTCGGGGTCTTGAAGCGATGCTCATTGATCATCAGGGTGGAAGGCTGTACATCAACCTTCCTGAAGAGAATGCCATTGCCGTCATCGATCTCAAACAGCGATCGGTGATCGCGACATGGCAGCTGACAAAGGGAAAGCGCAACATGGCTCTCGCCATCGACAAAGCCAGCCATCAGCTCTATGTAGGTTGCCGCGACACCGATGTGCGCGGAAGCATTGTCGTCGTCGATTTGGAAGCAGGCAAGGAACTGGAGCGGCTCCCCATTGGCGGCTGGGTTGATTCTCTCTTCTACGATCCGGAAAGGCGCCGTATCTATGCTTCATCCGGGATCGGCGAGGTGTTCACCTACGAGCGTCAGGCAGATGGGAGCTACAAAGCGCTGGAGTCCGTGGATACAGCAGTCATGGCGAAGACGTCCCTCTACTCACAGGACCTCGATCGCCTGTTTGTGGCGGTCCCTCACCTCGGCGGAACGACGGCAAAGGTGCTCGTCTTCAAACCGCAGCAGTGAATGCGGAGCCACAAATTGCTTAGAATCAATAGACTTGGGGAGCAGTGTCAAACACAGATTTTGAACCGCATCGAGGAGCACATTTCAAGAAGGACTCTCCGATCTGGCTTCGCGACGGTCTCTCACGCGGGGTCTAGAAAGCGTCTGAGCCCATCAGTCCCTGCAAGTCGGTATAGCGAGCGTTTTCCGAGGCCTCTGCGTAGCTCCGGGTGTATCACTGGTCAACCTGACAGAACTCGAAGATGGATGGGTTATGTCCGTGGTCTATCCGGCGAATTCTGTGCCCGTTAGGATCAGACAAGCTGGTACAAAACATCTAGAAGGCCACCCTCGCCCGTTGCATCCTCCCCTCGTGACCTTGGAATGCTGATTGGCACTTGTGACAAACAGGAGAATCCAACTACAGTCCATAACTTGCCTTATCGTAAATGCTGCCATATTGCGCTTCGATATCCTGAATAAGCGCATCTTCGTCCGTTGGGAGGTCTTCCAGCGCATCGTCGATGCGTGTCAGCCACAATTGCTCCTTCCGCGAGATGCAGAACTGCTCCTGCGCGATTCCGTTCTTGAGAATCTTGATGGCAGCACGGCCTGCGGCTTTGGTTTGGCTACCTCCTGTTTTCTGAACGCTGTGCAGAGGAAGGTCTGGAAAATGAGCTTTTCGAAAGGAGCACAAGCGCGGAAGAAAGCTTCCATCCCCCGCTGATTGTAGGTCTCAATACTTTTTCGGTGATCTTCGGCCAGTTGCCCTTCTTCAATGTGATTACGGCTCCTGCATTCCTAAGCGGCATGAGCGCGACAATTTGGCGCCTGGTGACGGTCTTCGGATTGAGACCTTCTTCACGCCCTTTTCCTATTACGCTGAGGATTGCATGGCGCGTTACCTGACTCACGAACTGTTTCCCCAGTCTCTTCGCAACCCAATTAAGGTCGGCCTTGTAGGCGGAGTAGGTTTCCTCTTCCTTTGTTGCCTTTACCTCTTCGAGAAATCGATCGAACGCTGCGAAGATGCCCGTGAGCTCTAGACCCAGGTTTTCTTCTTCTGCGCCTGATCCGGGGTCCTTTTCGGGATTCTGATGCAAGTTCCAGGCGTCTTTTGCCTCGCGAGGAGAGGTACCGACAGGCGCTGCACGCGCCGGCCATTTTCATAGAACTCGAGGTAAAAGGTGCCGGAGGTCGAACGGAGAGGAGCGCCGTCGACCAGGACGGTGCCCGGGTAGGGCACGCCGTTCTGTTTCATTACCGGTACAAAGCGCCACTTGCCGCCAACCTTGATATACTTCTTCAGGTTCGCTCTGGTGTTTTTTATGCTATCCATGTTTACTATCCACCATCGTACAGTCGGCGGTTCGACTTCGCGAAGCGGATGCAGTTCTATGCAGAGAAATCAGAATTTGGATAGTAATTTGGATAGTAAATCAATAATGTTTCCGTAAGTTGTTGATTTTAATAGGCGGGAGTAGTTCAGTGGCAGA